>NZ_FRCP01000013.1 GCF_900142955.1 Anaerosporobacter mobilis DSM 15930 | reverse complement strand
ACGGGGTGTGGCTCAGCTTGGCTAGAGCGCTTGATTTGGGATCAAGAGGTCGCAGGTTCGAATCCTGTCACCCCGACTTATATGCGGGTGTAGTTCAATGGTAGAACACTAGCCTTCCAAGCTAGATACGTGGGTTCGATTCCCATCACCCGCTTTGTATATGAATTAAATATACGAAGTAATACGCGCGAGTGGCTCAGTGGTGGAGTATCGCCTTGCCAAGGCGAGGGTCGCGGGTTCGAATCCCGTCTCGCGCTTATCTTTATCTAATTTTTTAGATAAAGATTGTGTGCTACTAGCTCAGTTGGATAGAGCAACGGCCTTCTAAGCCGTGTGTCGGGGGTTCGAATCCCTTGTGGCACGTTACTAAATGTAATGTTTAGTTATTGGGCTATCGCCAAGCGGTAAGGCACAGGACTTTGACTCCTGCAGTCGCTGGTTCGAATCCAGCTAGCCCAGTCAGAGTATTCTCTGAACAAAATCAATAATTATAAAATGGGATATTAGCTCAGTTGGTAGAGCACTTGACTTTTAATCAAGTTGTCCGGGGTTCGAATCCCCGATGTCTCATTAAAGACAGAGGTGAAGAGAACCCCGTGGGTTCAGAATCCCCGATGTCTTGATATGCGGATGTGGCGGAACTGGCAGACGCGCTAGACTTAGGATCTAGTGGGAGACCGTGCAGGTTCAATTCCTGTCATCCGCAGTAAATAGGTTCTTAAATTTTGAATTCAAGATTTAAGAGCTTTTTTTGTGTTATTTAGCTATGTTCAATTACGTATATATGATACAATAGTTAAAATTGACTTATCACTTGCGTTAGTAGAATGCCGTCTCTTTAAAATGTATTGTTGGTGGAATGGCTGAAAGTAGTTTCATTGATAGAAGAATTGTAGTTTGAACGGTAGATAGAGGACATTTAGTGATGGTAAATATAGAGTATAAGGTATAGAGGACAATTAATGATGGTAAATGTAGTGTATAAGCTATATAAGAAAAAACGATTGAAAAATCGATAATCAATCAAAAAATCGAAATGAGAAAGATGATTTGAAAATGCCAATATGATAATATGAAAGTAGGAGAATAAGTATGGAAAGAAGAGATAAGATTAACTATTATCTAGATTTAGCAGAAGTTGTTTCAAAAAGATGTACTTGTTTAAGACGGCATTATGGAGCTGTAATTGTGAATAATGATGAAGTAATATCAACTGGTTATGTAGGTGCTCCAAGAGGACGAAAGAACTGTTCTGATTTAGGAATATGTATTCGTGAGAAGATGAAGATACCAAGGGGAGAAAGATATGAGCTCTGTCGTAGTGTTCATGCAGAGGCAAATGCTATTATTAGTGCATCTAGAGAGGTTATGTTTGGTAGTTCGCTATACCTTGTTGGATTAGATGCAGTAACAGGTGAATATGTTCAGAATTCCAATAGCTGTTCTATGTGCAAGCGACTGATTATCAATGCGGGTATTGAGAAAGTATATATTCGGGATACAAATGAAGAATTCAGAATGGTTGAGGTAAATGATTGGATTGACAATGATGAATCACTAGATGGAACATTCGGATATTAATAATTTAGGAATAGATAATACGGAGGATAGTTTATGAACTGGATTGATGAGATACGTAATTATAACCCTTTTAATGAGCAAGAGAAGCAAGATAAGAAAGTGGCACTAGATTATATTACTACGTTTCCTAACATACTTACAAGAGAGAATGAATTTGCACATATGACAGCTTCCTCTTGGATAGTTAATAAGGATAGAACAAAGGTCTTAATGATATTCCATAATATCTATCAGTCCTGGGCATGGACTGGTGGCCATGCAGATGGCGAGGATAATTTGCTTAATGTTGCCATCCGAGAAACAATGGAGGAGACTGGAATCAAGAATATTAAGCCACTTCAGGAGGATATCTTCTCATTAGAATTGTTATGCGTGGATGGGCATGTGAAGAGAGGAAAATATGTATCATCGCATATACATATCAATGTTACATATCTACTTGAAGCAGATGAGTCGGAAGCATTAGCTATCAAAGAAGATGAAAACAGTGGTGTAAGATGGATTGATATAGATGATGCTGTACAGATAAGCAATGAACAAAATATGAAAGTGGTATATACTAAATTAAATAAAAAGTTAAAGTCAGTAACTATTTAAAAATTTAAAAGCTGTTTAAAAAATTAGAAGCTGTTTAAGATAAATGTAAAAGCTATTTTTTATAAAACCAGAAGCTAGTTAGCAATAAGAAATTGAAGATTTCAGAAGCTAACTAGGATTGGATTCGTTCATCAAAAGAAGACATTGTAGATTAATTATGCAATGTCTTCTTTTTTCTTAATTTATTTAATGAGATACGGCGTTTCAATCAGTACATTATCCCAGTCATCGATAATAGTGTCAAAAGCAAAATGAATACGAATTGTTGGTAGATAGGCAAATAATTTAAGATTTGAGGTATATCTAACCTTATCTAATAGAGAAGTGCTTGTATAGTCAATCTCATAAGAAAAGTTATAATTACCGTCAATGTCCGTGTGAGAGGTTCTGAAAGAACCATTGTCAGAAGATAAGATTGTAATTGGAATATAGGAACAAGGAATATGATAACCCATATCATCAATTAGATAAAGGTTACCTGTAATATACTGCAGCATAGTATTTTTCATTTGACTATTATACGTAATTTGGTGATGAAGGATGTATCGATGATGCTGCTGATATGCGGTATGCGTCGATTCCTTTGTGTAAAGGATATGAGGTGCCATGTTAATTGTTACATCAGAAGTAGTGTTTTGGGTTTTGAAAGCGAGGCATTGTTCCATAGCGTTCAACCTTTACAATAATTATTATACTATAGTATATTGGAATATTGTTGGTTTGTGAGTACAAATTCTGGTTATATTAGGTAAAAAAAGTATTGACATTAATTGGTTTTCAGATTATGATACAACTATAAATATATCGGAGCGATATATTTATAGAATTATAAGTATCCATGAATGGATAGATTAATGATAGAAAGGTTGGACAGATGTTAGAGTACATAGTGTTAGGTATGGTAAATTATGAGGATATGACAGGATATGATATTAAGAAATACATAGAAAGTGGAATAAGTGTTTTTTACAAAGCTAGTTTTGGTAGTTTATACCCTATTCTAAAAAAGCTAGCAAACAAGGGGTTAGTAGCCATGTATGAGAGTAATCATGGTGATAGAAAAAAGAATTATTATCATATAACTGATGAGGGAAGGAAAGCGTTTGAGATTTGGTTAGAGACACCTATTATGATAGACGATGGGAATGGAACGCAGCTTGTTAAGATATATTTCTACGATTTATTACAGGAAGATAAACGTAGAGAACTGTTGATCAGATATCGTGAAAACAATGTTACGTATCTAAAGGGACTGTATGAACTTGAAGAGCAATATGTAAACACTAGAAACAAAGATTGCTATTATTATAAACTTTCAGTTTTATATTATGGAATACGTATTATTAAAGAAACTATCAAATGGTGTGATGACATTATCGAAAGGAAGGATCTAAGTGAAATATGAAATTAATCGTATTGATCTACAAGGAGTTAATAGTTATCTAATTAAAACAGAGAAAGGGAATATATTAGTAGATTCAGGCGGTCCAATGTTTTTAGATAAGGCTTATAATAGTAGACGAGAGCAAATCGTAAATAAGCTAACCGAACTAAGTTGCACGAAAGAAAATCTGTTATTAATTGTACTTACACATGGAGATTGTGATCATAGCTATAACGCAAGGTACCTAAGTGATTTGTATGAGGTACCTATAGCGTTACATAAAGAGGATGTATATCTAGTAAACCAATTAACATCAGAAGCTATATTGTTAAATTGTAAGTATAAGAGTATTAAGTACCGGATTATCATGAGATTTATAAAACCGATTATGAAAAAGGTGTCTAACAAGATAGCGTCTGCATTCGAGGGATTTTTACCAAGGGTTTCAATTGAAGATGGAATGCGATTAGATGAGTATGGTTTAGAAGGTACAATCGTACACATTCCGGGTCATACCAATGGATCAATAGCAATAATTACGGATCAGGGAGACTGTATCGTTGGCGATACTTATGCTAATCTTAAAAAACCTGAGCCGGCAATGAATGCACTTGATTTTAATCAATTAACTAATAGTTTGAGGAAGTTATCTACCTATACTGTTAAAAAGATGTATCCAGGGCATGGAGCTCCTTACAGGATAGAATAATTACTACTGTGTTAGAGGTATCTAATTGAATGCCTTTCAAAAATGTAAGATTAAAGAGGGAATTGTAAGCCGAAATTATGGTTATACAATTCCTTTTTTGGCATAATTAGTATATAAGAGGTTAGATTGATGACGATTAAAGATACGTCACCAGTCCGAAACAAAGGAGTGATTCGATGAAGAAATGTAAGCAAATAGGAAAAAATCTTCTCTTTTGGGTACCAGTGATTATTGTTAGTTGGCTATTTTTTAATTATGTAGAAACAAATTATGAAAAAGGAATTTATAAGGCACCAGGTGAAATGGTAGAAGTGTACGGGAATAAGATGCACATATATAGTAAAGGGAAGGGTAGGAATACAATTGTTTTGTTACCCGGTCTTGGAACTGCAGCGCCTGTATTGGATTTTGCGCCCTTAGTAAATGAATTATCTAAGAAGAATCGTGTAGTGGTAGTTGAACCTTTTGGATATGGTTATAGTGAGAGAACGAGTAGAGCGAGGACAGTAAAGAATATAACAGAAGAGATTCACATGGCACTTGATAACATAGGTATTAAAGATAAAGTAGTTTTAATGCCACATTCAGAATCAGGTATTTATTCTGTCTATTATGCAAATCGGTATCCTGAACAAGTGAAGGCAATTGTTGGTATTGATTGTGTACTGCCTAAGATGAAAGATTATATTGGTGAAGCTTATAAGAAGACAACAAGAGCGATGAAGTATGCTGATATTTTAGGAGTACCAAGAATGGAAGTAACATTTCACTCTGAAAAGTATCTTCCTGATAAGAGTATCGATGCTTATTCGAAGAAAAACAGAAAAATTATGAAAGCTATTACTATATGGAATCGTTATAATGAAAATGTATTAGAGGAACGAGAGTATCTAAAGGCTAATATAGAAGAGACAGAGAAAATCAAATTAAAGGATGAACTACCAGTAATGTTTTTTTATGTTAGAGGAAGTAAAGAGGCAGAAATTTATAACGAATATACAAGACATTTAGTTTATAGTGAAATGGCTGTGATTGAAGGCAATCATTATCTCCATTGGGATCATTATAAGGAGATTGCCAAAATGACTATAGACTTTCTTAATAAATAGAGTGAAACATAATTTTGCAAGTTTTATGTTTACAAATTGCAAAATGAATGGTATTATCATATTGGTGATGATTATGAGAAAGAAGAATAAATTAAGAATATACTATATTAAGGTATTAAAAAGATACGATAGGAAACAATTTTATATAGATAATTAAAGCAGACAGATGTCTGCTTTTTTTGTGCTTTACTATGGCGCAGTAATAGAGATAATGAGCATAGATAGCTATTTTAATAAAGAGATTATTTTGGAGAAGAGGAGAGTTTGCATGATGAAAAATTCACGGAAAAAATATTTGAAGAACCTATTTTATATACTATTAGGTAATACGATCTACGCTGCCGCAATCGTGATGTTTATTTTACCGAATAATTTAATAACGGGAGGGACGACGGGACTTGCATTATTCTTCAATCATGAATTCAACATTCCGATAACAGTATTTGTCTCTATATTTAACTTGATAATGTTTCTACTAGGATTCTATGTACTTGGTAGGAAGTTTGCATTAACAACGGTAATAAGCACATTCTATTACCCGTTTATATTCGGAATATTAGAGCGGATACCTGAACTTAGAGGAATTACCAATGACCATATGTTAGCTGTAATCTGTGGTGGTATAATGATTGGATTTGGAATAGGAATTGTAATACGAGTGGGTGCATCAACGGGGGGAGTAGATATTCCACCACTTGTATTGTATAAAAAATTCGCGGTTCCCGTTTCTGTATCATTATATGTGATTGATTTTACAATCTTATTGTTACAAATGCTCTTCTCAAACAAAGAACAAGTTCTATATGGAATATTATTAGTGGTAATCTATACAATTGTTTTGGATAAAGTCTTACTACTTGGAAAATCACAGCTTCAGGTTAAGATAGTTAGTAAGAATTATGAAGAAATTAATGATATGATTATTAATCAATTAGATCGTGGTTCAACCCTTCTTCATGCAGAAACAGGATTTTGTCGTAATGATAATTTAATGGTATTGACTGTTATTAGTAATAGAGAGTTATCAAAATTAAATCAACTTGTTATGGAAATTGATCCCGATGCATTCGTAATTATAAGTCAGGTTAATGAAGTAAGAGGCAGAGGGTTCTCCACGCAAAAAGTTTACGTAAAAGAAACGTAGATAAAAAACAATTTTTCTTCGATAATAGATAATCGAAGAAAAATTGTTTTTTTATTTATATAGGTTCTAAACCAAAGTATACTAGTAAGCCTTCATATATAGCATAGGCAAATTGATATTGATCATCACGCAATTTTTGTGCATCTTCGTAGTTAGTGATGTATCCCATCTCTACTAATATAGCAGGCATAGTAGTTCTACGAAGGACATATAAAGAAGGATTAATACGTACTCCATTATCTCTTGTACCAACTCTGTTTACGATAGCATTCAATACATATTCTGCAAGATAGTATGCTTGAGAATATGCACTTTCTACATAAATCTCCGTACCATTATAGCTTGGATTCTCACTGGCATTACAGTGTAGACTTATGAAATAATTTGCTGGCCAGCTATTAGCCATCTCAACTCTAGTTTGTAAGCTTGAAGTATTATTATAGCCTAAGATTTCGGTGGGACTAGTTCGTGATGTTCTAGCTTCAAATCTTGAATCATTATTGAGTATGTCTGCGAGATAAATTCCTACGTTGTATGTTATATCTTGTTCACGTAACCCAAAACCCTCAGCACCTGCATTAACGGTTTCAGGGTTGTGTCCTTGGTCAATGAATATTTTGATTGGCATGGGATTCTCCTCTTTTATTAATAATAGTATCTCTGCTTTATTTTATTCAAATAATGAATTATGGTGTTACTTACTTTACAACTATTAAATGGATAATTGCAACAATTTTGACACTTTATGTAGCTAAGCTTGTTTGTGAACAAGCTTAAAGTAGGAGGACTGCTTTTATATGAAGATTTTATTAGTGGAAGATGATAAGCGTTTGAGAAAACTTATACATGACATATTAAAAAAGGAAGGATATCAGGTAATAGAAGCTGGTGATGGTAGTGAGGCACTAAAGATATTCTTTGAAGAACGAGAAATTGAACTAGTTATACTTGATATTATGTTACCTTTATTCAATGGGATAGAAGTTTTATCTCAAATACGTAAATATTCAGAAGTACCTGTTATCATGCTAACAGCATTAGGCGGTGAACAGGATGAAATTAAGGGGTTGAATACAGGCGCGAATGATTATATATCAAAACCATTTAGTTATGAAGTTCTAGTTGCACGCGTGAATGCCATTATGAGAAAGAAGATAAAAGAAAATGAGAGTATAATTAACGAAGGGGATATTCAGGTAAATCAGCTGACTTATGAAGTTAAAGTAGCTGAGGAAACAGTGGATTTAAATCGTAAAGAATATCAGCTATTAATTTATTTAATTATGAATAAAAAAAGTGTTCTTTAAAGAGATCAGATTCTAGATCAGGTTTGGGGCTTTGATTATGAGGGGGACATGCGTACGATAGATACGCATATAAAAACCTTACGAACGAAACTGAAATCCTGTGGACAATATATTCATACCATAAGGGGGGCTGGATATATGTTTGATCCTAGATAGACAATTGTGTAACTCTCTAATGCACATTGGTATGTCAATAAACATTACAAAGGTTTCGTAATTGTCTATTGAATTATTTATTAATAAGGGGGTAAGAGTGAAAGAGTGAAGACGATTGAAAGAAAATTGTTAGTCGTATTTGGCGGGTTTATTATTGCTATAATTTTAGTGGAATTTATTACGAATAATTTCCTTTTAGAGAAATATTATATAAATGAGAATAAAGAAGACTTTGTCCGGATTGGAAATGAGTTAAGCAACTATTATGATGAGAATCTGCGAGATTTTGAAGAATACATTATATCTGTAGATAAGGAAGAAGGTATTAGTGTTTTCGTTATCGATTATGCTGGTAACATTCAATATACATCAAGAACAAGGCGCTCTTATGAAGAAATATCAAAGCGAATGCGCGAGATTGCATTACAGAATAAGGACATGCAGGGGTATACTTTTGGAATATTTGAAGATACTTCTTCTTATAAAAGTAATTACAAAATTACTCTAACAAAGAGATTGGAAGATGGCAATTATCTGATTCTAAGAAAATCAATAAAGGGTGTTCAAGATAGTGTAGATATTGCAAACCAATTTTATATCATGGTAGGTATATTCATTGCATTAATTGGTGGTGGAATAGCAATCTATCTATCCAAAAGAATTACGAAGCCAATTATTGAGATGAGTAACGTGGCAGAAAGCATTGCAAAACTAGATTTTAGCAAGCAGGTTTATTATCATGCGCCTGATGAAATTGGTCAGTTAGCCACTAGTATCAATACCATGTCGTCTAGGTTAAGTCAAAACATCAATCAACTCAGAGAAGATATTGAACATAGAAAACAATTGTTCCGAAATATTACTCACGATTTAAAGACACCGATTACTGTTATTAAAGGATATGCAGAAGGACTACAACATTCAGTGGTAGATAACATAGAAGATATACAAGATTATTGCAATGTAATTGTTGATGAGTGTAATCAAATGAATGCGTTGGTACACGAAATCCTAAGTTATTCGGAACTTGAGTGGAGTAAGACAAATGTAGATAAAACGAGTTTCTCGCTCGTTACATTAGTGAATGGATTAGTAGAAAGATATGAGAATATTATGAAGACAAAAGGGATTGACTTTGTGGCTCGTATCGATGTAAGTGGAAGAATCTATACAGATTATCAATTGTTAGAACGGTTATTGAATAACTATATAATGAATGCAATGAGTCATGTGAATGATTGTAAGAAGGTAGTATTAACGGTAAAAGAAGAAAAAGAGTTTGTAGCAATTGAGGTATTTAATACTGGAACCCCTATATCAGAAGATGAGGAGAGTAAGATTTGGAAAGTATTCTATAAGGGGATTGATTCTGCTAATTCTGAGAGTAATAGTCATGGATTAGGATTATCTATAGTGAAGACAATATCGGATATCTTACAGCTTACTGTCGGGCTTAGGAATGAAGGAGAAGGAGTTAGTTTTTATGTGTTATTGCCAAAAAACTAACTTTGACAAATTTATTTCACAAAAGTTTCACAAATACAGTATAGGATAAAGGTATAATAATATCTGTTCAAAGGAGGGTTGGAAGGCAACAGATATATACTCAAACTCAAACCAATATTTAAATTTTATTTACTACCACTTTAATCTGTTTTTGGTTCAGTGGTAGTATTTTTTGTTATTATTCAGCACCTTTTTTAACTTTATGATAGGAAGTACTTACTGATATTACTTGCAGTAATGGCAATTTTTGAATATAATAGATATGAGAGGTCATGTGTTTTAGGAGTATGAACTATGTGAAGGGATACTTTTGAATGGCTTCACATTCAAGAGGTTTGGAGGTTAGCATGAAGAAGGATATCTATATCTTAAAGAAACAATTCTTTGAATTAGCGGATCAATATGAGAAGTTAGCTAAGAACTTGGTAGAAGCATTGAAGATTCTACTGACAGAGATTAATGTTGGTTATCTTACGATTGATTATCGGATTAAGAGTTTTGATTCTTTTCTAAAAAAAATTGAACGTAAGAAATTTGATTCACCATTTGAACAGATAGAAGATATCTGTGGAATACGTATTATCTGTTATTACCGTAGTGATATAGAGAAAATTTGTGAGATTATCAGCAAAGAATTTCAGATATTAGAGAGTGAAGATAAAGAAGAACTATTAGATGAAAACGAGTTTGGATACCGTTCACACCATTTTATTATTAAAGTTAAGGATGAATGGTTATCTACACCTAACTATAGAGATTTTGGAAAACTAAAAGCAGAAGTACAGATTAGAACCAACCTTATGCATACTTGGGCAGAGATAGAGCACAAGTTAGAATACAAAAGAGATGATGACATTCCAGTGAAATTTAAGAGAAAATTTTCAAGAATTAGTGCTATGCTTGAGGAAGCAGATGAACAATTCGAAGAATTGCGTGCTGAGATTTCTAAGTATAGACAAGAGATGCTATTCAATGTAATGGAAGAAAATTTCAACTTAATGGAGAGTGACCAGATCAATATGGATACCTTACAAGTATTCATGGATTACTTCTTCAAGGGTCAAGAAAAGAATACAAGATTGACGAGTGAATTGGTATCGGAACTCAAGCAGTTACAATTAAGTATCGGTGATTTAAAAGAGTATTACGACTTATGCAATCAGTACCTAGAATCGGTTGAATTTGATACAATGCAACATTTTGACGATAATTATAAATGGTATCAGGTAAGTTCACTACGTACGATGCTTGAGCTTTGCAGTAAAGAATATTATGAGAAGTTTGGTATTCGTAAGGATATGAAAGAGATAATTAAGAAGTATCGCAACATTATGAAGCAAGGTGATAATGAGAATAAATCAACGGATTCAGCAACTTTATTAACAAGGAAAAACGAATCAAAGGAATAGTGAATTATATTTACTCATACTATAGTAATATCTTTAGCATGAGAGGTAAGTATGAATCGGTTATTTCGAATAAAACAGGGAATCTTATGTGAATTGTTTGTGGTGCTTGTTGCTACCTCTTTCCTTATATATGACAAGGTTTCGAAACGTACACTTGCTACGATTGGTCAGACGAGTGAAGTAAGTGTGACGACAGATATAGAAGGGGAAGAGGAAGCTGGAATGTCTGGGGAAAGTAGTGATACAGACAATCAGAGCACTGAGCAACAGAATACAGATAAATCAGAAGATTCCAGTAAGGAAGAAGAAAAAAAGGAATTTATTAAATGGGTTGAATTCAATGTGTCATATGAAGCCCTTGATCAGGCGTATCAATATGATGTGGAATCTTATGAAAAAGAAGTACATGTGAACTGGATTGAATTGCTAGCATATCTAGGTGCAACGTATGGTGGCGAATTTAGGAACTACAAGAAAAGTGATATGAATAAGCTAGTAGAGCGTCTTCAAAATAAAGAAGAGACTATGACGTCCATTACTGCAGACATGAAGTATTATTCCTATTACCTAGAAGCATATACAGCGGTTTTAGGTGGTTTGGTAGGAGAGTATGAAATCCAACAGAAGAAAGATGACACGTCAGAAGAGCTTGTTTGGGTTAAGAAATATGGTTTGAAAGCCTTCTTACCTATTGCAAAGAATTTTCCATATAGTGATTACGATGATTTTGGTGTTTCTAGGTCATATGGGTATAAAAGAAGGCATCTTGGACATGATATGATGGGCCAGGTTGGAACACCAATTGTTGCAGTCGAATCGGGGTATGTTGAGGCGATTGGTTGGAATCAATATGGCGGATGGCGTCTGGGTATACGGAGTTTTGATGGTAAGAGGTATTACTACTATGCACATTTAAGAAAGAATTTCCCTTATAATAAAGCTCTAGAAGAAGGCAGTGTCGTTCAAGCAGGTGATGTAATAGGTTATCTTGGTAGAACGGGATACAGTGCGACAGAGAATGTGAATAATATTGAGACTTCGCACTTACATATTGGTTTACAGTTGATTTTTGATGAGTCGCAAAAAGAAGGTAATAACGAAATTTGGGTAGATTGCTATAACCTTACACGTTTTTTATACAGAAATCGTTCAGAGACAGTTAAGAATACAGATACCAAGGAATGGAATCGAATCTATAATATCAAAGATCCAGCTGCAGAAGAATATAAAAAGATGCAAGGCAAGGTAATAGACTGACAGATTCATATAGAGATAAAACACACTGCCATATGCAGGAGGATACAATGAACATATATCTTATAAGACACGCAAGACAAAACAGTAAATTATGCAATGTGAATGTGGAGTTATCAGTAGTAGGACGAAAGCAAGCTGATTTACTTGGAAAACGTCTTGCCAATTACCAAATAGAGGCGTTATATTCAAGTCATTATTATCGTGCAAAAGAGACAGCAGAGATTGCGAATACACATCTTCACGTGAATCATGAAATCCGTGAGGAGTTAAGAGAGATTGATTTTGGTGATTTAGAAGGAAATACAGATTCTTATAATCAGGATCGATATGGTGATTTTTTAAAAGAAAGATCTGCCATGACTAGTGATCTAGCTTTCCCATCAGGAGAATGTGGAGCAGATGTATGGAACCGTGCAAAGCATGTATTAAATGAGATAATTTGCACAGACTATAAGAATGTGGCAATCGTAACACATGGTGGTACAATTCGTTCTTTAGTAGCAGGGGTATTAGGAATAGATCAAGCAAACAAGTTACAATTTGGTCTTAGCCTAGAGAATACAAGTATTACTCAATTGGTCTATCATAGAGAAAGAAATCGTTTATATCTAGAGCGATTTAATGATTATGCACATCTTGAGCAAGAGCCAGAATTGTTGCGTAGAAATTGGTAGAATAAGAACAGGTCAAATGCACCACTTTTGACCATGTAAACGGAGGATGAATATGTACAATATAATTTTAGCATCAGGATCACCCAGAAGAAAAGAAATCTTAGAACAAGTAGGAATTCCATTCACAGTGCAAGCTAGTAATAAGGAAGAAGTTATTACGGAGAATGAGCCTGTGAATATAGTTAAGGGCTTAGCATCAATGAAAGCAAATGATGTTGCAGAGAATGCAAAGATACATGACGTGATTATTGGTTGTGATACGATTGTAGCTTACAATAATCAGATTATGGGAAAACCAAAGAACGAAGAAGATGCAAAGCTAATGTTACAGTTATTGCAAGATGATGTTCATGAAGTGTTTACTGGTGTTTCTATAATCATCAAGATGGCAGCAGAAGATGGTTCTATATGTGACAAGGAAATCAACTTTGCTGTTGAGACAAAAGTTTATGTGAATGCCATGAGTGAAGAGCAGATTGAAGCGTATGTCGCAACAAAAGAACCTATGGATAAAGCGGGAGCTTATGCAGTTCAAGGTAGATTTGCAGTGCATATTAAGAAGTTAGATGGCGATTATTATAACGTAGTAGGGCTTCCAATATCAAGACTATATGATGTCTTGTTAGAAGAAGGCGTACTTGCCAATTAGATAGGCTATAAGTTAATAAAAAATATCTCTCAAAAGGGAACTACTTTTGAGGGATATTTTTTATATTTAGGTTTGACCATATTTAAAAAATATGCTACAATCTTGGCAAAATGAGTGGTAAAAGTAGGAAGGGAAGAGGGAATGGCACGTATATTGTTTTTAGAAGATGAACCTACGATTAGGGAAGTAACAACAGAGTATTTTAAGATTGCTGGATATGAAGTTTTTGCTGTAAGCGATGGGAAAGAGGCTATACATGTGATTGACGAAGAAGTGTTTCAGGTAGCGGTGTTAGATATCATGGTTCCAACAATTAATGGTATGGAGGTATTAGCATATATACGTGAAAAACATCCGGATATGGCTGTCATTATGCTGACTGCATTAGAGGATGAACAAACACAGGTGAAAGCATTCAACCTCTTCGCAGATGACTATATAGTAAAACCATTCTCACCGATTCTATTAATTAAAAGAATTGAAACTGTTCTACATCGTATTGGTCAAACGAGTCGTAAATCCACAAGTAATAATGAATTATTAATTGATGCAGATGCTTATCAAGCATTCTATAAGAATGAATCCTTATATCTTACGGTAAGTGAGTTTCTATTACTGAAGACACTCGCGGGTGAACCAAGTCGAGTTTTCAACCGAGAACAGTTGATTGAACGAATCTTTCATGAAGATACGTTTGTAAATGACCGAATTATTGATGCACATGTAAAGAATCTTAGAAAAAAGCTCCCAGATAATTATATCAAAACAATTATTGGAGTAGGGTATCAATTCAATAAGGGGGAGGGAAATAATTGAATCTATCGAAAAAAACATTCCTATATAGTATCACTCTTGTTACATTGTTGATTTCTCTAATTATCGGATATTTTATATTCATGTTACCCTCTCTTTATGTAGATCGTATGAAGAAGAATTATTTCGATGAAATAGTTCGTGTACAGAAACATTTTATAAGGGACCAGAATTATGATTCTATAAAAACAAGTAATCCTACAGGAACGTTTTCCTTCTCTATACCAGAAGAAGGAGATTCAATCTTCGTATATAATACATACCTATCTATGGAAGTGGTGATAGATGATAGTCAATTACTTGAGCTGTTTCATGATACCCGTGAGAAACTATTAGCAGCAAATGAAGGAGATTTTGATGTAGATGAGATTGCGAAGCAGAAGTTTGATTTCAACTTTGAGTACATAGTGCAGTTAATAAAGAAAGCTTGTACAGAGAACAAGGAATTACCAATACATATTGAGGGATTGCAAGTAATCGATACGAATGAATTTACACAAGTTTCTGAAAAGTACACGTTAGTAGGGGAGGACTTAGTCGTGTGCCAGTGGGATGGAACAGATGGTTCCAATTACTATACTTCCTATGTAGCTTGTAGTATCAAAAACGGAAGGACATTAATCACATTACTTCCGGTTATGACACCAAGAATGTCAGAGATTCGGCCTGTGGTATTACAGAGTTTACCCATGATTATTGTTGTAACTATTCTAGTGATTCTACTTGCTACTCAGGGTTTTGCTAGGAGAATTATTAATCCAATACAAAAACTTGCTTATCATGCAGATTATGTTAAGAAGACAGGAAACCTAGAAAAGGAAAAAGAAATTGCAGCAGGAGAAGACGAGATTGCATTATTAAGTCAGAGTTTGAATGCTTTATATGAACAGTTAAATCAAAACTACCAAGAGCTTGAGAAGTCCAATCTCTTGTTACAAGAACAGAATGAGAGGCAAGAAGTATTCTTACGTGCATCTTCACATCAGTTAAAAACACCAATTGCAGCGGCATTGTTACTTGTCGATGGAATGATTCAAAAGGTTGGGAAATATAGCAATAGCGAAACATATCTGCCAAAGGTAAAAGAGCAGTTGAAATCTATGCAGAGGATGGTTGAAGATATTTTGTACTTAAGTCACTGTGAAGGTAACATGAAGGTAGAGCTTATCAAAGTGGAGGAGATTCTTGTAGCATGTCAGGCTAGCTATCTCATTCAATTGGAAGAAAAGAATCTAAGGATAGAACAAAAGATTATGCCAGTTTGTGTAAAAGCGGATGGGGAGATTCTCTATAAGATCATCGATAATCTCGTATCCAATGCGGTTAAATATGCAGATTGTAATACTAAGATTTGTATAACCTTAGAAAATAATACGTTATATATTCATAACAAGAACGAAGGAATTCCTCTAGAATTACTTCCTAATATCTTCGAACCTTTTGTATCAAGTGAAACAAAAGAAAAAGGACATGGACTTGGTCTCTATGTTGTTCACTACTATTGTAAGCTATTTGGATACCAGGTGAAAGTTAATAATGTGGCTGGCGGAGTAGAGGCCACACTTAAATTCATATAACATCTACATAGCGTCTTCATATGAAATTCATATGGAGATGCTATACTATATATGGAAGGGGCGTGGTGATTAAAATGGTTACGATTAATAATTTGCGTGTAGCATATGGTGATAAAGTAGCGTTATCGATAACGGATTCACTTACATTCGACGAGGGAGATCGAATCGGAATTATCGGTTCTAATGGAGCTGGGAAGACAACACTTGTTAAATCAATATTAGGGGTTACTCCGTACAAGGGAAGTATTACAACAAGTCTTAGACAAGACGAGATGGCAGTTCATCTTCAAGAGAATAATTATGTAGATAGTATGCCAATTCGATATATTATTGAAGGAGTACTGAATAAAAGTATTAAGAAAGAGAAGAAGCTACAAGATTTGATTCAGTTCTTTGATATGGGCGGTTGTTTGAATAAAAAGTTTAGTGCACTGTCTGGTGGACAGAAGCAGAGAATGACTATTATATTAGTGTTACTACAAGATGCTAAATTAACATTCTTTGATGAAGTTACCTCCGGACTTGATTTTGAAACAAGGCAGCAATTGATTCATAAGTTACAAGAATGGTATCAGGATAAAGGTGCAACCATCTGTATGGTATCGCATTATTATGAGGAATTAGATCATTTTGTGAATAAGATACTCATATTAGATGAAGGTAAAGTTATTGATTTTGGAACGAAAGAAGAATTGTTCCGTAAATACTGTCAGCATGCAATCATTATTCTTGATAATACACCAGGTAATCAAGAGATAACCAAAGGGTATGATACGATTGCAGCACCAGAACATCTTATTGCACTTGTGTGTCAGAATGAGAAGGCTGAGATTGCAATAATGCAAAACCTTATTGAACATGATATTAATTTCAAGAGAAGTAATCGTGACATTGAAATTATGTCCATTAATGCATTGCAGGGAGGTGGAAAACATGCCTACTAAGAGATGGAATCAGAAGTTGTTTATATATGAGTTACGTAATACCTTGGGGAATGTATTTATTCTTGTATTCGGTATCTTATTCCCAATCATTATGTCAATTCTTACAGTAAAGGTCTTCCTACAAGGAGTACCGGAGAGTATGTTAGCAGAAACTAAGACAGGTGTATTTATTACGATGAGTCTAATTATTCCAATGGCGACTGTATTAATTGGTTATGCGGCGACTTATTCACAAGAGTTAGAGAAGAACATTCCGTTTCGGATGAAGATGTTTGGATATAGCGATAAGACGTTACTTCTTGTGAAGATGGTATGTTATTTGGCTGTAATGACAATCTCATTAATACTCTTTACTGTAGTGGATTATGCTGTACTTGATATTCCAGTTCCAGCAGTGAAATCAGCGTTAATCTTGATTGTTAGCCTGTATCTGCTAGTATGTATCTTATTCTTGTTAGCACATGGGATTGCCTTGTATTTTAAGAAGTTTGGTCCAACCTATGCGATTACAATGGCGTTTTACTTTGGAATCATGATACTTTGTGGAATGTTTGGAGTGATGCCAAGTCAATTACCAAAAGTACTTCGTTTTATCGCATATCTATTCCCAATGAGTTATATTAGTGAAGATTTTGCAGGATTCTGGCAAGGTGGAAGTTATAATTTTGTTCCGTTTATACAGTCCATGATTTTCTTAGCTGCGGTATCGGGTCTTGTGTTGTTTCTAGCTTTAAGGAAGAATAGAAGAACTAGTTAGTTTAAGCATTGTTGGAGAGTGAGTAATAGAATCATAAATATTGATAACTTGATAATGAGCAAATGTAGATGTATTGAAGAATATAAAGAAAGGAGCTTTGTAAGCTCCTTTTCTTTATATATTTCTTTATCCAAATTAATTTATTTATTCTTTTCAGCTTCTGCCATCATCATAGCACGAACCTTTAATGAAAGACCGAATAAGTTGATGAAGCCTTCTGCATCATGGTGGTCGTATAAATCACCAGTTGTGAAAGAAGCGATACTTTCATTGTATAGCGAATATGGAGAAGTTGTTCCCATCTTAATGATGTTACCTTTGTATAGTTTGAATTTCACTTCACCCGTTACATATTGTTGAGTCGTCTCGATGAAAGCCTGAACTGCTTCACGAAGAGGAGTAAACCATTTTCCTTCATATACGATATCAGCGAACTTGTTACCCATATCTTTCTTAGCAGTGTAGGTATCACGGTCAAGAATTAACTCTTCTAATTGTTGATGAGCTTCCATAAGGATTGTTCCACCTGGAGTTTCATAAACACCACGTGACTTCATACCAACAACACGGTTTTCAACGATATCGATAATACCAACACCATGTTTTCCACCAAGTTCATTTAACTTAGTAAGGATTTCAGATACTTTTAATTTTTCTCCATTAAGTAAAGTAGGAACACCCTTTTCGAATGTCATTGTAACAATTTCACCTTCATCTGGAGCTTTCTCTGGAGAAACACCAAGAACTAATAAGTGATCGTAGTTAGGAGCCTGTGCTGGGTCTTCGAGTTCAAGACCTTCATGGCTAATGTGCCATAAGTTTCTATCACGGCTGTAGCTGTTGCTTGCTGAGAAAGGTAAGTCAATACCATGTGCTTTACAGTAAGCAATTTCATCTTCACGGGATTGCATATTCCAAGTATCTGTACATCTCCAAGGAGCGATAATCTTTAAGTCTGGAGCAAGAGCTTTAATTCCAAGTTCAAAACGCACTTGGTCATTACCTTTACCAGTAGCACCATGACAGATAGCAGTAGCACCTTCTTTTCTAGCAATTTCAACTAATCTCTTAGCGATAACTGGACGAGCCATTGAAGTACCAAGTAAATACTTGTTTTCATAGATGGCATTCGCCTTTACACAAGGCATCATGTATTCATCACAGAATTCGTCGATTACATTTTCTATGTATAATTTAACAGCACCAGAAGCTTTTGCTCTTTCTTCCAATCCGTCAAGTTCATTACCTTGACCAACATCGATGCAACAACAAACAACATCATAATCGTAATTTTCTTGTAACCATGGGATAATTGCTGTAGTGTCTAAACCACCTGAATAAGCTAAGATAACTTTTTCTTTCATTTAATATACCTCCTAAATATGTGCGGCTTTATGTATACGCGTCTCTATTTTTTAAAAATACATTTCTTATAACGTAACAATTCAAAAACTCGAAAGAGTTAAATAACGGAACAGATACGTTTCTTGAACATATTATAAATATACAACACTTGTTAATATTATGCAAGCGTAAAATATAAAAATATTTAAGAAATCTGGAATTGAATTAGGAACTATAGGTAGGAACTAATCACAGAAGTATAGCGTTTTCTATATATAATGTGGTTTCATATTATTACAGTACCGAATTCTTAAATGGAAAAAAATAAGAAATACATACTTGCATAAAATTCAATAGAGATGTATAATTATAAAAACTTAGTACTGCTCAGCTGATTGGAGAATGGAATGATTAGAAAAATGACAATTGATGATTATGATAACGTCTATAAGTTATGGACGACAATTGAAGGATTTGCTATTCGTAGCTTAGATGATTCTCGTGAAGGTATTAAAAGATTCCTAGAAAGAAATCCAAACACCAGTGTAGTATATGAAGAAGAGCATGAGATTATAGGTGCAATTCTATGTGGTCACGATGGACGACAAGGGTGTTTCTATCATGTATGTGTACATAACGGTCATAGGAATCGTGGAATTGGACATGAGATGGTTGGGGCAGCAGTGAATGCTTTGAAAGAAGAGGGAATTAATAAAGTTAATTTGGTTGCGTTCACACAGAATGAGGTAGGGAATACCTTCTGGAATGAACTAGGGTGGAAATTTAGAAGTGATCTTAATAATTACGATTATACGATTAGAGAAGATCAGATAACAGTTATCTAAATAAGTTTTATATGTGCAAATTGATGAAGGCAAGTTTTACGAGAGGCTTTTGACACTCTAACCAGTAAATAAAAGAAAGGGAAGCCACAATAGTAAGTGGCAGGGTAAAAAGTATGAAGATTATTAATGGTGGAGTTACAGCAGCAAAAGGGTATCAGGCAGCAAGTGTAGCTGCAGGAATTAAATATCAAGACCGCAAAGATATGGCACTTATCTATAGTGAAGTACCTTGCACCGTTGCTGGAACATTTACAAGAAACATAGTAAAAGCAGCACCGGTTCGTTGGGATCAAGAGGTTGTGAAGAATTCTAAAGGTGTTCAAGCAATCATTGTAAATAGTGGAATTGCCAATGCATGTACGGGAGCGATGGGTATGGAGAATAATAAAGCAATGGCCGAAGCTGTAGCAGAGAAATTAAAACTAACTGCGGATATGGTTTTAACAGCTTCTACTGGTGTAATTGGAAAACAACTGAATATGGAACCTGTTTTTAATGGAATTAATCAACTAGTAAGCACGCTAGCAACTACAATTGAAGCTGGAACTTTGGCAGCAGAAGCGATTATGACTACAGATACATGTAAGAAAGAATTAGCCATTCAATTTGAAATTGATGGTAAGACGGTAACGGTTGGAGGTATGTCAAAAGGTTCTGGAATGATTCATCCTAACATGGGAACCATGCTTGCGTTCCTAACTTCGGATGTCGCAATTAGCAAAGAATTATTACAAGAAGCACTTTATGAGGATGTGCAAAGTACATATAATATGATTTCTATTGATGGAGATACTTCTACGAATGATAGTTGTTTCTTATTAGCAAACGGACTGGCTGGGAACACAGTAATCACTACCAAAGATGATAATTATTATAGATTTGTAGAGGCATTGAACGTTGTGAATACAGCATTAGCAAAACAAATGGCTGGTGACGGTGAAGGTGCTACCAAATTATTAGAAGTTAAAGTAGTCAATGCGGTATCTAAAACAGAAGCGATTACCTTAAGTAAATCTGTAGCTACGTCAAGTTTAGTTAAGACAGCTGTATATGGTAATGATGCAAACTGGGGTCGTATCTTATGCGCACTTGGTTATGCGGGTGTAGATTTTGACCCAGAGAAGGTTGATTTATACATTGAAAGTGTTGATGGTAAATTAAAATTAGTTGAAGACGGCATAGAGGCAGATTATAGCGAAGAATATGCTACGAAGATTCTATCCGGTAAAGAAGTTTGTGCAATCATTGATATGAAGATGGGTGAAGCTATGGCGACTGCATGGGGTTGTGATTTAACCTATGATTATATAAAGATAAACGCGGATTATCGTTCATAAGATAGACTAATGCGAATGGGGGAATTGAGATGGATACAATGGAACAAGTAATGATAAAGGCTCAGACTTTAATTGAGGCTCTACCGTACATACAGAAGTTTAATAATAAGAAAGTAGTAGTAAAGTATGGAGGAAGTGCAATGTTAGATGAGAATCTACAAGCTAACGTTATTAAAGATGTAGCACTTCTTAAGTTAATTGGAATGAAACCTATCATTGTACATGGTGGTGGAAAAGAGATTAGTAAATGGCTTAATAAAGTTGGTAAAGAAACAACATTCGTAGAAGGTCTACGTGTAACCGATGAAGAGACAATGGAAATCGCCGAGATGGTACTAAACAAAGTCAACAAACATCTTGTACAGATGGTAGAACAAATCGGTGTGAAAGCGGTTGGCATGTGTGGTAAAGATGGTGCAACCATTAAGGTTAATAAGAAAATGCCAAATGGTAATGATATCGGATTTGTTGGAGATATCAAAGAAGTAAATACAGGATTAATCGATACATTGATAGAGAATGATTTCATTCCTGTAATTGCTCCAATTGGTATTGATGATAACTTTCAAACCTATAACATTAATGCGGATGATGCTGCATGTGCAGTAGCGCAGGCAATTGGTGCAGAGAAATTAGCCTTCCTTACTGATATCGAAGGTGTATATACGAATCCAGATGATAAGGATACTCTAATCTCAGTACTTACACTTAATCATGCAGATGAATTAATTAACGATGGTTTCATCGGCGGAGGAATGCTTCCGAAATTAAAGAACTGTATAGATGCAGTGAGGAATGGTGTTGCAAGGGTACATATCCTTGATGGAAGAAGAGAACATTGCTTGCTATTAGAATTCTTTACAAATCGTGGTATTGGAACAGCAATTATTGATAATGAAGGGTGGTTAGAGAATGAATAAATGTATGAAAGTAAGTGATCAGAATTTTATGCCAGTATATAACCGTTATCCCATTGCTATTGAAAAAGGTGATGGAGTTTATCTATTCGATAACGAAGGAAAGAAGTATCTAGATTTTGCAGCGGGTATCGCGGTATTCGCTTTTGGTTATAACAACAAAGAATATAACGATGCACTGAAAGAGCAGATCGACAAGATTATTCATACATCTAACCTATACTATAATGTACCAGCGGCTGATGCAGCAGAAAAATTCAATAAGGCGTCTGGCATGGACAGAGTGTTCTTCACAAACAGTGGGACAGAGGCAATTGAAGGGGCAATCAAATTAGCCAGAAAGTACGCTTATAATAAGACAAAGACGAATGATAGTGAGATTATCTCTATGAATCACTCTTTCCATGGGAGAAGTACTGGGGCACTTGCTATAACTGGTCAACCGAAATACCAGGAAGCATTTCGTCCATTAATTAATGGAGTTGTGTTTGCAGATTTCAATGATTTAGATAGCGTGAAAGAGAAGATTTCTGAAAAAACCTGTGCAATCGTTGTAGAGCCTATTCAAGGGGAAGGCGGTTTGTACCCAGCAAAGAAGGAATTCTTACAAGGATTACGTGCTTTATGTGATGAGAATGATATTGTATTAATTTTTGATGAGATTCAATGTGGAATGGGAAGAACAGGATCTATGTTTGCATATCAAGATTATGGTGTGAAACCAGATATCATGACGTCTGCGAAAGCATTAGGTTGTGGTGTACCGGTTGGAGCATTTGCTGCGACGGAGCGTGTCGCGAATGCATTTGAACTTGGAGATCATGGAACAACTTATGGATTCAACCCGTTAGTAACAGCTGCAGTAAGTAAAGTTTTTGATATGTTCGAAAGCTACCAACTTATTGATCATGTGAAAGAGGTTTCGGCATATCTAGAAGAAAAATTAGATGAGCTAGTGAAAGACTATGATTTTGTAATCGAAAGACGTGGTAAAGGGTTGATGCAAGGTCTTGAGTTATCAATACCGGCAAAAGATATAATAGGGAAAGCAATGGAAAATGGTTTAATTATTATATCTGCAGGTTCCAACATCCTACGTTTTGTTCCACCACTAGTGATTACCAAAGATGATGTTGATACTATGATTACAATTCTTAAGAAATGTTTATAGATTAGTTACAACTCCAGTTTTGGTTAGAGTGTGACGCTCTAACCAGTTATTAATTAATACGGTTTAAACAGATTGCTCCTCTAGGAGCATATGTACATAATCAAAAGACAATCTTAATTGGAAGGAAGTGGAGATGGGTTACCCTATTTCCTACGACTCCTTTTACGATTGTCTTTTGGTAGTTTAGATTTTGGAAGATTCATAGGGGGAGTCAGTCTCATCTTGCACATAGATTATAATGCATATCTACAAGCAAGATGGATAAAAACGACCCGTAATATCGAATACGCACACCTCAATTTCATCACGTCTATTGTAACAATCATCAACACCAATACATCTGATAATCGCATTACCGAAGCCAATAACGCTAGCAAAACCACCATTAACCGGAATATCCACTTCGATACATACCAGTCCGTTTACCGATATGCAACGCATCTTAAGCCCATTGGTTCTACTGAGTAATCGAAAGGTAATTTGATCGGGATTTGCGCAGTAGGTATAAAACATTGGTAATACAAATGGTTGATTATCTTCGGCAACACCAAGGCGACATATGTTTGTACGATCAAGCACCCAGATAATCTCATCAGGTGTTAAGGTTCTTTCACAATTTTGTCCCATAAATCACCGGCTCCTTATAACTATTATAGATTAGTGTATGGATATTTTCTTCAAGGGTTCCATAAGAAAGATGCATATTTTGTTATAGTATGGAAAGAATAAAGAAAAGTGATGGTAGATTTCCAATATTAATTGTTGAAAGGATTGAGGTTATGTGGGGTTTTTTAATAGCGATTATATCTGGTATATTAATGAGTGTTCAAGGAATCTTCAATACAGGAGTAACGAAAGAAACAAGTATTTGGGTTTCAAGTAGTTTTGTTCAGTTCACAGCATTAATTGTCTGTTTAATTGCTTGGTTTGTTACAGGTAGAGAGAGTAATTTCCAAGCATTATTCCATATTGATCACAAGTATATGCTATTAGGTGGTGCAATAGGTGCGTTCATTACATTTACTGTTATAAAGAGTGTCGGAAGTTTAGGACCTGCAAAAGCAGCAATGCTTATAGTAGTGGCCCAATTAATCATGTCCTATATCATAGAATTAATGGGGTTATTTGAGGTCGAGAAAGTGCCTTTTCAATTTCGTAAATTAATTGGTATAGCATTATGTATTGCCGGTATTATTACTTTCAAATGGGAATAAACATATATAGAAAATCGCAGCAAAATCAATTATTTAGAAAAAGTAAAAAAAACTTAAGAATTAAAAAACGAAATTAGTTGAAATGCCTATTGTAATACCTGTTTTTATTAGTTAAAATATAACTTATGAGAAGCAGTGAAGCTGTTTTTCGTAAGTTAACGAGGAAAATTACGAAGTGATTTCTCGAGTCTACACCTGATAGGTTAGCGATAGAACGAAGTTCTAGAACGTCTAGGGATTTTACGAAGTGTAAGATCGTAAGTCATAAGAAAGGAAACGATATGAACAATAAGAAAATCGTAAAAGTATGTATTGCGATTGGTCTTATTGGATTAGTTTGCTTGGTTTGCTATTTACTAAGTTATAATAGCAAATCTACTGGTATATCATTATCAGATGACAGTGAAGAGAGCGTAGTAAAAACAAGTGACATCGAAGGAACAGACAGTATGCAGAAGACTTCTTTGGACGTAGGGAATCCAGAGGAAGTTAAAACTTCTGTGGAAGAAGAACGTATTGCGGTTCATGTATGTGGACAAGTTAAAAAACCTGGTGTCTATACACTTGCCAAGGGAGCAAGAGTTGGCGATGCAATCGATGCAGCTGGGGGATTTGCAAAAGAGGCAGCAGGAGATTTCATTAACCAGGCACAGAAAGTAGAAGATGAACAACAAGTGTATGTGCCTAGTCAAGAGGAAGCAAAAGAATCACCAAAAGTAATACAACAAGAGACTAGTAGCGATAGTCACTTAGAGAATAAAGGACTGGTTAATATTAATCAGGCAACAAAGGAAGAATTAATGACTCTACCTGGTATAGGAGAGGCGAAAGCTGACATGATCATTAGTTACAGAGAAGAACATGGAAGGTTTGCGACTATAGAAGAAATTAAGAATATTTCGGGAATCAAAGATGGAGTCTTTAGTAAAATCTGCGATTTAATAACAACAGATTGAGGTGAATGGTGTGAGCAAGAAAGTGTTGGTAGTAGATGATGAAAAATTAATCGTGAAAGGTATACGATTTAGTTTAGAGCAAGATGGAATGGACGTGGATTGTGCTTATGATGGAGAAGAAGGACTTACGATGGCAAAGCACAAAGAATATGATGTCATTCTATTAGATGTGATGTTACCAAAGCTAACAGGTTTTGAAGTGTGTCAGCAAATTCGTGAGTTTTCTGACATGCCTATTATTATGCTAACAGCAAAAGGCGATGATATGGATAAAATTCTTGGGCTTGAGTATGGAGCAGATGATTATATAACAAAACCTTTTAATATATTAGAAGTTAAAGCTAGAATTAAAGCAATTATGAGAAGAAGTTCAAAGAAAGAAGCAAGTCATGAAACAGAAAAGATTGCAACTTTTGGTGAACTCAAGATTGACTGTGAAAGCAGACGTGTTTATATTCGAGGTAAGGAAGTAAATCTTACAGCAAAAGAGTTTGATCTATTAGAACTTCTTATCTTTAATCCAAATAAAGTATATAGCCGTGAGAACCTTCTTAATACGGTATGGGGATATGATTATCCAGGCGACGCGAGAACGGTAGATGTTCACATTCGTAGACTTCGTGAAAAAATAGAAGATAATCCAAGTGAACCTAAATATATACATACAAAATGGGGTGTTGGCTATTTTTTCCAAGGTTAAATCGAACAAATTTCTAGGAAGTATGAAAGCACAGCTACTAGCTGTGCTTATCCTTGTCGGTAGTATACCAATGATAATCTTTGCTATGGTTATTATCTCAACTTACAATGAGCAAGCGCATAACCAGAGAATTTCAGAGCTTAAGTACCATGGTAATATGATTGCTAACCTACTTGTATCAACAGGATATTTTAGTAGTCCTAATTCGAAGGAAGTTAATACAGAGATTGATCAATTGGCAGAGATCTATGATGGTCGTATAGTTGTCGTAGATAGTGGTTTGCATATAGTCAAGGATACGTATGGTCTTGAAGAAGGCAAGACAATTGTATCAGAGGAAGTAATTAAATGTTTTCGTGGAACGAATAGCACGTATATTGATTCGGACCAACAGTTTGTAGAGATTACCCTACCGATAGCCCATTTAGAGACAAAAGAAGTAATCGGTGTTATCGTTATGAGCTTCTCAACGAAGAGCATTATAAGTATTAAGCAGATTGTTGAAAGTAAAGCATGGGTTCTATGTATCGCAATTGTAATTGCTGTAATTATGTTAGCTATCTTGTACTCCTTCTATGTAACGAAACCATTTAAAAAATTCACAAGTTCCATTGATCGTCTGACGGAAGGGTATCTAGACGAAAAATTAACAGTGTCTGGTTTTACCGAGATGAAAAACATATCGGAATCATTTAATCATATGATTGTAAGGATGCAGAAGTTAGAAAAATCTAGACAAGAATTCGTATCTAATGTATCCCATGAATTAAAGACACCAATTACATCAATCAAGGTATTGGCGGATTCTCTTGTTATGCAAGAAGATGCACCAATTGAGATGTATCGTGAATTCATGGTGGATATTACAGACGAAATCGAGAGAGAGAATAAGATTATTAATGATTTATTGTCACTGGTTAAGCTTGATAAAACTGCCAGTGAGATGAATATAGCAAGTATAAATATTAATGAATTATTAGAACAATTGATGAAACGATTACGCCCGATTGCAGCAAAGAGGAACATTGAAGTTGTATTAGAGAGTTACCGTCCTGTTATTGCAGAGGTTGATGAAGTGAAATTATCCTTAGCAATCTCAAATCTTATTGAAAATGCAATTAAATATAATGTTGATGAAGGTTGGGTTAGAGTATCGTTGAATGCGGATCATAAATTCTTCTATATCAAGGTATCTGACTCTGGTGTTGGGATACCGGAAGATGCACAAGATTTTATATTCGAACGATTCTACCGTGTAGATAAGGCCAGATCAAGAGAAACAGGTGGTACTGGTTTAGGCTTGTCTATCACAAGAAATGCGATTCTTATGCATAGAGGAGCAATCAAAGTTTATAGTAAAGTAAATGAGGGTACAACATTTACCGTTCGTATACCTCTTAGTTATATAGCGTAAGGGGGAGGCATATATGAATAAACGTCATCTTCTAGCTGTACTCGTCTTAGCTTGCATGGGGATACTAGTAGCATGTGGATCGAAGAAGATAGGACATGTTAAGGAATCAGAGTATTACCTATATTATATTGATAAGGAAGAAACGAAAGTTGTTCGAGAAAATTATCAGCCAGTAGCAACGGATACGGAAGAACTAATAGCAGAGTTTATAGAGGCACTTGACAAAGACCCAAGGAATTATACGTATCGTAAAGCAAAACCAGATACTGTTGTACTTAAGGATTACACGTATAATGGTAGTGGTCAATTAATACTTAACTTTGAAACTAGTTATTACGAACTAGAAGGAATAGCGGAAGTTTTAACAAGAGCAGCCATCGTTAAGAATTTCTGTCAAATTGAAGAAATTGAGTTTGTTGAGTTCTATGTAGCAGGACAACCACTTCGTGATAAGAATGAAAAACCAATTGGAATGATGACTGCGGAAAATTTCATAGATAATACCGGTGGAGAGACGAAGTATAAGCAGAATGCAAAGATATCCTTATTCTTTGCCAATGAAGCTGGTAAAAAACTAGTAGAATCCAATATTATTGTTAGCTACAATGGGACAATTCCTATGGAACAGTTAATTGTAGAACAGCTTATTGCAGGTCCATTAAGTGATACCAAGTATCCAACCATTCCGTCCGGAACAAAACTTGTGAAAGCTACAGTAAAAGAAGGAATCTGTTACGTTGACTTTAACGAGAAATTCCTAGACAAAATTGATGGAATTACAGATGAAGTCGCAATCTATTCTGTAGTAAATTCGTTGGTTGAAATGCCAACAATTAATAAAGTACAATTTAAAATTAATGGAGAGCTTCGTAAGATATATGGGGAAAGCACAAAGTTCGATGGAATGTTTGAGCGTAACCTAGATGTCGTTGAAACAACCCAATAATAGGAGGTATATAGTTGATCAAGAGGCCGCTTCTATGGATTGCTCTTTCCTATATACTAGGCTGCCTATTATATTCCTTATCATGGATTATAGTAGGCGGCATTCTATTCTTTCTAATTATAAGTTTATGTATTCTATATTATCGATGTTCTATCGGTGAATCTAATCCCAAAGAGAATAACAGTATAACAAAAGATTTTAAAACAATTAATTGTATTAGTAATAATATTTTGGACAAAAAAAGAGAGTTAGAATCTAACAATTTTAGTAAGAAAGTATTTCAATTAGTTTCAAAATCAATTAGAAAGAGAAGAATTAACAAGGAAGATCGATTCATATTATTACTACCAATCATAATCTTAATTGGTTATGGAAGAATGAGTGCTATAATAGCACCAACAGCATTTGATGCCTATTGTGAAAGAAAATGTGATGCAAGCGTCGAGGGTAAGATTGTACGCATTACAGAAAAAGAAAAAAGCACATCTTATTATCTAGATAAAGTTATACTCTATCCGAATCCGGATATTCAAATTCAGGTTAAACAAAAAATAATTGTATATGGTGAGAAAAATTCGAAGTTTAGAGTAGGTAACACGGTTTCATGTACAGGTACGGTATCGCAAATTATGAGAGCCACCAATGAAGGACAGTTTAATTCCTACGCCTACTATATGTCAGAAGATATTCGCTATCAGATGTTTGCTGAAACCATGGAACGCACCGGGGATTCCTATTCCTGGTATCAGGTGGCACTGTCTTCCTTGCGTGATAAGATATCAAAGGTATATAAACATATCCTGCCTAGTGAGGAAGCTGGGGTAATGCAGGCAATGTTTCTTGGTGAAAAACAAGCACTGGATACGAATATTAAGAATCTATACCAGAGAAATGGAATATCACATATCTTATCCATATCGGGCTTACATATTAGTTTCTTAGGTTTATTTCTATATAAGCTTTTAAAGAAGATGGGATGCCCAATATATCTGAATGCAGGAATTGTTTCAATTGTAGTGTTTAGTTACGGACAAATGACGGATTTTAGTGTATCAACCAATCGAGCCGTAGTGATGCTACTGGTATCCTTATTCGCAATCGTTATTGGTCGTACGTATGATATGCTATCCGCCATATCAGTAAGTTCTTGTATTATCTTGCTTCAAAATCCCATGCAGTTATACAACACAGGTTTTCAACTTTCCTTCCTAGCGGTATGCGTATTAGCGGTATTTGGTGAGATATATGGGAAGTTAAAAGCGGAGGACAAGAATGAGAATATACAAGAATATGAAAAAGAGAGACGAGATAAAGAAAGGCATGGTAAGGAAAAGCACGTTAAGGAAAAGCATGCTAAAGAAAAACACTACAAAGAAAAACAGGATAAATCACAGGGTAAGCTACATATAGAACAAATTTTTCTTGAAAAATTATTAGAATTAATAAAACACATTAGAAAAGTAGTAAAGCAAAAGAACTTTATCAATAATGCTCAGAACAATAATATACAAAACAATGGAACTCAGAACGATGTATTTCAAAACAAAGAATATATTAGCAAGAACCTGCAACAAAAGCTTGATGAATTGCTTTTGTCCCTTGATGAATGGTTATATAAGAAATACAAATTACGAGAATCAAGTCGCGGGAAGGCACTACAATCTAGTATGGTCATTAGTGCTATAGCAGCACCAATTCTCGCCAGTACCTTTTGTGAGATACCAATCTACAGTATGATATTAAATCTATTCGTAATTCCGCTTACTTCTGTCTTGATGACACTTGGTGTAGTAGCTGGACTTATAGGACTGTGGTGGATTGATTTGGCTAAGATATTAGGATATGGAATTACCTTCATACTGAAACTTTATGAGATGTTATGTGAGATATTTTCCAATTTACCGTTCCATCTAGTATTAACCGGAAAACCAAGTATAGTGCAAATCGTATTATATTACGTTGTAGTTGTAGGAATTATACAATTGGCTATAATAACGAAACGTAAGAAGATGATATATATAATAGCTTTCCTATGGATTCTGTTGATCCGGATACCAAGTACTAATCTAACCATGACGATGTTAGATATATCTCAGGGAGATAGTATCTATATTAAGACGCCCAAAGGAGTATCGATTCTTGTCGATGGGGGAAGTTCTGATGTAAAGGCAATAGGTCAATACAGAATTGAACCATTTCTAAAAGCTCAAGGAGTTAGAACCATTGATTACGTAGTGTTAACACATATGGATGCAGATCATATCAATGGAGTCATGGAGCTTATGGAAAGAATGCCAGATGCCGTAGGAATAGGGGGAAGAAAGAGAGAGCAAACAAGATTATCATCACTAAACTCTCTAGCCTTCTATGATGGACAAGTAGGGATTCAGAACCTTATATTATCAGATACTAGTTTAGTAGATGAAACTTACAAGAAGATAGAAGAATTAGCAGTGAGGAAAGGAATAACTCTACATTATTTTGGTAGAGGCGATACTATAACAGAAGGGGAACTAACCCTTACTTGTCTACACCCGTACGCAGAATATAATACAGATTCTAAGAATGATACCTCTATCGTCTTAGAACTTACTTATCGTAATTTTGATGCATTATTGTTGGGTGATTTGGAGAGTGGTGGAGAGAGTGAATTAATTAAACTTGCTAAAGAGGAATTACTAGCTGGTGATAATCAAAACAGTAATCAGACCTCGGAGGAGGAGATGACAAAGGGTCAGCTTACAGTTAATAAAAGACGCTATGACATTATTAAGATTGCTCACCATGGCTCTAAATACTCCACATCAGATGAGTTCCTAGAATATTATGGTGCACGAATTGCATGGATCTCTAGCGGATATGGAAACCGATATGGGCATCCACATAAGGAGTTGTTAGATAGACTTAAAGAAAATCATATTCCATATAGATGGACGGTGAATGAAGGTGCAATTACGATTAGGACAGATGGGGAAAGGATGTGGGAATAGAAGTGACGTTGTAGTATAATAATTAAATAGTTATGTATAGCATTATGAGGGGGGATAAAAGAAAAATGAAGGGATATAAAGGTGTAATTCTAAAGAACGGTATACTACGGAGCAAATATAATGACATATTTGAAGTGGGGGTACCAAGAGAGAAACATGATGTAGATGATGGCGGCGTTGCTTTTACAGAAGCTGGTTATAGTTTTTGTGGCAGTATTGAAGATGTTATATATCACGAAAAATATATTTCTACAAGTAAGGGGCGTCAGTATCGAGAAGTACGCTTGTTTGAAATAGATACTATGGAAGGACAGGTATGCGGAAATTCGTATCATCATAAAGCATCAATAATTAAATTGGTACGAGAGGTAACTCAGAAGGAAATATTAGAATATCTAACTAATAATGCGGTTGCAAAGAGAGATGTGATTGATGAAGTTAGAAGTGACGTTTTTGAGACATATTCAACAGAAGTTATTTTACCGTATAGATTAATTAATAAGGAGGAGGAGATAGAAGATTTATATGTAAGAGCATGTGCTAGACTTGGACAGGTTGGTTTGTGTAATCAAAGTTCAATTGGAAAACTTCATCAACGTGATTGTGAAGGTTGTATTGGTATATCCTGGACACTTGACTTATTAACTTATGAAAAAGATTATTTATATTTACTTGCCCGAAAGCAGCTAATAGAAGGGGCAGACTTATCATCAATTAATGAGTATAATAAATTGATATCTATGAATTGTGGAAAAGAATATGAGAGTCTGCAAAGGTATGCTTTACATATAAAAAACGCGTCAGGATGAGAAAGTGGGAATAGGAGAGGTCAAGCAGAGGTAAAAGAAAACCAAAAAATCAACGATTTATAGTAGGGTGTGGTACAATAGAATAAGATATACGATACTTGTACGTGGAGAAAAAGGATGATAGAGAAAACGAAGAACAAAGAACAAAAGAATATGGAGTACAAGAAAAATTCTTTTGATGGCAAAGAGGAAAATAAGAAGGTATCTAAAACAACCGATATGACCAAAGGAAATATAACCAATCATCTTATTAAATATGCGATTCCATTGATTTTAGGAAATCTGTTTCAGTTAACTTACAATGCAGTTGATTCTATCATTGCAGGTAGATTTATCGGCAAAGAAGCGTTGGCCTCCATAGGAATAGCTAATCCAGTGATGAATATGGTCATACTCGGAATCTCTGGAATTTGTATGGGTGCAGGCGTTTTAATGAGTGAATTCTTTGGAGCTAAGGATTATACTAAATTAAAGAAAGAGATGTCTACGGCAGTTCTGTTTGGATTATATTTTTCTGTGGCTTTGATGATTATCGGTATTATATTCTCGGGTCCATTATTACGATTGTTAAATGTTCCAGAAGATTTATTACCGATGGCAACGACTTATCTACGGATAACTTTTATAGGGGCGCCGTTTACATACTTTTATAATGCGTTAGCTTCTGCACTTAAGAGTGTGGGGGATTCAAAAACCCCTTTAAAATTCCTTATGTTTTCTGCTATTCTTAACGGTGTACTTGATGTGATTTTCATTGGATTCTTAGGATTTGAAATTGTATGTTCAGCAACGACTACAGTTGTTGCTGAAGCTGCGTCTGCAATCTTATCCATCCTCTATGTATACCGTAAGATACCGATCCTTCAGATTAAACGAGGAGAGTTCAGAATAGATGCAGGGCTATTAAAACGAACATTACAATATGGTTCAGTAACAGCACTTCAACAATCTTGCCAACCTTTAGGTAAACTCTTAATTCAAGGCTCTGTTAACTCCCTTGGTATTGATACGATTGCTGCCTTCAATTCTGTAACAAAGATTGATGATTTTGCATGTACACCAGAACAAAGTATCTCACATGGTATCACAACTTTCGTGGCGCAAAACAGAGGTGCGGATCAAAAAGAACGAATAAAAAAAGGCTTCCTAGCAGGCTTACGAATGGAATTCTTATATTGGATAGTGATTTGTCTCGTTACCATACTTTGTAGAACTTTCTTTGTCTCTTTGTTTGTTGATGGAAAGAGTTCAACAAAGATAATAGAAATCGGTAGTCAATATCTTTTAATTATGGCATTCTTTTATATATTCCCTGCTTTCACGAATGGTGTCCAAGGGTATTTTCGTGGTATGGGCAAGATGAAAATTACATTCCTTGGAACTCTAATACAGACCTCTCTAAGAGTTATATTTACATGGATACTTGCACCAAGATTCGGAATACTAGGTATCGCTTATGCCTGTGCAATTGGCTGGAGTGTTATGTTATTGGTAGAAGTTCCGATGATCTGGACCGTGGATAAGAAACGTGACTAAAGCTCTTGTAAAATGATAAGTTTGTGGATAAAATATAAGATAGCTAGGAATATGAGAAGTATTATGAATGCAATCGCTATGAGAAGATAGTTTATTTGTTAAACTTTAAGATATTAAGAACAAAACAATTAAGAAATGAAATAAAACACAGGAGTTCAGATAAATGAAGTTTATTAAAGAAGATATAAAATTGAATCAATTCAAGCCTGCCTATTTGATATATGGTAGCGAGATATACTTAAAGAATTTGTATAAGAATAAATTAAAAGCAGCTATGGTCGGCGAGGGTGAATCCATGAATTACTCTCATTTTGATGGAAAGGGTATTGATGTGCCAGAAGTAATTGGCATTGCGAATACATTGCCTTTCTTTGCAGATCGACGTGTGGTTGTTATCGAGAACAGTGGGTTCTTTAAGAATGCCAGCGATCTAGCAGACTATATGAAAAACATACCTGAAACAACACATTTTATCTTTGTGGAAGAAGAAGTAGACAAGCGAAATCGTATGTATAAAGCCGTAAAAGATGTTGGGCGAATCTCAGAGATGAATGGTATGGATGAAGCAAACTTAAAATTATGGGTTGCTTCCTTATTGTCAAAAGATAATAAGAAGATCACGGAGAGAACATTGATGTATTTCCTAAACAAGACGGGTTCTGATATGGAGAATCTACAAACAGAGATTGAGAAACTTGTGTGCTATGCAATGGACCGTGACGTTATAACAGAAGTGGATATCGACGCCGTTTGTACAACACAGTTAGAGAATAAAATCTTTCAGATGATTGATGCAATCGCAAGTAAACGTCAAGAGCAAGCACTTGCCTTATACTATGATTTGTTGTCGCTAAAAGAAAAACCGATGTCAATATTATTCTTAATAACAAGGCATTTTAACATTCTCTTACAAATCAAAGAGATGAAACGTTTAGGCATGGCAAGTTCAGCGATGAGCCAAAAAGCTGGTGTTCCACCTTTTGCCGTAAACAAGTATCTGACACAGACAAACAACTTCACCATAGAGATATTAAAAGAAGCCGTAACATACTGTACAGATATAGAAGAAATGATTAAAACTGGTAGATTGATTGATAAAATAGGAGTGGAACTACTAATTGTAAAATATAGTTCAAAGGGAGACGTATCGAAGAGGTCATAACGAGCCGCACTCGAAATGCGGTAGCCTTTCGGGGTACGTGGGTTCGAATCCCACCGTCTCCGTTCATAATGCTTAGTCCTAATCCTAAGGGGTTAGGGCTTTTTTTGATTCTTGATTGCAAGAATCTGAAGTCGATAGTCGGGAAGTGGCAGGAGAGTAAAGGATGTGTTGGGAATTAGAGAACTTAGGTGGAATAATATGAAATTGGAAAATGGAGGTAACTGCTGATGATGGGAGGTTACTGGTGACAGGGTGATGGGCACCTGTCGGACACCTTTAATTAACGACATGGAATTGGATTAATATAAGGAGGTGAATTTGAATCTATAGCAACTCCTTCTTATTTGATCAAGAATATATAGATACAATAAATATTTTTTAAATGAAGGGCAACTCCGTGCTCTATGACCATGGCTCCTGCTTATTTATCGATTTATCGGATTTATCAAATTAGTAAAGATTTGGTTGAAAAAAGTGGGAAAATAGAATAAAATGGTATTTGATAGGAAGATAATAAATAAAGATAGTTATGTTAATCTATTTATCTGCTACAATTGTATTACTATCCAAAGTTTTGGAATTGAGGAATAAAGTTTAATAAATTCATATTTTTTAGTGTAGTACAACCTGATTTCATCACTTTTAATAAATAATAGAGAGAGAGGTATTAATGCATAAAGAGATTGAAGGGAAAATAATAATATCAAAAACATTAATTTTGTTAGTTATATTTATCGATATAGTTATATTATCAATATGGACTTACATATGCTTATCATCTGATAAAGGAGTGATATTATTTGTTGAAAACTTTCCAACTTTATTAGGATCTATAGTTGCTTTATCAGCAACTATATTTGGTGTGACAACTGTTAAATCAGGGTTATTTAATAATGGGAAAGGCGGGACACCATATTACCCAAAAAAGAATAAACAGAAAGATATTGATAAAATCATATTAAGTTTCCTTATTCGAGAAGATGTAAAAAAAATTGATTATGATATTATTAGAAATAAAGTTAATCATCTACTTAGCAATAAGATACATACAGAAAATGAGTCCAGTTATTGGGAGAATGTTTACTTACTACAGCAAAATTCTGAAGAATTTAAATTGATCTGGAATGACTATAATTATTACTCTGAAAAAGTAAAGAAATCCAAGAATGATATTGAATATATAAGTCGTTTAGAAAAATATATCTATTATTGTGTGTATTTTGAAAATAATAAAAATTCAAAGGTAGTTCTTTGATCCTTTTAGGACACTCAATATATTATAGAAAGAATGCCTTTTTCATTACAAGAAGACGTGACTCGATAGTGGCAAAGTGCAATACTTAATCTTTTAAAAGATATATAACAACTATGGAGAAATATTTAGAATTCCTTTATTAACTAAAGGTACTATAATGTAAATTATAATGAGGTGCTGATTATGCAGAACATCGTTGAGACTGGAATGAAAATTGATTTACATATCCATTCAAAAGTATCTTCCAGTAAAGACGGGAAGAAAGTTATAAATAACACACTTGAGAATATATCGATACTTATAAATAAACTAAGTGAAAATGGAGTGAATATTTGTGCTATTACTGATCATGATATGTTTTCCTACGAAATGTATGTTGCCTTAAAATTAGCGGAAAATGAATCAAACACGATACAAAAAGTTTTACCAGGTATAGAGTTTACCGTTAAGTTTGAGCATGAACTATCAAGTAAGGTTATACATATTGTTACTATATTTTCTGACTTAGATGATGTTAAGATTAAAAATATTGAGACTGTTTTAAATCAAAATAGACCAGATTGTGATGGGGCTTACCCAGAAGAAAGATTTCTTCAACTGTTAAGATTAATTGATATCGATACTATATTAATTGCGCATCAGAAGAATACACTTACTAGTAGAAAGCCTAGGGACAATGATGCTAATATTCTTGGTAATGATAAATTCCTCGAGTTTGTATATACTGACTATTTTGAAGCATTTGAATTCAAGAATAAACGAAATGAGGTGCTAAATAAAACTTTTTTGATTCAAGAAGGATTAGATAAAATGTTACGCTTTGTAACGGGAACTGATTGTCATGACTGGAGTGTTTATCCTGCTGAAGACCCTATAGATAACTTGGAAGAGTTTCCTTATACTTATGCCAAATGTCTTCCTACTTTTAAAGGATTAGTAATGGCAATGACTGATCATACTCGATTAAAAATGGTCAATAGTTTTTTTAATAATAATGATAAGCATTCAATAGAGTTTATTGAATTGGAGAGCAATAATAAACGGATAACAATACCAATGTCAAAGGGGATTAATGTTGTTATTGGTGATAATTCAGTTGGTAAATCTATGCTTCTACATGCTTTAACATCCTTTGAGAAAGGTGGGATAAAATTACCGACAAAAATTCGGGATGGCTATAAAAATCATTTAAAAAGAAACAATCTTAAAATAAAAACAGCAATTCCTATTAATCAAATTTTTTGCTTTGACATGCAAGGAGAAGTTCGCACAAAATTCGAAGAAAATATATTAAATGCAACTGAATTTTTAGGAAAGCATTTTCCTTCGACTGTTGATGCACAGCCATATAAGAGTATTATAAACAATGAGATTGATAAAATGATTAGTTATCTTAAAAAGAAGTTTCAGTTAGATACATACATAGAAAATCTAAGAACTTTTTCAATAGTTGTGTCTGAAAGTAATGCTGAAAGTATGACATTCCTGAAAAATTTACGAAGTAGCAAGCCAAAAAATTCAAAGATACGTAACATTACTTCTAGTATAGATGAAACGTTAATTTCATTGGATAAATTACTTGGTTTGTCCCCCGATTTAGATGGTGAAGATGTTGATTTTATTAAGATAACTATTGATAAATTCACTAAAATAAAGCAAAAATATGAGAAAAAGATAAAAGTAATAGATATTGAATCTCAACGAATAGAAAAAATAGCAAAAATAATCGACAAAGTTGGAGAAGAACATACAAAAAGCGTATCTGATAATCAAAAGAAAAACTCTTCATTTGCCACTAATACATTAAATTTAAAAACGCAACTTATTGAGATTATGAAATTGAGAGACGAATTATCTGTATATCAACCTTCAATCGAAGAAACAGAAATAAGTCCAAACTGTAATAAAATATTTGATTATGAGTTTATATCAAGATTAAATGTTGATAGGATAGGGAAAGATTATTTGATATCACGTTTAAGTAAATTAATAAAAGTAAATAAAGTAATTGATTGGGAAACAATAACTAAATCTGAACTGCAAGATATATTACTAAGATATGATCCTACGGTTCCAGTTCTACAATTTTTAAAAAGTAGTTTAGATAATATTATTAATGAAGATTTGTCTCAAAAAAACACTATTATCTGTGAAGGCACAGATAAGTATGCAGAGATGTCTTCAGGATTAGATGCAAAAGTATACTTTGATATTTTATCCTATGAAACTACTAAAGATGGCATTTATATAATTGATCAACCAGAGGATAATATTTCTCAAAGTGCTATAAAAACATATTTGCTAGATAGATTTAAGACTATGGGTGAAAATCGGCAAATTATTATGGTAACACATAACCCTCAATTTATTGTGAATTTAGATATTGATAATTTAATATTTATGAGGCAATTAGATGAGGAGATTCAAGTTCAATCAGGTGCATTAGAATTTGTTTGTAATGATTACAATATACTTGATATAGTTGCTGATAATATTGACGGAGGATTAGATACTATTCAAAAGAGGTGGAAGCGATATGAAAAGGTTACTAACGTTTGATTTTGTAGAAGACGCATATGTCATTCAGGAGGATTCTCTAACAATCTTTTCGATTAATGGGAGTGATTTGCAGTTTGACTCACGTAAGTTTTATGAAGGTATTTTCAAAGGGAATAATTTTACCACAAATATTGAATTTACTAATCATATGGTCAATGATGTATTAAAAAAGGGAAATTACATATTTAGTTGGATTTCATCTATTTTTAGTTCTATTAAAGAAGAGTTTGTTGATAGTGATGAAGAATTTTCTATGACTTATGAAATAACTAGAGATACTCAAAGTAAAGTTATTTTATTATATGATATTGCTGCTTGTGCAGGTAACGGTTTTTACATAGAAAGTAGCGATGTCCAAGCTGAAGATTATGAAGTTTATAATAATGAAGCAGATTTTGCAGTAAGAATATCAGGACAAAGTATGGAACCATTAATTCCTGATGGAAGTATTGTCTTAGTTAAAAGAGTTGAGTATCTAGATAATGATGATTTGGGAATTTTTAATATCGATGGTGATGCTATGTGTAAAAAGTATACTAAAAATGGTGACAGTATAACATTAGTTCCTGTTAATGACTCTGAAGATTTTAAGAATATTATTTTAACATCTGATATGAATTGTAAGATTCAGGGTAAAGTAATTGAAGTGATGCCTATAGTTATTAAATAAGAACCCAGTTGAAAAACCGTTAAAGATAATTTCCATAGAGATACATATTATATGTATATAGTAACTGAAATGATATTACCTCCAAGTAGAAATCTTTCAAACATTTGCTTGTATTAATTTGATGACTAGTTAAGCAAGTTAGTATGTTATGGTAATTTATATAAATGAGATATAGATAAATGGAGATATTGGCATGGATAAAAGCTTTGATATGTATAAAAAATTTGAAGAAATATGTATTAAAATATTGAAGCATCATTTTTGTGAAATTGAAACCAATAAGTTGTTTACGATAAATGATAAGCGTATTGAAATAGATGCAATTATTACCAATAGTGATCAACAAAAAACTATAGTGGAAATTAAAATGTATAGAAATTTTAGTGTGAATTTAAACTTAATTGAAAAAGCTCTAGAAAAGGTGCGAAGAAATTCTTTAGATATTAATATACCAAACAGTGTACTTCTAATATCCGCTAAATTAGATGAATTCTATAAAGTATCTTATGAAATAGACTTTGGGGTAAATATAATTGACATTGAGAATATATTATTTCTCTCAAATTCAATTCCGGAAGTTAAAAAAGAGCTAATAGAAGTACTAGGCTTAAAAAGTGATAATGAAAATGATATTAAGGGAAATCCATGTGATATTAATAAAATATTTAATTATCAAAGTAATGTTAATAACACGAAAGGTAAAATTACATTAGATGAAAACAACAAAGGAGAAATATTATATAGTGAATTACTAAGAATTAAGCCAGGTAAACGTGCATTTGCTGAATATGAAAATAAATGTACGGAAATACTAAAATATCTTTTTGATAATTCACTTGATGGTTGGCACAAACAAAATAGGACAGATGATGGTTTACATAGATTTGATTTGATTTGTAGAATAAAAAGTGAAGATGGAATTTGGTCGATTTTCATTAATGATTTTAAATCAAGGTATTTATTATTTGAATTTAAAAATTACAGTGAAAAGATTTCTCAAAATCAGATTTATACAACTGAAAAGTATTTATTCGCTAAGGCATTAAGAAATGTTGCAATAATAATTTCTCGAAGTGGTGCTAGTAATAACGCACTTAAAGCTTCTGATGGAATTATTAAAGAATCTGGTAAAATAATACTTAATATTAATGATTTAATTATATATGAAATGATTAAAATGAAAGATTCTGGTTCGGATCCAACAGATTTTCTATTCGATTTGCTAGATGAAAGACTGCTACAGTTGTCAAAATAGAAATTAATATATGAATTGCTAACTGTAAAGAAAGAAAATTGAAACTTTCTATAGCTTTTAGTACGGAGTATGGAATTGATCTGAGTAAAAGGTTAATAGAACTGAAAAGTGTGTTAGATGGGGGATCCTTACTCAAAAAGAATTCAATAATCAGAAACAGAAAATCTATAATAGTTAAGAAGAATGTTTCGAAAATAATTAATCTTAGCATCACGGTGAATGATTATAATAAAACATCTATTTATCATTTGAAATTCGTAATCTTTTGGTTATACAATGTGGCACCTTTAGGACACTTGAGTTTACATTTCAAGGGTAATTAGAATCATTACAGGGGACACTCCCGATCAAGTGTTCGAATCCCACCGTCTCCGTTCATAAGAAAGCCCTGCGCATTAGCGTGGGGCTATTCTTATGAACATTTTGATGTAGTATTGGAGATCGGTTATTACCAATAAACAAGACTAAGAAAGACCAGAAAGTATAATTATTATATTTGTTTAGATAGAGGGAAGAAGTACCAAGTTATCTTACACTAACTTGGTTTCTACCTGCTTTTTTAGCTTGATATAGATGTTTATCTACTTCCTGTAGTATTGAATCATAGGATGTGTGAGAATCGGGATGATCCACGGTATATACTCCAAGACTGCATGTAATATGTATGGGATGACTATTGTAAGCATATGTCTTTTTCTCGATAACGGTTCTTATTTGTTCGGCTATTGTTCTTGCCTTCTTACAATCTGTATCACTTAAACACAGCAGAAATTCATCACCGCCATAACGTGCGACCCAATCAATTTGATGGATAAAATGCTCTTGTAAGTCTAGTGCTAATTGTGATAATAGATAATCTCCTGCTGCATGACCATATAAGTCATCTATCTCTTTAAAATAATCCAAATCTATAAAAATCACAGTAAGAGGCTTATTACCTGTGCTACAGGTAGAAATCGCATTGGGAAGGGCATGATTTATGTATCTTCTATTATAGATGCCTGTCAGTTCATCGGTAATAGATAGTTTATAAGCATCATCTAGTATTTTGAAATAATGGCTGGATTCTGTACTTTTTGTGATATCTGAAACACATTCCAAAACATAACGAGTATTCTGTATTTGTACAGGTTGAAATGCAATAAAAAACAAAAACTGGTTGAATTGTTCCAATTTATATGTCGTACTATCGATTTCATAACATTTCTTATATTCTTCTATATGTCCGTTAAAATCAAATTCCATAATATAGGGCTTGCATGATTTTCTATAATAATCTTCAATAATTCTCTTGTGTTTTACGTCAACTAGACGTAAAACATGAAATATGTTTTTCATAAGATTGATATCTTTTAGTTCATCTATTAGAATTTTCATAGTATTTTCTGCGCATAATGAATTATAGGAAAATTCACTATTTCTTCTCCTTTCCTTAGTAGCTATAATAATCAATTATAGACACTGCAGACTTGTTTCAATTCCTACAGCAACTTTCCCATTCGGTTGGCTGGTTTTACTTATATTTCTCATATAATTACATATACTACTTATTATAAGCTAATAGCTATTAGAATTCAATGTCTTTTAGATTGTTTTATAAACTAATAGCTTCATATAGAATGAAACTAAGAGGTTAAATATGAAAAAAGATTTGGATATTCAAATGGGACAGCGTGTTCGTATAAAGAGAGAAGAACAAAAGTTAAGCAGAGAGAAATTAGCAGAATGTATTGATGTTTCTCCTCAGTTTCTTGCTCAAATCGAACTTGGTAGAAGAGGTATGTCTTCTGCAACTCTTTACAAATTATGCAATGCATTAAGCACCTCGGCAGATTACATTGTACTAGGACGAGAGGGTGCCAACGATTTAACTGTTTTAACAAAGATGCTATCAAATCTTGAACCACAGTATTTGCCATATGTAGAAGACATTATTAAGAACTTCATACTTGCAGTAAACAAGAAAAATCCTTAACCAAACGATGTGGCTAAGGATTTTTTTTGTATCTTAAACAACATCAGATGAATTGTTGATGGAATTATCTAAGGAAGGATTGATTTGATTTGAAATAAAAGTATTAATAATTGACACATGAAGGTAAAATATGGTAACCTAATAAAGTAAAAGAAAACGAAATAACTCGTGAGGGAGTAGGTAGCACAATTTAGTGTGGCAAGTCAACATCCTGATGACTTTCATCTGGCTTGTCTTAAATAGCGAGACTCATGTGTAGCAGGTATGCTATGCTTGAAGTCTTTTTTTATTCGGGTATAGTATACTAAACCCGTTTTTTTTGCGTAAACCAATATATAAGTGGTGCTATTGTATGTTGGAATTAAATGAGTGGGGGAGTGTCTATGAATGAATTAATTACATTTAAAGATGTAGTCAAGGAGTATGGAACAGGAGAAAGTAAGCAGATAGCAGTTAATCATGTGGATTTCACGATTGATGAGGGAGAGTTTGTGGTAATCCTTGGTCAATCGGGGGCTGGAAAATCAACAGTTTTGAATATGCTTGGGGGAATGGATCAACCAACCAGTGGAAGTATACGGATTAATGGCGAAGAAATTAGTACAATGAATGATAATCAGATGTCAAGATTACGGGCAGAGAATATTGGTTTTATATTTCAGTTCTATAACTTATTACCAAGTCTTACTGCGTACGAGAATGTTGCTCTTACAAAAGAAATTGTGAAAGATGCATTAGATCCTTCGGAATTATTAGATGCGGTTGGATTGCAGGAACATAAGAATAAATTCCCATCTCAGTTATCGGGTGGAGAACAGCAAAGAGTATCCATTGCTAGAGCATTGAGTAAAAATCCTAAAATTATTCTAGGAGATGAGCCTACAGGAGCACTTGATTCAGAAACAGGGATAGCAGTTTTAGAGCTGTTGCAGAAGATGTGTAAAGAAAGACATAAAACTGTCATTATTGTTACTCATAATACAGCTTTTGCCCAATGCGCGGATAAAGTAATTCGTATGCGGAGTGGAAAAATTAGAGAAATTAAAGTGAATGAATCTCCAGTTCCAGTAAGTGAGGTGAATTGGTGATGCTGTTACATAAGATGTTAAGAGATATGAAATGGAATAAGATGCAGTTTATATCTATATTCTTGTTAGCATTTCTTGGTGTATATGTCTATGCAGGAGTTGGAGGAGAAGTTGCAGGTATACGGGAGATCAGAAACTCCTATAATAAAGAGACAAATCTAGGTGATGCATGGATTTATGGAGAGAATTTTACTGAAGATGATTTACAAGCAGTTAAAGATATCGAAGGGATTACGGATGCACAAAGAAGATTATTCTTGACAGCAGTTGGTGAGAGTGAGCAAAAGCCAACAATCTACTTGTACTTTCAAGAAGAAAATGATATCAGTAAACCGAAGGTTGTACAAGGGGAAGAATTTGACCAAACTGATAGTAAACATGTCTGGCTAGATAAGAGATTTGCAGATGCCAATGACTTAACTGTTGGAGATGAATATACCTTTGATATAGAAGGTAATCAACTTACGCTGAAAATAGGCGGAATTATCTATTCACCAGAATATACATATTATACAGATGACGATGCTATAATACCGGATTTCTCTAAAGTGGGAATTGCAATAGCTTCTTACGAAACAATTCCTATGGAGGCGCTTGGTCTACAGGGAAAGAATGCAGAGAACGTTGTAGTAAAGAATATAAGTGAAGAAGCAAAGAAAGCCTTTATTCCGTTTACACAAATGGTTATAACGACAGACCTTACCGACGTCGGATCGCTAGAAGATAAAATAAGTGAAGCATTGGATGGAGGTTATAGTTACTTTATCACAAGAGAAAGTATACCTGGAGTAAATCAACTACAAGACGAGATGAAACAGCATGAAGCGATGATGATAGTATTTACAATCGCTTTTGTTGGAATTGCTATTCTAGCCATCATTACAACAATGAATCGTCTTGTAAATAACCAAAGAACACAAATCGGTACCATGAAAGCACTTGGTATGAAGAAAGGAAAGATTCTGCGACATTACATGGCATACGGTTTCTGGCTATCTGCGGTTGGGGCTGCATTAGGAGTTGCCCTTGGTCCTGTGACTCTACCAAGATTATTCATTCCTTCCATGAGTTCGGCTTATACCCTACCAGAGTGGAAGGGAGGTTATAGTGTTAGCTTTTTCTTGGTAGGCATGATAACGGTTGTTGCGTGTACGTTAACAACGTATCTAAGTTGTAGAAAAGTTCTAGCGGTGAATCCTGCAGATACACTAAAACCAGCAGCACCAAAAAAGGGAAAACGCAGTATATTCGAAAAGTTACCATTCTGGAACAAATTAAGCTTCTCGGTGCAGTATAATCTGAGGGATCTATCTAGATCAAAGATTCGTTGCTTAATGGGATTCGCAGGAACCCTATGCTGTATGGCACTATTAGTATGTTCCGCTTCGATGAATGATTCGTTTAAGAATATGCGAGATTGGTTATACGAGGATATACAAAACTTTGATAACCGAGTGGAATTAAAGAAAGAAACTACCCTATATGATGCAGAGTCTTTGTCCAAAGAGTTACAAGGAGAGCTGATTATGGAGGATTCTATAATTGTTAAAGCGAAAAATAAAAAAAAGATACTTTCATTTACGGCAGTAGAGGGGAAAGGATTATACCGGTTTACGAATAGTAACCTAGAGATTGACACTCTGCAAGATTCTGATTTTGCTATTACACAAAAAACCGCGGAGGCGTTAGGAATAAAAGAGGGTGACGAGATTTCTTGGCACTTATTAGATGCAGAAAAATGGGAAACAGCAACAGTTACGATAATTAATCGTATGCCGATGGGGGTAGGAATTACAACTACAAGAAAAGTTGTTGAGGAAGCCGGATATGATTTCATTCCTAGTTATATTGCAACAGATGTAGCAGAAGATGACATTCATTCGGATCAGATTAAGAAGATATTTACAAAGAAGTCTATGTTAGAGGCTTGGGATGTATCTATGGAAACAATGACAATCATAGTCGTTCTACTTATCGTTGTGGCTGCCTTACTGGGATTACTAATCTTGTATAATTTAGGTTTACTAGCTTATGCAGAAAGAGAAAAGGAATTAGCAACATTAAAAGTTGTTGGTTTTAATGCATCAAAATTAAGAAAAATGCTATTGATTCAGAACACCTGGTTATCAATATTTGGTATTATTGTAGGAACACCGACAGGACTACTTATGGTTCAATATATGGTCGACATTATGGGTGATGCCTTCGATATGACGGCTACTTTATCCATACCTTCTTTCTTACTTTGTTCAGGCACAACCTTACTAGTTTCGATAGTTGTTAGTATCATGTTCTCAGGAAAACTAAAGAAACTTGATATGGTAGCAGCTCTAAAGGGTGTCGAATAATCTTCAATTAGAAAGGAGCTACTTATGTACATACTTGGTATGCAATATAAGTAGCTCCTTAATCTTTTAGTAAAAACGTTTCGGCTTATAAGACTGTACCGTCGACAGTCTAGTCCTATAAGCCTTACCTGTCAATTGGCTCATCTCCAACATAAATGTCTTCGTAGGCCTCTGAGGATTGAATGCTTTGGTTACTTTGATTTGACATCTTTGTTCCCTCCTACATTCAGATTGTTTTTACAGTAATAGTATGTGTTGTTCGATATACTTTCATGCATCGATTAGAAAGATTTGTGGGTTACAATATATGGATATAATTAAAGTAAGGGAAGTAGCATTTATATTGAATCATGTAAAGGTATGTAATATTTATAAATAGTATAAACATAGAAGAAAGGAGCTACTTATGTACATACTTGGTATGCAATAAGTAGCTCCTTATCATGATAATGAAAAGTAGAAACCCTTCATCATCTTTTAGTAAAAACGTTTCGGCTTATAAGACTGTACTGTCGACAGTCTAGTCCTATAAGCCTTACCTGCCAATTGGTTCATCTCCAACATAAATGTTTTCGAAGGCCTCTGAGGATTGAATGCTTTGGTTACTTTGATTTGACATCTTTGTTCCCTCCTACATTCAGATTGTTTTTACAATAAGAGGATATGTTGTTTCGAATATTTTCATACATTACCTTGAAAGATTTTTGATGGTAATGTATGGTATGATAGATGTCCAGCTTAGATTCGAGAATCTTTGATTAGTTAAAACTGATGTTGTTGAAATGAATAGTGTACTTTTAAATACTACCAAATAATAAATCAGTAATAATTACTATTATTAGTATTGCAAATTCTCTAGAACTGTGTTATGATATATACATGGTTAGGAAAAACTAACTGAGAAAATAATTTTTAAACACAAGGAGGATTTAATATGGGAGAATTATTAAAAGAATTAAACGAATTTTTAGCGGACTTAAATGTATTATATAGAAAATTACAAAATTATCATTGGAACGTAAAAGGAAAGAATTTCTTTGTACTGCATAGTAAGTTAGAAGAATATTATAATGGAGTTAATAGTGAAATAGATGAGATTGCTGAGAAGATATTAATGTTAGGCGGTCAACCTCTTGGAACTATGAAAGATTACTTAGAAATTAGTAAAATCAAAGAAGCTGAAAATGTTAAGATTTCTGGAAAAGAAGTTCTTAAGAATGTATTAGAAGACTTTGGATATGTTAAAAAGAAAGCTGAATTCATTAAAGTAAAAGCAGAAGAGGCATCAGCTGTTATTATTTCATCGTATATGGATGAAGTTATTGAAGACTATAGTAAGGCATACTGGATGTTAAGTCAATCTATGGAATAATATAGAATAAGAGCCCGAGAGCATCTGAGGATTTGCTAACTGCATTTATTCCTCAGACTAGCCCTAAAGGGCTCTTTTTTTTGTCCTCTTGTTCGTTTGGTTATTAGTTGCATTACCTACTTTGTTTTGTAATGATTTCCGCTGACTGGGTTATATCTTCGATTATGAGCGAAGCAGTATACTTATTTAACTTGCTTTTTGAAACTACAATACTAAGGGTTCCAAGAAACTCATTGCCCTTGTTAAATATAGGAGCGGCGATGCAAACCTGACCTGTTCTATGATCAACTTCTTGTAAAACATAACCGTTTTCTCTTATGGTATCTATTTCTTTTGTGAAATCTATTAGATTCCACTTCTGACCAATATTTCTTTTGTTGATTTTATTAAGATGTTCTTGCAGATTCAAATCACCTGAGGTATAGGCAAGAAAGCACATATATACAGGAGGTAAGAAAACATCACTGTTCTCACACTGACTAGGCGTTATTAGTGTGTTCGTGTAACTATCATTTAAATACTGCTGAAATACAATAACAAAGTTTTGATCATCGCTTGAAGTAGTAGAGCTATTGGTGTTTATTCCTTTATCTAAAATGCTAAGATTAGCGTATTCATCATACTTTTCAGAAAGATAAGTTAACTGTGGTTTTGCTGTTTTGCTTAAGGGTAAACTGCTGGCAGCAACCATTCCCAGCATGAAAACTTTAGAACCTAACGAATACACACCAGTATATTCATCTCTATGAACAAAATCCTTTTCTGCGAGTGTTTCTAATGTTCTTAATACGGTGCTCTTATATAGAGAAAGGTGATTGGATATTTCAGTTAATGTCATTTTTCCTCCATGACTGTACATTAACTCAAGAATATCTAGTGCACGTTCTAAACATTTGATGGATGACATATAGTCCCCTTTCTACGAGTTTATTTAAACTAGCCTTATGGCGTAAGGCGAACAATGTATATTGTACCATTTATTTTTTTATATAGCTACTGTTTCTTCAGGATTGAAATACTAGCTATATAAATACTAGCTAAATAAATATAAGAAAAGAAAACTAAGAAAAGAAAACTAAGAAAAGAAAACTAAGAAAAGAAAACTAAGAAAAGAAAACTAAGAAAAGAAAACTAAGAAAAGAATTTTAAGGATGATTAGGCAACTACGAATTTATAAGATTATAGTTTCATAATAATCCAATCATATAAATTAAAATTGAGTTAAGTTAAGTTCTATACAATAGAACATTTCATATAAAATTTATTCTAATGGTATTATACTGGATTAGCTAGAAGTCTGTATATTGAAGAAAAAATTCAACTGATAATAGTTGCAGGGGGGATTTGCTAAAATTATTAGTTGCATACAGTGGAACTTTGTGATAAAATTATCAAATAAATACAGATACTATAGGAGGAAAATCATGAAACTACTACAGCCGGTACAAATCGGTAACCTAGAATTAAAAAATCGTATCGTTATGGTTGCAATGGGACCAGAGTTAGGCAATTTTGACGATAAAACAGTGGAGTATTATGTAAGAAGAGCTGAAGGTGGGGCAGCAATGCTGCTTACAAACATAATTGCTACTGAAGAAATTGAAGGACATAGCCCTTCCTCTGTGCTAAATGAAGATAGTTTTGCGGGGTATAAGAAGCTAGTGGATAGAGCACATGCCTATGGCTGTAAAGTCTGTATTCAGATTATGCCAGGCTCTGGCTTAGGGCTGATGGCACCTGGTCGACAAAAGCCTGCTTGCGTATCGGCGCTACCATTATATCCGGGTTCCGAAATGACTTATGAAGCTTTAACCATCGAGGAAATTAAATTTATTCAAGGTGAAGTAGTGAAAACTGTCGCACTGGCGAAAAAAGCTGGAGCTGATGCGGTTGAGGTACATGCCTATGGCGGATACCTGACGGATAAATTCATGACTCCAAGATGGAATATACGTACTGATGAGTATGGTGGTTGCTTCGAAAATAGAATGCGATTTTTAAATGAAATGATTGATGGTATTAAAGCAGCAGTAGGAAATGATTTTCCGATGATTGTAAAATTCACGCCTTGCCATTACCTTCCACAAGAAGCTGGTTACAGAACCATAGAGGAAGGAATCGAGATAGCCAGAATGCTAGAACAAAAAGGGGTGCATGCATTACATATTGATGTGGGTTGTCATGATAATTGGTATTTGGCAATGCCACCGATTTATCAACAAGAAGCGGTATTACAGTTATCTGCTTCTAGAAAAATAAAAGAAGTTACTTCCCTTCCTATTATCTCAAATGGTAGACTTTCAGATACGGACAAAGCGGAAACAGCCTTAGAGAATGGATATATTGACATTGTGGGAGTGGGAAGAGGATTTTTAGCTGATCCTGATTTCCCCAATAAAATTATGGAACACAAAAACGATGAGATACGCTCTTGTATCTATTGCAACGAAGGTTGCATAAAGAGTGTTTGTGAAGGTGCTCATATTCGGTGTGCTGTTAATCCTATGGCAGGATTTGAAACTCTAAAGGTTTTAAACAAGGCAGAAGAGAAAAAGAAAGTTTTAATAATTGGTGCTGGTCCTGGGGGCTGTCAAGCAGCAATTGCAGCAGCAGAAGCTGGACATGATGTTGAAGTATGGGAAAAGCTAGATCATGTAGGTGGCAATTTTCATAATGCCTGTCTTCCATCTTTTAAAAGAGATGGAAATAAGATTTTATCCTATTATGCAGTTATGATGAAAAAGCTTGAAATCCGAATAAAATATTGTGTGGAGGCTACGAAGGAATTGGTCGATGGCTATGCACCTGATCTAATTATCTATGCAGCAGGAGCATTACCTGTAAGACCAAAATCAATACCAGGTATTCACATGGGACATGTTGTAGCAGCCACAGATGTTTTACAGAATAAAGTACCAGTAGGCAAGGAAGTCACAATCATTGGAGCTGGTTTAGTAGGATGTGAAACCGCAGTTGTATTAGCGGAAAAAGGTAAGAAGGTTACCTTAGTAGAGATGGCAGATCATGTACTTCCAGAACCAGTATTTATCCAGAATGCAATGATGTTAAATCAGCTATTAAATCATACCAATATTACAGCAAAGACCTCAACTAAATTAATGGAGATAAAGGAAAATCACGTATTGGTACAATGTAGCGGGCAAGAAGAAGACATAACATGCGATACGGTTGTCTTAGCCATGGGATTTGTGCCAAACACTGATTTGTATGAGGCTTTAAAAGAGGATTATACCATCGTAAATGTAGGAGATAGTGTGAAAGTTAGAAAAGTACTTGATGCTGTAAGTGAAGCATACGATGCAGTATTAAATATATAATTAAAGAACAGTTGCCGCTTTGTTAGATTAGCATAAGCGGCAACTGTTTTTGGTATGGGTAGGAGTACAATTGGAGAAGCCACGTATCTCCTCATTATCTCGACTAGTAATATTGACTTAGCATAAAAAACATATTATAGTAATAAGTGTAATAATAGTCAATGTATAGGAGGAAAATTAAAATGAGTGAAATTGTAAAATACCGTTGTTCTGTATGTGGATATATTCATGAAGGAGAATTACCAGAAGGATTTACATGTCCTATATGTAAACAACCAGCTTCTGCATTTGTTAAAGTAGAAGAAAAGGTTTCAAACGGTAATACTTATGCCGGAACAAAGACTGAGAAAAACTTAATGGAAGCATTCGCAGGAGAAAGTCAAGCACGTAACAAATATACATACTTTGCAAACATTGCAAGTCAAGAAGGCTATGATCAATTATCTGAGATTTTCTTAAAAACAGCTCGAAATGAACAAGAGCATGCAAGAATCTGGTACCAAGAGTTGGGTAATCTTGGTTCTACTGCAGAGAATCTATTACATGCAGCTGAAGGTGAGCATTACGAATGGACAGATATGTATGATAGATTTGCAAAAGATGCAGAAGAAGAGGGCTTCAAAGAATTAGCTGAACGTTTCCGTAGAGTTGCTGCAATAGAGAAATCACATGAAGAAAGATATCGTGCATTATTAAATAATGTTGAGATGCAAAAAGTATTCGAAAAAGGTGAAGAAACAATGTGGGAATGTCGTGTATGTGGACATCTAGTAATGGGTAAAAAAGCACCTGAAGTATGTCCAGTATGCAAATATTCACAAAGTTATTTTGAAGTAAGAAAAGAGAATTATTAATTTATAATCTATATATAGTTTAGCTTAGGCTCAAGTCATTTGACTTGAGTCTTTTTTTATGCGGAAAATGTACATCTAAGCAGTGCCAGGAATAACCAATGAAAAATGTCGAAAAATAAAGTATAATGTCTTTACGAGTAATACAAATGTCCAAAATGGAAGAACAAGGAGAGAGAAGTATGATCAAATTATTAGGGATCCTAATTATTATCTTAGGATTTACATTCAAGCTAGATTCAATATTGATTATCATGCTTTCTGCTATTGTTACAGCTATTGTTGGTGGTCTTACACCAACAGATTTACTTTCTACATTAGGGGAAAACTTCGTTAACAATAGAAGCATGGCAATCTTTATTTTGATTATGCTAGTTACTGGTACGTTAGAACGGAACGGATTAAAGGAAACAGCTGCTAAATTGATAGGAAAAATTAAGAATCCAACCAGTGGTAAAGTAATTGCAGCTTATGGTTTAATGCGAGGGGTGTTTGGTGCTTTCAATGTGAATTTTGGTGGCGTAGCCGGATTTGTACGACCAATTATCATGCCTATGGCAACGGGGGCAATTGAAGCCAGTGGTAAAGAGCCAAACGAAGAGCATGTGGAGGAAATCAAAGGAATGGCTTCAGCGATGGAAAATATCGCTTGGTTTTTCTGCCAAGTATTATTTATCGGTGGTTCTGGTGGTTTGTTAATTCAAAGTACCTTAGCTTCACTAGGTTATGAAGTAGAGTTAGCGGATCTAGCTAAAGTAGCAATTCCAACAGCAATTGTTGCAGTAGTAGTTGGTATGGTGTACTTTATTCAAAAGGATAAATCATTATCGAAAAAGTTTTATAAACAAGCTGCTACAAAGACACAAGGTCAAGAAGATAAGGTAGAAAACAAATAGAGAGGGAGGAAGCAATTAATGTCAATGATTTCATTTTTTACTGATACCAGTGTGACATTAGGAACAAAACTATTAGAAGTTGTATATATCATTATAGGACTTCTTGCAATATATACAGGAATTAAAAATGCTATAGATAAAGAAAACACCTCTCGTATTCCTACTTGTATCTTTTGGGTAACGTTAGGTGTGCTGATATCGTTTGGGCGTTTTATCAATGCTTTCGAACACGGATCGGTTATTAGTGGTATAATGATTTTTATCATGGTAATTCCAGCAATGCTTAAGAAGGTGAAGCCAGGTAAGGTGGAACTTCCAACAGCAGAGCAAAGAGAACGACTACGTAAGAAAAATGGTATGAAAGTATTTATACCAGCATTATCAATTGGTATTTGTGCCATTATTTTTGCTACGTTAACTGATCTTGGAGCACTTGTTGGTGTTGCAGTGGGTGTATTATTTGGTATTGTATTCTTAATGATTATGTCTAAAGAAAATACACCTAAAGTATTTTTAACAGATACAGAACGATTACTGTCTACGGTAGGTCCATTAAGTATCCTTCCGATGCTATTAGCGGCACTGGGTGCTGTTTTTACGAAAGCAGGTGTTGGTGAAGTAATCGCTCTGTATGTACAAAGCATCATACCAGAGGGGAACTTAACAATTGGAATTATCGTATACTGCTTAGGTATGGTATTCTTTACAATGATTATGGGAAATGCATTTGCAGCCATTACAGTTATGACTGTTGGTATCGGTGGGCCGTTTGTATTATCATTAGGTGCAGATCCAACAGTTGTAGGAATGTTAGCGTTAACAACGGGATTCTGTGGTACGTTATTAACACCAATGGCAGCAAACTTCAATGTGGTACCAGTTGCTATGTTGGATATGAAAAATCGTTTTGGTGTTATTAAGAATCAAATGTTTGTTGCGATATTTATGATTATGTTCCAGATCGCATATATGTTATTATGTAGTTAAGATATTTTATTTAAGATATTTTAACTAAGATATTTAAATTTAAGATAGTTAACTCTTAAGATATATAATCTGTGATTTTTATTTAAGATAAAGAAAAGAATAACAAGTTACTATTCAAAGATGAAAGGCGGAGGAATAATGAAAGTATTAATTACAGGATTTGATCCATTTGGCGGTGAAACAGTAAACCCAGCATATGAAGCGGTGAAACTATTACCAGAAGTAATCTGTGGTGCAGAAATAATTAAGTTAGAAATACCTACTGTATATACGAAAAGTGGTGCAGCAGTTGAGAAGGCAATCAAAGAACATCAACCAGATGTTGTATTATGTATCGGACAAGCAGGTGGAAGAAGCTCCATTCAAATCGAAAAAGTTGCAATCAATCTTGCTGAAGCGAGAATTAAAGATAATGAAGGTAATCAACCGATGGATGTGGCATTACATGAGGACGGTGAGAATGCTTACTTTACAAACCTTCCATGTAAAGCAGTAGTCAATGAACTTCGTAAGAACAACATTCCTGCTCATATTTCTTATACTGCTGGTACATTTGTATGCAATGATGTAATGTATCATCTTCTTTATTTGATTAGTAAAAAATATAATAAGGTACGTGGCGGATTCATTCACGTACCATATGCATTAGAGCAAGTAATTGATAAGCCAGCTGGAACCCCTGCAATGTCTCTTGAGACAATTGCCAAAGGACTAGAGTTAGCCATTAAAGCAATTATTGAAAATGATGAAGATATTAGTATTCATATGGGAACGATAATGTAGTAATAAGTTTTAGAGAACTTATTATAGAGGTAAAAAACTGAAATAGTATAAAATAGGCATATTTAAAAGGAGTTCGAATCTTTTTAAGTATGCCTTTCTAAATAGGTTTGTGATTGGATAAAGTATTCAGATCATGTTTAATTCTGAAAAATTTCTTTATTCGCCATTACATTATTTAAGAATTTAACAAGGTCAGAGGGAGACTCTCTTAAATCATTTTCTAACCATACTTGAATAATGGATAATATTCCGCCTAAAGAATATTTAATTAAATAGTCCATATAAACGTCATCTAGATCTAAGTTTCCTACAAGTGTATCAATTTCTAATTTATGGGCAATATAGAGAATACGATCTAGGACCTTACTTCCTCTTTGCTTGCAAAATAATATCTTACATAGTTGCTTATTCTGGGCAATCAAGTCAAACACATTAATTAATAAAGTATTTAGATGTGTTTCTAGAGGGGTTTCTAGAGCATATTTCAGTATTTGATCAAATAGCTCGTCCTCCATGGATTCTAAAAGATCATAAGCATCTTTGTAATGGGTATAGAAAGTACCTCTATTAATATCCGCTTTATTACAGATGTCAGTGACTGTAATTTGATGAATTTCTTTTTCTTGAAGTAGGTCTATGATACTTTCTTTAATTACCTTTTTTGTATAGAGTGTTCTACGATTTCCTTTTGTTCCTGCCATTTTGTCACCTCGCTATAATTTTATATTGAACGAAACTCTTTCTAATGTAGACAAGCATATCAATGTGGAGTTTCTTTGAATAATTTTATCATTTTCGACATGAAATGAACACTTCTTGATAAAGTGTTCATTTCATATCAATAAGGAAATATGTGATTATTGTTACTAAGTCAATTATTATTTATATTAGTTATTGTACTATTAATTAGACAAAGTGTCTAGTTGATAGCATCGAGTACAAACTAATTAAGAATCACTTAAGTGGAGGTTCGTGTGAAAAATTAGATTTTTGACACACAAATATGTGTCTGCGGCCCAAAGTGTGCAGGCTTTAAGAAAGGCATGGTTATTCATATGGCGTTTATAGAAATTATTGATGAATATAAGAGATATAAAATGGGCGATACAGTTATTGCTGCCAATGACGGTATTAATTTCTCAGTTGAAAAGGGAGAACTTGTTATTATATTAGGCCCTAGTGGTGCAGGAAAATCAACTGTCCTCAATATACTAGGAGGAATGGATACTTGTGATGAAGGCAAGATTATCGTTGATGATGTAGAAATCTCTAAGTTCAATAACAAGCAACTTACCAATTATAGAAGAAACGATGTAGGATTTGTATTTCAATTCTATAATTTAGTTCAGAATTTGACGGCAAAAGAGAATGTAGAGCTTGCTACCCAGATTTCAAGGAATGCGTTAGATGTTGATGAGGTTCTTGCGCTTGTTGGGCTTAGTCATAGAAAAGATAATTTCCCATCACAACTATCAGGAGGAGAACAACAAAGGGTATCCATAGCCAGAGCCATTGCTAAAAACCCTAAGTTGTTACTTTGCGATGAGCCAACAGGAGCACTTGATTATAATACAGGAAAACAGATTTTAAAAACCTTACAAGATGCATGCAAAAACACAGGTACGACTGTACTTATTATCACTCATAACTCAGCACTTGCGCCAATTGCAAACAGGGTAATCCGGATTAATGATGCGAAAGTTAGAAGCATTGAAGTGAACGAAAATCCGATTCCAGTTGAAGAAATTGAATGGTAGGAGTGATAAGACATGCAAAAGAAGGCATATAGCAAATCAATTGTAAGAGAGATTTTATCATCAAAGGCGAGATTTATATCGATCTTAGCCATCATATTTTTAGGAGTAGCTTTTTATTCGGGAATTAAGGCGACTGGTCCAGATATGGAAACTTCAATCGATACATTCTATCGTGAGAATAATCTTATGGATAGTAAAGTTGTATCGGCATTGGGGCTTAACGAAAATGATTTAAAGGTGCTTGAGGAAGATGAGAATATCTTAGATTATTATCAAACACATAGTATAGATGTCAATGTAACCAATAGAAATAGTGTGGTTAAATTCATGGAGTATAATCCCCAAAGCAACAGTTACTTGAATACATTCGTCGTTGTTGAAGGAAGACTTCCTGAGAATGAGGGAGAAATCGCCTTAGACGATAAGGTGAGACAGAATGAAGAATTACAAATTGGTGATGAGTACACGGTAGAATCGGATGAATATACCATGAATTCTTTTAATCGTGACACATATAAAATAGTTGGTTTTGTGAAAAGCCCACTGTATATTGATATAGAATCCAGAGGCAATACAACAGTTGGAAAAGGTAGTATAGATTATTTTGCAGTAGTTAATAGTGTGGATATATCTATGGAGGTATACACAGAGGCATATGTACGATTTAAAGATGTAGAGAATCTTGCTCCATATAGCGATGATTATAAAGATACGATGGAGAAAAACAATAAATATCTTGAAGAATTATTTGCTAACAAAGCAACAGGTCAATACTATATCTTCGACCGAAGTGATAATGCGGGGTATTCCACCTACGGAAGCTCTATTCAAAGTCTTGACCGAATAGCTAATGTACTTCCCATCTTCTTCTTTCTAGTTGCCGTTTTAATATGTTTAACCACAATGACTAGAATGGTTGAAGAAAAACGAACAGAGATCGGTACATTAAAAGCATTAGGATATACGGACTTAGAGATTGCAAGGAAGTTTGTCATATATGCAGCACTAGCAAGCATAGTAGGTGCTGCAATTGGTATAATAGTGGGAAGCACAATTATACCTTATATCATCAATGATGCATATAGGGGAATGTTTGATATACCTGAGATTCAAGTACAGTTATACCCATTAGAAATTATACAGTCTTTTGTTATATCTATACTTTGTACGGTTGGAGCAGCAGTATTTGTATTGAAGGCTGAGCTAAAAGAAAATCCTTCTACGCTTATGAGAGTTAAGGCTCCAAAGGTAGGTAAGAAGATTTTACTTGAGAGAATAACGCCGTTATGGAAAAGACTGAATTTTAATTACAAAGTAACATTCCGAAATCTGTTTCGGTATAAACAACGTATGATTATGACTATATTAGGAATTGCTGGTTGTATGGCATTGCTAGTAACTGGTTTTTCTTTGAATAAATCAAATGAAGTGACGGTGGAGAAGCAATTTGATAAGTTATTAAGATATGATGCTATGGTTATATTCAATGATAACGTTGATAAAGAAACGGAGGATGCTTATACGAGGCTGTTAAGTGAATTAGAGGAGTATGAATCAAGCCTTGACATTCATCAAGAAGCGATAACATTTAGCAAAGAGGGAATGAATAAGCAAAGTGCTATGATGTACGTTCCTAAAGAAGTAGATGCATTATCAAACTTCGTATTATTAAATAATAGAGAAACAGGTGATGAATACGGATTATCGGATACTGGTATAGTCATCAGTGAACAATTAGCAAAACTCTTAGACGCATCGGTGGGTGATGTGGTTACATTAAAAGATGCAGATGAAAACTTGCATGAAGTTAAGGTCGAGCATATAGCGGAAAATTACTTTGAACATTATATATATTTGTCCCCTACGTATTATGAGCAGATTTTTAAGAAAGATATCACCTTCAATGCGCAGTTATTGAATCTAAAATCATATGAAAAAGAAGAGATACAAAAGGCACTAATGAATGCGGATAAGGTCATGAATGTAACACTTATGTCAGAGATGAAAGATACTAGTGGTGATTCAAGTTTGAAGGTAGTTATGATCTTCATTATAGCATCTTCGGGTTGTTTGGCGTTTGTAGTTTTATACAATTTAATTAATATTAATGTATCTGAGCGTATAAGGGAATTGTCTACAATAAAAGTATTGGGATTTTTCGATAATGAAGTTACTATGTATATCTTTCGAGAGAATATAATACTAACTTTATTGGGGATACTTACAGGTTCCTTTATGGGAAAGATTCTTTATAACTTTATAGTGAATACAGCAGAGACAGATACTATGTTTATGTTAAGAGATGTATATATGAGTAGCTATATAATATCTGGTTGTATTACCTTATTGTTTGCCTTCTTCGTAATGATTATGATGCATATAAAACTGAAGAATGTAGATATGATTGATGCACTTAAATCAGTGGATTAATTGCCAAAGTACGTGATGCAGATCTAGTTTAATATACCGTTTAGGCATACTTTTTAAAGAAGTTTTTGATTCTTTTGAAAGTATGCCTAAATTTATGGAAATGTCTATTAAATGTCTATTATGTATTTATTGTTTTTGATCTGATTGCATAGTTGCATCGTCCTATATAAGAGGGCTCTTAGAAGTTGAATCGACGTTTGATTGAGAGTCTTCTTCGTATGTTTTGAAGAATATATTTCGCTCAATAACATATACGTCATGTAAATCATCACTACGAACCGCTAGATAATCACCAGGTTTTCCAAGCATGTATTTACTTTCATCCCATGAGGTGAATACTTTGCACGTTCGTTGTAATTCTTTAGCATAGATATGAGTTGTACCGAGTGCAACGCAGGTATGTATGTGTTTGTTTATTATATAGGTATGTCCGTTAATTGTGTTCTTAATTGTAGGGAGATAATCCGTATGTATATTCGGTGCCCCATCTATAAACATATAACTACTTTCGAATTTGTCTTTATGGATGAGAGATACTTCTCCTTGAATGTCTATCATAATATAAAGAGAATCAGACACGGTTGTTTCTAAATCACCCTCTAATGTACGAACCAGAATAGGTGTGTTCTCTTCTAATAATTCAGAAGTAATTACTACGCCGATTGGTATATTCTTCTTAAGATACAACTTTAGCGAAGTTAGATCGGCAGTATAATCCTTAGCGTAGATAAGATCATAACTGTTGTAGTATTCTTCCATCTTGTGATACAGATAGGAATTCATATCACCGTCAGGTTGTAGGTGCAAGAAGTCTTTCACGAATATGAATCCACCGGACTTGTTAATATGACCGCCGCCGGAACCGATTCCTTCAGTTAGATACCAGGCTAGTTCATTCGCCCGTATCTCTTTCACACAGCTACGTATGGATAACTTGTAATCTGTTCCTAAGCGGTTGTAGACAACACAAGTATCTATGGTATCAACTTGTAAGGCAAAGTCGCTAATGACGCCTAGTATATTGGGATCGCAGGGATTAGTCATAATAACAGAAAAACGGTACGTATCAGAGTATTGAAAATCCGTTAGAGCATATCCTGCAAGTTGTAATTCATTCAGTGATATATTGGAATGAATAAGTCGGAAGATGGTAGATTGATTATACTCTAAACTATCTCTCATATCCTTATCTGCCGGATGATAGATCTCAGAAAGCTGACTGGTATCCATATAGAGTCCATAATATAATGCGGTAGCAATATCGGGATGAGAGTTAACTGGAAAACCTTCCTCTTGTAGCATCTGCCACACGATTGTTGAACAACTACCATAATTACTTTTTATGGTGGAAAGCTTGAAGGAATCGTCTATAGTTTGATGATGATCGATAACTGCAACATGGGAAGCACCAGTAAGAAGAGTCGTGTTTCCTGCACCGCATTGACAATCAACGGTTATAAGTAAGTCCACTTCACCTATTTCGCTCACATAAGAAATTGGTATCTTTAATTCTTTCATCATCAGAACAAGGTTGGATTTTGTTATCTGGTTTTTACCTGAGTACACAAATCTACAAGGAATATCTTTTTCCTTAAAATAAGAATATAAGGCAAATCCACTAGCCAAAGAATCGGCATCTGGATTGTCATGACATTGAATAATGATATCTTTATATGTAGTCAATTCGGATAATCTCATAAAATAACCATACCCTTTCTGTAGTCTGCAAACTTCGGTCTGCAAACACAAAGTTGCGTGTGTAAGATTCATCTTTCACATTAACTAACTTGAAATATATGGGAATATTATATCATAGAAAGTATATGAATGTAAATTAATGAAATATTTATATCTATAATGCAGTATAACTGGTGAAATGTATAAATATAGATTATAATTACTAAGATAGTATCAAAAAGGGGGGAAGAAGCAAGAGTATGAAGAATAATAGGGCACAGTTATATAAGATATTACGACCAATATTTACAGTTTTATTCAAAGCATACTATAATCCTAAAATTATTAATCAAGAAGCCATACCGAAATATGGAGCAGCAGTTATAGCTGGAAACCATAAACATGCGCTTGATCCTCTATTAGTTGATGTATGCACGAAAAGAGTTATGCATACTTTAGCGAAGAAAGAATTACATAATGGAAAGTTTGGTTGGTTTTATCGAGCAATTGGAACGATACCTGTTGATTTACATGCAAATAGAAACAAAGAAGCATTAAACTTAGCCATTCAGCATCTTAATGAGGGCTGCTTGATTAATGTATCGCCAGAAGCAAAGAGAAATTATACACAGGAGATAGTATTACCATTTAAGTTTGGGGCAGTTGCCATGGCCCAAAGAACTAAGAGTAAGATCATACCATATTCCATAACAGGTGATTATAGATTCCGAAGTAAGAATTTGAAAATAACCTTTGGAGAACCACTGGATGTTACACAGATTTCAATAGAAGAAGCAAATGTAGTATTATTTACCACCGTAAAAGAATTAATTATTCATGCTAAGAAAGGAATCTAGATAATGAATAAAGAGATAAAGACTCCGTGGTATAAGTTTTATGACGGTGTAAAGAAACATCTTGAATATCCCGATACGTCATTATATCAAATGATTAAGGATTCTTGTGATAAACATCCGAAGCATATAAGCTACAACTATTTCGGTAATAAAAAAACATATGAGCAATTTATAAAACAGATCGATCAGTGTGCGAAGGCATTTAAGAGTTTGGGAATTAAGTATAAGGACATAGTAAGTATATGTATGCCGAATACACCAGAAGCAATGATTAGCTTTTATGCATTAAACAAAATTGGTGCTATAGCGAATATGATTCATCCACTATCTGCTGAGAATGAAATCAAATACTACTTAAATCTAACGCAAAGTGAATATGTCATCTGTATTGATCTTTCATTTAATAAGATAAATCACATAGCAAACAAAACAGCATTAAAAAAATGTATTGTCGTATCTGTAGGCGATTCAATGCCGCTTCCTATGAAGCTGGGATACCATTTAACAAAGGGAAGAAAGATTAAGTTAGAAGATAGTGATTTAACATTGAAATGGAATGATTTCTTTCATTTATATATAAATTGTACAGAGGAAATTAAAGATACATATAAAAGTAACGAAATTGCTGCAATCTTATATAGCGGTGGAACTTCTGGATACCCAAAAGGAATTGCATTATCAAATCTTAATTTTAATGCACTTGTTATGCAAGGGCTAGAGGCTTGCCAGTGTCTTGAAGAACAAGATACAGTCTTGGCAATAATGCCAATCTTTCATGGATTTGGTTTAGGAATTTGTATTCATACCGTGCAATATTTTGGTGGAACAAGTATAATATTACCTCAATTTAGTGCGAAGACGTTTGACCGCTTATTGAGGAGATATAAGCCTAATATTATTGCAGGAGTGCCGACCTTATATGAAGCACTGCTTAAAAATAATCGGTTAGAGGGAGTGGATCTATCCTTTTTAAAATGTGCAATATCAGGTGGAGATTCTTTGTCCGTTAGTTTAAAGGAGAAAGTAGAAGAATTTCTTGGGGATCATAATTGTCACATTAAACTTAGAGAAGGATATGGGCTAACGGAATGTGTTACAGGAAGTTGCATGATGCCTATGTCTTATTATAGGGAAGGAAGTGTAGGGATTCCTTATCCCGATACATATTACAAAATCGTTAGACCTGATACAGAGGAAGAATTACCATATGGGGAAGAAGGGGAGATCGTTATAAGTGGACCAACTGTAATGGTTGGATATGTGAATGATGAAGATGAAACGAAGAAAATTCTTAGAAAACATAAAGACGAAAGTATATGGCTGCATACGGGAGATTTGGGATACATGGATGAAGACGGTTTTATCTATTTCAAACAACGACTAAAAAGAATGATTGTATCCTCCGGTTATTCCATTTACCCTCAATATATTGAAAACATCATTGATTCTCATCCAGATGTGTTGCTATCATGCGTCATTGGTATTGCTCATCCATATAAAACGCAAGTGGCAAAAGCGTTTATTGTGCTACGAAACGGAGTAGAAGAAACAAAAGAACTACTAGAATCCATTAAGGGGTATTGTGAGGAAAACTTGGCTAAATATTCTTGGCCCTTTGAATATGAGATTCGAAAAGAGCTACCGAAGACATTGGTTGGTAAAATAGCTTATACAAAATTAGAAGAGGAGGAGAACAATGGTAAAGAATAATTTATCAATTTTGCTTATCCATCCTGAGATATCGAGAACAAAATATAATTTCGTTGGAGTTATTGAAAATGAATGCCTAGAGTTAGAATACATAGCAACAATGCTTGGGGAAGAAGGACATCAAGTATATATGTATGATGGACAGATTGAAAGATCAGGAGTACCACAAGCGCTAAAGAAATATAAACCAGATCTCGTATATGTATGTGGGAGAACGAGACAAGAAAATTTTATGCTTGAATATTGTAGAGATGCAAAAGCGTTTAATGAAGATATCATTACTGTAATTGGAGGACTACATGCACAGTTATGTTATGAAAGAATGTATAAGGAGTATGTAGATTATATTCTCACAACATTTGATATATTCAAACTTATAGATATTATTAAGCACTCTATATTAAGTCAGGATATCGATTTATCCAGTTTAGAAGGCATCTGTTATAAGAAGGAAGGTCGGTGGTTTCATAATAAAGCGCTTCCATTTGAGATAAAAGAACTTCCTCTACCAGATCGAACGTATTTTTATGAGCATCCTAGTAATTATAGATATTTGGCATTAGAACATGCTGCTTGGGTTCGTACGGCATATTGTTGTCCTTATCGTTGTAGATTTTGTCATAGAAACAAGATGAATGCGGGAAAGTATGTAACAAGAGATATTGAAGAGGTAGTGAAGGAGATAGAATCCATTCAATCTGAAAACATCTATATTGTTGATGATGATTTTCTTATTGATAAGGAACGATTAAGTAAGTTTGTTCAGTTAATAAAAGAGAAAAAGATTAAGAAGAACTATATTTGTTATGGCAGAGCTGATTTTATAGCGAATAATAGCTCCATTATGGCAGACTTAAAGGAGATAGGATTATATTACGTATTAGTTGGCTTGGAGGCAATCTATGAACAAACACTAGTTGAATATAACAAACATTCTAATCTACAAAACAATGTGGAAACCATCGCCATATGCAACCAATTAGGTATTAATATTATGGGAATGTTTATTGTTAATTTTAATTTTACTCCGAAAGATTTTAATAATCTCTATAGATGGATTAAGAAGAATCAATTAAAGCATGTTGCAATATCAATATTCACACCAGAATTTACAACAGAGGTATATGATGAGTTCAAAGATCGTATGATTACGGATAATCCATCACACTGGGATTATCTACATCTGGTAGCTACACCGGTAAACATAAGCGTGAAACGTTATTATTTTTGTTATTATAAATTATTAATAAAATTGTTTATAAGAGCAAAGAGACAAGGAGTATACGATTTTATTGATTATGGATACTATATTAAATCATTTATTAAGAATGTAATCAAATCAAAAAGGAGTAATGATGACTTATAAAAAGGATGAAACAGAAATTAAGAAGATAATACCTAGTAAATTAGAAACAGGTTTTCAACAGTTTCTATATAAAACAATAGGAAATCATATTCCTAAGAGCATGACACCAAATCAAATTACATTAATAGGAGCATTCGGTGGTTTGGTCGGAGTGATTTGTGGATTCCTTGCTAAGATTTCACCATACTTTCTGATTGGGACAATATTTGGTATCCTATGCCACTTAATCTGTGATGATTTAGACGGATATGTAGCAAGAACAAGAAATATGACATCGGAAGCAGGAGGTTTTTTTGATTTACTCACAGATATATTGCACATTACATATTTAATAATCGCATTGGCTTTTTCAGGGTATGTTAGTTTCGGGGTAGCGATTTTTTTAGTACCAGTGTATGCACTGATTATATTTACTTCCATGAATTACATGCTGTATCTGAGAGAATTCTTATTTCCTAGATTAGGACCAATAGAAACCCACCTGTTCTTTGGCGTTATGTGTATTGGAAGTATGTTCTTTAAAGCAGAACCTTTGTTTTCTATTCATAAATGGGGTGTAACGTTTGGAGATGTTTTTCTAATAGTTGGCGGAATACCTATGTATTATGAGATGATTCGATTACAGATTCAATTATTTAGAAGGTTAAGTGTGAAAGACAAAGGGGAAATGTAACATGGAAAAACAGGAATATGTGTATATCGTACTAATTAAAGCACTTACGGGTCTGGGAAAGGTTGGTAGGAAAATTACCAAATATGAATATACCCATATCGCTTTGTCTATGGATGGTAAACTAGATGATTTTATTACGTTTTCAAGAAAGAAGCATTATTCCCCTTTTGAATCGGGGTTTATGCATGAAACTCGTGATTGTTATATCTTTGGTAGTAATGAAAAGGTCAAGATCAAAGTGTTCAAACTACCTGTACAGAAGGAAAACTTAAGTAAAATCAATACCTATATAAGAACAATAGAAAAAGATACTGAATATATCTTTAATCTATATTCTATGATTACTATGCCTATCATTCATGGATTTCGAATATATAAAGCTCATAATTGTATGTCTTTTATAGGAAGAATAATTGAGTTATCACAAGTTGTTCCCATGGATAAAAGGTATTATAGATATACTATTAAAGATATGGACGAGTTATTAGGTAATTATTTATATTATGAAGATTATATTAGTAAGAGCAAGGATGAAAACGAGAATTATATGAACAGAATAGGTGTTTTAGAAAATATGAAGCTATTTTGTATACTAAATGGAAAGTTATTATACAGAATGGTTATAAAAGGGTGGAAGCAACATGAAGTGTAATTTACCGGAACTAAGAAGAGGAAAATTAAAAAGCTTATTAAATGAAAACAAATATATTCGAGTGATGGAAGCGTCAAATGGACTCTCTGGTTTGATTGTAGAAAGGGCGAATAGGAATGGAAAAGAATACGATGCCATGTGGGTCAGTTCCTTATGTGATTCTGTATTAAAGGGTAAACCAGACAATGAGGTTGTAGATTTTTCAAGTAGAGTTAAAACAATTGAAGAGATATTAGAAGTTACATCAAAACCAATCATTGTGGATGGGGATACGGGTGGTCAGGTAGAGCATTTCGTTCATCACGTCAGAACCTTAGAGAGAATGGGTGTATCAGCTATAATTATAGAAGATAAGAAAGGGCTAAAGCAGAATTCTCTATTCGGTAATGGTACAGAACAAATATTAGAAGATAAACTAACTTTTGCGAATAAAATAACAAGAGGGAAAGAAGCTTTACAAACAGAAGAATTTTTAATATTTGCTCGAATAGAAAGTTTTATCGCAGATAAAAGTGTGGAAGAGGCACTGGACCGAGCAGAAACGTATGTGGATGCTGGAGCTGACGGAATAATGATTCACAGCTATAAAAGTGATGGTGAAGAAATTACTTCGTTTCTTACAAGATTTAAGAAAGACTATCCTGATGTAATTGTGATCGTTATACCAACTACATATTCAAAGTTTACGGAAACGCAGTTAAGTGACTTGGGGGCTAATGTAATTATTTACGCAAATCATTTACTAAGAAGTGCATATCCAGCTATGTTAAGAACAGCAGAGAAAATATTGGAAGATGAATGTTGCGAGGAAGCAAGTAATGAATATTGCTTATCAATGGAAGAAATATTGCAAGTAATTCGGGGGTAATATATATGATTAATCCAAAGGAATTTTATGATTGTTTAATAGAGCATCAATTTAATTTCTTTACCGGAGTACCAGATTCCTTATTAAAAGAATTCTGTACTTGTGTCAAAGAGAATACGTCAACAAATCGAAACATCATAGCCGCCAACGAAGGAAATGCCATTGCGTTAGCCAGTGGATATCATATTGCAACGGGTAAGTTTGGTGTGGTATATATGCAAAACTCAGGAATAGGGAATGCTATTAACCCTTTGCTTTCTTTATCAGATGAAGAGGTATATCGAATTCCAATGTTATTGATTATAGGTTATAGAGGGGAACCGGGTGTACAGGATGAACCCCAACATGTAAAACAAGGGAAAGTAACGTTGCCATTATTAGAAGCGCTGGGAATCGTGTATTGTATAGTAGAGGATAATTACAAAGAAAGCATCGCATATGGCTATGAGTATATGAAACGAGTCCATAAGCCTATAGCGCTTGTAATTAGAAAGGATACCTTTAGTGCGTATAGATCCGATACAAAAAAAGTAAGTGACTTGGAATTAAGTAGAGAAGCCGTGTTAGAAAACATAATAACGAATATTACGGATGATGATTTTATCATATCTACTACAGGTAAGACATCTAGAGAAGTATTCGAGGTACGAGAGAAACATAATATGGGTCATAGCAACGATTTTCTTACAGTGGGTTCTATGGGACATGCTTCCTCCTTAGCACTTGGTATTAGCTTGTTTAGTGATAAGAATGTGATATGTATCGATGGAGATGGTGCATTTATCATGCATATGGGTGGACTTGGTGTAGCTGTACAAAATGCCAATGCAAATTTTAAGTACATACTGATTAATAATGGTTGCCATGAATCGGTTGGTGGGCAAGAGACAATCGGATTTGAGATAGATGTGAAACAAATACTAATTGGCTTAGGTTTTAACAAAGTTTTGGATATTAGAAGTAGGAATGACTTAGTAACGAATATAAAGTGCTTAACAAGTAAGGAGAAATTGGCCATGGTTATCTACACCAATGATAGGTCTAGAAATGATCTTGGAAGACCAACCACAACACCAATTGAAAATAAAGAGTGTTTTACACTAAAATTAAGAGGAGTTTAATCACTAATGAAAGCTATTATTTTTAATTCTGGTTTAGGTAGCCGTATGGGAGAGTTAACAAGGGAGAAACCCAAATGCATGCTTACGCTATATAATGGAGAAACGATTTTTGAAAGACAAATTAGAATATTGAGTGAGTGTGGGATACGAGAATTCATAATTACCACAGGCCCTTTTGAGGAACAGTTAATTCAAATGAGTAAAAAGTATAATACCTTAACCTTTGATTTTGTACCAAATAAAGAGTATCTCAGTACGAATTATATTGTATCAATGAACAACATAAAACAAGTAACCGAGGATGTGTTATTACTTCATGGGGATTTGGTGTTTAATAAGAAATTAATTCATAAGATTCTTACAAACGAGAATCCTTCCATTTGTTTATATAACGAAGAAAAAGAATTACCAGAAAAGGATTTCAAATGTAGGATTGAACAGGGCAAATTAAAGGAAGTTTCGGTAGATTTATTTGATACAGAATGTTTTGCATTTCAGCCTTTATATAAGTTAGATAGGCAGCAGATGAATGCTTGGCAGAGCGAGGTTTCTAATTTGGTTAATAAAGAAATTAAGGATGTGTATGCTGAGAATGCACTCAATACCATTAGTGAGCAGTTGAATATAGTAGCTATGTCCTATAAAGAGGATTATATTGATGAAATAGATAATGAAGCAGATTACAACAGAGTATCAGAAGAAATTAAAAATTATGATTATAGAGAACAAGAAATTATAGAATCAAATAATTATATGAATTCATTAGAGAAGGTATTGAAAACGTCGGAACGTTGTAATATCTTGGTGGTTGTGGGAAAAAGTTTGAGAGATAAGGTAGAGAAAGATTTAGGTTCCATATCAAAACAGTTTGTGTTTTTTTCAGAGTTTAGTTCAAATCCTAAATATGAAGAGGTGCTTAATGGAGTGAAATTACGAAAAGAACATAATTGTGATGTATTAATATCTATTGGTGGAGGTAGTACAATGGATGTTGCAAAATGTATTAAACTTTTTTCGCCTTTAGTAAGTCTATCCGATTTTATCAAAAAGGAATTCCGATATAATACTATAAAACATATAGCAATTCCTACATCAGCTGGAACAGGGAGTGAATCTACACAAATTGCAGTAATATATAAAGCTGGAACAAAATGTTCTGTGGAACATGGCTCTATCTTACCGGATATGGCGATACTTGACCCTAATTTACTAAAAACATTACCTACATATCACAAAAAATCGACTGTCTTAGATTCACTATGCCAAGGGATAGAGTCTTATTGGTCAAAGAAAGCAACAGAAGAAAGTAGATATTATTCAAAACAATGCATAGAACTTATATTGAAGTCTTATATAGCGTATTCCAATGATGAGGAAGTAGTACTTGAAGATATGCTTAGGGCTTCTAACTATAGCGGGAAAGCAATTAATATAGCGCGTACAACAGCTGCTCATGCAATGAGCTATCAGTTAACTAGTAATTACGGAATAAGTCATGGGCATGCTGTAGCTCTATGTATTATACCAATATGGGAGCGAATGAATCAAAAATCAAAAGACAACAAGGAATTAGAACAAGTACTAAAAAGTCTTGCTACTGTATTTAATACAATGGATATCGAAGAAAGTATAGAGGTAGTAAAAGGAATCATAATGGAATTTGCCTTACCTAAGGTTCGTATCAATGAAAATGAGATTGTAGAATTGGTTGAAGAGATTAATATGGATAGGCTGAAGAATAATCCGGTTAGTTTTTCGGAGGAAGAGTTGAAGGAGCTGTACTGTGTAATGTGAATATGATACGATTTCCAGTAAAATTTGATTCAGTAATAAAGAACTAGCATTCACTTTGGACGGTGAGGATGCTAGTTCTTTTTATTGCTATGATTATCTATTAGAAATTGCATTGCATTGATTGTAATTGGTAATACTACTAGGAATAACTCATATATCAATAACGGTTTAAATTAATTGTAAAACTCGCAGTATATCAACTTAGAATCGTTGAAAAAGCTATAGAGTTTGGCATTCAATCAATAATGCGAAAGGAAATTTATTCATGAAATCAGTTTGGTCGGATCACAGTAATATACCACAATTTCCACAGTTGCGTAAAGATATTAAGACAGAGGTGTTAATAATTGGTGGTGGAATGTGTGGGGTTTTATGTGCATACTTTTTAGAACAAAAAGGCATTGATTACGTTTTAGTGGAAGGGGAAAGAATCGGACAAGGTATAACCAAAAACACGACAGCAAAAGTAACATCGCAACATGGATTAATCTATGATAAATTAATTAAGAATGCAGGAATTGAAAAGGCAAAGATGTATCTTCGGTCAAATGAAGATGCAGTAACAAAGTACCGTGAGCTCTGCCAGAATATAAAGTGTGATTTTGAGCAAAAGGATGCGTATACGTATTCCCTTTCAGATAGAAAACAATTGGAAGATGAAGTTAAGGCAGTAAATGTTCTCGGGTTGAAAGCTGAATTGGTGGATAAATTACCCTTACCATTTGAAACCAAAGGTGCAATTAAAGTCGGAAATCAAGCACAATTTAATCCTCTTTTATTCCTATCAGAGATTGCAAAAGGGCTTAAGATTTATGAGAATACATTTATACGTGATATAAAAGATCATACAGCAATAGCGGATGATGTTAAGATAACGGCCAATAAAATTATCGTTGCTACTCATTTTCCGTTAATTAATAAGCATGGGAGTTACTTCTTGAAGATGTATCAACATCGTTCCTATGTAATTGCACTTGAAAATGCACCTAAGGTTAATGGAATGTATGTAGATGAGGCGCAAAAGGGAATGTCTTTTCGTAATTATGAGGATTTATTATTAATTGGAGGAGGAGATCATCGAACTGGTAAGTCAGGTGGTAACTGGCAAGAACTTAGAGATTTTGCGAAAAAGAATTATCCCAAAGCAATAGAAAAGTATGCTTGGGCAACACAGGATTGTATGAGCCTTGATGGAATTCCTTATATCGGGCATTACTCCAAACAAACACCTCATATGTATGTAGCGACTGGTTTTAATAAATGGGGAATGACCTCTTCTATGGTAGCGGCTATGATTTTAAGTGATATGGTTATGGGTAAGGATAACGAGTGGCGGCAGGTATATACACCACATCGAAGTATGATAAAACCACAACTTTTCATGAATGGTGTTGAGGCTGTAAGCAATCTATTAACACCAACCATGAAACGCTGTCCACATATGGGGTGTGCATTAAAGTGGAATAAGATCGAGCGTACTTGGGATTGTCCTTGTCATGGGTCACGCTTTGATAATAAAGGGCAGTTAATTGATAACCCTGCGAAGCACAATGCGAAGGTATAACTGTTGACGCCTCAAGACTATTGCGATAGTATGACTATATACTATTGCAATAGTTGTTTTGTTCCAAAGGATATAGGAATCTTAGAATTAATAAAGTAAATGATACAAAGGTCGATCGGTTAGAAGTGGAGAATTAAGTTAAGGTATTCGATTTATCTTCTTTTGTAATATCTTCAAGTACTTGAATTAAGTCAGTTATTTCATAAATCTGTACATTTCGTTCTAGAATAGCATTCTTTAAATCGATGGACAAGGTTTCAAATTGATGTTGCAATTTGGGGTCTACGTATGACATATCTATTCACCTCTTTTAATAAATTATTAACTGAAAATAGTATGCGTAGGAATAAGTAAGTTATGCGGGCCAATCGATCCTGGTCCGAAATTAAGAAAAAACAGATGTAATTAATCTTATGTTCAAAATATAATAAAAACTATATGTACTAAAATAGTTCGAGGATTATGTAATCCCCGAACTGTCTATAGTCTGACACAATTGGACCCCCACCAGCTATCATGATTCTTTAAGAAAGAAGTAATAATCTGCATTTTGTATGGTAACTGTCATAGCTGGATTATCTAGTTTTACCCTAATAGAAAGAATGATACGTCTAAATGCATCCCAGTAATCTTCGCTATCTGGAGTATCAATTGGATTTCTTAAACAGGATATGACATATGCAGTATCACCTAAATCACATCCTCTATTCTTTCCACACACCAATGTTCGGGCATCTATTAGAGCAGTTACATATATAGAGCTATTGTTATACTCATCGTCTGCACTTTCTTCCCACAAATATGCAATAAATTCGTCTGTATAATATTGAGTATTGATACCAAATACCGTAACAACATATCTCTCGGTTAACATAGCACCACGTTTTCTCTTTTTATTTATCTTATGATTCAAAATAGATACTTGTTACTATTGAGTAGAGTTAACTTACTGGCAACTGTATCATTTCAACTTGTTATTCGGTAATCTGCATTATATAATAACAATATCTACTTTTAATAGCAAAGAAGTGGTGCTGTAGAACCCTGATACAATTAAACAAGAAGAGGAGGAAGTATATGCAATATGAATTACAAGGAGATTCTCTACCTGTAGTAATCTGTCATTTAGATCCAGGAGAGAGAATGATTACAGAAAGAGGCTCAATGGCTTGGATGTCTCCTAACATGAAGATGGAGACAACATCAAATGGAGGTGTTGGAAAAGCATTAGGAAGAATGTTCACAGGAGAAGCATTGTTCCAAAACATCTACACTGCACAAGGTGGATCGGGAATGATAGCTTTCGCATCCAGTTTTCCAGGTTCCATCCGTGTATTTGATCTAGAACCAGGTAGAGATATTATTGTTCAAAAGTCTGCTTTTCTTGCATCGGAGGCTAGTGTGGAATTATCGGTACATTTTCGTAAGAAATTAGGTGCTGGTTTCTTCGGTGGAGAAGGTTTTATTATGCAACGTTTGTCTGGTAGAGGGAAAGCTTTCATCGAGATGGACGGTCATATGGTGGAATATAATCTAGGAGCAGGACAATCAATTGTCATTGATACAGGATACTTAGCTGCAATGGATGCAACTTGTTCTATGGATATTCAGACAGTTCCAGGAGTAAAGAATATGTTATTCGGAGGAGAAGGAATCTTCAACACGGTTGTAACTGGTCCGGGAAGAGTAATCTTACAGACGATGCCAATTAGTAATGTAGCTACATCATTAAGAGGATTTATGCCATCTTCGTAAAAGCTAATATAAATTATTGAAGAATTTTATTTCTAGCAATGTCAATCGTATCTTGAGGATATGAATAGAATAATTATATAAAATGCCAGTAGAGTAACTGTAAATGTTACTTCTACTGGCATTTTATGTAAAGTAAAACATTGACTAGATGCTGTATTAGTAATACAATACAGTATAACTAATGCAGTTTTCTGGAAGGAGGATCCATGTCAGATTTTACAAAACTAAATATCGATGATTTTAACCCAATTTATGAGCAAATTATACGTTATGTTAAGAAGACTTTCATATCTAGAGCTTTAGTTCTTGATATAGGTAAATTAGTCACTGATTATAAAGAACAGGAGTTAGAAGAGGGAGAGTTACTTGATTATCTAAGAACGACAAGTAGGTAGATGTGAATGCAAAACTCTATACACAATCACAAGTAAGTAAAATGGAGATAAGAGTATGTACAAAAATTATAAGCACAAATTGAATATGCTCGAACTAGGGTGCAAGATATTAAAACTTATTGGTATTCTGCTTGCTGGTGGATTACTTACGCATAGTATTCACCTATATTCGGTAAGAAACATTGTATTAGTTGTTGTAGGCATAATGTTAGCTACTTTGCTTATTCTTGTAGCTGTGGAACTACATCAAGACAAGGTGTTGAATGAACAGGCAGTGCGTCTAGACTCAAAAATAGAAGCGGGAATTAAGAAAAAATCCTTTTCACTCCATTATAATAAATGTGAAATCTGGTGTGAACATCTGGATTCACTAGGGGATCATAAAAAGATTGTTATGAATAAATTTAAAGAAGATTTGTTGGAAGTTAAGAAAGTATCAGCACCATCTTTTATTGCAGTTAATCTTGATGAGACAATGGTTGACAGAGCTATCTTAGAAATGGTTCTTTATTCTTATCGTGATCTAGATAAAGATTTGAAGAAAGTTGTATTTATAGGGCTAAGCAGACGTAATATCAGGTTAGTGAAAAAAATAATAAGAGAGAGTGATAAAAGGATTACATACATAACAGGCTGTATAAACGATTTTGAAAAAGCCAAAGAATGGTTGGTACAATACTCTTTGTAGCCACCACGATTGATACACATATTTTGTTGATTTTGGGCGGTTTTCAATAAAAACAGCACATATCACTTCTATGTATGTGCTGATTAATCGTTATATGGCAAAAGTAGTATATCATAGCAAGAACTTCTCATCTACAGTTTAAATACAATATTAATTTAACCAGTTGACAAAGATATTTGGTTAAGATTATATAAATTTCAAAGTAAATATAAATATTTCAAAATATAGCATTTTACGAGCTGAGTGTCAGGGGGTATTATCAATATGAGGGTTATATATTATTTTAGTGGAACAGGGAATAGTTTATCTGTGGCAAAAGAAATCGCAGATAGCTTAACTAATACAGATTTGGTGCGAATAGACTTTACGAAATTGCAAAAGAGAGTATCTATCGAATCGTATGAACAAATAGGTATTGTATTTCCGGTTTATTCGTATCATATGCCCAAATTAGTAGTAGAATTTTTGAAGACGCTACAATTTAATTCGAATCAATATGTATTTGGAATTGCTACATGTGGTGCGGTCGCAGGAGAAGCATTGAAAGATTTAAGAAACTTGATTAGAGGGCAGGGAGGCGAGTTGACAGCAGAATTCAAAATGAATTTACCTGGTAATTGTATTATAGAGTATACAGCTTATCCGAATATAATACAGAAGCGACTCATACAGAAGCAAGAAGTTAGTGTGAACAAAATTATTGAAGCAGTGGAACATAACAAAAAAACATTGAAGATTAACGCTAGCCTATTTGCTAAGGTATTTTCAAAAACAGCAGAGAAGAGATACCAATCCTATAGTGAAACAGCAAAACACTTTTGCATAACTAGCGGATGCACGCAATGTGGTACGTGTCAGAAAGTCTGTCCAGCCAATAATATTATGATACATAACGGAAGTCCCTCTTGGGGAAAAAATTGTGAAGCCTGTATGGCTTGTATTCAATGGTGTCCTGCCAGGGCTATTCAATATGGAAAGAAAACTATAGCTAGAACGAGGTATCATCATCCAAAAGTAACCTTGGGACAAATGAAATTCTAAGTAGATTTTGGGTTAGATTGGTAAGAATAAAGAAATGAATTGTTCTTTTTCAAATAAATCATTACATTCCTTTTATTTTTATAAAGTTATGATATAATAAACTTTATAAAAATTATGTAAAGGTGAATGAAGAACATGAGACAAGGGTTTGATAACGAAAAATACTTGAAAATGCAATCAGAACATATTTTAGAGCGTATTGCGAAATTTGATAATAAACTATATCTAGAGTTTGGTGGAAAACTTTTTGATGACTATCATGCATCAAGAGTCCTTCCTGGTTTTGAACCATCAAGTAAATTACAGATGTTAATGCAGTTGAAAGATCAAGCAGAGATATTATTTGTAATTAGTGCGGAAGATATTGAAAGAAACAAAATCCGCGGTGACATAGGTATTACTTACGATATGGACGTACTCCGTCTAATTGATGAATATCGTCGTAAAGGATTATATGTTGGTAGTGTCGTTATATCACAATATTCAGGACAAACTAGTGCTAACGTATTCAAGGACAAGCTAGAGAAGAAAGATGTTACTGTATATTATCATTATAAAATTGATGGATATCCAAACAATGTGAAACATATCGTAAGTGAAGAAGGATACGGAAAGAACGATTATGTTAAGACCTCAAGACCACTTGTGGTTGTAACTGCTCCTGGCCCCGGTAGTGGTAAGATGGCAACTTGCTTATCACAGCTATACCATGAACATAAACATGGAGTGAACGCAGGATATGCGAAGTATGAAACCTTCCCAGTATGGAATCTTCCATTAAAACATCCGGTAAATCTAGCGTATGAGGCGGCAACGGTAGATCTTAATGACGTGAATATGATTGATCCATTCCATCTTGACGCATATGGCGAGACCACCGTTAATTACAATCGTGATGTGGAGATATTCCCAGTCGTGAATGCTATGTTTGAAATGATATATGGTGAAAGCCCATATAAATCCCCTACAGACATGGGTGTTAACATGGCAGGAAAATGTATCTTTGATGATGAAGCTTGTCGTGAGGCATCAAACCAAGAAATTATCAGAAGATACTATGAGACTTTGAATAAAATTGCTACTGATAGCGCAACAAAAGATGAGCTATACAAAGTAGAGTTATTAATGAATCAAGCCAAGATTACTTTAGAAGATCGTAAAGTCGTTGGTGCTGCTAACAATAAAATGGAAGAAACTAGTGATGATGCGGTTGCTATGGAATTACTTGATGGAACAATTGTTACTGGTAAAACATCAGATCTATTGGGACCATCAGCAGCGGTATTATTAAATGCAGTAAAATACCTTGCAGAAATTGGTGATGATGTTCATATCATTGCACCAAGTGCTATCGAACCAATCCAAAGATTAAAGGTAGAATATCTAGGAAGTAAGAACCCAAGACTTCATACCGATGAAGTTTTAATCGCATTATCAAGTAGTGCTTCAGCAGATGAGAATGCAGCAAAAGCCTTGAATGTATTGAAGAATCTACGTGGAGCACAAGCACATTCGACTGTTAGATTAACAAAAGTTGATCTTGATAGCTTTAAGAAGTTAGGAGTTCAAGTAACAATGGACAGTAAATCTTCTCAAAGCGTTTTGGTTGATAATCACTAGAATGCAAAGTGACAAGTTGAATAATTAGAAAAAAATAGAACCTACAGGAATACACCAAGTGTATTGGTTATTCTGAAGGTTCTTTTTATATGTATACTGCATTTTTCTAATTTGACAAACAGAGCAATAATATTGCTACTTTCTCTTTTCTGAAAGGAATAATCCAACTAAGGTTAATACAATACCACATATTGTTGTAACGGTTATCGCCTCATGAAGTACGAGCGCAGAAGTTATAGCAGTAATAACGGGAACTCCGTATATGTACACACTCGTTTTTACTGTGCCAAGATGACGAACAGCATAGTTCCAAGTAACAAAACATAATGCACATGCCCCAATACCTAAGAAAATAAAATTCAATACATTAGTACAATTCATAAAGGGTTCTAGTGTAATATGGAAATCCATTATAAATAGAAATGGAAACATAAAGAGTAGCCCATAGAAGAAAATTCTTCTTGTAGTCTGTATCATATTATACCCAAAGGAACTAAGTTTTTTTGTAATGATTGAATAGAATGCCCATAATATTGCAGCACCAATTGCTAGTAAATCACCAAGTGGGTTGATGGAAAATTCTGTTTTGCTATTAAAACTGATGAGACAGATACCAGCTAAAGCAATCCCAAAACCGATAAAAAACCGAATATGTGGTTTTTCTTCTTTAAGAAGAAGGAACCCTAGGATTGCAGTAAAGAAAGGTGCTATAGAAACAACAACACCAACATTAGAAGCAAGGGTGTAGGTTAATGCAATGTTTTCAAAAAGATAGTAAAGGGTTACTCCACATAAACCTGCAGCAGCAAAATATATTTCTTGCTTTTTATCGGTTATGCGAAGATGTTTTGGATAAGCGACCCAAAGTGCTGCATATCCAATAACAAAGCGGATGAAGAGAATCTCCACAGGAGAGAAGCTTCTTAATAGAACTTTGGTTGATATGAAAGTGGTACCCCAAACGATAATGGTAAATATGCAGGCAAGATGTCCCCTTGTCTTGTGGTTATCTAGTGTAATGTTAGTGTTCATGTGTGGTCTCCTTATTAATTGTTTTCTTGTAAGATATTACACCCAAAATATATAATTATAGTAAAATAATAATTGACTTTAGTCAATGACAGACATATAATGATACAAATACAATCCCTATAAAGAAACTATGAAATGTAGAGTAAATAATAACTAAAAGCAAGAGTTTATGATAGTAATTATAAAATTGAAGAGGAGTGATGGAATGAAAGAAGATTTACTTCTAGAAGAGGTTATAAAGGATTTTAAATGGCTTCATGAGAACCCTGAATTAGCATATCAAGAATATAAAACAACGGAGTATATAAAGGAACAACTGAAGAAAGAAAATGTTACAATTATTGATGTACCATTAGAAACTGGCTTAGTTGCTCAGGTTAAAGGAAGTCAAGACGGACCAGTAATTGCATTACGATGTGATATTGATGCATTGCCAATTGAGGAGGAGTCTGGATTATCCTATTCATCAAAAAAACCTGGACTTATGCATGCGTGCGGACATGATTTTCATACAGCGGTTATGCTTGGTGTAGCTAAGGTGTTGAACTTACATAAGGAGGAATTAAAAGGAACCGTTAAGATTATATTCCAGCCAGCGGAAGAGGCACCAGGAGGTGCTTATAAGATCATAGAGACGCCTGTATTAGACGATGTGAAACTGATTTGGGGAATTCATACGGCACCTGGAATTCCGGTAGGTACGTTTGCCATAAGTGAGGGTGCTGTGATGGCAGCGGTCGATCGATTCGAAATCAGGGTACACGGGACAGGTACACATGCGGCACATCCAGAGGAAGGAATCGATCCGATTGTAGTTATGTCAGCAATTGTTCAATCTGTTCAGACGATAGTAAGTAGGAATATGAATCCATTTCATTCTACTTTAGTAAGCATAACAAGAATTGAGAGTGGGAACACCTGGAATGTTATCCCTGAGAAGGGATTCATGGAAGGAACCGTTCGTACCTTAGATGCCCTGGATCGAAAACAGATACAAACAAGATTATCTGATTTGGTAAATGGAATTGCAAGGAGTTATGGTGCAGAAGCCGAACTTACTTGGTATGCTGGTCCACCGGCTGTATATAATGAAGCTCCCTTATGTGAATTTGCTAGAGAAGTTGCGGTAAAGTTAGGGGCTAAGGTATCAGAAGTAGAGAAGTCTTTAGGTGGAGAAGATTTTAGCTTATACCAAGAGACAATACCTGGAGCGTATCTTAAGATAGGAACAGGTGGGGTACATCCGATACATCACCCAGCATTTATAGCTGATCCAGAAGCACTTGTACCTACAGTAAAATATATTGTAGAGTTAGCAAAAGAAAGTTTGAATCGATACAAGTAGGGAAGCAGTTTGCAATTGTTCGATTTATTGTATAATATTAAGTAGTAGAAAGGCAGGAGAAAGATATGAAAAAAAGTTGGAAGAAAATAGTTGGAACACTATTAACCGTAGCGTTAGTAGGGTCTCTCACAGCATGTGGCGGGAAAAAGAATGATAATGGAGTGACTAACGCAGAAAATAGTGCAACTAGTGATGTTGTAACCATTGGGATTTCTGATACAATCGGATCATTAAATCCATTATTAATGGATGGAACAGAAGTTGTTAAGTACGCGACTTCATTTGAGTTCTTACCATTAGTTGAATTGAATAAGAATATGGAATTCGAAGGACAGATAGCAAGTGAGATTACAACGAAAGATAACAAAACATTTACAATTAAGATAGATCCTAATGCGGTATGGTCAGATAAGGAACCAATTACTTCAAAGGATGTACTTTTTAGTTTTCTATGCTGGGCTAGTCCAGAGATCGGTAGCACAGGTATGTCAATCTACAATATAGAAGGTACCGGAGATGATGGCTTTGTAGAAGCTGGTTCCGATAGTATCAGTGGCGTAGTTGCAGTAGATGATAAGACAGTGCAGATTACCACTAAGACAGAGATGGCATTATCAACCTTTCAAAATATCTATGGAAGATATATTCTGATTATTCCAGAGCATATTCTTGGAGATGTACCAAAAGATCAGATGCTTTCTAACGAATGGTTTAATGCTCCAACAGTAGTAAGTGGACCATATATCGTTAAGGATTTTGATTTAAATCATTATGTAACCTATGAAGCCAATGAAAACTATTTCAAAGGTGCTCCTAAGATTAAGAACCTTTCAATCAAGGTTGTAACTCCAAGTCAATTATTAACAGGACTTCAATCAGGAGAAATCGATCTAGTACAACAAACAATGGGAAATATTCTTCAAGAAGACTTTGAAAGTGTTAAAAAACTTGATAATATAACAGTATATGATGGTACACCTGTTACTACACAATCGATCTTCTTCAATACAGAAAAAGTTACGAATGTAAAAGTCCGTCAAGCGTTCTTATATGGAATGGATAGAAATATTATCTTACAAGAATTCCTAAAAGGTAAAGGTGAAATCGTTGATGGTTTCCTTGCAAGTGCAGGTCCTTTCTTTGATCCAAGTATTGTTCCAGTAGCTTATGATAAGGATAAAGCGGTACAATTACTAGAAGAAGCGAAAGCAGAAGGCTGGGATCCGTCTACAGAATATAATTTCTATGTTAACAGTGGAGATACAACATTTACGCAAGTAGCAAGTTATCTTGCAGCACAGTTTGCTGAAATCGGATTAAAGATTAAGGTTAATACGGTAGACCTCTCAACCCTAATGACAGTTGCAGGTAGTGGAGATTTCGATCTACTAGCAGTACAATATTCATATATACCAGTTGATATATTTACCGATGCGAATTGGTTATTATCTGCAGGTGGCTGGACTAGATATCAAAATGATGAGGTAACTAAGGCGTTAATGGATACACAAGTGACAGTAGATACGGATAAGATTAGAGAATCCTATCGAATCGTTGATAGTGTGGTTCAAACAGAAGTACCAATGATTAATGCGTACGTAATTAGCGGTTTAGGTGCAAAGAGCAATCGTTTACAAAATGCTACTCCAGATGTATATGGTACATTCCTAAATGTACAAGATTGGGAGATTAAGTAAGGAAAGCGAGGGCAGAGTTAGATGCCATTATTACAGGTCAAAGATTTAGAAGTTGCGTTCGAAAAAGAACATGAAGAGCTCGTGTTTGTTGATAAGGTTAATTTCCATGTAGATGAAGGTGAAATCCTTTGTATAGTTGGAGAATCAGGCTGTGGAAAAAGTGTGACAGCATTATCAATCATGGGATTGCTAGGACAGCAGGGGCGTGTAAAAAGTGGTGAAGTTCTGTTCAATGGAAGAGATTTATTAAAACTGAAAGAAAAAGAACTAGATCAGATACGTGGTAATGAGATTGCAATGGTATTTCAAGATGTTATGAATTGCCTCAATCCAAGCTTCACAGTGGGGAACCAGATGGCAGAAGCGATTCGTATTCATCTAGGGTATGATAAGAAGAAAACAAAAGAGCATGCGATACAACTTCTTGAGAAAGTTGGGTTACCAGATGCGAAAGCGGTAATGAAGAAATACCCCCATATGTTGTCAGGGGGTATGAGGCAAAGAGTTATGATAGCAATGGCACTGATTTGCCGTCCTAAGTTACTAATTGCAGATGAACCAACCACCGCTCTTGATGTTACCATACAGTTACAGATTATGAAACTCCTCCTTGAACTTAGGGATGAATACCACATGTCAATTCTATTAATTACACACGATATCGGCGTAGTTGCAGAGGAAGCAGACCGAGTTGTTGTTATGTATGCGGGGCAGTGTGTAGAAGAAACAGATGTGCATAGTCTTTTCAAAAAGCCTGCACATCCTTATACAGAAGCATTATTACAATCTGTTCCGACAATCTATGGTGATCCTGCTAGAAAGTTAAAATCCATTCCAGGCACAGTGCCTGAGAATTATCAAGAACTAGAGGGATGTCGATTTGCGGACCGTTGTAGTTATGCTACTAAGGAATGCTATACAAAACAAGAATATCATGAGGTTGAGCCAGGACACTTGGTACGCTGTTGGAAGGGGTTGCTAAACAATGACAAACAATAAGAAACCTATTGTAGTAGTGGAAGGCCTTCGTAAGTATTACCCCGTTGGTAATTCAAATACATCAAGAGCAAGGCAGATGGTGCATGCAGTAGATGATGTCAGCTTTGAGATAGCAGAAGGGGAAACCCTTGGGATTGTAGGAGAGTCTGGTTGTGGGAAATCAACCATTGGACGCCAGATTATGGCGTTAGAGAGGCCAAATGCGGGTAAGATTTGGTATGATGGTCAAGACATAACAGCCATGTCAGAAAGTCAATTACGTGGAATACGTACCGAATTCCAAATGATTTTTCAAGATACCAACTCATCCTTGAATCCTAGAAAGCAAATCTATGATATCCTAGCAACACCAATGCTTTATCATAAGATAGCTACGAAAGAAAATGTGAAACAAGAAGTGGAACGGTTATTAGATATGGTTGGTCTTGCGAAAAGTTCATTGAATAAATTCCCCCATGAATTCTCAGGTGGACAAAGACAAAGAATCGGTATTGCAAGAGCATTATCACTTAAACCAAGACTACTTGTCTGTGATGAGCCAGTAAGTGCACTAGATGTATCGGTTCAAGCACAGATTCTTAATTTACTTACAAGTTTACAAGAAGAGATGAATCTAACATATGTATTTATTGGACATGGTTTGGGTGCAGTACGTTATATCAGTACGAGAATTGCAGTTATGTATCTTGGTAAGATTGTGGAGATCGCAGACGCAAAGGATCTGTTTGAGAATCCGCAACATCCGTATACGAAAGCACTTGTAGATGCTTCTCCAATTCCAGATCCTAATCTTCGTGACCGATCAAGAATTGTAATCAGCGGAGAGATACCATCTCCAGTGAATCCACCTAGTGGATGTCGATATCATCCGAGATGTCCTTATGCAAAAGAGGAATGCAAGAAGGTGGATATGGAATTACAGGTAGTAGATAGTTCTAGTAGTCATCTATGTGCATGTCCATTTTATGCAACAAATTTAGCAAAGGAGGAATAACGCATGTGGAAATACATTCTAAAGCGAATAGCAGCTGCAATACCAGTTCTCATTGGTATTACCATAATTGATTATCTTATTATGAGCCGTGCGGGAAGTCCTCTAGCTATGATGCATGGACCAAAGATTTCTGAAAGTGCCATTGAGGTTAAGGCAGCTATGTTAGGATTGGATAAACCAATTTACCTACAGTATTTTGACTGGTTAAAACAAGTGTTAACTGGAAACCTGGGGTATTCTATTAAGAGTTATCAGCCGGTAACGTCTATTATAGGAAGTCATATTGGTTCTACACTACTTCTTATGGGAACCTCCTTGCTTGTTGGTCTTGTTATTGCTATACCAGCAGGGATTTATAGTGCAATACATCGTTATAAGAAAAGAGATTATACACTTGTTACACTTTCATTCCTTGGAACAAGTATACCAAGCTTTTTCCTAGCACTTATCTTCATCTATTTGTTCACAGTAAAGCTTGGTTGGCTTCCATCTAGTGGAATGATTACACAAGGTACTGGGGGCGATTTTTTAGATGTTGTGAAACATATGATTATGCCAGTATCGGTACTTGCTGTATCTATAGCTGGAACGAATATTCGATATGTGCGCAGTGCTATGTTAGAAGTTTTACAACAAGATTATCTTAGGACGGCTAAGGCAAAAGGAATTGGAAGATTTTTAGTTATTAATAAGCATGCACTTAGAAATGCCATGCTTCCTGTTGTAACCGTTATCGGAATGCAGATACCAGTGTTGTTTGGTGGAGCCGTTATTGTAGAGCAGATGTTTAGTTGGCCTGGACTTGGATTGATTACGATGAATGCAATTACGAGTAGAGACTATCCTGTTATTATGGGAGTATGTTTACTAACTGCAGTAGTTGTTTTATTAGCCAACTTAATAACAGATATAATCTATGCGATCGTGGATCCGACCATTCAGTATAGGTAGAAGGAGTTGACATATGGAACATAAGGGAAACATGCAAAGAGTCACAAAAAGATTTATGAAACATAAACTAGCAGTAGTTAGTTTGATTTTTTTACTAATTATGATAATCTTAGCTATCTTAGCTCCAGTGATTGCGCCTTACAATCCAAACCAAGTAAGTGGTGGATTTTCGAAACCACCATCAATGGATCACCTATTAGGAACGGATCAGATAGGTAGGGATATGTTAAGTCGATTATTATATGCAATGAGAATTTCGTTGTTCGTGGGTGCAGCTGCTACAGTTATATCAACATTGATAGGAGTTATACTAGGATTGTTATCTGGTTTCATTGGTGGAGTAGTTGATAGTATTATTATGAGAATTACAGACATGGTAATGTCTTTTCCATACATCTTATTAGTATTAGTTGCAGCAGCAGTATTTGAACCAGGATTATGGAGCATCGTACTTATCTTAGGCTTTGTAGACTGGCCTGGAGTAGCTAGATTAGTACGAGGCAATGTTTTATCGATTCGAGAGATGAATTATATTAAAGCAGATATTGCGGCAGGTATGCCAAAGCGCTTTATATTATTTTCAGAGATATTACCTAATACCATAGCGCCTGTGTTTGTTTACGCAACACAAGTTTTTGCAATATCTATCTTAGACGAAGCTGCACTTAGTTTTTTGGGAATGGGTGTTCAGCCACCAACCGCCAGCTTAGGTAATATATTAAATGGAGCAGAATCTATTACCGTACTTACAAGTAAATTCTGGTTATGGGTTCCAGCTGGAGTATTAATTGTATTGTTGGTAATCAGTATTAATTTTGTCGGGGATGCACTTCGAGATGCATTGGATCCGTCGGTTTAACAAGTTGCTTCTATGCTAGCCGTACTATAACTAAAAACGATAGCGAAACATCTTTAGTACTTCTTAGTGTGTACTAGATAACATAGCGTGTTTTGTGTTATAGTACACCAGCAAAGACGCTATGATAATGTATATGAGATTTGCATCAAGAATGAGGAGGGATGTGTATGAAGAATTATTTGTATTATCAGACATCCGAATATGATTGTGGTCCTACCACGTTGTGTAATGCAATGAGATATTTATATAGAAGAGAAGAATTATCACCAGAATTGCTAAAGGCAATATTCATGTATACCTTAGATGCCTATAACGAGAAGGGTGAAGTTGGTAGACATGGAACTTCTAGAATGGCGATGGAGTTCTTATCCAGTTGGTTTAATCAATTTGGAAAGAGCAAAAATTTCCCGATTCATTCAGAATTCCTTGTAGATAATCAAGTGTACATAGGACAAAATAGTAGAATTACAAGTTGTCTTCAGCAAAAAGGGGTAGTAGTAGTCCGCATCTTACTTGAAGGTGATGGACATTATGTATTATTAACCGGATTACATGGTGGACTGGTTGGTATATTTGATCCTTATGATATGTCAGACAACAGAGATTTAGCTTTCCCAGGAGTTAAAATAGTTGGTGATAAGCCAAAGAAGAGAAATCGTTTAGTAAGGCCTGAGATTATGAACTCGGAGTCGGAACGCTCCTATTCTTTAGGTGCCCTCAACGCACGAGAAGCGATGCTTATCTACAATACCGATACAAGAGAGACGCCAGATAAAACCATTGAATATATGATTTAGTACACTATAATAGTGGCTAATTATAGACTATAATGTGGATTTATGGAAAGGAAGTCTTCATTTCACTTGCCAATACGTATAAAATGTGATATTCTGACTTTACTATAACGTTTTAATAAAAAAATCAGGCAGGTGAAGGTATGGCGAATATTACAATTAAAGATGTTGCAAAAGAAGCAGGGGTTTCGATAGGAACAGTTTCTAATGCTTTGAACGGTAATAGATATATTAATCCTGATACAAAGCAAAGGGTTATGGACGCAGTTAAAAAACTAAATTATATTCCTAATTTAAATGGTAGATACTTAAAGGCTGGAGCAACAAAGAATCTTGGTTTTTTTACGAATAGTATATCAGGCCCTTACTTTTGCAATTTAATGGATTATATGTGTAGACAATGTGAGCGCAGAGGATATAATCTTAATGTTTTTATAACAAAGGATTCTTCTGTTATTATGGGGAATATTCTAGGGAAGAATCTAGATGGTGTCCTTATATATGAAGACACAACGATTAATGAAAATGAAATTCGCATTTTTGAAAAGGAAGGTATAAAAGTGGTCTTTCTTGACCGTGAAGTAAGTAAGCAAGGTGTATCGAGCATATTGTTCGATTCTTATAAGGCAGGATATGAGGCTACAAAGCATCTTATCAATTTGGGGCATAAAAAGATCGCTTTTATTGAATGTGTTGATGAAGTAACAGATAGTTTACGTCGTAAAGAAGGCTACAAGGCTGCCTTGCGAGAATGCAATTTGCCGATAGAAGAGAGATTCATCTTAAAGGGAGCTTTTGAAGAGGAATATACATACAATACGATAAAAACTCTTTTAAAATTCCATTCATCAGATCTTCCAGATGCATTCTTAGCGGGTAATGATTTAAGTGCTATTGGTTGTATCAAAGCATTACAATCAGATGGCTTTCAAGTGCCGGAAGACTTCAGCGTTATGGGGTTTGATGATATTGACATAGCGCAATATTTTACTCCAAGTTTAACAACTGTAAGAAACCCTATTGCTAGGCAGGGAACACTAGCTATTGATACTCTAGTTGATATGGTTGAAGGTAAGGAACAAGGAACAATTGTTAAATTAGAAGGAAATTTGATTATAAGAAATTCCTGTACAAGAAAGAAATAGTTGTAATAGGGAAAAAAGAGAGCAAAGAATACGTGTACCAGTATTCTTTGCTTTTTTTTGCTAAAAAACTACTTGTTGTTTTGGGAACTTGTATAAAAACGTTATTATAAAGGTGATAAAGTGCATGATTTAGCTGAAAAATAATATAATCAACCCCAATAAGCAGAATAATCAATGTACAAATTCACTAAAAAATAAAAAATAAACATTGAAATATTAAAAAATATGTGCTATATTGATAATAATTAAAACGTTTTAATATGAAATATAAAAATAGCAATTAATTTTTTAATGAAAAGTGTACTTAGAAAATTGAATAAGGTGAATAGGAGGAAAAAATGAAAAGGAATAAGTTGTTAAAGCGGGGGTTTGCTTTACTTTTGAGTTTGGCAATTAGTGTGAATACGGGAGGATTTGCAAATAATCTTAGTGGAATGAATGCGGTAAAAGCAGACGGAATTGATAATAAGATTACATTTGCTGATTTTGAATTGCCTTTTAATGGGATTTCTTCAGGGAACCAATTGGTTTCAGATGATGAAAGACAAACTGTTTTAAAATACATAACGACAAGTGGTGGAGGAAGTGATGAGGTAACAATCAAAGGCATGGATCAAGTGCCGGTGGATATTACTGACATGACAAAGCTTGTTATAACAATAAAAGATACACAAGGAAGTAATACAATACGTGTTAATGTTGATAACAAGGGAGAACAATGGTCAAATGATAGTACAGTTCCAGGAGAATGGTGTGAAATAGAAATGCCTCTTAATAAGTGGGGGATTACAAGTGGTCAGATTTCACAAATTAAAATATATGAGTGGAATAAAGGAACGTACTTTATTGATGATATCTATTTCTCTAATGAGGATGGAACTAGTAAGATAGTATTCCAAGACTTTGAAAAGACAATGGGAATTAATAACCCATCTTCTAACATGATAACAGCGAAGGATAAGAAATCTGGAAACACTTCTTTGCTGTATCAAAAATCAGAAGGAGATGTTCAAATTACGCATCCCGTTGTTGAAGGAGTAGATGCCACTGGTAAAGATAATCTGATTATTTGGATTAAGGACACCAAAGGAGATAACAATTTTGAACTTCAATTAACAGATGCCGATGGTGGTACTTCAAAATCGGGATATTGGACAACTACTAACGCAGTTAAGGATCAATGGGTGCCAATTGTTGTACCTATGACAGAACTAACAGCAGATGACTCCACACTAGATATATCAAAAATTGTTAAGGTTAAGATATGGGAATATAACAATGGTGATTACTACATAGATGATATTTATTTCTCCAATGCTATTCCGCCTAAGATGCCTGAGTTTAGTCATGAAAAGGGTAATTATAGCGAGGCGTTTGAATTGATTCTTTCGGCAGAAATAGGAGCAGATATTTATTACACAACAGATGGTACTATACCAACAGAAAGTTCTGCTTTATATACGGAGGCAATCGCTATTACAACTACGACTACTATCAAAGCAATGGCGGTAAGAGAAGGTGAAAGCAGCGCTATAGCAACAGCGGTTTATGTTATAAGACCTAATGAATTACCTACTAAAACTGTTTTGCATAACTTTGAACAAGAACCTACAGTATTAGTCAATGCGGCGTTGACTTCGGAAGATAAATATACTGGAGAGAAGTCAGCAGCATATGTAGTAGGTAGTTCTGGAAGTCCTAATGAAGAATCAAGTTTCTATGTAGAGGCTGATAATAGCTTAGATTGTAAATACTATGATTATTTCGTATTTTGGCTAAAGGATACACAAGGGAACAATAACGTAATGTTACAATTTGTTGATGAAGATAATAACATGACAAATTGGGCTTGGTATGATAATGCTGCTTCTGTAAGTGGTAAATCAGTGAAAAACCAATGGACAGAGTATGCAATTCCTATGTCGCAGATTGAACAAAAGGAAAAAGTGGATTTAACTAGAATCAAAGGAGTACGTATTGGACAATGGAATGCGGGTGTTTATTATATTGATGAGATGTATTTTTCTAATGCATTAGCACCTAAAACACCGGTTGCGAATTATAATTCTGGAACGTATGAACAGTTAACAGATATTACGCTTACAACAACGAACACAGATTGTCAAATCTACTACACGACAGATGGAACGCAACCAACCCTAGATTCGACAATCTACACAGCACCATTTGCAGTGACAAAAGATACGACTGTAAAAGCAATCACGGCAAGAAGTGCAGATGATTTTAGTGGTGTTGCAACGTATAACTATAGAATTAAAGCACTGCCTGAGAATGGCGATGTTATATTTCATACCTTTGAGAGTGGGGGAGACCAGATTCAGAATGCATATGGTGTTCGATATGCACTAGAACCAGATGCGATAGAAGGTGGTTATTCTTTAAAGTGTGATATGTACACTGTTTCCGGAAATCCTTCAGAGAAAGTTAGAAGTGTATTCTTAAAACTTGAAGATGAAAAAACGGTGGATATAAGAAAATCGAATTACCTAACCTTCTACGTGAAAGATCTTCAAGGATACAACCTACCAACTGTATTATTGAAGGATAAGTTTGGGACGGTAGTATCAAGCAAGGTAGCGGGAACCACTGTATATGGGGAATGGACAAAGTGTTATGTATATCTTGATGATATAGATAGCAAAAAGGAGTTGGATAGAGCCTATATCAGTGAAGTTGGTTTTGGATTCAACAATACTGGAATTTATCTGATTGATAGTGTTTCGTTTGCAGAATATGTCTACGGAATCAACAATGAAGTAACAACTAATGATGTTGTTGCTAATGCAGCAACGGATAAAGAGTATGTTGGTTCTTGTACAACGGAATTATTTGCTAAAGATGGAGCTACTATTTATTATACGACAAATGGTAAGGAGCCTACAAAGAATAGTAATCTGTATACAAAGGCAATTACATCAACAAAGACAACAACAATTAAGGCGATTTCTGTGAAAGATGACGTAACAGGACCGATAAGTGAATTTACTTATGTTGTTAAACCGGGGAATGTTGTAATAACTCATGGAGCGGCTGGAACATATGATGAGTTTGCTGTTGTAGAGTTGGTATCATCATCAGGAGCAAACATCTATTATACGTTAGATGGTTCTGAGCCAGATAAAACAAAATTGTTATATAAGAAAGCGTTTCGAGTTGATGAAAATACTACTTTGAAAGCTGTGTCTTATGGCTTGGATGGCAGTGTGAGCGAAATTGGATCCTGGGAATATGCTATTAATAAGAAAGAAGTTACCCCTCCAGAAGATAATCCGATTGTAGTTTCGAATTTCTTAAGGACTGATGGTAAAGTAATTCGAGATAATTTTGGTAAAGGTGATGAAGTTATTCTTCGAGGAACGAATGCAGGTGGTTGGCTCGTTACTGAGAATTGGCAGTGCCCAGTTGATGCCGTAGATTTAGTTACGATAGTAGAAACATTTACAGAGCGTTTTGGAGCAAAGGTAGCCAAAGAATTGATTTCTCTATATCAGGATCATTGGTGGACAGAGAAAGATTTTGATTTGGCTAAAGCAGAAGGCGTGAATGTACTTCGTTTACCGATAACATATTTTGAGATGGCTAACACAGATGGATCATTAAAAGAAGAGGCATTTGAACGTCTTAATTGGTTTATTGAAGAAGCGAAGAAACGAGATATCTATGTGATGATTGATATGCACGGTGCTTTCGGTTCACAAAATGGTAAAGATCATTCAGGAGATACTACGATAGCTGATATAGGTAGATTCTATGGTGAAGAAGAGAATATTGAGAAGACAATCAAGCTTTGGGAAGCAATAGCTACAAGATATAAAGATGAACCAATGGTATGTGGATATGACTTATTGAATGAGCCTAGTACCAGCGGAACCATGCAATATGATGTTTATGATAGAATCTACCGAGCAATACGAGCTATCGATAAAAATCATATGATTTTCATGCAGGCGATATGGGAGCCTACAGATTTGCCAGATCCTGAATTATATGGCTGGGAAAATGTTGTATATCAGTATCATTTTTATCAATGGAACGATTTGAATAGCTTGAATTCACAACTGAATTTTATTAATAACAAAGTGTCCTTAATCAATGAAGCAACCAATTACAATGTACCTGTATTTATCGGAGAATTTACCTTCTTTGCAAATACAGAGAGTTGGAAACAGTGCTTAGAGATATTTGAAAGAGAAGGTTGGAGTTACACAACATGGACTTTTAAAGTATCCGATGGTGGTGAGGGAAGCAGTTGGGGAATCTACACGAAGAAATCAAATACGGTTAATATTAAAAGTGATTCAGAGGCGACAATTCGAAGTAAATGGAGTGAAGTTACTACGGATACATTTACTAGGAATACAGAAATTGCAAATATATTAAAAGGTTTCTTTGAGAAGAATGGGACAGTAAAGATTCCGTATACGGATAATTCAAACAATAATGGCGGTAATTCTGGTAATACACCTGGTGGTACAACGGAATCTGGAGAAAACGAAGAACAAGATAATTCAGGTGAATCGAATCAGCTAACAGTACCTTCAAGTGTTAAGAAATTACAAGAAAAAATCAAGATTACTTTAAATGCTAAGAAGATCTATGCATCTGGAAACAAAGGTAATGTAGCACAAATTAAAGCTACCATACCAGAAGGATTGAATCAGGTTGTAAAATTCAGTTACGATAAAACAAAAACCAATGAAGTAATTGTTACGTATACATCTGAAAATCCAAAGATAGCAACGGTTAGTAAAACTGGTAAAATAACAGCTAAGAAAACCGGAAAAGTAACAATTGTTGTTACCACTGAATTAAGAGATGGAACGAAGATTGCAACGAACTGTGTAGTAGAAGTCGAGAAGGCTACCATTTCATTAGTTAAAAAAGTTACTACCATGAAAGCTAGTAAAGAGCAGACGATTAAAATTAACTGCAAAGGATTTAAGACCTCTACAATAACATGGAAATCATCAAATAACGATATTGTTTCAGTTGGAACTAACAAAGGCAAAACACAAGTGAAACTGAAAGCAAAGAAAAAAGGAACTGCTAATATCATAATCTATAGTAGTGGTAAGAAAGTAAAGACAATTAAAATAATAGTAAAATAAAGTTTAGTTAAATAGTTAATGCAAAGAGGTTTAATTGATAGGATTAATCTAGGACAATGGCGTCAAAAACGTAATTCGCATAAGTGACGTCGTCCTAGATGAACCTATATGGAGTTTTCGTGAGTGCGTAATTTGAGGAATTATTTTAATATGAGGCATTATAAGAAGGAAGATGAAGTGGGAGCGTTTTGGTTAGATAATATGAAAGGAATCGTTATGAATACATATATAGAACGACTAAAGAAGAATCCACTTAAAGAAAAAGTGGATCTTATGCGTGCTTTACTAGATATCTGTAGACCAATCGTGCCTTGTTACAATGAATCGGGGGCCTTTTTGGTTTTGGGTAATACAGGGGCACACTATAATAATAAAGCTGCAGGTATGGAAGGTTTTTCCCGTATCTTGTGGGGATTTGCGCCACTGTTAGCTGGTGGAATTGATGGATTAACATTGGAAGAACAAGAAGAAGTTAATGAGATATTGAATATATACATAAAGGGAATAAGAAATGGTACGAATCCAAGAAGTGATTGGTACTGGTCGGAGGTTGAGGATTATGATCAGAAGATGGTTGAGATGGCAGCGTTAGCAATCGGGATTTGCTTGGCACCTGAGCAACTTTGGAATTCTTTTGGTAAAGAGGATAAGGAAAGAATCTATGTATGGTTTAATCAGATTAACCAGAGGGAAGTACATAAAAACAATTGGAGATTTTTCCGTATACTAACAAATATGATGTTTCAAATACGGGGGTTACCATTTGATGATACACGATTAGAAGAAGACTTTGATGTTATAGAAGCCTGCTACCAAGGTGAAGGGTGGTATTTTGATGGAAATCCACAGCAGATGGATTACTATATCCCTTTTGCAATGCATTTTTATGGACTGCTATACGCATCATTTATGAAGGAAAAGGATCAAGAGCGTTCGCGGAGGTTTACAGAAAGAGCAGCGACTTTTGCGAATGATTTTATATATTGGTTTGCGAATGATGGAACGGAAATACCATTTGGTAGAAGTTTAACGTATCGTTTTGCGCACAGTGCTTTCTTTTCTGCTATGGCGTTTAACGGAGAAAGTTCGCTTTCGTGGGGCGTGGTAAAAGGTGTTGTGTTACGAAATTTAAGGAGTTGGTTTGAAAAGCCTATCTTTGATGAATCGGGTATATTAAGCATTGGATATGGATATCCGAATCTGGTGATGAGTGAACGATATAACTCGCCTGGATCCCCGTACTGGGCTTTGAAGACATTCTTGGTACTAGCACTTGAAGAACATCATCCGTTCTGGGAGGCAGAGGAAGAAGTGTTTGATTACGAGCACTCAAAATGTTTGAGTAATCCTAAGATGATAATAACACATGAAGAAGAGAGTAATCATGTACAAGCCTTTATAACAGGACAACATTGTATGAACCATGGAAATTCAACTTCCAAATATGAAAAATTTGTATATTCCAATGTATTTGGCTTTAGTGTATCTAGAGGGACAGAATTATCGGATGGAGCATTTGACAATACTTTAGCAGTATCATTGTCCGATGACAATACCTATCGTATGCGAAACGGTACAGAGGAATGTAGAATAACGAATGAGTATACCTATGCGAAATATGTACTAATGCCTGGAGTTGAGATTGAGAGTTACGTAGTCCCTTGTGCTCCATGGCATGTGAGAGTGCATAAGATAAACACGGCAGTTCAAATTGATATCGCTGATGGTGGATATGCGATGGGAGCGGAAAAAGTAGGCGTAATTGATGTTAAACAGAATAATGAAACGTTTCAACAAAATGCAATTATAAATGATGACAATGGAATATTCATTAGGAAGCCTTGGGGAATCAGTGGAATAACCAGTCAAGAAGCAGGTACCTTTCATATAATAGATAGTTATCCTAATACGAATGTATTATGGAACTCTGCTGTAATTCCAACATTTTGTAAGAAATTAGAACCTGGAAATCATAGAATTATTACTTCTGTTTTAGGAGAAGCGAATGGTAATTGTATGAATTCACTTACTAAGAGACCGAATATCCAATGTGAAAAGGATTATGTAAGGATTCAATATAATGATAAACAAGTTATGGTAAAAGTATAAAAACATTCTGCAAATACTCTGTTATTTATGAAACGTTTCAATTGATATGTAGGTATAAAACATAAAAACCATACCTGAATCTTAAATAATATATAAAAATAGCACAAAAAAGAATTGACATAGCAATGAAATAATGATATTATTTTAAATATAAATTAAAACGTTTTAATAAAACTGTTAAAGTTAACAATGGAGGTTCAAAATGAGTAAGAAAAGACAAGGCTTCTTAAAAACAGTAAAAAAACAAGCAGGCTTGCAAAGTATGGTTATACCTGGTGTTATATTCATGATTATATTCTGTTTTATGCCAATCTATGGATTGAGCATTGCTTTCAAAAACTATACAGTTGTTGATACGTTAGCAACTGCCAAATGGGTAGGCTTTGATAATTTTATGATTGCTTTTCGAGATAAGTTCTTCTGGAAATCAGTAGTCAATACATTAGGAATTAGTTTCTTGAAATTATTGATAGGGTTCACAATTCCTATTATATTGTCGGTTATGATCTATGAGATAAAAGATGGACCATTTAAGAGGATTATGCAAACAATCTCATATCTACCACACTTTTTATCTTGGATTGTACTTGGTGGTATGATGATTAGCTGGATGTCAACAACAGGTATGTTTAATGAAATATTGCTTTCACTTGGAGTAATAAGTGAACCGAGAAATATATTGCTTGATGCAGATAAATATTGGCTTATAGCTGTTTTATCAGATGTATGGAAGGAAGCTGGTTGGGGGACGATTCTATACCTAGCGGCAATGGCAGGCATTGATAGTACATATTATGAAGCTGCCAGAATTGATGGGGCAAGTAGAATCAAGCAAATCTTGCACATTACATTACCTTTATTAAAAACTATTATTTGTTTGAATTTCATATTAACAGTAAGTGGATTGTTAAAATCGAATCTTGACCAGACGTTAGTATTAATGAATTCACAAAATCGTGTGAAAGCTGAAGTAATAGATTCCTATGTTTACCGAATGGGTATTACGCAAGGAGATTTCTCTTATGCAGCCGCTGTAGGATTAGGAGTTTCCATCGTATCATTAATTTTATTACTTAGTGCGAATTATTTAACTAGTAAGATTAATGATGAATCGGTATTGTAAGGAGGAGAAATCGTATGAAAAAAGTTAGAATGAGTGAAAGTAAGAGGTTTGATTTATTCAATCGATTTGTTTTACTTATAATTGCAGTTATTATTGTTATTCCAATATGGAATATCGTAGCAAGTTCCTTTAGTAGTGGGAAGTCGTTAGCAGAAGGTGGATTTGTTCTTTTTCCGAAGGAGTTCTCCATTGAGAACTATAGGGCTGTAATGAATGATCTTAGTATATGGAAGGCGTATATTGTATCCGTATCTAAGACAGTAATTGGTGTGGTAACTCACGTGTTCTTTTGTTCTATGGTCGCTTATGGTATGAGTAAAAGAGATTTAATGGGAAGAAAGATATACACAGCTATGGGTGTTGTTACATTATTCTTCTCAGGTGGTATGATTCCTACTTATTTATTAATGAGACAATTAAATCTTACAAATAGTTTTATGATTTATATTATTCCTGCTTTATTTAGCTACTATGATGTTGTTATCCTAATGAATTTCTTTAGACAGGTTCCGCCGTCTTTAGAAGAATCCGCAAAGATTGATGGTGCGGGTGTTTGGAGAATCTTCTTGAAGATTATTATGCCTTTATCAAAGCCTGCAATTGCAACGATAGCGCTGTTCAATGGGGTATATCAATGGAATGACTTCATGACTGCTAAATTATATATTACGGATAAAGCTTTATATCCAGTTCAAATGAAATTGTACGAGATTATCGTACAACAAAATGTTAAAAATATGCCAGTAGGTAGTGTGGTTATGGAAACTACTTCAAAAGGGGTACAGCTGGCAACAATTGTTATAACAACAGTTCCAATATTAATCGCTTATCCGCTGTTACAAAAGCATTTTGTTTCTGGCATGATGCTTGGCGCAGTGAAAGAATAAGAAAAAGTGGAGGTATGTATTATGAGAAAAGGATTATCAAAATGGATGACAAAGTCCATTGCACTATTAATGGCAACAACAATTGTGCTTGGAGGATGTAGTAAAAAAGAAGGAAATGTTACAAGTTCAGGCGGCGATAAGGCAGCGAATGCATCGGAAGCCAGATATGAACTAGATCCTGAGACCCCAGCATGGAAACTAGATCCACAAGAGATGACAGAACTTACATGGTATGTTAATGCAGATTGGTGGAATTCAGATTGGGGTAATGATATTATCACTAAAAAGATTGAAGAAGATTTACATGTTAAAATTAAATTTATTGTTGGTGATGACACAACACTTAATACTTTGTTTGCCAGTGGAGATATGCCGGATTTAATTAGTGTATTTGATGCTAGTTCCCAAGTAGCTCTAAAAGCCAATTCATGGGCACAGCCTTTATATGAAGTAGCCGATAAATACGATCCTTATTTTAGAAAAGTTGCTTCGGAAGAAACGTTAAACTGGTTGCAATTAGATGATGGAAAGAGCTATGGTTATGCGAATTATTCTAATACAGCAGCTGACTACGAGAGTGGTCTTATCAATACCAAAACAGCTTTTGTAATTCGTAAAGACATCTATGAAGCTTTAGGAAGTCCATCTATGGGTACACAAGAAAAGTTTTTAAACGTGTTAGGTCAAATTAAAACACAATACCCAGAACTTTATCCATTTGGATTTAATGCTTTCACTACAGAAAGCACAGGTTCTATGGGCGATCCATTCCAAGATTTTATTGGTGTACCATTATTAGATGATAACGAAAACTTCTATTATAGAAATCTTGATGAAGATTATTTATCTTGGATAAAGACGTTCAGTGAAGCACATCGTTTGGGATATATCAGTGATGATAGCTTTGCAGATGACGGAACTGCATTTGAAGAGAAATTAAAAGCAGGTAAATATGCAACTATTATGTTAGATGGTACTCCTCAGAGTTCTGGATTCTTAACATCTTGGATGAATGCAAATCCAGATGCGGCTTACATTGCAATTGATGGTCCACAAAGTACAGTAGGCAACCAACCTACATTAAATCAAGCTGGTATCAGTGGTTGGATGGTATCATACATTACGAATCAATGTAAAGATCCAGCAAAAGCGATTCAATTATTTACTTACTTATTAAGTGAAGAAGGTCAAATTCTTACTACATTTGGTATTGAAGGTGTATCTTATACAATCAATGATGAAGGTAAATATGTTCTTACTGATGAAGCGAAAGAAATGCAGAAAAATGATAACGATAGATTCAAGAAAGAGTACCGTATTGGAGAATTCTTCTTCTTTGGACATGACAAATACAAAGCGTATGGAGAAGAGCCATTCCCAGAATCAATTAAGCAACTTAATGAATGGGGACAAGGAAAATTGGTTCCACATTTCATTATTGAAAACACAAGCCCTGATGCAGGAACAGAAGAAGCAAGAACTAATACAGCTGTTACTACAGAATGGACAACGACTTTAGTTAGTTTAATTCGATCAGATAGTGATGAATCTTTCAATTCTGTATTAGAATCATACAAGTCATTCCTTAAAGATAATGGTTGGGATGCAGTTGTAGAGATTAAGAATCAAAAGATTGAAAAGAATAAGCAAAAGCTGGGAAATTAATACCGGGGGTAATCTATGAATATTAAATGCTATAAAAGTAATGAACAAAAGCAATTTGAAACAAGTGAACTTTCATTTGTTGGAGATGATAGAGCAGAAATGAGCCTGATTAAGGTTTATCCGAAAGAGACGAGACAAACAATCCTCGGTTTTGGTGGAGCTTTCACCGAAGCGGCTGCTGAAACAATGAAGTCAATGAGTGCGGATAAGAAAGAACAGTTCTTGCAAGCATGCTTCGGCACAGAGGGAAATCAATATAACTTTTGTAGAACGCATATACAAAGTTGTGACTTTTCTCTTGGTAATTATGCATATGTGGAAGATCCAGAGGATAAGAATCTAGAGACTTTTACACTTGAAAGGGACAATCAATATTTAGTTCCAATGATTAAAGATGCGTTGGCTATTAACCCAGATATTCAATTACTTGCAAGTCCATGGAGCCCTCCAGCATTTATGAAAAGCAATCAAGATATGAACCATGGAGGCGTTCTTAAGAAAGAATATTACCAGATGTGGGCTGATATGATTGTAAAGTATGTGGAGGAATATGAAAAGTTAGGGATAGCTATTCATAGAATTTCCGTGCAGAATGAACCGAAAGCAACACAAACATGGGATTCCTGCTTATATACAGGTGAAGAAGAAGGAATCTTTGCTACAGAGTATCTAAGGAAGACATTAGATGCACATGGATATTCTGATATTGTTATTGTTATATGGGATCACAATAAAGATTGTATCTTAGAACGTGCTGATGAAACCTTCTCGGTAGTAGGTGCAAATGACAGCGTTGGAGCGATTGGCTTTCACTGGTATACAGGTGATCATTTTGAAGCACTTGATGCAGTAAGAACAAAATACCCTGACAAAGAGCTTATCTTTACAGAAGGTTGTGTAGAATATTCAAGATTTAAATCGAATAATCAAGTGAAGAATGCAGAGATGTATCTACATGATATGATTGGGAACTTGAATCAAGGAATGAATGGTTATATTGATTGGAATCTTGTGTTGAATGCACAAGGGGGACCAAATCACGTGGGTAATTTCTGTGATGCACCAATTATGTATGATAAAGATAACGATCAGTTAGATATTAAATTATCCTTCCACTATATTGGACATCTTAGTAGATTTGTTAAAAAAGGTGCGAAAAGAATACTGGTATCTAGATATACAGACCAAGTTGACGCTGTCGGTTTTGTAAATCCAGATGGTGAAAAAGTAGTAGTTTTAATGAATCGCACAGAAAATGATCTTAAGATGCAAGTATGCGAAGAGAAAAATGTTTGCGATATTACGCTTACAGCACATTCAGTAATAACGCTTTGTTGGTAGTATAAAAAGAGGCTGTGGCAAAATAGGTTGTATTATATTTTGCACGGCCTCTTGGTCTGTTTGTTTACTAATAATTAACAATTACTGAATAGACACTAAATAAAAAGGACATAAAAAATATGGATAGATTTTTAAAAGTAGTAAATAACAAACTTATTAATGGGCTTGGAGAAGAAGTTGTACTCCGTGGCTTGAATCTTGGCGGCTGGCTCATCCAAGAAAGTTGGATGTGCCCTGTTAGCGGAGAGGATAGAAAATGGGCAAATCTAGATACACTTAACGTATTAGAGGAACGTTTTACCGAAAAAGAGGTACAAGAGATTCTTGATACCTATCAAGATCATTGGATTACTGAAACTGATATCAAGAATATCTCGGATCTTGGTTGTAATGTTTTGCGTGTACCATTCTGGTATCGTAATTTTATGAAGAGTGAAGATGGAACATGGATTAACGAAAATCATAATGAAAACCCTGGATTCAAGAGATTAGACTGGGTTATTAATATGGCTGAAAGATATGGTATGTATGTTATCCTAGATATGCATGGTTGTCCAGGAGGACAAAGCATGGATCATTGTTGTGGTACCTTAGAAGAGAATCGATTATATACCGATATTGTTTGCCAAGAATCCATGAAAAAATTATGGGTTGCTATAGCAAACCGCTATAAAGAAAACAGTACCGTTGCTGCATATGATATTATGAATGAACCTCAAAACAATTCGGGATATGAGGGAAAGAATAGCTATGACCCTTGGGAACAGAAATCGTGGGAGATGACAAATCAAATATATGACAGCATGATCAAAGCCATACGTGAAACAGGGGACAATCATATTATTACTGTTGAAGGTATTTGGCGTGTATCTAATCTACCGAATCCCAATGAAAAGGGTTGGACGAATATGATGTATCAAACGCATCTGTACGACGATGACCAAGGATTCAAAAAATGGGTAGAAGATATGGCAGACACCATGGATAAGTATGGAGTAGCAGGGTATATTGGCGAATTCCAGAATCTTAATGGTATACCGATGTGTGAAGAACATAATATTAGTTGGACAACATGGACATATAAAGGCACCAATAATGATGTCGGTACTTTTTTCTGCTATTTTGCTAATATCGCAAGGGTCGATGTGAAGACAGATTGCTTAGAAACCATAAAGGTTAAATGGGGAAAAAAGATTGAAACAACAAATTTCATTGAAAAAAGCGAGGTTGTGGGAAGTATAAAAGCTTCTTCTAAAAAGATGTAATATAGCATTTGGAATTCCAATCTACTTGTTTTTATCAATATAGATTCTTAAAGCTTTGATTGCTAAAATTATAAGATAAACAATGAGCATGAAGAAAAGGATTTGTGGTATTAATAGAAAAGATGCTATTGTACTCATACTAGACATAATAATGGAGAAACCTCCTTTCGAATTGACTATGATATTACAGGGTGTTTTAACAGTATTGTGGTAGAGGTGTATTTTGCTTCACCACAATGGGTGCTCTGTTATGCTGAATAAGGATAATTACAACAGAATATGGAAAAGTGTTCAACTGCTCTGGTTAGTAAGATTATACCAACAGGTAATATAGAAGGAGTTACCCCCTCTTGATTGATGAGGGAGTAACTCCTTCTACTTTTTTGAAGCACGTGGAAAAATAAGACACGGTATTAAAACCACAGCGCATGGCTATGAAAGTCATGGATAGATTGGTAGTTCGCAATAATTGTTTCGCTAAGTTGATTCGTTGTTGTAGAACATATTCACTGAAAGTCATATGTACTTCTCGTTTGAACAAATCACATAGATAGCAATGATTTAGATTAATTGCTTCACAAACGGATTGTAAGGAAAGGGTATCGCCTAGATGATTATGAATATAGATGATAGCCTTCTTTATGTGTTCATTTTCATGTTTCTCAATTAGATATTCTTTGCAATTAGAATAGTTTATTAAGATCGTTTTACCTATGGTGTGAAAATTTGTTGATGAACACTGTAGGAGTAGTTGATCATTCTTAACACAACAATCATGTAGAGAAATCATCTCATTTATAAGAATATAATTGTAGATTCCATGATTGAGTGAAGATAAATACAGGCGTATCTGTTGCAGTGATACCTGCTCAAGCTGATTACAATGCTCTGCGAAAACTAAAAGTGCTGTTTTTAGATTGCCATTATAGATTAAGGTATATAGCTCGTGATGGTTTACTAGGAACTCATTTTGGTAAATCATGTATCGTTCTCCTTTTCAAATATTTTATAATATCATCAAAATATTTTGAAACACAGACAGATTATATCATGTTATCATACCTTTAGTTAGTTAAAACTAACTTATTGAAAAATATTATCAATGAGTTACACATTTATCTAAAAAAGGAAGGAATATAACATGAAATTAAAGAGAGTTATTGCATTGGGACTTGTATTAGGAATGAGCGTTTTAGCAGTAGGATGTGGCAAAAAGGAAAAGGCAAACGAAGATGCGACATCGAATGCAACAGAGGCGGTAGATGAAACGGAAGATACTGCTAATAAACAAGAAGAAAATGCAGAGACAAACGAACAATCAGATACAACAGATTCCAGTGATTCAGTTACCGAGGAACGTGTAGTGGCTAGTTCGGTAGCGGTTGTTCAAATTCTTGATGCGCTTTCAGTACCTATGGTTGGTGTGCCAACTAGTAGTTATGAATTACCTGAAAGTGTAGCAGATGTAACAAGAATTGGTAGTGCAATGTCTCCTGATATGGAAGTGATTGCATCATTAGAACCAACTGTGGTTGTATCAGTAGATTCATTATCTGAAGATTTAAAGTCTCAATTTGATTCATTAAAGATTGATTCGGAGTTCGTCAACCTAAATAGTTATGATGGTGTAAAAGAGGCAATTAAAAGTCTTGGAGAAAGATTTGGAGTAAATGAAAAGGCGGAAGCATTGGTAGCGTCATTTGAAGAAAGAGAAAATGATATTCAAAAATCAATTGAAGGAAAAGAAGGACCAAGTGTATTGATTATCTTTGGTGCAGGATCAAGCTTTATGGTTGCTTCAGAAGATTCTTATGTAGGGAATCTTGCGAGTATTGTAGGGGCAAAGAATATTCTTACCGATGCGCCAAGTTCTTTTAGTCCAATTGACATGGAATATCTTGCGGATAAGAATCCAGATTTTATCCTATTCATGGCACATGCAAATCCAGAGGAATCACTAGAAGCGTTTAACCAAGAGTTTGAGAAGAATAAGGCATGGCAAAACTTCGATGCAGTTAAGAATGGAAATGTAGTTGCACTAGAGACGGAATATTTTGGAATGAGTGCAAATCTATACGCAGTGGATGCTATGGAGAAATTAGTAGATATCTTATATGGAGAATAGAATAATGAAAAGACGAGGTAGTGCATTTTTAATTATTTCAACCCTCCTTGTCATTATGATTGTAGTTGCTATATCAGTGGGAAGTGTGTCCGTACCGCTTGATCAAGTAATTGATAGTATCTTTAGTGGAACTGGAGGTAGTGGTGGCATCGTTAGGGACATACGTATACCAAGAGTCATAATGGGTGTACTGGTAGGTGCTAATCTTGCGGTCGCAGGAGTTCTTTTACAAGGGGTAATGGGGAATCCTCTTGCAGATCCTGGAATAACTGGAATCTCTTCAGGGGCTAGTGTCGTAGTTATGCTTGTTATGTTATATTTCCCGGGGGCTTCAGCGAGTATTCCTTTCTATGGCTTCATCGGAAGTATGGTGGCATGTATGCTTATCTATCTGCTAGCGTGGAAGAATGGTATATCAGCAATTCGAATTATCCTTGCTGGTGTAGCAGTGAATGCTATGTTAGGTGGAGTGACAAGCATGATCTCAATATTGAATAGTGAGAATCTTACTGGAGTACTAAGTTGGTTGAATGGTAATCTTGGAAAGAAGGGTTGGTCTGAGGTGCGAATGCTAGTTATCTATACGGTTATCGGCCTTGTACTAACAATTCCTCTATCAAAGAGCTGCAATTTACTTGCCCTTGGAGACAAGAATGCGAAAAGCTTAGGGTATAGTCCCAATGTGTTGCGAATTCTCATCTCTATAGTGGCTGTTTTCTTAGCTGGCATATCAACCGCCTATGTTGGTGTAATTGGTTTTATTGGACTTGTAGTGCCACATATAGCAAGAATGATTATGGGAACGGACCATAAAGTATTAATTCCTTTTTCGGCTTTACTGGGGTCCACGATGTTATTATTGGCTGACACATTAGGAAGAACAATTACCGCACCTTATGAGATACCAGTTGGTATTGTAATGACTATTATAGGAGGACCTTTTTTCCTATATTTATTAAGAAAGGATCAGAGAAGATATGGACATTAAGAAGATTCAGTTTTCCTATGGCGATAAGCCGCTGATTCATGAATTATCTACTACAATTGAAAAAGGGAAGATAACGACTATCATTGGTCCAAATGGTTCAGGAAAGTCAACACTTTTAAATCTTATTATTAAGCAGTTGAAACCGAAAGAGGGACAGATAGCTGTTGATGGAAAGAGTATTACAGCATGTTCTTATAAGGATATTGCGAAGATGATGGCGATTGTTCATCAACATAATACGGCGCCAGAGGACTTGACGGTAGAGAGATTGATTGCTTATGGAAGAACGCCGTATCAAAGTTTTTGGTCTTCTAAGGATGAGGAAGAAGAGAAGGTAGTTGCGTGGGCGCTTAAGGTTACAAAACTTGAAGGGCTTGCTGGAAAGCCAATTAGTCAGTTATCTGGTGGAGAAAGACAGCGTGCATGGATTGCTATGGCGTTAGCTCAAAAGACAGATATTCTTCTATTAGATGAACCAACCACATATCTAGATATCTTTTATCAATTGGAAGTACTTAATCTGGTTAGAGAATTGAATAAAACCTATGGAATGACCATTGTTATGGTATTGCATGATATCAATCAAGCGATTCAGTTTAGTCATAATGTAATTATTATGAAACATGGGAAAATTGTTTACACAGGGAATGCGATAGAAGGGGTAACGACAGAGCGTTTGCAAGAGGTTTATGGAATTCAGGCTACCATTCGTTGGTGTGATAAGAACTGCTGCCCGTATATGGTGCCTATTGCAATCTAGGTGTATATCACGCGAAACACCTGTACAGTTATTAAGTGAAGGAGAATTAACATGAAAATATTAGTAACCTATTCAAGTAAAACAGGGAACACGAAGAAATTAGCAGAAGGTATCTTTAACGAGATCGAAGCAGAAGATAAAGTAATTATGCCAATTAATGAAGTCGATAAGCTAGATGAATACGATACCGTACTAGTTGGATACTGGGTTGACAAGGCGGCGCCCAATGCAGAAGCTGGCAAATTCATGGAGACTTTAAAAGGTAAGAATGTTGGTATCTTTGCAACATTAGCTTTCTGGCCAGACTCACAGCATGCGTGGGAATCGCTATGTAATGGAGAGGCTCTTGTGAAAGAGAATAACAAAATTATTGGAAAATACATCTGCCAAGGTAAATTAGATGAGAAGATTATTGCTATGTTTGAGAAGTTACCAGCGGATAATCCACATAGTGTAAATGATGAAAAAAGAAAGCGTTATGAGATAGCAAAAAACCATCCAACTAAAGCGGATATAGCAGCGGCAGCAGAGTTGTTTAAAGAGAGATTGCAAGCTTTATAAAAGAAATCGTTAACTAAGAAGGCGTACCTGCTGGGATAACTAGCCTTTTTGATATACGAATCTAAGGAAGGTGTAACTATGTTTAAAGAAAGAATCAAGACGCATCATAGTGCGATGGGAGACGGTAAAAAGCACTTGAAAGGACCGGGAAATGTATACGAATTACTTTCTGTATCAAAAGATGACACAGAGAATGCAGTTATCTATATCCATGTCCCTTTTTGTACTAAAATCTGTACGTTCTGTAATATGAGAAGAAGTTTGCAAGCTCCAACGAAAGAGTATGCAGATTTGATCGTTGAAGAAATCAGAGAGTATAGTAAGTTAGAATATGTGAAGAATACCGTATTTGACGCGGTATATTTTGGTGGCGGAACACCAACAACACTATCATCAGCGGATCTGACTAAGATATTACGTACTCTTAAAGCTGAGCTTACCTTTACGGAGGAGGCAGAGTTTACTGTTGAGACAACTGTAACACAATTACAAGAAGAAAAATGGAGAACGTTAATAGAAGAGGGCGTGAATCGTTTCTCTTTAGGAGTTCAAACCTTTAATGAGGAAGGTAGAAAATTAATGGGGCGTATCGGAAGTGGTGAAAATGCTTATGAACTTTTGAAAGCCTTAAAGCAGATGAGTGTTACGGTAAGCATGGATTTAATCTATAATTATAAAGGACAGTCCATGGAAGATCTATATGAGGATTTAGATAAAATTATTGCACTTGATCTAGATGGCTTTTCTATGTATTCCTTAATTGATATGAAAGAAACGAAGATTAGTGAAGCGCAGGGACAAGACAATGATGAGAAGATGTTTTTTGCAATTAGTGAGCATATGGAGAAAGCAGGCTATCGCTTTTTAGAACTTACCAAGATGGTGAAAGGAGATTCTTATCGGTATATTATGAATCGACATGCAGGTGCAGATACCTTGCCCCTTGGAGCAGGTGCAGGTGGTTCTATGCGAGGTGTCGCCATGATGAATCCGATAAACCTTGATGAATATAAAGATAGTATTCTTAATTTTAAGAAACGTATGGGAATGGAATTTCTTCCTTCTTATAAAGATATTGTCTGTTTTAAAGGAGATATTCAAACAATACGCCTTCCTAGAAACACAGAACTTTACAAGGATAAAGAAGCATACATGGAAATGCTTCATAAATTAACTGAGAATGAAATGGTATGTAAGAAAAATAATGAATTCTATCTTACGCAAAAAGGCGTGTATTGGGGGAATACAATCTCTAGAGAATTATATAATTTAATATAGTATAAGGTTCTGCAATTGAACAAAACCTATTTAAAATTAACTTGCTATTATATGCAACACAATGTAACATGAGAAATGTTACATTGTGTTGCATTTTTTAAACAAAATTATTATTGTATTAGACGATCTAGATGAGAATGAATAAGTAGGATGTAATAGAAAGAGTAGGACAACTATGATAAACCAATTTGAAGGCTATCAATTATCAAAAGAGATTATTGGGGCATTAACGATATTAGGATATAAGGAACCAACGAAGATTCAAGCAGAAGTCATTCCAGTTGCTTTGCAAAGAAGAGATATAGTTGGGAAATCGCAAACAGGAAGTGGTAAAACTGCTGCCTTTGCCATACCATTATGTGAAGAAGCTGTATGGGAAGAGAATACTCCAACAGCTCTAGTACTTGAACCAACTAGAGAGCTGACGGTACAGACCAAACAGGAGATTTTTCATATAGGGAGAAAGAAACGTCTGAAAGTTCCAGATGTGTTTGGTGGATTCCCTATTGATAAACAGATACAAACATTAAAACAGAAATCTCATATTGTAGTAGGAACCCCAGGACGAGTGATGGATCATATACGAAGAGGAACGCTACAATTAGGTAATATCAAATCAGTAGTAATTGATGAAGCAGATTTGATGTTAGATATGGGGTTTGCTGAAGAAGTAGGGCAAATTCTTGAAAAGATTAAGACGAATCCGAGGATTATGTTATTCTCTGCTACCATAGGAGAAGAGATTGAGCATATGATTGAGCGATATTTGAAAGAACCTGTTGTGGTGGAGATTGAAGTGTCGCAAGAGGAAAAAGGAAATATTAAAGAAGAGGTTTATGAGGTAACTGGTATCAATAGCGCGATGCAGTCAACTAATTCCTATGATAGTAATATAGCGAATGAATTAGGAGAGCAGAGTAAAGAAAAATATCAATTATTTTTACGTCTACTAGCAAGAGAGAATCCCGACAGTTGTATGATCTTTTGTGGTACCAAAGAGATGGTTAATGTTTTATGTAGGAAGCTTCGCAAAGATGGTGTGAAGTGTGGAATGATTCATGGGGATATTGACCAGCAAGACAGAATACGTACTGTAGAAGGTTTTCGCGAAGGACGCTTTCGTTATCTTATTGCTACGGACGTAGTTGCTAGAGGAATTGATTTTGATAATTTATCTCATGTGTTCAATTACGATTTTCCAACTGGCAGAGAAACTTATGTTCATCGTATAGGAAGAACAGGACGGAATGGGAAAACTGGAATCGCAATAAGTTTGATAACGGATTCTGATCAGAAGATGAAGAAGATGGTGGAAAACTACGTAGGGTATGACTTGCCAATGGAGAACTATGTACCAGTTAGTAAGGAAGAAGAAAAAGCATTTTGGAATCGACAGAATGAAAAGGTTGTGCTAAAGAAGAAAAAGGGTGCAGAGTTTAATAAAACGATTACCAAACTTTCAATTAGTGGTGGAAAGAAGAGCAAGATGCGTGCTGTGGATATTGTTGGAACAATTTGTAGTATACCTGATATGGTAGCAGAAGACATTGGAGTAATTGATGTAAGAGATAGTTTAACTTATGTTGAAATCTTGAATGGTAAAGGTAAGAAGGTTCTAGATGCGTTGCAGGAGAAGACTATTAAGGGAAAGGTTAGAAAAGTCAGAATTACTAGATAGCTTAACGTAATAAAGGGGAAAATCAATCAAGTTAGGGCAGCCCTGATGTAACAAGCCCAATAAGATATAACATCAAAAGACAATCTTCAGATTTAGGCATGTAGCAAAGATATGCGATATCTTTGTGTTCGCATAAAAACTGTGAAGATTGTCTTCTTACATCTGATGAATGCGTCTATATCGATACACACTAAAATACCAATTAGAAAAAGTGCTTATTAAAACAAACTACTATAAACAGGTCTCTAATAGAATAAGTAATTAGTTCAATACGATAATAACATTTGGTGTAGTTACAGCTGGAATGCTCATTGTTGAACTAGCGTACAATGCAACCATATATTTATTAGAAATATTGCCACAATAAGGCTTACCATCTTCATCAACTATATACGTGTTGTTAGAAACAACAAGCTGTAATTGATTATCATTGCTTACAAGATAGCAATCAAAGAAATCGGCTTTGATAAAACGTCCAGGTAAATTAAGAGCAATTACCTTAATAGGATATTGCGGTGGATAGATGAGTGGAATTGCTGCCAATTCGTCATAAAATCCAACAATCTTGACACCTTTTTCTTGTGTTACACAATCAACAAAATACGTATCGGCATCGATAATAAAGTGAACATCTTGATTGTCTTCTGTTCTTACTGTTATATTATAGTTTGATATACAGTCTGTCTGTAAATTAAAGTAATCAGTTGTAACATCGACTACTGTACCATAAATTGGAATCAAGGATGGTCTTGGATTCATCATGCGTGTATTGCTTTCGGCAGAACGCTTAGGAGTACCTGATATAATATCAGGGGTTTGTGAATAATCACAGATTTCATTGTCTGTAGAAGCATTATATTGTTTACGGGGAGTATCGCAAAATCTTTGCGAACGAATCATTAAAATAACCTCCAAATCATAGCTGATAGTATACCTTATGCGAATTACTTAAGAGTGTTCTTAAGAAGATGCTATGTGTAACTTTTGTTGAATAATTTGCTTTATTTGGGATTACAAAGAAGACAGTTGATAATAGTGACCTACCTGTTACTATAAGAAAGAAAAAAACATCTTGTACATATAAGCATACAAGTTGTATGCTTATTATAGAATTATATTATTAGCAAAAGTTTTATGGTGTATTTTAGGAGGTATATTATGTGCAACGCGAAGATGACAATAGTAAATGGGAATGCAGTTCTTGGGATTGAACTTGGTTCAACTAGAATTAAAGCGGTTTTGGTAGATGAGAAAAATACACCGATTGCTTCAGGAAGCTATGAGTGGGAGAACCAGTTAGTCAACGGTATATGGACCTATGGTGAAGCGGACATCTGGAAAGGTGTTAGAGAAAGTTATAGTCAGATGGCAAGAGATGTTAAGGAGAAATACGCGGTTACTATCACAACTCTAGGAGCAATTGGGTTTAGCGGTATGATGCATGGCTATATGGCATTTGACAAAGAAGGGGAGCTTTTAGTTCCATTTCGTACATGGAGAAACACCATCACTGCGCAGGCATCCGAAGAATTAACAAGTGTATTAGGATATCATATTCCGCAAAGATGGAGTATTGCTCATCTTTATCAAGCTATCTTAAATGGTGAAGATCATGTAGGACAAATTACATATCAAACAACTTTGGCGGGGTATATTCATTGGAAGTTAACAGGTGAGAAAGTATTGGGTGTTGGTGAAGCCTCTGGAATGTTTCCGATTGACATCGAAACACATGATTTTAATAACACGATGATTAGCCAATTCAATACCCTTATTGCAGATAGAAATCTAAACTGGAAACTGGAAGACATATTACCTAAAGTACTAGTAGCAGGGGAAGGTGCAGGATATCTAACGAATGAAGGAGCAAAACTTCTTGATGCATCTGGAAACCTACAAGCAGGAATTCCTCTGTGTCCACCAGAAGGGGATGCGGGGACAGGAATGGTTGCAACCAACAGTGTTTCAGTTAGAACAGGAAATGTTTCCGCGGGTACCTCTGTATTTGCAATGGTAGTATTAGAGAAAGATTTGGAGAGGGTACATGAAGAACTAGATTTAGTAACAACACCTACAGGTAATCTAGTTGCTATGGCACATTGCAATAATTGTACGTCTGACCTTAATGCATGGGTTAATGTATTCGAAGAGTTTATGGTAAGTATGGGAATGCAAGTGGATAAGAATCGTCTTTATGAAGTTTTATATAATAAAGCATTAGAAGGGGATGCTTCATGTGGCGGGTTGTTAGCGTATAATTATTTCTCAGGTGAACACATCACAGGTTTTGAAGAAGGACGTCCATTGTTTGTCCGTACTCCAGAATCCACTTTTAATCTAGCTAACTTTATGCGTGTACATCTCTTTACGGCACTAGGTGCCTTAAAGGTTGGCTTGGATATCCTATTGAAAGACGAAGGGGTTAGACTGGATACGATATATGGTCACGGTGGTTTGTTCAAGACGAAAGGTGTAGGACAAAAAATGGTAGCTGCTGCTATCAATGCTCCTGTATCAGTTATGGAAACAGCAGGAGAAGGTGGAGCTTGGGGAATTGCAATTCTTGCTTCCTATATGATGAATAAATCAGAGAATGAAACGTTAGATGATTACCTTACTAACAGAGTGTTTGCTGGAGAAAAGGGAAGTAGGGTAGAACCGGAACAAAAAGATGTAGAAGGCTTTGATGTATTCATACAAAGATATAAAGAAGGCCTTTCGATTGAAAGAGCAGCAATAGAGAATCTTAAATAATTTAGTAATAATTCCAAAGTCCACTCGTTACGAGACGTAATGGGTGGACTTTCCTTTTTTGTGAATAAATTGACAAGATGTATTAACGTTTTATGAAAAATACCTAATTTATTTAAAAAATGATACAAATGTTCGTCATTATTAATAGATAAAATCTTTACAAAGCTGGATGAAAATGATAAAATAATCTGAATAGGGCCTTAAAAGACCTTTTATTGCATAAAGGAGGATATACTAATGTCAAGAGCTAAAAAATCAATGGATGGTAACACAGCTGCTGCTCATGTATCATATGCGTTTACTGATGTTGCTGCCATATACCCAATTACACCTTCAAGCCCAATGGCTGATTATGTTGACCAATGGTCTGCATTAGGACAGGAAAACATATTTGGAAATCAGGTTAAGGTAGTTGAAATGCAGTCTGAAGCAGGAGCTGCAGGAACTGTTCATGGTTCTCTTGCTGCAGGTGCTATAACAACTACATTTACAGCTTCACAGGGACTTTTATTAATGATCCCTAATATGTATAAAATTGCAGGAGAACAATTACCTTCTGTATTCCATGTATCAGCTCGTACAGTTGCTACGCAAGCACTTAATATATTTGGTGATCACAGTGACGTTTATGCCTGTCGTCAAACAGGTTTTGCTATGTTAGCAGAGTCAAATCCACAAGAAGTTATGGACTTAAGCCCAGTAGCTCACCTCGCTACACTTGAAGGTAAAGTACCATTTATCAATTTCTTCGATGGTTTCCGTACATCACATGAGATTCAAAAGATTGATGCATGGGATTATGCTGATTTAAAAGAAATGTGCAATATGGATGCAGTAAAAGCATTCCGTGAACATGCATTAAATCCAGAAAAACCTTCTATGCGTGGTTCTCATGAAAATGGTGATGTTTTCTTCCAACATCGTGAAGCATGTAACTCCGTTTATGATGAATTACCAGCTGTAGTTGAAAAATACATGGCTAAAGTAAATGAAAAATTAGGTACAAACTATGATTTATTCAATTACTATGGTGCTGAAGATGCAGAACGTGTTATCGTAGCAATGGGTTCAATCTGTGATGTAGCAGAAGAAGTAATTGATTACTTAACAGCAGCAGGAGAAAAAGTTGGCTTAATTAAAGTTAGATTATATCGTCCTTGGTCTACAAAAGCCTTATTAAAAGTTATCCCTAAGACTGTTAAGAAGATGGCTGTTCTTGATCGTACCAAAGAACCAGGTGCTCTTGGTGATCCTCTATATCTTGATGTTGCAACAACATTACGTGAAGCTGGATTACATGATATCGTATTAACAGCTGGACGTTATGGTCTTGGTTCAAAAGACACACCACCATCATCTGTATTTGCTATATTTAAAGAACTTTCAAATGATACTCCAAAATCACGTTTCACAGTTGGTATCGTAGATGATGTTACTAACTTAAGTTTACCAGAAGTGAAACCAGCTCCTATTACATCTGCGAAAGGTACAGTAGAATGTAAGTTCTGGGGACTTGGTGGCGATGGTACAGTTGGAGCGAACAAGAACTCAACTAAGATTATTGGTGACCATACAGATAAGTACATACAAGCATATTTCCAATATGACTCAAAGAAAACTGGTGGCGTAACAATTTCACATCTTCGTTTTGGTGATAAACCAATTAGAAGCCCATATTACATCAATCAAGCTGACTTCGTAGCTTGTCACAATCCATCTTATGTTGTGAAAGGATACAAGATGGTACAAGATGTAAAACCAGGCGGAATCTTCATGATTAACTGCCAATGGTCAGATGAGGAGTTAACTCACCATCTAAATGCGGCTGCTAAGAAATACATCGCAGATAATAACATTCAATTATATACAATCAATGCTATTGATAAAGCAATTGAAATTGGTATGGGTAAACGTACGAATACAATTCTTCAATCAGCATTCTTCAAATTAGCAAACGTTTTACCAATCGACGATGCAATCAACTACATGAAACAAGCTGCTAAGAAATCTTACGGTAAAAAAGGTGATGCAGTAGTTGAGATGAACTACAAAGCAATCGACGCTGGTGTAGATGCTATTCATAAAGTAGAAGTACCAGCTTCATGGTCTAACCCAGAAGCAGACGCTCCTGGTATAGAATACACAGGACGCAAAGAAACAGTTAAGATGGTTAAGAGCTTGCTTGAGCCAATCGCATTAATGGATGGCGATAGCCTTCCAGTTTCAGCTTTTGCTGACTGTGCAGATGGTCAATTTGCTACAGGTGCTTCTGCATACGAAAAACGTGGTATCGCAGTAAATGTTCCTGAATGGGATCCTACAAAATGTATCCAATGTAACCAATGTGCTTTCGTATGTTCACATGCTACAATTCGTCCATTCATGTTAGATGAGGAAGAAATAAAAGCAGCACCAGCGAACATCAAACTTGCTGATACGAAACCTAAAGCTAGTGAATATAAGTTTACTATGAGTGTGACCCCACTTGACTGTATGGGTTGTGGAGAATGTATTACAGTATGTCCAACCGGTGCTATTCAAATGGTTCCTCAAGAATCGCAAGCACAGGAACAACCTGTATTCGATTACTTAGTTGCTAATGTAGGTAAGAAACCTGGTACGCCTGCTAATCATACAGTAAAAGGTTCTCAGTTTAATCAACCACTACTTGAGTTCTCAGGAAGTTGTGCTGGTTGTGCAGAAACTTCATACGCTAGATTAATCACTCAATTATTTGGTGAACAAATGTATATCTCCAATGCTACAGGTTGTTCTTCAATCTGGGGTGGTCCAGCAGCAGCTTGTCCATATACTGCGAACAAAGATAGCAATAAGGGACCAGCTTGGGCAAACTCATTATTCGAAGACAATGCAGAACATGGTTTTGGTATGCATCTTGGACAAAAAACGCTACGTGATCAGCTAATTGCTAAACTAGAAAAGATGGGGCAAGCACCTGATTCTCCAGCAGAAGCAAAAGCAGCGATTGCTAAATACCTTGAAACAAAAGATTCAACTACAGAAAACACTCCTGCAGCAGAAGCACTAATCGCTGTACTTGAAAAAGGTGCTAGCGAAGGTTGCGAACATTGCATAGAAGTTCTTGAAAAGAAACAATACCTTGCTAAGAAGTCTGTATGGATCTTAGGTGGTGACGGTTGGGCATACGATATCGGATTCGGTGGACTTGACCATGTACTTGCTTCTGGAGAGAATGTAAATGTTATGGTATTTGATACAGAGATGTATTCTAATACAGGTGGACAAGCTTCTAAAGCATCTAATATCGGTGAGGTTTGTCAGTTCGCTGCAGCAGGTAAAGAAATTGGTAAGAAGAGTCTTGCTGAAATTGCTATGAGTTATGGTTACGTATACGTAGCACAAATCGCTCTTGGCGCGAATCCAGCACAAGCAGTTAAAGTAATTGCAGAAGCAGAGGCTTATAACGGACCTTCATTAATCATCGGATATGCTCCATGTGAACTTCACGGAGTTAAGGGTGGAATGAACCACTGTCAAGATGTAATGAAATCAGCTGTTAAATCTGGTTACTGGAATCTATTCTCCTTTAATCCTTCACTTAAGGCTGAAGGTAAGAATCCATTCACATTGAATTCTAAACCAGGAGATGGAACATACCAAGACTTCTTGAATAACGAAACTCGTTATACTCGTCTTGCTCGTTCATTCCCAGAACGTGCTGAGAAATTATTCAGTGCTTCTGAAGAAGCTGCAAATGCTCGTTATGAACATTTATTAAGATTAGTTGAGCTTTATAAATAAGAATTAGTTTAAAAACAACGTTTTACTAATAGGATAGGAACCTTGTGGGTTAGATACATCGTAAGTGTATCTAACCTGTAGGGTTCTTTTTTATGGATATGATCGCTTATGTGATAGATAAAGATGCATAAAAAGATGGTGTTTGACAATAATAGTTCGTGAGAGTGTAAAAAGAAAGGAGATTTATTATGCCAAAAGATAGTCAACCAGATAATAAACAAGCTAGAATGGAAAAAGCAAATGGTCAGACACCGCTTACAAGGGAAAACCAAAACCAAAATCCTAACGCAAAGAAGAAATCAATTCCAAACAATGATGTATAAGATAAATGAGTAAAAGATGAGAGTTACAAACTCTGTAGAAAGGTACAGAGTTTGTAGCTCTTTTTATTGTTTATAGGTAGAATTTCTAAAAATTACATCTGTTTTAATATAAGTAGTACGAAATGGCATATCTGAGGAATTGATTCTTGAAAGTAGTAAATCTGCGGCAATATAGCCCATGGATTTACTAGGTATATTAACGGTCGTTAAAGAAGGCTCAATGATTAATTTTCCAGATCATTATTATATCTAATTTTAGAAATATAATTGACAAATATGATAGGAGCAGTATAATATCCAATATGAACAGTGTTCATATTGAGGGGGTGTCTTCTAATGAATTTGCCAGCAACGTCGAAAGAGGAAATTCTTGAAGTAAGTCGGAAGATTGTTATGAAGGAAGGACTTTTTGCTATTAATATGCGTACGGTAGCAAATGAATGTAAGGTAGCAGTAGGTTCTATATACAACTATTTTCCTTCTAAAGCTGATTTAGTTAGTGCGACGATAGAAGTAATCTGGAAAGATATACTACATATGACAGGCGGATATTTTGATTTTATCAATTTTAAAGACTACCTTACATGGTTTTTTGAAAGCATAAAAGAAAGTGGAAAGAAATATCCAGAATTTTTTACAGTCCATTCTATAATTTTTTCAGATGATGATAAGGAAAAAGGACGACAAATAATGGAGCAGTATTTTGAAGATTTGAAAAAGGATTTTTTAATAGTTTTAGAAAAAGATGTAGATGTCCGTCCAGATGCTTTTAATGAAATCTTGACGCCTGCCATATTTATAGACTATGTATTTACAATTTTTATTTCACTATTATTAGATAGTCAGAGTGATTGTAAAGCTTTATTAGAGTTGGTAAGTAGTTGTATTTATTAAGATTACATTTCTACAGAAAAGAAATTATTAAGGATAAGGAGAAAAATGAAATGAAAAAAATGTTAAATATCTCATTTATTTATTTTTGGCTAGCTATGGTAGGAGGTGTGTTCTATAGAGAATACACAAAATACTCTGATTTTTCGGGACAGACTACGCTAGGATATATACATACACATTTGTTTGCATTGGGTGTATTATTTTTCTTAGTTTTAGCTTTGTTTTGTAAGGATTCTTTATTAGGAAAGAATAAGAGTTTCAAAAAATTCTTAATAATATATAATATCGGTCTCCCATTTATGGTAATTATGATGCTGGTTCGTGGTATTATACAGGTACAAGAATTAGAAGTTTCAAGTGCTATAAATGGTATGATTTCAGGTTTCGCAGGAATATCACATATACTTGTAATGGTTGCATTGATATTTTTATTCATTGCATTGAAGAAAGAATTTTCGGAGAAAACAGAGTAATAGATGTTGAGTAATCTATTTATAAGAGAAGATTAGAATTAGGGCGCACAGACCATCCACGGATGGAAGTTATCTGATGCGTCCTTTTTTTAAGTATAGTTTGGTTTTGGAATATGTATTATTATGGAATTAAGGTTGAGATAACGCTGGTTTTATATAGAATTAAGAGAAGGCATAGAAAGAATATAGTAAAATTAAAATGAACCAATTACATATATATGACAATATATCTATGAAGAGGTTTATTGTTGGCGCCGCGAACCATTCAATGATATGAAAAGGAGACTGCTTGTGAATACGAGAGAGATAAGTGAATTAGTTGAAATGCATGGGAATGCTATATACACATTCTGTTGTAGTTTGACACATAACAAAATAGAGGCAGACGATTTGTATCAAGAAACATTTCTAAAAGCAATAGAACGTAAGGGAAAGATGCATCAGAATGAAAATCCGAAAAGCTATTTGTTAGCAATTGCAATTGGTATATGGAAGAATAGTCGAAGAAAGTATGCTAGAAGGCAGAGGATTGCTCCGATGGAATCACTTAATGAAAACTCAGGCGGTGAAAATGGCTTGAGTATGGAACTTACGAAGTCTATTACGACAGAAGATCGAATGATTAATAAGGAAATGTGTCAAATTGTACGATATGAGGTGGAACAGCTTAGTGATAAATTGAAAATACCACTGTATTTATACTATACACTTGAACTTCCTGTTGAGAATATAGCTAAGATTATGAAGATTCCAACAGGTACAGTAAAAAGCAGACTCTTTAAAGCAAGAAAAGAATTGAAAGTAAAGTTGGAGGAACACGGTTATGAAAGAAGATAAGCAAATTAATATGTTATTAAAACAAGTTTTATCGGTTACAAAAGAGCCGGATGACCTCCTTAATCAAACGATTATATCGAAGGCAAAGGAGAGAAATGCAATGAGTAAGAAGAAAAGAATGCCAATGGTAGCGGCGGCAGCATTAACAATACTAGCGTTATCTGGAACAGCATTAGCGGCTTCTAGATTTTTGGGGACAGAGAAGGTTGCAGAAAAGTTTGAAGATTATAAGTTAGCAGATGCCTTTAAAGGTAAAGATGCAGTCTCCATCAATAAAACAGTACAGTCAGATCAATATGATATAACATTACTTGGTATAGTTTCGGGAACAGAAATATCAGACTATATAGCAACAGGTGACGAAGAAATATTATCGGATCGAACGTATGCAGTAGTTGCAATAGCAAACACGGACGGTACACCGATGCCATCAACATCGGATGAGAATTATGGTCAGGAACCATTCTTTGTTTCACCATTAATCAAAGGATTGAAGCCTTGGCAATATAATATTGCTACAATGAATGGTGGATATCAAGATTTTGTAGAAGATGGAATACTGTATCGACTAATGGAATGCAATAATGTTGAGATGTTTGCGGATCGAGGCATCTATCTTTGTGTAAGTGATACAACATTCTATAGTGTTGATGCGTATGATTATGATGAGTTAACTGGGGAGATTACACCTAACTCCGAGTATGAAGGGATCAATGTATTGTTTGATCTTCCGATAGATATATCGAAAGCTAATCGTGAAAAAGCAGATGTGTATATTAGTGAAATGGAAACAGAAGAAGATGAAGATTCGAAAGAAGATGAAATTAACGAGAGTGTGGATGCGTCGGCTTTAAAGAATGCAGAAGGAGATGTAGAAGAAAGAGTAGCGGCTGGTACGTTACTAAAAGATTCTGTTATGGAGCTAACAGCAGATGTAGATGGAGCTGCAACATATACGTATGAAGCAAAAGATGGCTCAGGAGTAAATTTATATGTAATATTAGAGGACATATTTGCAGGTATTGAGGAGGGATTTTCGCCCCAAACTGTTGAAATCAATGGTGATGAAGAGAGTGTTCAGTATATAGTTGCTTATCGTAAAGATGCAGACGGTAAGATGTATGGAATGATGTATCAGTTTCAGTAGGATAACTGTTTAAACGGTTATAAGTATTATATTAAAGAAGGAAGGCGAATGATAGCCTTCCTTCTTTAGGTTCAGGACATAGTTAATTGCTAGAAGAAAAATCACTGATAGAATAAACGTTACCCTTCTCTAACAGAAGAGTAAAGATTGTATCATTATATCGTAATGTCACTTCGCTATAATGATTAGCAACGATTTCTAGATGCGTTAGTTTATTAGCATTCCACTCTAAACTTATTTCGTATCCACCACGGGCTTTTAATCCTTTTACATAACCATTTTTCCATCTATCAGGAAGGGCAGGAAGAAGATGTATTACATCTTCATGGCTTTGTAACAACATCTCAGCAATGCCTGCTGTACAACCAAAATTCCCATCGATTTGAAATGGTGGATGATTATCAAAAAGGTTTGGTAGGGTTGAATTCTTAATAAGTTCTTCTATGTTTTTTAGGGATTCTTCACCGGCTCCTAACCTAGCCCACATATTGATAATCCATGCTTTACTCCAACCAGTATGTCCACCGCCAAAAGAGAGTCTTCTCTCTAAGGTTTTACGGGCAGCAGCCGCTAATTCAGGTGTGGATTCGGGAGAGATTTGGCTACCTGGATGCAAAGCGAACAGATGGGAGATGTGACGGTGACCTGGTTCGATTTCCTCATAGTCTTCTACCCATTCTTTAATCTGACCGTACTTACCAATCTCTGGAGTTGGAATCTGCTGTAATGTTTCTGTCAATGTGTTACGAAAGTCTTCATCAATTCCAAGAATTAGAGAGGCATTTATGCATGCGGTAAAGAGCTCCATTGTAATTTGACTGTCCATGGAAGCTCCCATACACATGACCCCTGTTTCTCCTGATGGTAAACGGTATTCATTCTCCGGTGAAATCGTTGGACAAGTAATTAACTTACCATCTGGGCTTTCAATTAAGAAGTCGAGTAAGAACTCAGAAGCCTCTTTCATTGTAGGATAGGCTTGCTTTAGGAATTCTCCATCAAGTGTAAACTGATAATGTTCCCATAAATGTATGCTTAGCCATGCAGCGCCCATTACCCAATACGTTGAGCTAAGGCATACATCTTGTGGTGCAGTATCAGCCCATATATCCGTGTTGTGATGCGCCATAAAACCTCTGCAATTGTACATAACCTTTGCTGTTTTACGCCCATTTTCTCGCATTCTTTCAAGTAAATCAAATAAGGGGAGATGACATTCGGATAGATTACAAGTTTCTGCAGGCCAATAATTCATCTGGGTGTTTATGTTGATGGTATACTTACTATCCCATATTGGTAGCATATCTTTGTTCCAGATTCCTTGCAGATTTGCAGGGAGGGAGCCGGGGCGGCTACTGGAGAGTAGTAGGTAACGGCCATATTGGAAGAATAGATTTAATAATCCATAATCGTCTTTTCCTTCTTTAAATCGTTCTATTCGTTCATTGGTAGCAAGTGAGTTTAAGAACACCCCTCTGTCAGTACGTACATCAATTTCAACTCGATTAAATAAACTTTGGTAGTCGGTTAAGTATTCTTGATAGATTACCTCGTAAGGCTGCTGTGATATTTGTTCTAATTGGGTTTGACAATATAATTCTGGGTTTTCAACGCGGAAGGTTGTATTAGCTGTGAGGAATATAGTTACAGTGTTGGCATTCTCAACGATTACACTATTACCAAGAGTTCTTACAGAACCACCCTCTGCCTGGACTTTGATTCTACTAGAGAACTCTACCGCACCTTTGCCACCGCATTGGCCCGTCATTAAGCTACTATCTGAACCTACGGTGCAAGATTTATCTATATAGGCATTGAAGCCTCCGTTATATCGGAATTTGTGCGTTGAAAATGGTTCAAAGTTCCATGGGGCAGTACCTCTAGAGAGTTGTGTGTGAAAGTTAAGTCCATTTGGTTTGTCAGAACGAAGTCGAACAACCATAACTTGATGGGGAAAACTTGTAAAGACACTACGAGTATAACGAGTTCCATCAAGGGTGAAGTCAGTTTGGATTACGCCAGTTGTTAGGTCAAGTTCACGTGTATAATTGGTAACTTCTCCTTTTTCGTTTGTGAAAAAAAGATATAAGTCACCTAAGGTTTCATAATGTCGCTGGCATTCAGGTGTACCCGAGAGTGCGAGTGCTGAAAGTTCTTCGGCTTCTTTGATTTTGCCTTCCATGAGTAAAGATCGGATCTTATCAAGATTCTTGTATGCATCTGGATTGTTTCGATCGATTGGACCTCCATACCAGACACTATCCTCGTTCAATTGAATTCGTTCACTATAGATGTTTCCAAATACCATTCCACCTAATCGTCCGTTACCTGTAGGGAGTGCTTCATCCCAGTTATTAGCAGGTTCTTTATACCATAACTTCAAATCATCAGTATATGTATTCATTAGATCTATCCTCCCAGAAAAATTCTTTAATCAATTAGTTTATTAACTAAATTATACGCTACTAAAGGTAATGTAACTATAACGTAGTTGACTTCTTATACGATGATAATGCTTTACATAATGTGGGAACCACTATTGATTTGTTATCGTCTAATAGATAGATGGATATGAGTTCCAATTATTTTTAATAAGTAGCTTTAAATGAGTATCTATAAATGAGTATCTTTATTAAGAGGGTTGAAAAGGAGGAAAAGAGTATGAATAAGAAGGAAAAGTTTGCATTGGTAATGGTAGTTTTAGTTTTTGTAATGGTAGGTTGTGGAAGGAAGTCAAAGGATGAGGCTAAAAAGGATGGGTATAATTCGACAGAATATTCGAGCAATACAAGTGATACCTATGATACTGGAGTTGAGTATAGTACATCTGCAGACGATAGTGACACTACATATGATAGTGGGTCTGCAACTGATAGTGATTATACAACCAATAGCTATGATGTTGAGACGGATATAAAGGAGGATATCTATTACAGTGGTTCCGGGGAAGAATATAATAGCTATGCTGAGAATGGATTTGTGGCAGTTTCCAAAGAACCATTATCAACATTCTCTGCGGATGTAGATACAGCGTCCTATAGTAATTTAAGAAGAATGATTAAGGAAGGATACATTTATGATGAAGATGCAATCAGGGTAGAAGAGATGTTGAATTATTTTAATTACGATTATGAAGGACCTACTGGGAGGGAGCCATTTGGTGTTAATGTAGAGATTGGTAAATGCCCTTGGAATCCTAATACGTCACTTATGATGGTTGGTATGCAGACAAAAAATATTGATTTTTCCGAGGGTCCTAATTCTAATCTGGTATTTTTACTTGATGTATCAGGATCTATGAATGATCCTGATAAATTACCGCTAATGCAGCAAGCATTTTGCATGTTAGCAGAAAATCTTACAAGAAAAGACCGTGTTTCAATTGTAGTTTATGCAGGAGAAGATGCAGTTATATTAGAAGGGGCTAAGGGGAATGAGACGAATCGAATCATTGAGAAGATAACAAGTCTAGAAGCAGGGGGAAGTACAGCAGGAAGTGCAGGGATTCAGGCGGCATATGAGCTTGCAGAGAGGTACTTTATTAAAGGCGGTAATAATCGTGTCATACTTGCTACAGATGGAGATTTGAATGTCGGACTTACAACGGAATACGAATTAACTGAATTGATAACGAAGAAAAGAGATAGTGGAATCTACTTGTCGGTATTAGGATTTGGAACAGGTAATATTAAGGATAATAATATGGAGGCACTTGCGGATAATGGTAATGGAAATTATGCGTATATCGATTCCGTTTATGAGGCTAAGAAAGTTCTGGTTGATGAACTTGGTGCTAATATGGTAACTGTCGCAAAAGATGTGAAATTCCAAGTGGAATTTAATCCAGAGCAGATAAAAGGATATCGGTTAATTGGATATGAAAATCGTGTTCTTGCAACTGAAGATTTTAAAGATGATGCGAAAGATGCAGGTGAAATAGGAGCAGGGCATTCTGTGACTGCTTTATATGAGTTAGTTCCCGTATCAAGCAATATGGAATTGGATGAGAAAGTAACTGGAAGCAGATATTCGTCAGTGGATGAGAAATATAAGGATGAATTATTGACCATTAAAGTTCGTTACAAAGAGCCTGATAAAGAAGAAAGTAAGTTATTAACGTATCCAGTTACCACAAGAGCATATACCAATAAAACAAGTGACGATTGGAACTTTGCTACTTGTATCGCTGAATTTGCAATGATATTAAAGGATAGCCCATATCTTGAGAACGGTTCAATGAACCATCTTCGTAAAAGATTGAATCGAATAGAATTTGATGATGGATATAAAAAAGAGTTTAAGCAGTTAGTAAATAAGGTAGCAGAATGGAACTATTACGAATAAGTGTTGCACAATAGTATGAAAATAGGCTTTGGTACTTGACAAAATGGCAAGAAGAAAATAATATTATACTATAAATTAGCTAAAATTAACTTTATGAAAACTAAAAATGGATAAGAATACCAAGTTTATTTTATGCAAAGAAATAATATACAGTAACCTGTATTCGTAGATAGGAAGGGATATGATATGGCGAAATCAGTTAAATTAGCAGATTTAGCAACAGTGTTGAATGTAAGTACGGTAACGGTATCGAAAGCACTTTCAAATCAAAAGGGAGTAAGTGAGGAATTAAGGGAGAAGATTAAGAAGCTAGCCGATGAGATGGGATACCGTCAGCCTTCTGCAATAAAGAAAACTGTTGTTAGTAGCGGTTATAATATAGGGATAATAATTGCTGATAAATTTTTGGGGAAATTTAATTCATTTTATTGGCAAATGTATCAAGCAGTTACAAGTAAAATTGCAACGAAAAATTGTTTTTCTATGTTAGAAGTGATTAGTGAAGCTGATGAAGAATATACTATATTGCCTAAATTAATACTAGAACAAAAGGTTGATGGAGTCATAGTAATTGGAAGAATGAAAGATGCCTATCTACAGAAGATGAAGGAGGTATCAGCATTACCCACTGTTTATATGGATTTTTATGATGAAAAGCAAACATGCGATTCTGTTATATCCAATAGTTATTTTGGATCTTATGTCTTAACGAATTACCTTTTTGAAATGGGACATAAAAAGATAGGATTTGTGGGAACTATGTTAGCAACCGATAGTATTACAGACCGTTATTTTGGATTTGCGAAAGCAATGATGGAACATGGGTTGATTGTAAAGCCAGAATGGATAGTAGATGATAGAGATACGAGAACTGGAAAGATTGACATTGACAGCAAGAAATTAATAGTTGAAGATATGCCAACGGCCTATGTCTGTAACTGTGATTTAACAGCAAGTTATGTGATTAAATGTTTGCAAGAAAATGGGTACAGCGTTCCGAATGATGTCTCAGTAGTTGGTTTTGATAACTACCTATATCCGGGATTATGCGAAATCGGTATAACTACATATGAAGTTGATATTCATGAGATGGCTCGCTGTACCGTTAATACGATATTAAAGAAAATTGATAATAAAAGTTACAAATCAGGAATCTTTATTGGTCGAGGTCGTCTGGTTTGTAAGGAGAGTGTAATTCGCGTATAGAAGAGGGAGCTTCCTGCTTGTAAGCAAGTGGGGTGGCTCCTGTTTCTTTTTTAAATAACTGGATGAAGTGATTTACATTCTCAATTCCAAGTCTTGTACTTATTTCCGTTATTGTTAGATTAGTACCAAACAGAAGTTCTTTTGACTTCTCGATTTTTTTATGGTTAAGATAGCGAAGTGGTGGCATATTGTAGTACTTAGAGAATTCACGACACAGTCTATATTTATTAACTTGCAATTCATCAGCTAATTCATCAAGTGAGAAAGTTTGCGTAAGTTTATTATCAAGGATATCTTTCGATTTTCTTATATATTCTGGTATATAATCTTCTGGATTATCTAGATTCTTTTCGTGGATGCAAATCTCTGTAAGTATATCAATAATCCATTTCGTTTCATAAAGGTTTGATAGAGAAGTGTTTGTATGCTGAGGATTAATTATATTTCTGAAACAGGAAGAAACACAAGAATAAGGTTTAACATCGTATATGAAGTTATTATTATCATTAAAGATTGAAAAGTATTGATTTATGAAATCCTCTTTAAGATATAGGATTTGAAACTTCCAATTGCTGTTATAAGAACTTATCTTAAAAGGTAAATTGCAGTCAAGAAAAAGTAAGTTATTTTCTTGTAACTGGTAGACTGTCTTTTCAATAGTAATCGTTGAACTACCTTTTATGGTATAGAGAAGAATATAAGAGGAAAAGCCAGATGATTCACAGAAGAAAGGGAATGATATTGTGAGCTCTCCGCCTGCATAGATGAGGGAAGGAGGAGTGGAAGCATTATTCTTTGAATAATTGGGCATGATAAATGAGATATCCAAAGAATTAGGTAGTTTCGAATAAGAAAGTAATGATTTTAGAAAGCTTTCGTAGTAATTCATAATACACCTCGATCATTAGTAAAAATAATAGGTTATTTAGTAGCATTATTCCATATTTCCTATAAAATAAAGTTAATTTCATTATGTACAATATCTATTATAAGATATAAGAGTAAATTAATCAACTAATAACATGTGAGGTTAATTAAATTAAGCAATATTACTGGATAAAAAAGTAAAAAGACTGGCAATAATGTATAAAAAAGTGACGGTAAAGTAGTTAAAAGATATAAAATATCTAAAAAAAACAATAATAATATATAAAAATCAATAATAGTTGATGACTTAAAAACAAAATAAATTATAATTAAATTAAGTTACAAAAAAGTAACTGAACAAAAAAGGAGGATTTGTTATGAGACTTAAAAAATTTGTAGCAATTGGTACAGCAGTAGTTCTTTCTTTATCATTCGTAGGTTGTTCAAAGAATAACAATAAAAATGATAAAGTAAATAACACAGTAAGCAATCAACCATCAACAGAGGGAACAGATGATACAGCAACTGATACAGCTGATACTACAAAGGACGATGTACTTAGCTATGCAAACATTGTACTTGGGGAAAGTTATACTGATATCTCAACAACTATTAAATTCTACAACAACAGAACAGATATGAATCTAGATGATTACAACGGTAAGAAATGGGAAGAGTATGTAGCAGATTTTAACAAAGTGTATCCAAACATCAAAGTAGAAATCGATGCAGATACTACATACGCAGAAAGTGCATTACTTCGTTTACAAAGTGGTGATTATGGTGATATCTTAATGATTCCTGAAGTTAGTAAATCTGATTTATCAAAATACTTCGTATCATACGGTGATCTACCTACTATGGAAGGTCAAGTTCGTTTTGCTTCAGATATGGCTTATGATGGACAAGTATATGGTGTTGCATATATGGGTACTGCTCGTGGTATCGTATACAACAAAGCAGTATTTGAACAAGCTGGAATTACAACACTTCCTAAAACTCCAGAAGAATTTATTGCAGCATTACAAGCAATTAAAGATAAAACAGATGCGACTCCTCTATATACAAACTATGCAGCTGGTTGGACTATGAGTGCTTGGGATGATTATATCTCAGGAACAGCTACTGGTGATGCTACTTACAAAAACCAAAAATTACTTCATATGAGCAATCCGTTCGAAAACAAAGCAGATGGAACTGGTCCATATGCAGTTTACAAAGTTCTTTATGATGCAGTTGCGAATGGTTTAACAGAAGACGATTTCTCTACAACTGACTGGGAAGGTTCTAAAGGTATGCTAAACAATGGTCAAATCGGTTGTATGGTACTTGGTTCTTGGGCTTACCCTCAAATGGTAGCTGCTGGTGATCATGGTGATGATATCGGATATATGTCATTCCCAATTACAGTTAATGGAAAACAATATGCATCTTCAGGTCCAGACTATAGATTAGGAATTAACGTGAACTCTTCTGAAGATAATCAAAAAGCTTCTATGGTATTCGTTAAATGGCTTACTGAACAATCTGGATTTGCTTACAATGAAAACGGAATTCCAGTAGCTGCTAATGACAATAACTTCCCTGAATTATATTCAGCATTCGATGGTATTGAATTAGTTTCTGATGATCCAGCAGTTGCAGGAGAAGAAGATTTCCTTAACTTAATCAATGCTGATTCTGACTTAATGGTTTCTGCTGGTGGTAACACTAAAGTTCAACAAATTATTGAACATGCTGCAAACAAAGATATGACTTTTGATGAAATTATGGCTGATTGGAATGCAAAATGGACTTCCGCTCAAGAAGGTAATGACATCGAAATCAATCAATAATTAGATAGTTATTCCTTAGATAGTAACATACCTATTTTTCTTGATATACTATCGCACAAATCAAGATTTGTGCGATAGTTCTATCTAGTATCAATTAGAAGGAGGGTCATATGACAGCATATACAGACCATAAGAAAAAGAAGTCCCTACTTCAATGGGTGAAGAGTAGAAAAGGACAACAAAGCATTATTATCATAGCATTTATGTTTATCCCTCTTTTATTGTTGTTCACTTTTACTTATTTTCCATTTGGAGAGATGATTAAATTTAGTTTTTATAAGATGAGTTATTCCAATACACCGAAGTATATTGGTTTAGATAATTACAAAGAAGTATTTAATAATAAAGAAATCTTCGCATCATTGAAATTATGTTTATACTATATGGCAGGTTCAATCGTACAGTTAGTAATTGCGTTATATTTAGCAACTATGCTTAGTTTTAAAACAAAAGGTGGAAATATATTCAAGGGATTTATGTTTTTCCCATATTTAATTAATGGTATTGCCATTGGATTTATCTTTAAGTTTTTCTTTACAAGAGGTTTTGTATTTGATTCCGTACTACAATGGTGTGGATTTAATCTTGAAAATCTTCCGTACTGGTTGAGAACACAAGGGTTAAATAATGTTTCTCTTGTAGGTACATCAATTTGGAGATACTTTGGACAGAATATGATACTCTTTATCGGAGCTATCATGTCAGTAGATTCAGAGATGTATGAGGCAGCTGAACTAGACGGTGCAAATAAATTCAAACAGTTTATTCATATTATTTTACCTAGTATTTCGACGATTGTTACATTAAATGTTATTTTATCAATCACAGGTTCTCTTAGTGCATTTGAGCCACCATATGTTATAACAAGTGGAGCGAATGGAACTGCAACATACTTTGTTTTAATGAACCGAATTGCGCATACAAACCAAAAAGTAGGTCTTGCATCTGCAATGGCGGTTGTATTACTTATGATTATCTTCGTAGCCACAATCTTACAGAAATTGTTCTTTAAGTATGCATTCCGAAATACAAATGCTGAAGATCAAGTTGTAAGTAAAAAGAAGACTCGTCTCGGAGTGAAGAAAAACAAATCAAAGGAGGCGATTTAATGGTAGCAAAGCGTAGAAAACATTATAGTCCGTCTATGATAGTATGGATATTTATTAAGTATGTATCTTTATTATTCTTTACAATAGTAGCTTTAGTACCAGTTGTTTCCTGTGTTATCACAGCTTTTAAGACAGATGCAGAATATCAAAGTACCAATGTTATGACATTACCGGAAAGTTGGTTGAATTTTGACAATTTCATTAAAGCATTCGATATGGCCAATATGGGGCGCGCATTTATAAACTCCCTGATTATACTGATTTTTGTACTAATTGGATCTGTCCTAGTTGGAACACAATTAGCTTATGTGCTTAACCGTTTTAAATTCTTTGGTAATGCATTGATACGTAACTTATTCCTTTTTGCATCATTACTTCCGGGTGTAGCAATGCAAATTTCAGTATATAACATTATGCAACAACTTGGATTTATCAATCATTTATATGGATATATCATTATGATGATGGGTACCGATGTAATAGCAATCTATATATTTATTCAGTTTATGGAGAATATATCAACTTCATTAGATGAATCCGCTTTTATAGATGGAGCATCTTATATGACGATTTATTGGAAAATTATATTACCTTTATTAAAACCTGCTATTGTAACAAGCTTGATATTAAAGGGCGTAAGTACGTATAACGAATATTATAATGCAAACTTATACCTTCAAACAAAACAATTACGTACGGTAGCGATATCCCTATTTTCATTTACAGGACCACTTGGAAGTCGTTATAACTTGATTTGTGCAGGTGTTATTATATCACTTTTGCCAGCTCTAATCGTATTCATACTCTGCCAGAAGCAGATTTATAGTGGTATAACAGCAGGTGCAGTAAAAGGTTAAAAGGGCAGTACAATTGATAAATACTGCATTAGGATTGACAGGAAAGAGAGGACAAAATAATGAGTAAAGTTAGAATTATTAGTGAGCCAGTGGCTAATGTACCTTGGCAAGAAAGACCGGAAGGGTTAAAAGATGCGCCGGTTTGGAGATATACAGAAAATCCGATTATTGGAAGAAATCCTATTAAGGGTGTTGCTAGAATCTTCAATAGTGCAGTTTTACCATATGGCGATAGTTTTATCGGAGTTTTCCGTGGAGAACAAGTGAATGGTATTCCTTATATCTATTTAGGTAGAAGTAAAGATGCAATTCATTGGGATTTTGAAGAGAACAAAATTCAATTTGTAAATGAAAATGGAGAGGAATATCAACCTCAATATGCATATGATCCTAGATTGGTTAAGGTAGAGGATACATATTATATTATCTGGTGCCAAGATTTCTACGGAGCGGCAATTGGAATGGCTAAGACACAAGACTTCAAGACTTTCACAAGAATTGAGAATCCATTCCTTCCATTCAATCGTAATGCAGTTTTATTCCCTAGAAAGATAAATGGAAATTATATGCTACTTTCAAGACCATCAGACAGCGGTCATACGCCTTTTGGGGATATCTTCGTTAGTGAAAGTCCTGATATGGTATATTGGGGCAAACATAGACATGTGATGGGAAAAAGTTCTGAATGGTGGCAATCATTAAAGATTGGTGGAGGTGCAGCCCCAATTGAAACATCAGAAGGTTGGTTATTATTCTATCATGGTGTTAGTGGAACTTGTAACGGTTACGTATATTCGATTGGTGGTGCAATTTTAGATATTGATAATCCATCTATAGTAAAATATCGTTGTGAAAACTTCCTTCTTACACCAGAAGAGTGGTATGAGGAACGCGGTTTTGTAGCTAATGTATGCTTCCCATGTGCAACGATTCATGATTCTGAATCAGGAAAGATTGCAATCTATTATGGTGCAGCGGATAGTTATGTAGGATTAGCGTTTACTGAAATTGATGAAATCGTAGACTATATAAAAGATCATAGTGTATTAACACAGACAGATACTGAGCTTGGTATGCGCTAGTAAAGAAAAGCCAGGAGTCCTAACATTTGGGTTCCTGGCTTTCTATTAAAATAAGTGGGGGTGTTGCTCTATGAAACGTAAAAAAAATGGTAAGATTCAACATACTCTAATACGGGCATACTTAGTACCAGTTTGTTTTATTATTTTACTAGGTTTAATTTCATATGATAAAGCATCAGAAAATATAAGAAAGCAATATGAGGAATCAGTACAAGCAACAGTGGGGACAGTTGCATCGTATTGTGAGTTGTTATGTAGTACCGTTGAGAATAAAGCGAATGAAATTGTCAGTGGAGATGAAGTAAAATCTTATTATGGAAAGAATATTAGTAAGAACGATTCCAAAATGATGGAGAATTTTCGATCCGTTCAAACTAGTCTAACATTGGCAAGAGGATCATGTGATTACATATCTGGTTATACACTTATCGCTGAGAAGGGGGGCAATCTCAGTGATGTGGGAACAAAATTTCCGAGTGATGCTTATGAACAGTATTCTTTAAAAGAAGGCGTAGATAAGATTGGGACCAAAGGAGTTTGGAAAGGAATACATCCTTACTTAGATGAAGTTTTAAAAATCTCACAGAATACGTATTCTATTACTTATGCTCGTGAGTTAGTAAAAGGCAATGGCTATCTTAATCTTGATATATCCTTATCTGCGATAACGGACATATTGAAGAGAATACCAAATGATGAAGGCATGTATGTGGCACTACTGACATCTGATGAGAGGGAAATTATAATAGAGAATGGAGAAGTTAGGGATACTTCGATATTTTTAGATAACAAAGTATTTGATAAAAGTAATACGGAGGTTGCAAAATCAGGGACTTATGTTAAGTGGAATAATAAAACATACTTGTATACAACTGCGCAAGTAGGTGATACTGGTTTAGTTATATGTAGTTTAATACCACAAGCAATTATACTTGAGTCTGCAAGAGAGATAAAACATGTAACGGTAATTCTAGTCTTTGCGGCATGTATAATAGCTTTATTCATAGGGAATCGAATCGCTAAGCTTTTAAGTAAAGAAGTGAAAAATCTTACGAAAGCGATGCAAGTTGTTTCAGATGGAGATTTTACTGTTAAAGTTAATTCTAAGAGGAAAGACGAATTTAGTTTTTTAACAGATCGATTGAATGAGATGCTAGATAGTATTCGTAACATCTTAATGATAGTAAAAGGATTTAGTGGAGAAGTACAACATTCTTCCAGGGAATTAACAAGTACTAGTGAAAAAATGACTTTTTCTATGGAAGAAATTAATAGTGCAATTGCAGAGGTAGCCGGGGGTGTAAACAAACAAGCACAGGAGACGGATGATAGTTTAACTTCCATGACTATTTTTGCAGAAAAATTAGATCAGATAAGCCAAGATTCCGAGCGAATGCAGAAGTATTCTTCGGTAGCAATTAATTCTATTGAAGAAGGAAAGAAACAAGTAGACATGTTAAGGTCGAAATCGGATGAAGCAACTGAGCGTATGCAGCAGTTAACAACAAATATTAAAGAAGTGGAAAGAGATTCTGTTAATATTGGAAGTATTATTGAAACAATTCAAAATATTGCAAGACAAACGAATCTTTTATCTTTGAATGCTTCCATTGAAGCAGCAAGAGCCGGAGAAGCAGGAAAAGGGTTTGCTGTAGTAGCCGAAGAAATAAGGAATTTGGCGGATCAGTCTGCAAAGGCAGGTAATCAGATTCAAAACATCATTGAAACGATACAGATTACAGCAAGAAAAACTACTGATTGTACCAATCAGACGAATGGTTATCTGAAAGACCAGAGTATGGCAATAGAAGAAACCATAAACATATTTGGTGAAGTAGCAAACCAAGTAGAAGAGTTAGTACGTGTACTAAAAGTTAATTCAACAAAAGTGAAAATAATGATGATTGAGAAAGATGGTGTACTTGAATCTATAAAGAATATCGCACAAGTGGCAGAAGAGGCAGCTGCATCTTCCGAAGAAGTTACTGCTACGGTAACAAATCAGTTAGATGATGTGATTCAGCTTTCTAGTGAGGCAGACAAACTTTTTGATAAAGTACAAAATCTAGATAACACAATTAAAAAATATAGAATATAAAATATAAAGAAGAATCCTCTATGATGGTGAGTCGAGTTAACAAAACTCGTATTCTATATCATAGGGGATTTATTCTAGTTATCAATATAAATCTCTTGACAAATAGATGTAGGGAAATTAAGATTATATTAATAATTAGCTAAAATTAGCTAACTTAATATTATTACTTATATTATGTTTGTCTACATGGAGAAGAGTTTCAAGTTGACTACTATAATAGATAAAGAGGGGAAAAGAATGGCTAAATCAGTGAAATTAGCAGATATTGCTGCTAGATTAAATGTTAGTACGGTGACCGTTTCAAAGGCCTTATCTAATCAAAAAGGTGTGAGTGAAGAGCTTCGTGAAAAGATTAAAAAACTAGCGGATGAGATGGGATACCGCCAACCATCTACTATTAAGAAAGATGCTGAGAGTTCAAGTTATAATATTGGTGTCGTAATTGGTGAGATGTTTCTAGATAAGTATCAATCTTTTTATTGGCAGATGTATCAATCGGTTACAACAAGAGCCGTTATGAAAGGTTGTTTTACATTATTAGAAGTAGTTAGTAAAGAGGATGAGAATAATTTAATTCTACCTAAACTAGTACAAGAACAAAAGATTGATGGCGTTGTGGTAATTGGTCGGTTGAACGAAGCCTATCTAAAATGTTTGAATATGCGTGCGGGAATACCAGTTATCTATCTCGACTTTTATGATGAGAAGGAATCTTGCGATGCCATTATATCCAATAGTTACTTTGGATCATATATGTTAACTAATTATTTGCTTGAGATGGGACATAAGAAAATCGGTTATGTAGGATCGCTTTTAGCAACGGATAGTATAACAGACCGTTACTTTGGTTATGCCAAAGCTCTTATGGAGCATAGAATACCAATTAATCAAGAGTGGATTATAGAAGACCGTACGGCTGATATAGCAAAGATTTACGTGGATCCGAAATCTGTATTACTTGATGACATGCCTACCGCATTCGTTTGTAATTGTGATTTAACTGCTAGTTATGTAATTAAGATATTACAAGAAGCTGGATATAAAGTACCAGAAGATATATCGATTGTTGGTTTCGATAATTACTTATATCCGGGTATGTGCAATATTGGAATCACATCCTATGAGGTTGATTTTAAAGAGATGGCAAGACGTACGATTCATAATATGATTAAGAAGATAGCAAATCCAGACTATAAACCGGGAGTTGTTATCGTTCAAGGTAAATTAGTTTATAAAGAAAGTGTTGCACGTATCTAGTACGTATAGAATATAATAAAGCAAATCACTTGTGGAGAGATTCTGTGGTTACAGTTAGTTTGTGTTTAATTGTGAAGAATGAAGCTGACAAATTAGATAATTGTCTTAAGTCAGTTGCAGAGGCTGTGGACGAAATTATTATTGTAGATACGGGCTCTATAGATGAAACCAAGGAGATTGCAAGAAGATATACAGATAAAGTCTATGATTTTACCTGGTGTGACGATTTTTCAGCAGCAAGAAATGAATCCTTTCGACACGCTACCAAGGATTATATATTATGGCTTGATGCCGATGATATCTTAAAACCAGAAGATTGTACGAAGCTACAGAACCTGAAAGAATCATTACCAGAACAGATTGATGCAGTGTACTTTAGTTATAATTATGCATTTGATGATACAGGAAAGCCGGCTTTAACATTTATGAGAGAGCGGTTAGTAAAGCGAAGCACCAATCCGAAATGGCTTGGGTTTATCCATGAATACATTGATATTCATGGGAATACGCTAGAATCCGATATTGTTGTAACCCATACGAGGGTTCATGGGAATGCTGACCGTAATTTGAATATATATAAGAAAAAGATTGCAGAAGGTGTAGAATTAAATGCAAGAGATCAATATTACTATGGAAAAGAGTTATACTATCATGGTAAATTTGAGGAAGCAATTGAGGTGCTCGAAAAATTCGTTACATTACCGGTTTGGATAGAAGATGAATTGGATGCGAACAACCGACTGGCGGAGTGCTATATCTGGAAGAAAGAATATAGGAAAGCAAGAGGATTTATCTATAATAATTTAGAACGAACGATTCCTAGAGCAGAATCCTTGTATCAACTAGCGAAAGCGTTTCAACAAGAAGGTAGATATGAAGATGCTGCGTATTGGTATGAAACTATTTTGCAGAAGGAAAAACCAACGAACGTAGCGGGTTTCCTCTACGACGAATATTGGACTTGGAAACCTCATATCGAATTATGCGTATGTTATTATTATTTAGGTAAAATTAATAAAGCAATAGAGCAGAATGAAATGGCCGCGAAGTATGTTCCAAACAATGATGCTGTGCTCTATAATAAACAATTCTTTCATGACATTAAGAAAGACAGTAATAAAAATTAAGTGTATGGTGCGTAGTTAATCGCCCGTAGAGCAAATGATTACGATTTGTTCTAGGGCGATTTTCTTATGCGTTACGATTGATCATTAAGAGTACTTCCTTTGGCTATTTTGTTTATATAGTTATTGAATCAAAGAAGTTCTTATTGTATAAGGCCGCAGCGTTGAATTCATCTAATAATAGAGCTTGATTATTATAATGAATTGCTAATGAGATATCATCTTTATTGTATGCACAGATACACATTTGTATATAAGCAATCGCTTTTTGTTTTTTTTGTTCTATATTAAAAGAAGGATAAAGTTCTTCTACTGTAGCTAAACGATACCAGAACATAGATAAATCCCACTGTTGCATCCTAAAATAAAGAGCACCTATCTTACAACAAAGTGGTACATCGGGAGCTTTAAGTTGCATATATTGAAAACTATATTCCAAAGCTTTTTCAGTATTGTTAGTTTGTATATAACAGTCTGTTAGATACTCATAACTTCTATGAACCTCATACGCGTTATCTGATTCGTGCTGAAGAAAATCGATGAATACGGGGATACATTTCTCATATAATTCTGACATAAACAATTCGCCACCATAGAAATATTTCTCATGAGGGAGGAGTTCATAACCATCTAGTAGACGTTGTTCATAGTTAGGAAGGTAACGAGAATAATGCCCATGATCACTCGTATGCGTAACATGAATAGAGCTGTGATAATACGTTCCTTGTACAACAAGTTCTTCATGTACAAAATATCTCCAGTAAAATCCAGCTTTGTTACGGACTAATCTATCGCGGGGGATAGAAAGTGTAGAGATACCCTCCTTGTTAAAGGTTATATCATAGATCATGGTTACGATATCTATGGACGAATCCAGGGTTTCTTTGAGGTGAAGGAGAGAATCATGATCATCCTTTCTTATGATATCATCTGCATCTAACCATAAGATATATTCTTTCGTTGCAAGTGAGAAGGCGTAGTTTCTTGCTGCAGCAAAATCATTTATCCAAGTATAATGGTAAATGGTATCGGTGAACTCTTTTATAACCTGGATCGTATTGTCAGTAGATCCAGTATCCACAATTATAAACTCATCAACAACATCTTTAACAGAATCAAGACAATTTCGGAGACACGTGTCCTCGTTTTTTACAATCATACATAGACTAATCGTTATCATTTAGGTCCTCCAGTAGCTGCATTTCTCTATACTTATCTTCAACTATTTTCAGATTAGTTTGAAGACGAGAATCATCAGGGGATAAGGATAGGGCTATCCTGGCGTAGTTAAGAGATTCAGAATATTTGCCTAGATAATAACTTGCGATTGCACCGTAATCGGGAAGTAGATATCCCCAGGAAGCCTCTTCATCTAGGTAAGATCCAGTCCGCTCTGTCTTTTCCAGAGCATTTGTAACAAGGTCATATAGAGTTTCCCAGTCTTGCTGATGATAAGAAATATGTGAATATTCAAGATAGGATTCACGAATGGTAGGAGCTTCTTTAATTGCTTTCTTCAACCAACTTATTGAGGTATCTAGTTCATCTTTATTCAAATAACACCTGGCGATGTACCTCATCGAAGCGCATCGTTCTACACTCCAAGTCGCGGTTGGAAGCGTAAGATGATAAAGAAGGGTTTCAATTGCTTGATCGTTTTTTTTATGAAACATATATTCTCGTCCTAGGTAATGTATATTTCTATCATACAAAGGATATTCTTTGGCAGAAAGTTCAAGTAAGTTTAGATAATTCCCTCTAGATTTATTGGTATCTGGATAGTGTTTCAGATGAATTGCTAACTGCGTAGAATAGGTATCAGGTGAAGTCCCCGAATACTCAAGAATCTCATGTACTGGATATATCCAATGAAAGTCCTTCCTTTTGTGAATCTTCTCATATAAGTAAGTAACAATGGGTTTCCCATCTGGATGGAATCCAAACGTATATTGATACCTAAGACGAGTTGTACTGTCATCCCATGCTTCTTCTAATTGTGTACGCCAACCAGGGTCAAAAATCTCATCGAGATCCGTACAAACACAAATATCAGTATCTTCTGGCACGAACTCTAGAGATTTATTTCTTGCAACGTCAAATCTCCAAGGGTCAATGTTTATGGAGTGTACATGTACTCCAAGTGAGGTAAGTAGAGATATGGTATTATCCGTAGAACCGGTATCTGCAACCACTATTTCATCTGCTTCTGACATAGATGCTACCCATTGTTGTACGAATTTTTCTTCGTTTTTTGCTATAGCATAAACACAAACTTTATATCGATTCATATTGACCTCCTTTTATTATCGGATAAGGAAAATCTTTATATCCTTTGATACAGAGATTTTCCTTATTGAATAACTTAACTCTATTCATAACATAATTCTATTCATAACTTAATTGTTATTGACTCAAACTTCGCACATAAAAACTTTATTTTGAGTAGGTAATTGCTATACTCATAAGAAAAACTATCTGAACACGTCAGCACTGTACTGACTACGTGTGAAGCTAAGCGAGAGCGGGTTTTTCGCCTAGTATAGCAATTAACTACTCCTCGAAAACTTCAAGTGCGAAGTTTGATTAATTGAACTATAACTAGGTTGTGGCTAAACCTGCATTAACGAAAACATTGACAACACCACAAGAGGTAGCACTAGAAGCATATACAACTAATAAAATTCTAGTACCAGCGCTAATAGATCCGGTAATATTAGCAATAGCACCATTTGATACATTCGAACCAGGTGCAGTAAAGGTAACAGAAGCACCTGATAAAGGAGAAAATGTTGTACTATTAAATGGGGCAGTATAGATCTGTGCAGTGATTGTTGTATCAGTAGATGTAATTGACTGTACCACAGCAGTAACTGCAAGGGAATCTAAGGTTAGGCGTCTAGGAGCAACGAAAGCGAATCCTTGTAAGGCATTAATAATTGAAATAGATGAGTTAATTGTTGTATTTTGCGTCGTATCCGTGCCAAAGCCAATAATTCCAACTTGTCTAGATGAGTTACCAGTACTTACATCTAAAGTTATGCTACCTCCAGAAGCGTAAGGGATAATTGAGCCTGGGGAAGATGAGCCAGTAGGACCAGTAGGACCTGTTCTGCCTGTATCGCCCGTTCTGCCAGTAGCACCAGTAGGACCTGCGTTACCTGTTCTACCAGTAGGGCCGATAGGACCAATATCACCCGTTCTACCCGTATCCCCCGTTCTACCAGTAGGGCCAATAGGACCAATATCACCCGTTCTACCCGTATCGCCCGTTCTACCAGTAGGACCGATAGGACCCGTATCGCCCGTTCTACCAGTAAGACCGATAGGACCCGTATCACCCGTCCTACCAATAGGACCGATAGGACCAATATCACCCGTTCTACCCGTATCCCCTGTTCTACCAGTAGGGCCCATAGGACCTCTGTCACCCGTTCTACCTGTATCGCCTGTTCTGCCGGTTGGACCCATAAGACCCGTATCACCCGTTCTACCCGTATCCCCCGTTCTCCCCGTTTCCCCCGTTCTACCAGTAGGGCCAGTAGGACCCGAATTACCTGTTCTACCTGTATCGCCCGTTCTACCAGTAGGGCCCATAGGACCTGTATCACCCGTTCTACCCGTATCGCCCGTTCTACCAGTAGCGCCAGTAGGACCCGTATCACCCGTTCTACCCGTATCGCCCGTTCTACCAGTAAGGCCGGTAAGTCCAGTAGGACCCGTATCCCCCGTTCTACCTGTATCGCCCGTTCTACCAGTAGGGCCGATAGGACCCGTATCACCATTTCTACCAGTGTCACCCGTTCTACCAGTAGAACCCGTAGGGCCTATATCACCAGTTCTACCTGTAGCACCATTTCTACCACAAGGGCCTGTAGGACCTATGCAGCATCGACAACATGGACAGCATTGGTTATTATCGTGATGGTGAGAACAAGACTTGTCATCACTACTACCTGTATTGTTTGAACCTGACCAATAGTTAGGATTTTTCATAAAATCACTCCGTTATAATATTTCCATATTCTATGTTACGCATTAGTTGCTAATCTAAATATGGTTTAATTTGAAAACTTATCATTGCTAACATGAATCGACATAATCAAATATGGATAGTATAATATATTCGAATTACAACAAAAAGTTACATCAATGCTAAGGTAAAAGGTAGAGTGCTGGGATTTATTAAAGATATTTAGTTCATTACATATGTATTCAAAAGCTAACGATGAAACTCTTCTTCTTGGAGACAAGGATATGATTGTCGTCATTATATAAAAACAACTCGAAAACTGGAATAAATAGAAACAGTTTTCGAGTTGTATAATTATTCCAGTATATCGTAAGCTTGTAATTCATTACATTTCTTATATACATGTAATGTATTCTGTCTATCACAGGTTGCTAGGAATACTTCAGATATATCATCGATCTGATGTGCTTTTAATTGGGAGTGTAACCAGGTTTCGTTATTGCCAGTGTGCTTTAGATTATCAGTCATAATATGTCCATCAATAATAACGTTTGCAACAAGGTAATCTTGTGTGATAGATAACTTCATATCTTTACCCGTTAGTGGCCTTGTATCTGATAGCGGTAAAAAGCTAAGTTTGCCGTTTGGCTCAAGGATAATCGTTTGTATAGTAGATAAATCAAAATAACCAGCTGTTCTACATAAGCATAACAATTCGCTGGAATCTAGTTTAGCCTTCCTTAAACTTTTCTCATAGATTGTGCCATTGTCATAGAGGATTACGGGCTTACCCGTAACAATACGTCTGAATTTGATGGATTTATTTGTAAGTTCTGAAATCGAGATTACTACAAGAGCATAGATAATCATCGCAACAAATGGTTTAGTCACGTCGGTGAATTCTGTTGTTGCCATCTCAGCTGCAATGGAGCCTATAGTTATACCGTTAATATAATCAAACATGGTTAATTGAGACATTTCTCGATTGCCCATTAATTTGCTTAGGATAAATAGAGTAATAATAGAGCCTAGAGCAGTAAGAATTACGTGTATAATTTCCATGTGTTCTCCTATCTGCACAAGGTAAAGAGCCTGTGCGTTATATTCCAATGTGAATAAGCATATTTCACATTTTAAGCTAATTGTAGTATGCTCCGATAGGATAATAATATGTAATGCTATTGATGAAAATTTGACGAAGTATTAAATGCTTGTACAGAAAAAAGACCTATCTTTCGATAGGTCTAAACAAGCTTGTTATATCTATAGTAAAATAAGCGTGATTATATCACAATTAAGCAATTTTGTTAACAGCTAAACTTAAGCGAGAAATTTTTCTTGCAGAAGTATTTTTGTGATAAACGCCTTTTTTAGTAGCTTTATCAATTTCACTAATTGCATCTCTTAAGCATGCTTTTGCAAGAGCAGCGTCGCTAGCAGCCACAGCAGCGTCTACTTTCTTGATAGCAGTCTTTACTTTAGATTTAATTGCTTTGTTTCTCATTGTCTTAGTTTCGATAACTTTGATTCTTTTTTTAGCAGATTTAATGTTAGCCAATCCGTACACCTCCAAAATTTTGATTATATTAGATACTGTGTTTCATTAAACCCGGACACGGACGTTCTAATGTAAACATACTCATATATTGTAGTATAAGAACGAATTTCTGTCAATACATAATTTCGATATTTATAGGAAAAACTGTGGATGTCCATTGATAACCTTTAGTATGTGAAAAATATAAAAAATATATGTTTATACTGCTAAATACTTATGAGTTTGACACAATTCTGAGTAAATCATTGAATAAAGGAAAGGATTATATAACGATGAAAGAAGAAATAAAGAGAAGTAGTGCAAATTGTAATGCAAGAACTGACCTTGCATTAGAAGTAAGAGAAAGTTTTGAAGAAGATAATGTTGAGGTATCTGGTGTAGTATTAGAAGAGGATTATGTACAAGATAAAGATATTAAGATAACAAGAGTAATAATTAAAGATGAGCATGGACAAGCAGCAATGGGGAAACCTATAGGGACCTATATTACGATAGAAGCACCTCGCCTTCAAGAAGATGACGAAACCTATCATGAACCATTAACAGACGAAATCGTTAAATATATTAAAGAACTACTAGGGGAGGATAAGGAAGGAGAGGTACTTATTGCGGGACTTGGCAATCGTGAAGTTACACCAGATGCACTTGGACCAAAGGTAGTTGATAATTTGTTTGTTACAAGACATCTTATTAGGGAATATGGAGAGGAATTCAAGAAGAAAAATCAAATGGAATCTATGAGTGCGATTGCTCCTGGGGTAATGGGTCAAACGGGTATGGAAACTAGCGAGATTCTAAAGGGAATAATCAAGCAAACAAAACCAAAATGCCTTATTGCAATTGATGCATTAGCAGCAAGGAGTGTATCAAGATTGAATACGACGATACAAATCACAGATACTGGAATTAGTCCTGGATCAGGTGTTGGTAATCATAGAAATGCTTTGAACGAAGAATGCCTTGGAGTGAAAGTAATCGCTATCGGTGTTCCTACTGTAGTGGATGGTGCCACAATAGTGAATGACACGCTAGAGAGATTCTTAGATGGAAAAGGATTCTCGGAGGAGGAGATGTATAAATTCATGGAAGAAGTAAGAGAAAAGATGGTTTGTAATATGTTCGTGACCCCAAAAGGAATTGATGATGCGGTAAAGAGAATCAGTTATACGATTTCCGAAGCACTCAATCAATGCTTTTGTCAAACCATATAATACAGACAAGCAATTGCGAAACTCAATTACGAATATAGGTTATGTTACCGTATTCTGTTGAATTTCGCAATTTTTAAAGGATACGAAAAGACGTTTTGTTAAGATTAATAGAATGCGGTTCATCGAATAATACTAGATACATAGAATATAATATAGAAAGGAATTTTAATAAATTACAATGAACAAGGGAGGGAGTGTTAAGGTAAGATTTTTGCAGATTTTTGAAGGGATATGAAAACGAATATGAATATGAATATGAAGATTGATAGAAGGAGTATGTGGAATTCATTGCATCAGGTGTTTTGGATTATAGTATCACTTTTTGCAATTATAATTATTATAAAATGTTGTGCTGTAACCACAAAAACCGATTTTTCAGACACATTTAAAGAGGTTATAGAAGAGATGATAAGCGATTTTAGTTTATCACTCTACCAAGAACAATCGAATTATCTATCATACATAGTAGAGTCGGCTGTCCTACCTGAACTAGAAGATAGTAATCCTATATTCAAATTTATGACAAGCATGTTTCCGATTCAGCAGTATACAATTTCAGAGAAGATGCAGATGGTTATGAATGGTGATGTTGAGGAGACAGATAACGAATTTATTGAAGTAATGAAGTTAATGACCAGTGATAGTTTCATGAATGGGAACGCAGGCTTTGGTGAGGATGATTCTACTCATAATAGTGAACTTTTAGTGGATAGTGAACTTTCTGATGTGGAAGGAAATCCACGTGATTCTTACTATGAAGATGATACTACAACAGCAAGTTCTACAGCGGTAGCGAATAATAGTCTGTTGAATAAGATTCATACCCTTGAAAGTTCAAGGGATTATACATATCTAATCAAGAATTTCTATATAGTGGATAAAACTACTTATACAACTAAGAACGAATTTGATGTGAATAAATTATTAGATAAAGATTTGACAATCTCTATAAACTCTGATAAACCACAAGTACTAATCTATCATACCCATGCATCGGAAGCGTTTGCGGATAGTAGGAAGAACAAAACAGAGGATACAATAGTTGGAGTTGGAGAGCGTTTGACGGAGATTTTAGAAGAACAGTATGGAATTAATGTAATACATGATACAAGTATCTACGATATGATGGGAGGAACTTTTGATAGAGGAACAAAAGCCTATGACTATTCCCTTAAAGGAGTAACGAAAATATTGAAAGAGAATCCTTCTATTAAAGTGATTATTGACCTTCATCGTGATGAAGGTGAAAAAAGAGTGACCCAAATAGGAGGCAAAGACACAGCACAAATTATGCTATTCAATGGGCTGAGTAGGAATGCAAATGGTGATAATAAGTATATCCCAAATGAAAATCTTATAGGCAATTTAGCATTCAGTTTGCAACTTGAACTGCAAGCTATGAAAGAATATCCGACATTAATGAAGAGAATATATCTTAAGAGTTATCGATACAATCTACATTTGTTGCCTAGAGCTACGCTGGTAGAATTAGGAACTGCGAATAATACGGTAGAAGAGGCAAAGAACGCAATGGAACCATTCGCAAAAGTCATCTATCAAGTATTATCTGGAAATACCACACAGACACCAGCTACAACAAAGTAGTGCAGTAGAGAACATGCAAATTTTCTTGTGTCTACTAGGTTCCTATGATATAATGCTTCATAGTAATATGGATAATAAGCCTATTATAGAATGATGATGTCAAATTAGCATCATCATTCTGGGCTCAGGAGGAATATAGATGGCACATATTGACCAGAGTAAAATAAGAAATTTTTGTATTATTGCGCATATCGATCATGGTAAATCAACATTAGCTGACCGTATTATTGAGAAGACGGGTCTTCTCACTAGTAGAGAGATGCAAGCACAAGTACTTGATAACATGGAACTTGAGCGTGAAAGAGGAATTACAATTAAGGCGCAAACCGTTCGTATCGTATACAAAGCCAACAATGGAGAAGAATATATCTTTAACCTAATTGATACTCCAGGACACGTTGACTTTAACTATGAGGTATCTAGAAGTCTTGCAGCTTGTGAAGGTGCAATTCTTGTGGTTGATGCAGCGCAAGGTATTGAGGCTCAGACACTTGCTAATGTATATCTAGCTCTTGACCATGATCTTGATATCATGCCTGTAATCAATAAGATTGACTTACCAAGTGCGGAACCAGAACGTGTTAAGAATGAAATTGAAGATGTTATTGGTTTAGAGGCTTGGGATGCACCACTTATATCGGCAAAGAATGGTATCAATATTGAAGAGGTATTAGAGCAAATCGTAACGAAGATTCCAGCTCCACAAGGTGATGCAGACGCACCGTTACAAGCATTGATTTTTGACTCTGTATATGATGCTTATAAAGGTGTTATTATCTTCTGTCGTGTGAAAGAAGGTTCGGTTAAGAGAGGTACTGAGATTAAGATGATGGCAACTGGAGCAATTGCAGATGTAGTTGAAATCGGTTATTTTGGTGCGGGTCAGTTTATCCCTTGTGATGAATTATCTGCAGGTATGGTTGGTTATATCACAGCGAGTCTTAAGAATGTTAAAGATACTCGTGTAGGTGATACCGTAACCGATGCGAATAATCCATGTAAAGAAGCACTTCCAGGTTATAAGAAGGTTAATCCGATGGTATACTGTGGTATGTATCCAGCTGATGGCTCTAAGTATGGCGATTTGCGTGATGCATTAGAGAAGTTACAACTTAATGATGCGGCATTACAATTTGAAGCAGAGACATCAGTTGCACTTGGATTTGGATACCGTTGTGGTTTCCTTGGATTATTACATCTTGAGATTATTCAGGAACGTCTTGAAAGAGAATATAATCTTGATATTGTAACAACAGCACCAGGTGTTATCTACAAAGTTCATAAAACGGATGGACAAGTAATAGACGTAACTAATCCATCAAACTTACCAGATCCATCTGAGATAATGTATATGGAAGAACCAATTGTTAATGCGGAGATTATGGTAACTACCGAGTTCGTTGGTGCTATTATGACCTTATGCCAAGAAAGACGTGGTGTGTATCTTGGTATGGAATATATGGAAGAGACAAGAGCCCTTCTTAAGTACGAGTTACCGCTTAATGAAATTATCTATGATTTCTTTGATGCATTAAAATCAAGATCAAGAGGATATGCTTCTTTTGATTACGATATGAAGGGTTACGAAAAATCTGAACTTGTTAAACTTGATATTCTTATTAATAAGGAAGAAGTGGATGCCCTTTCATTCATCGTTCATGCAGAAACTGCTTACGATCGTGGTAGAAAGATGTGTGAAAAATTAAAGAATGAGATTCCAAGACAATTATTCGAGATTCCAATTCAGGCAGCAATCGGTAGCAAGGTTATCGCTAGAGAAACTGTTAAAGCGATGCGTAAAGATGTACTTGCCAAATGTTATGGTGGTGATATCTCAAGAAAGAGAAAACTTCTAGAGAAGCAAAAAGAAGGTAAGAAGAGAATGCGACAAGTTGGTAATGTAGAGATACCACAAAGTGCATTTATGAGCGTATTAAAGTTAGATGAAGAATAGAATGGTAGAGAATAGAAATCCTATAGGAATCTATATTCATATTCCTTTTTGTGAGGCCAAATGTGCCTACTGTGATTTCTTATCAGGCCCATCAAGTAATGAGAATAAGAAACGGTATGTAGATGCGTTGATTGAACAAATCAAAGAATATTCCTACCTTAATGAGGAGTATTATATTCGAACTATATTCATCGGTGGAGGGACACCTAGCAGTATTGATCCAATGGATATAAGAAGAATTCTAGGAATGGTGTATGAAGTATTTGAAATAGAGAATATCTATAGTGGTGATGAGAATACTAAGCAAACATTGCAAGACAATAATAAGATAGAGATTACCATAGAGGCAAACCCAGGAACTTTAACTAAGGATAAACTACTTATATACAAGGAGGCTGGTATTAACCGTATTAGTATGGGATTACAGTCTGTGAATGATAAGGAATTAAAGCTACTTGGACGTATTCATACGTATGATCAGTTTGAAGAAAACTATCATCTTGTTAGAAAAAGCGGTTTTACTAATATCAATATTGACCTTATGTCTGCCCTTCCCGGGCAGACTATTGATACTTGGGAACGTACACTAAAGACTATTATAGAACTAAATCCCGAACATATATCAGCCTATAGTCTAATTATTGAAGAAAGCACGCCTTTTTTTGAGCGTTATGCGGATGGTAGTGAGTTGCCGGCGGAAGAAGAAGACAGGCAAATGTATTATCTTACTAAGAAACTTCTTAGAGAAGCTGGATATGAACGTTATGAGATATCTAATTATGCTAAACCAGGCTTTGAAAGTAAGCATAATTCTTCTTATTGGGAGCGTATTGATTATATCGGTTTCGGTTTAGGAGCATCTTCTTGTCTAAATAATACTCGTTTTCATAATGAAGAAGATTTGGCTTTATATATAGAAGAAGGAATAGGAGTTCAGAAAGAAAACAGTGTCTCTTTCAATGGAAGATTTGCACGAAAAGAGTCACAACAACTTACGTTAAAAGAGCAGATGGAAGAGTGTATGTTCTTAGGTCTTAGAATGATGAAGGGGGTAGATCTGAATCAGTTTGAACAGCAATTTGAAGTTCAATTTGACAAGGTCTATGGAAAAATTGTAAAAGAGATGGTATCAGACGGATTATTAGTTATTAAGGACCATCATCTTATCTTAACAGAACGTGGTATTGACTTAAGTAATTATGTAATGTCAGAGTTCTTATTATAGATTATAAATGCAAAAAATATGCTATACTAAAAGACAATCTTTAAAAGGTTTGTGTGTGGAGTTGGGATATATAATATCCGTTAATCCGTATAAGAACCATGAAGATTGTCTTTTTGCTAGTTTGTGATTGAACATATTATTTATATTTTTTATAGAATAGATAATATTTACTAATTGTAGTATAATTTCACACAATTATCTCTACCAGTGATATAATAATAAGAGGTATGAATTGACAGAAGGGACTGACTATAATGATACATAAGAAAAAACTTGTTGGTAACCATCAAGGAAGTGTTAATAAGTGTCAGGATGATTATGAGCACAAAGGTTACTATAAAAAATATCGAAAGAAATTTATATTACTATTTACTATATTGATTGCATGTATTCTAATTCAGAATATCCATATTGCAATATCTGCTAGAGCAAGTGGAAAAGTATATAAGATCACAACGAGCACAAAACCATGCGATTCTTCAGCGAAATATACTACTTATAATAAATATACGAAACATTATTATACACTTCTATCTTACCTAAAAAAACTTGAAGAAGAAGGAGGCGGTACTTTAGAGTTATCGAAGGGGACCTATACGATTACGAACACGCTTTATGTGCCGTCCAATGTAACAATTAAATTAAAGGACGGTGTTAAGATTGTTAAAGGGAAAAAATCGGGAACAAGTAAATTCACGGCATCAAAGTCTATATTTCAGTTTTGTGGTTATTCAAAAAGCAGCAAAAAAGGTGTGTATAAGAAGTATAATGGTGAATCGAATATATCATTAATCGGAGAAGGTACAGTAAGTATAGATATGAATTACGATGAAGATGCGGTTGGAATTATGATGTGTCATAATCGTAATATTAAGATAACGGGAATAACCTTTCAAAACATGTATAGTGGTCACTTTATTGAGATGGACGCGTCGAAGAATGTAATAGTCAAGAACTGTACATTCAAGAATCATAAGGATTCTTATAATAACAATAAGGAAGCAATAAATTTGGATACACCTGATAAGAGTACTAATGGATTTCACGCAGATTGGAGTTCGTACGATAAAACTGCTAATGAGAATGTAATAATATCTAATTGTACATTCAAGAATTTAGAGCGTTCCATTGGAACACATAAGTATTCACAGAATGAATTACATACGAATGTGCAAATTCTTAACAATACGATTACGAATTGTGACCAAGATGCAATTCGTATTATGAATTGGAAAGAACCAATTATTAAAGGTAATACCATTACCAATGTAGGAAACAAGAAAAATGGGCTACGTGCCATTCTTATAAGTGGAGTCATTAATCCGCAGATTTCAGATAATTTGTTTAAGAGTGTTTCGAGACCAATACAGATTATGCCATGGAAGAATATCGGGGATGGAGATGAGTACGACATCATTTATAGTTTTATTAGCGATGCTTGTATAGAAATTATGAAGAATAATAAACTAATTGATGGTGATGAATATTTTATTCGATATAGTAAGGAATACAATGAATATAAGAATAATACGGAAAAGATTCCATTGAAGTCATAGAATTTATAGAGAGCTATTAGCATTCTGGTTAGTGTATGCTAATAGCTCTTTTAGTATATTCATTGATTGATACAAGGGTTTGTATGAAATATATAAAAAAATGTAAAAAATAAACCTGAAAATATATAAAACATACAAAAGGATTGTAAGACGAATTTATAAATGATATAATAATTACTATAGATGAGGTGCGTGTACATAAAATGTAGCTAAAAACTATAAATAATTTGTAGACCCTCCATCATGACCCCGATGAATGGAGCTTGGTTTTACAAGCAAGAGGTAAAAAAATGGTCAAAGCATTATTAGTAGAAGATGAAGCTATTACAAGAAAAGGCTTATTAAAGCATATGCCATGGACACAATTAGGTATTGATGAAATACGTAGTGAAGAAGATGCAGAGACGACACTAGAAATTAGTGATGACTATCAACCAGATATTATTATATCTGATATTAAGATGCGTGGTATTGATGGAATTGATATGTGTCGCTCTCTAAAGAAACGATTACCTAATTGCCAAATTATATTTATTAGTAGTTATTCACAAAAAGAATATCTGAAAGCTGCAATTGAACTAGAGGCAATACAATATGTAGAGAAGCCAATTATACTAGAAGAATTATCAGAGGCTATTTGTAAAGCAGTAGAACGTCATAATAAGATATGTGAACAACAAAACATGCAAGTGAATTATGAAACAAGTGTATTACATATGAAGAATGAGACATTCTTCTCCTTATTGAGGGAACGTAACAATAGAGATTGTGAAACCATATTAAAGATGGCAGGACTTTGGAATGAAAGATGTAATGGATTCAGAATATGTATTATCAAATGGGCTGGTTTGTCTACAGAACCAGAGTACATCAAAGAATGGTATTTAAGTACAATTGAATTGAACAAAAAGGAAATGAGAGTAATCGTCCATGCGGATTTTTGGGATAATACAACCCTAATTCTATATTTAGCTACGGAAGGAACACAATTAGAAGATCGTGGACAAATTCTTAAAAGCATGTGTACACTAGCAGATAGACACGATAAGGAACATCTACATTTCCTTGCAATCGGTAAGTTTTGTACTGATCCCAGTGAGTTAGTATGTTCCTATCAGTTCGCCTTACAAGCTGCTCAATGTTTAGCCTTTAAAGGATATGGTACAAGTGCCTGTTACCTAGAAAATTGTGAGGAATGGCAAGGAGAATGGGAGCCAGATGAGGAGAAGGCACTGCGTGTTGCAATACAAAAGAAGGATTTACAAGCGATGGAGCAGGTGATTAATGGATTGTTTGAGCAATTGATAAAACGACGAGTTGCTTTGAATTCAATTGTTCGAAATTCCTGTTTAATGATTTATAACGATATACGTGCGGAAGAGAAGAATCAATTAGGTATAGGCTATAGAAGAAGTATGCCAAGAGATGAATATATATATATTCTTGAACAAGCTACTACACTAGAGGAGATTAAAGCATTACTATTGCAATATATTAGACGTACATTTGATAATAATTATATGGAATGTAGATGTAATAATCCAATAATTAAACAAGTAATTACATATATGCATGGGCACTATCAGGAAAGTAGACTTAATATTAACCGATTAGCTGAGGAAGTTTTTTTAACACCTACATATCTGTCAAGTTTATTCAAACAAGATACAGGGCTAACGATTAATCAATACTTAACAAAGATCCGTATGGAATATGCAAAGGCATTTTTAATGGAACCTAATTTAAAGTTATACCATGTGGCAGATAGAGTAGGATATGAAGATGCGGCTTATTTTGCAAGAATTTTTAAGAATTTAATAGGTATGACACCCTCAGAATACAGGGAGAAGGAGCTTTCTTGAAAACACGAACTATTATTAGTAAAGCTTGGTTTCGTCATCGCAGTATGCGTACAAAGATGACGATGTCCTATGCAATTCCATTACTAGCAATTGCCTTAGTATTATCAATAATTAGTTATAAGATTATATCTCTCCAGTATGCCAGACAAATTGTATATTCAGCAAATCAATCTTATGAACAAGCGATTTCTTATCTTGAAAATCATGTGCAGAATATGAATTATGTTCAACTGTTAATGGGATCCAATAAACAATTGAATGAAGTGTTGCGCGAAGGTGTTTTTGAATTAGAAGAATCTGCTGATCAGTACCGAGAGTATTGGAAACTAGATGAGATAATTATATCCATTGACTTATCCAATGGATTATATAATTGTGCGTTATATGTACCCGATACTTTGATTTATGCAAACAATAACTATCACTTTTATCCGATTTCTCAATTACCAGATATACAAGAATGGGATTATTTTTCATCGGCAATGGGAGGAGCAGTTTATTTTACAGATGCACAAGATGTGTTAGTAGGTAATTCGGCTAAACCAGTTAAACAGGTGGCTTTATTAAAAACAATCTACGATCGGAATGGAATACAATGTATTGCTCGAGTAAGTGTAGCGGTACAGGAATTGGAGAATATACTTAAAAATTCAGATATAACGAAAAAAGGGTTTAGTTACTTAATCAATAATCGAGAAGAGATAATAGTAACCTCGAATCAGGAGGATACACATTATATACAAATAGCAGAAGACAATAAGACTTTTCCAGAAGGAAAAGAAGAATGGAAAGATATTAAATATGGTAACAAGGGTGAGTATCTAGTTAGACGGCAAACGATTGAAGGCGCTGGCTGGACGCTTGTTAGTTTAATTGATAAAGAGGATTTCTATCAGGAGAGTAATGTGGTATTACAAGTTTTCGCAATGTTTGTACTTGTAATCTTCCCTGCCGTAGTATTAATTTCATATAATTTGGCGCGTTATTATACTAAGCGGTTAACCTTCCTAAGTAGCCAGATGACACAGCTTCAGAATGGAGATTGGAGTATCATGGAGAAAGTGGAAGAGGAAAGTGATGAGATTGGTCAGTTACTATCTCAATTTACTTATATGACGCAGGAATTACGCAATTTAATGATACGGCAGTATAAGTTAGGACAAAATGTGAAATCGGCAGAACTGAAGGCATTACAAGCGCAAATCAATCCTCATTTTCTATATAATACTTTAGATTTGATTAATTGGGAAGCGAGAGATCATGGAGCCGATGAGATTGTAACTATTGTGCAAAGTCTGGCAAAATTCTATCGAATTAGCTTGAATAAGGGGCGGCAGATGGTTAAGATTGCCGATGAGTTAGAACATGTTAGAGCGTATGTGAAAATTGAAAATTATCATTTTGAGGGAGCCATAACCCTGGATTTGAAAGTGGATGAAAGGGTATTAGAGCAGGGATGTATTAATATTATCTTACAGCCATTAGTAGAGAATGCAATTATGCATGGGATAGCAAAAGATAGTTCAATAAAATCGTGTCACATTATCATCGAGGTAATTGAAGATAATCAAGATATTGTTTTTCTAATAAGAGATAATGGACCAGGGATGACAAAGGAAGAGATGGAACAAATATTACAGAAGAATACCTATACTGCTGCTCATGGATATGGTGCGCAGAATATTAATTTTAGAATAAAGTTATACTATGGTGAGCAATACGGAATATCATATGAGAGTGAAGTTGGTGTAGGTACTTGTGTTACGGTTAGGATTCCAGGTATGTCCCTGGAAGAAGCAGAACAACTAGGAATATAGTATAGGTAGAGTGCTCTGATGACTTATCTTTAAAGTGTTTAATGTAAACATGGAAAAGATTTCATCAGAGCATTTTAAATTCACAGGATTGTCAGTGAAATCGTAGTTTTATCATATTACCTTTGTGCAAAATAACGTATATAATAAAGATAACTTGATTGAAGTACACATAATAACAAGGAGGAAGTAAAATATGATGAAATATTTTAGTAGTTTTGTACATGAATTCAAAAAGAATAGACCATTATTTATTATGATTGCACCAATGGTCATTCTAATATTTGTACTTTCCTATATACCTATGTCTGGTTTAGTATTAGCATTCAAGAACTATCGATTTGACCAAGGAGTATTTGGGAGTGCGTGGAACGGATTTGAAAATTTTCGATACTTATTTTCATCAGGTACAGGATGGTTAATCACTAAAAATACAATCTTATATAATGTGCTAAATCTTATTACATCACAGGCATTAGCAATTCTTATTGCAATTGCCATAACAGAGATGAAAGGGAAGTATTTTAAGAAAATTTCACAATCGGTTATTTTTTTACCTTATTTTATCTCTTGGGTTATTGTAGGAACCTTCGTGTATAACTTATTCAATTATGAAACTGGTTTATTGAACAGTATTTTGGAATCCTTAGGACATGAAAGCGTTAATTTCTATTCAATGCCAGGAGTATGGCCAATCATCATTTGTTTATTTAACTCTTGGAAATGGTGTGGTTATAATTCGGTTATCTATATTGCAGCAATTACAGGAATTGATGGAGAATGCTATGAAGCAGCTGAGATTGATGGAGCGAATATCTTCCAAAGAATTAAATTCATAACCTTACCAAGTATTAAACCTACTATTATTACAATGCTTTTGTTACAGGTTGGACGTATACTACGAGGCGACTTCGAGATGTTTTATCAAATTGTTGGGAACAATGGGCAACTTTATAATGCTACAGATGTAATTGATACCTATGTATTCCGCTCACTAATGCAGAATTCGAACCTTGGAATGACAGCAGCAGCTACATTCTATCAATCAATTCTATGTTTTATAATCATTATTGTTGTTAATCAGGTTGTCAAGAAAATTGATAAAGATTTGGCTTTGTTTTAATAATTGATATGAATCGTATAGGTAACAAAAGGAAAAGAACGGAGGGATTTTATGAATAGCGTTCCATTGGTGAAGTCGCAGAAAATCAAGAGAGGATCAGCTAGAATATGTTTTGATATAACGAGTTATATACTTGTTGGATTTGTAGCATTAATTTGTTTACTACCATTTATTGTATTAACTTCAGGCTCATTTTCATCAGAACAAGCAATACGATTTACTGGATATGGATTGTTTCCAAAAGATTTTTCGTTAGAAGCATATCGTCTAGTCTTTAAGACGCCATTAACTATATTGCGTGGATATGGAGTATCCATATTCATAACAGTAGTTGGAACATCAGTTGGACTAATCGTTCTTAGTTTGGCAGCTTATGTAATAAGTAGAAAGGATTTTAAGTATAGGAATCAATTTTCTTTCTTCTTTTATTTCACAACATTATTTAATGGAGGTATGGTAAGCACATATATCTTTTACATACAATATTTAAACCTAAAAGATAGCTACCTTGCATTGATTTTACCTGGCATGTTAAATGTATTCTATTTATTAATTATGAGAAGTTTTGTGTCAACGATACCGATGGCTTTAATTGAATCAGCTAAGATTGACGGAGCTGGTGAATTTAGAATTTTCAAAAGCATTATATTACCATTATTGAAATCAGGTCTTGCAACGATAGGGTTATTCTTGGCACTTGGATATTGGAATGATTGGTATAATGCCATGCTCTTTATGAATACGGCCGAGAAATATCCATTACAGTATATGTTATATGACTTGCTTCAACGTACACAAGCGTTAGCGCGAATTGCTAGTCAAGCAGGTATTCAAGTGGAAAATATGCCATCGAATACATTAAAATTAGCTATGGCAGTAGTAGCCACAGGTCCAATCATACTTGTGTATCCATTTGTACAGAAATATTTTGTAAAAGGTATCACAATTGGCTCAGTAAAGGGATAGCCGATTTGATCATACATTTCAATCTTTTATCAAACATAAAAAGGAGGAGTTTTTATGAAGAAAATGAAAAGGTTAATAGTAATGTTAATGGTAGTAACAATGTTAGGTGCATCTTTGTCAGGTTGTAGTAAAAAAGAAGATACAGCTACAAGTGGTAATTCAGAAACAGGAGGACTTGATACATCAAAAGAAGTAGAATTAGTTATGTATGTTATAAGTAATGAACCGGCTGGGCAAGCAACAGTTGATGAAAACTTTAATAAAATACTGAAAGAAAAATTGAATTGTTCACTTAAGATTAACTGGATTGGCTGGGCTGAATACGCAAACAAATATCCATTGCTATTCTCATCAGGGGAATCTTTTGACATGGCTTACTGTGCAAATTGGTTGAATTTTTCTTCCCTTGCCAAGAAAGGTGCATTTATGAACCTTGATGAGTTATGGCCAAAATACGCACCAGATAATTATGCGAAGCATTCCGATACAGCAAAGCAACAAGCAGTTGTTGACGGTTCCTATTATTGTGTACCAACTTTATTAGCAACCTATTCTGCATATGGCCCAATCTATCGTACTGATATTCTTGAGGGAACGAATTGGGATGGTGAGATGAATACATTTGAAGATATGGAAGAGTATCTTGATCTTGTCGCTGCAACTGGAAATGGAATGGAACCTCTTGAAATCTATTCTGCAGGTTCAGAATTGGATGATATGTGGATGTATTACAATGGACAATATGCAATTAAAGGATCTACCAATGACTTCTTGTTCATTGACCCAGCAGAGGAAAATCCTAAATTGTATACTTACTATGAGTATGATAAAGTGGGAGAATTTCTTGATATTATGAATCGCTGGAATGAAAAAGGTTTCTTTGGCAAGTCAGCATTAGCAGATACGGATTCAGAAAAATTAAGAAATGGTAAAGCAGCTTTGAGAGTTCATAATGTTGATACTTATCAAGGATATACAATTGAGCATCCAGAATATAAATTAAAATATTCAAATCTTGTTAAGGATGTATCTAACTTATCTTTCACACAAGATGCAATGGTTATATCTAATACCGCTAAGAATCCGGAAAGAGCACTTGCATTCTGGAACTTATTAACAACGGATCAAGAAGTTTATGATGCATTTAATTATGGTATCTTAGGAGAATCTTACGAAGTTAATGAGGAAGGACAGTTTAAAATTCTTGATACAGACAAATATGCAACCACAGCTATGTGGGCAGTACGTACAACAGACTTAAATCGTGACCAAGAGGGAACTCCACAAGAAATTAATGCTTACAAGGAAGAATGGGATGCTTACATTCAAGATGGTGTAGGAGCGCAAAAATATCGTTCATTTGTAATTGATACTTCTTCAATAGAGACCGAATATGCAAGCTGTTTAAGTGTTCATCAGCAATATTGGTGGCCATTAGAATTAGGTTATACAGATAAGGAGAAAGGACTTACAGAATACAAAGAGAAGATGGAAGCAGCCGGTATTGATAAAGTTCGTCAAGTTATTCAAGAACAGTTAGACGCTTATATTGCAGATTTATCGAAGTAATTTATGACTTAGTACTTATAGGGTGTTGCAAGAAGGCGATTAAGTGAATTCTAAATGATTGCCATGCAACATCCTACAAGTCGTATGTGGTATCTTGATGCTATGAAGCCGAAGGTTGAATAGTGACGTTTTGACTAACGACTTGTAGGATGAGGTATAGTAACGTCTTTACTATTATGAAAGGAGCCATTAGTGTCACAAGTAACTTGTGATATACATGGGGTAAATATGAATATTGAACATATAGCTAGTTATAAGAATAATTGTTGGAAAAAAGAAGAGGTAAACAAGGAGGGTAAGACGAATGATGTATTAACATTAACAGGAGAAAAGAGACAGACAGTACTTGGTTTTGGTGGTTGCTTTAATGAATTAGGGTGGGAGGCATTAGAGCTCGCTAACAAAGAACAAAAGGAAGCTTTTATGAAAGAATTGTTTGCAAAGGATGAATGTAATTTTAATTATGGACGTATCCCGATTGGTGCCAATGATTTTAGCCTTGAATGGTATAGTTGTGATGAAGTAGAAGGTGATTACGAACTAAAGAATTTTACTATTGAGAGAGATACAGAATATACAATTCCGTATATTAAAGAGGCCATGAAGTATCAAGATTCATTTACCCTATTCGCATCTCCATGGAGCCCACCTACATGGATGAAGACGAAGAAGGCTTATAATTATGGACGTATTAAGATGGACGAAGAAGTATTGAATACATATGCCAAGTATTTTGTTAAATTTGTTCAGGCCTATGAAGAACAGGGAATTGATATTTCACAGGTTCACGTTCAGAATGAACCAATGGCGGATCAGAAGTTTCCATCTTGTCTATGGCATGGAGAGGACATGAGAGATTTTATCAAATATTATCTTGGACCAGAGTTTGAAAAGTCAGGTCTATCAACGGAGATTTGGCTGGGAACGATAAATGGACCATTTGTAGATTTTATGATGCCACAAGCAGCTCCGTTTGAGGAATTTTACGATCAGTTTGCTAATACGATACTTTCAGATGATGAGGCAAGAAAATTTATTACTGGAGTAGGTTTGCAGTGGGGAGGAAAACATGTTATGCAGCAGATTACAGATAGTTTTCCTGAACTGCGTTATATGCAAACAGAAAGTGAATGTGGTGATGGACAAAATACGTGGGACCATATGGAATACATATTTAATCAGATGTGGTTTTACTTTCGAAATGGTGCGGAGAGATATACATATTGGAATATGGCATTGCAAGATGGCGGTATCTCAACTTGGGGCTGGGCACAAAATTCTCTTTGTACAGTAAACCATGAAACAGGGGAATTAGTGAGACAACCAGAATTTTACTTAATGAAGCATCTATCCCATTTTGTTAAGAAGGGAGCAAAGGTGTTAACAACAAAAGGCCACTGGACTTCTAATACGATTGCTTTTGAGAATGAAGATGGTTCTATTGTATTAGTAGTAGGTAGCAATATGAATAAGTCGCGCACTTTTGAATTCTTACATAAAGAGGAAAGCTTTTCATGTGTAATTCCACCACATAGTATCCATACGTTCTACCTTACTTAAGAGTTTACGTTTACCAGAATTCTAAAAAAATTGAAACAATATACCGCTAAATCGGCAAGAAATTCTAACTTGAGAGGAGAACTGGAGTGAAACAACTATTATATGGTGTGGCATATTACGACGAATATATGCCATATGAACGGTTACAAGAAGATATTAGAATGATGAAAACCGCAGGCATAAATGTTGTCCGTATTGCCGAATCAACATGGAGCACCGAGGAGCCAGAAGAAGGCATATTCGATTTTTCGCACGTCATTAAGGTGTTAGATGCAATGCAAGAGGCTGGAATCTATGTGATTATTGGAACGCCTACCTATGCAATTCCTGCTTGGATGGCAAAAAAATATCCAGAGGTTATGGTTATGGATTCTACTGGACATAGGCGTCCGTATGGGGCAAGGCAGATTATGGACATTACGAATAAAGAGTATCGTTTTTTTGCTGAGAGAATTATTCGAAAGCTGATGGAGGTGGTTCAGGGATATTCACATGTAATTGGGTTCCAACTTGATAATGAGTCAAAACATTTTGGAACATGCAGCGAGAATGTCCATGAGATGTTTGTTAGCTATATGAAGAAAAGATTTCAAGGAGATTTAAAGTGCCTTAATGAAGAATTCGGATTGGATTATTGGAGCAACCGAATTAATTCATGGGAGGAATTTCCTAGTGTTGTTGGTACGATTAATGGTAGTTTAGGATGTGAATTTGCAAAATTCCAACGGAGTCTAGTTACAGAATATCTACAATGTCAGCGTAAGATAGTTGATGAATATAGAAGACCAGACCAATTTGTTACACATAATTTTGACTTTGAATGGAGAGGGCATTCCTTCGGAGTTCAGCCAGATGTGAATCATTATGAAACAGCTAAGTGTTTAACAATAGCCGGCTGTGATATATACCATCCAACACAAGACTATTTAACAGGAAAAGAAATTGGATTCTGTGGAGATCTTACAAGAACACTCAAGAAAAATAATTATTTCGTCATGGAGACACAAGCACAAGGTTTTCCAAATTGGACGCCATACAATGGACAAGTTCGTTTGCAGGCGTTTAGTCATCTAGCTAGTGGTGCTGATTCTGTAATGTACTGGCATTGGCATTCCATTCATAATGCATGTGAAACATATTGGAAAGGCGTGCTTAGCCATAATATGAAAGAGAATGTTGTATACCAAGAGGTAGCACGAGTTGGAAAAGAATTGGCTAGGCTGAGTCCTAAGTTAATACATTTAAAGAAGATAAACCAAGTGGCAATTATGGTTAGCAATGATTCATTAACTGCTATTGAATGGTTTCCATTTGCGCCAGGTCAGCAACCAAATAAAAAGTATAATGATATTGTTAGGTGGATTTATGATGCATTGTTTGAGTTGAATGTGGAATGTGATATTATCAATGTAGAGGAAGAAAATTTAATTCAATATAAGATGATAGTAGTACCTACTTTGTATTCGGCAAACCAAAATACATTACTTCGACTTAAGGAATATGTTAATGCTGGAGGTTGTTTAGTCAGTACCTTCAAGACGGCATTTACCAACGAGAATGTTAAGGTATGGTCAGATGATCAACCGTACATCTTAACAGAGTGTTTTGGTATGACATATAACCAGTTTACACTACCAGTGAATGTAATACTAGAGGATGAGATGCTTGATGTTGACAAGGAAGAACGATATGTTGAGCTATTCATGGAATTATTACAGCCACAAGGGGCTAGTGTCATAGCTACATACGGACATTATAATTGGAAGCAGTACGCTGCTATAACAGAAAATAAATTTGGACAGGGAACGGCAATCTATATTGGCTGTATGACTTCTAAGGCATATCTTAAAGCGTTGCTTTCCAATGTGTTAGAAACTAAAAATATAAAGGAAGAGAAGCAATTAGATATATATCCAATTTCTGTTAGAAAAGGAATCAATGAAGATGGCCATGAGATTACGTATTATTTGAATTATTCTCATGAAGAACAAGAGATTCGGGTAGATAATGGAATAGAGCTGCTGTGTGATAGGAATGTATCACAAGATGAAGTGATTAAGATTGCTCCATGGGATCTAGCGATTGTTGAAAGAAAATAGTTTGAGAGGTTTATGTGAAGAAAGGAGATTGATTATGACACAGGAAAAGATTCGTGATTTAATAAGCCGAATGATATTAGAGGAAAAGGCAGGCATGTGCTCGGGAGAGGATTTTTGGCATACGAAAGCAGTAGAGAGACTAGGAATACCAAGCAGTATGGTTTCTGATGGACCTCATGGACTTAGAAAACAAGATGCAATGTCGGATCACCTCGGTGTAAATGAGAGTATCAAAGCAGTATGTTTTCCTGCAGGATGTGGAGCTGCTGCAAGTTTTAATCGTGAACTATTAGAAGATATGGGGAAGACCTTAGGACATGAATGTCAAGCGGAAGGCGTAAGTGTTATACTTGGACCGGCAATTAATATTAAACGATCCCCTTTATGTGGTAGAAACTTTGAATATTATTCGGAAGATCCGTTGCTTGCAACACAGATGGCTGGGGCGCTAATTAAGGGGGTTCAAAGCAAATACGTTGGAACAAGTATCAAACATTTTTTTGCAAATAATCAAGAAACCAGGCGTATGTCTTCTTCTTCCGAGATGGATGAACGGACCATGAGAGAAATCTACCTTGCCGCCTTTGAAGGTGCAATAACAAAAGAAAAACCATGGACAGTTATGTGTTCTTATAATCGTATCAATGGAGTATATGCAGCAGAAAACAAAATGGCTTTAACCGATATCTTACGAGAAGAATGGGGATTTGATGGATATGTAGTAAGTGACTGGGGAGCAGTGAATAGGAGAGTTCCTGATTTAGAGGCTGGGCTTGACTTAGAGATGCCATCTTCAGGTGGACAAAATGATAAATTAATTGTAGAAGCAGTAAAAAATGGTATATTATCAGAAAAAGTAGTGGATACCGCAGTTGAAAGAATTTTAAATATCATATATCGTTTCGAAGAGAATCGAGATGAATCAGCAGTCTTTGACCGAGAGATGGATCATGAAAAGGCTAGAAAAATAGCAGAGGAAACAGTGGTCTTACTTAAGAATGAAGAGATTCTTCCTATAATTAAAACAAAGAAAGTTGCATTCATCGGTAAATATGCTAAACTACCACGTTATCAAGGAGGTGGAAGTTCTCATATTAATAGCTATAAGGTCACTTCAGCAGTGGAAGCAGCAAAGGGATTGTATAATGTAATATACGCAGAAGGCTTTCGCGATGATGTCGACCAGACAGATGATGATCTTTTACAAGAAGCAATAGAAGTTGCGAAACAAGCAGAAGTAGCCGTTATATTTGCGGGCTTACCGGATGCCTTTGAATCAGAAGGTTTTGATCGTATGCATATGCGTATGCCAGCGTGCCAGAATGAATTAATTCAAAAGATAAGTGAAGTACAACCGAATGTTGTGGTAGTATTACATAATGGTTCTCCTGTAGAAATGCCATGGGAAAAGAACGTCAAAGGTATTATAGAAGCTTATCTTGGGGGGCAGGCAATTGGAGGAGCTGTAGTTGACATTATTTTTGGAAATACAAATCCTAGTGGTAGATTACCAGAAACTTTCCCATTACAATTAGAAGATAACCCATCTTTTCTATATTATATAGGGGAAGGGGATGTAGTGGAATATCGGGAAGGTATTTTTGTTGGATATCGCTATTATGATAAAAAGAAGATGCCTGTTTTATTCCCGTTTGGCCATGGCTTATCCTATACTGATTTTGTATATTCAAGACTAAGAGTAAGTAAAGAACATATCCTAGATACGGAGACACTTAAGGTGACAGTGGATGTAACGAATACAGGGGATATGGCTGGTAAGGAAGTAATTCAATTATATGTTGCAGATAAAGAAAGCACAGTAATTCGCCCAGAGAAAGAGTTACGAGATTTTGCCAAGGTTAAATTAGAACCTGGTGAAACAAAGACTGTTGAATTCGAGCTTACGAGTCGGGCATTTGCTTATTGGAATACACAGATTCATAATTGGTATGTAGAAACAGGCGAGTTTGACATATTAATAGGTAAATCCTCTAGGGATATTGTACTTTCTAAGACCGTTGAAGTAAAAGGAACAACAAAACTACAAGTAAAGTATACTTTAGACACAACCTTTGGAGATATCATGAAGGATGAGAGAGCTATGGGAATCCTACAACCACTAATGAAGTTAGATATATTTGCTGATGATAAGGAAGAAGGCGTGGCAGTAGCAGCTATTTCGAAAGAGATGCGGGAAGCTATGATTAAATATATGCCTATTCGTGGTGCAGTAAGTTTTGGTGGAGATTGTACCCTTGACGAATTACAAAGCCTATTAGATCAATTGAATGAATAAAATCATATAGATAAAATAGTCAATAAAAATAAAGTCTGAAAAAATACATATTAATTTTGATTAAGGGCAATTTTACTTTAGTAGTAAGATTGCCCTTAATTTTTTTGAAAATATCCTTGACAAAATAATTTCTTAGTGCTATGTTATTTATAAAGATATTAGCACTCTCCATCAATGAGTGCTAACAATCAAAAACCTAATAAATCTTATTGAATATAATAAGAAAGGAGTGGTCTGGTGCAGCTTGATGATAGAAAGTGGAAGATATTGCATGCAATCATTCGTACCTATCTAGAGACGGGTGAGCCAGTTGGATCAAGAACGATATCAAAATATACCGATTTGAATCTAAGCTCTGCAACCATCCGCAACGAGATGTCAGACCTAGAAGAATTAGGTTATATTATTCAACCGCATACTTCCGCTGGTAGAATACCTTCTGATAAAGGTTATCGATTATATGTTGATACCTTGATGGAGGATAAGGAACAGGAAGTCCAAAGCATGAAGGAAATCCTAATTGAAAAAGCAGATAAGATGGAACTTCTATTGCAGCAAGTTGCCAAGATGTTGGCACAGAATACGAACTACGCTACTATGGTAACAACACCACAGTATCGACACAGAAAAGTGAAGTTCGTACAATTAAGTGAAGTTGATGAAGAGCAGATTCTTCTTGTTATCGTTTTAGAGGGTAACATTGCTAAGAACAAATTCATTACATCAACGCAAATAATAGAAAAAGAAATGATTCTGAAATTAAATATATTATTGAATACATTTCTTCAGGGTTTGGATATTACTGATATTAATCTATCTGTGATCCAAAAGATGAAAGAACAAGCAGGAGCATATGGAAGTCTTGTAAGTGACATCTTAGATGCAGTTGCTGAGGCAATTAATGAAGAAGATGCCCTTGAGATATATACAAGTGGTGCAACGAACATTCTAAAATATCCGGAACTTAGTGATACGCAGAAAGCTTCTGAACTTCTCTATGCTTTCGAAGAGAAGAAGCTTCTAACAGATTTAATTACTGATAAAAGAGAAGACAAAGAAAATCGTGGTATTCAGGTATATATCGGAGATGAAACTCCAGTAGAGTCGATGAAAGACTGCTCTGTGGTAACAGCAACCTATGAGATAGAAGAAGGTGTCTATGGCAAGGTTGGAATTATCGGTCCAAAACGTATGGATTACGAGCGAGTAGTTGGAACTCTCCAGAATATGATGAGTCAGCTCGATGATATATTCAAAAAAAAGTAGTAATATCCGATTAGAGGAAAGGTGGTAGTCGAAAAGTGACTGGTCAAGATAAGATGGAAGATGTATTGGAGCAAGAAACAGCAGAAAAGCCTGTAGAAGGTACAGTAGAAGATACAGAAGAAGTAGCTGTTGAAGAAGAAATGGATGAAAGTGATGAAGGTACAGCTAAATCATCAAAATCCTTCTTCAAGAAAGATAAGAAAGAAAAGAAAGATAAAAAAGATGCAGAAATTGATGAACTAAAAGATAGATTAATGCGTCAGATGGCAGAATTTGAGAATTTCAGAAAGCGCTCTGAGAAAGAAAAAGCACAAATGTTTGAAATCGGTGCTAAGAGCATCATTGAGAAGATTCTTCCTGTTGTTGATAACTTCGAAAGAGGTCTTGGTGCAATTAGTGAAGAAGAAAAAGAAGGTGCATTTGCACAAGGAATTGAAAAGATTTACAAACAAATGGTTACAACATTAGAAGAAGCAGGAGTATCTGCAATTGACGCTGTAGGTAAAGAATTTGATCCAAATCTTCATAATGCAGTAATGCATGCAGAAGATGAAAATTTTGGTGAAAACATCATATCCGATGAGTTTCAAAAAGGATATAAATATAAAGAAACTGTAGTTCGTCACAGTATGGTTAAAGTTGTTAATTAAATATATTGAAAATTACGTAAACTATTATCTGTGTGGATTGATTATATTAGGAGGAATTAATTATGAGTAAAATTATTGGTATTGACTTAGGTACAACAAATTCATGTGTAGCTGTTATGGAAGGTGGAAAACCAGTTGTTATTGCTAACGCTGAAGGCGCTAGAACAACTCCATCTGTTGTTGCATTCACAAAAACTGGAGAAAGATTAGTTGGAGAACCAGCAAAACGTCAAGCGGTAACAAATTCTGATAAAACAATCTCTTCAATTAAGAGACATATGGGTACAGAATTTAAAGTATCTATCGATGATAAAAAGTATTCGCCACAAGAAATCTCTGCTATGGTACTTCAAAAATTAAAAGCAGATGCTGAAAGCTACTTAGGAGAAAAAGTTACAGAAGCTGTTATCACTGTTCCTGCATATTTCAATGATGCTCAAAGACAAGCAACAAAAGATGCTGGTAAAATCGCTGGTCTTGATGTAAAACGTATTATCAACGAGCCAACAGCTGCAGCTTTAGCATATGGTCTTGATAACGAGCATGAGCAAAAAATCATGGTATACGATTTAGGTGGTGGTACATTCGACGTATCTATCATTGAAATCGGTGATGGTGTTATCGAAGTATTAGCTACAAGTGGTGATAACAGACTTGGTGGTGATGATTTCGATGATAGAATTACAAGATACATGATCGATGAATTCAAAAAAGCAGAAGGTGTTGACTTATCTACAGATAAGATGGCTCTTCAAAGATTAAAAGAAGCTGCTGAAAAAGCTAAGAAAGAATTATCATCAGCTACAACAACAAACATTAACTTACCATTCATCACTGCTACAGCAGAAGGTCCAAAACACTTTGATATGAACTTAACTCGTGCTAAATTCGATGAGTTAACTCATGATTTAGTAGAAAGAACTGCAACACCAGTTCAAAACGCACTTCGTGATGCTGGTATAACTGCAAGTGAATTAGGTCAAGTATTATTAGTTGGTGGTTCTACAAGAATCCCAGCTGTTCAAGATAAAGTAAAACAAATAACTGGTAAAGAAGCAAGTAAATCACTTAACCCAGATGAATGTGTTGCTCTTGGTGCATCTATCCAAGGTGGTAAATTAGCAGGAGATGCTGGTGCAGGAGATATCTTATTACTTGATGTTACTCCATTATCATTATCAATCGAAACTATGGGTGGTATCGCTACTAAATTAATTGAAAGAAATACTACTATCCCAACTAAGAAGAGCCAAATCTTCTCTACAGCAGCTGATAATCAAACAGCAGTTGATATTAACGTAGTTCAAGGTGAAAGACAATTTGCTAAAGACAATAAATCACTTGGACAATTCAGACTTGATGGTATTGCTCCAGCAAGAAGAGGTGTTCCTCAAATCGAAGTTACATTCGATATCGATGCGAATGGTATCGTAAACGTATCTGCAAAAGATTTAGGTACTGGTGCAGAACAACACATTACAATTACTGCTGGTTCTAACATGTCAGATTCAGATATCGAAAAAGCAGTAAAAGAAGCTGCTGAATTTGAAGCACAAGATAAAGCTCGTAAAGAAGCTATAGATACTCGTAACGATGCAGATGCTATGGTATTCCAAACTGAAAAAGCCATGGAAGAAGCAGGAGATAAATTAGATGCTAACGATAAAGCAGCAGTAGAAGCTGATTTAGCTCACTTAAAAGAATTAATAGAAAAGAGCAATCCAGAAGTTATGTCAGAAGGCGAAGTTGCAGATATCAAAGCAGCAAAAGAAAAATTAATGACAAGTGCTCAAAACTTATTTGCTAAGTTATATGAACAAGCGGGTGGTGCTGCTGGAGCAGGTCCTGATATGTCAGGTGCTGGAGCTACTACAGATTCATATCAAGCAGATGATGTAGTAGACGGAGATTATAGAGAAGTCTAAGCTAAAGTGTGTTAATTTTTGCTTGACGAATGTCGGAAATTTCAGTATTATAAGGCTTATGGGTCCGTCCCGAAGCAAAAAGATAGGCGGTCTAATGATTAGGCTGCCTATTATTATACATGGTAATTGTATAAAATTAGGATAGGAAAGTGTTTAAGTAGATCGAAATTTGCATACACAATAAGGATAATTGCATACGGAATCTATCAATGTGTGTTTGCGACAGTTAGGAGATATAGTATGGCAGATAAAAGAGATTATTATGAGGTCCTTGGCGTGGGTAAGTCAGCGACCGATGCAGAGATTAAGAAAGCATATCGTGTACTGGCAAAAAAATATCATCCAGATACAAATCCAGGAAATCAAGAAGCAGAGGCGAAGTTCAAAGAAGCTTCAGAGGCTTATGCAGTATTAAGTGATACTGATAAGAAGAGACAATATGATCAATTCGGCCATGCAGCCTTCGAAGGTGGAGCAGGTGGAGCTGGCGGATTTGATTTTAATGGAATGGATATGGGAGATATCTTTGGAGATATCTTTGGAGATATTTTCGGTGGTGGAAGAAGCCGTTCACGTAGTAGCAATGGACCAATGAAAGGTCAAAACATTCGCACAAGTGTAAGAATTACTTTCGAAGAAGCGGTATTTGGTGTTGAGAAAGAATTAGATCTTACCTTAAAAGATGATTGTGAAACTTGTCATGGAACTGGTGCAAAACCAGGTACAACTGCTTCTACTTGTTCAAAATGTGGTGGTAAGGGTCAAGTTGTATTCACGCAACAATCATTATTCGGTGTGGTAAGAAACGTTCAAGCCTGTCCAGATTGTCGCGGAACAGGTAAGATTATTAAAGACAAATGTACGGACTGTAATGGAACAGGATATATCAGTAGAAGAAAGAAAATCAAAGTTTCTATTCCAGCTGGTATTGATAATGGTCAAAGTGTACGTATTCGTGAAAAAGGAGAACCAGGTGTTAACGGTGGTGAAAGAGGGGATTTACTTGTAGAAGTTGTAGTAAGTAGACACCCAATTTTCCAACGTCAAGATTATGATATCTATTCAACAGCACCAATTACCTTTGCTCAGGCAGCGCTTGGTGGAGATGTAAGAATTAGTACAGTTGATGGAGATGTATATTACACAGTAAAAGCTGGAACGCAAACAGATACGAAAGTTCGTTTACGTGGTAAAGGTGTTCCTACGTTACGAAATAAAGAAGTACGTGGTGACCATTATGTAACATTAGTTGTTCAAGTACCAACGAAGTTGAATGCAGAACAAAAAGAATTGTTACAAAAATTCGATGAATCACTAACAGGCAAAAAAGCAGATGCTGTTGAAGCAACTGAGCATGAAGATAAAGATAAAAGCAAGAAAAAAGGCTGGTTTAATAAATAAGTATAAGTAATTAAGTTACAAAGGTCGAATATTCAAAAGGTAAGAAACGGAATATTCGTCCTTCTATATGTGGCTCTCTGTCAAGTTTTGGGGTACGAAGTGCGTTGCACCTGTACCAATACTGGATAGAGAGCTCTTTCTATGTTTTGCTCTAGAGTATCGTTTGCAGGGCATACGAATAAGGCTAAACTATTGAAGCACAAATAGGACATTGTATTTGGGTATGAAATAGTGCTGGATGAAATATAAAAAGGATAGTAATCGTATGATATCCTTTGCTCTAGAGTGTGCAGATCGATGACTAGGGGAAATGGTGAACGATTAGAAATGAATGCATATAATTTATATCTTGAATTATGAGGTTACAGATGTAGAGAAAAGCCCTATTATGTTCTGATCCCAATAGGTTAGATTTGAAATCTACCTTATTGGAGAGCAGTTTTTATTTTTGACACGTTACTTACTAATATGATATAATATTAATTTGGGTAAACATAGAGGCGAGGTTATTATCATCTTCCAATATAGTAAGACTATGTAAGAAAAGCTTATATATGTGATTAACCTTTTAAAATTGAGCAAGAATATTGATTATATAGAGATATTAATTATATAGATAATTATCATTTGTTCTAATCTTAACTAGAATAGAACAAGATTAAGGAGAGAAGAAATTGAAGTGGACTAAATTTTCATTAGAAACAACAACTCAGGCAGTTGATTTAGTTAGTAATATGTTGGACGAACTTGGTATTGAGGGAATTGAGATCGAGGACAAGGTTCCTATAACAGAGGAAGAGAAAAAAGAGATGTTTATTGATATCTTGCCTGAGTTAGGTGAAGATGATGGAAAAGCTACGATAAGTTTCTATATCTCTAATGATGAAGATAAGGATAGTATTCTTTCTAGCGTGAAAGAAGGACTTGTGGAGTTAGCTGATTTTGTTGAAGTGGGAAACATGGAGATAACTGTATCAGAAACGGAAGATAAAGATTGGATTAATAACTGGAAACAATATTGGAAGCCATTCCGTGTAGCAGATGATATTATTATTAAGCCAACATGGGAGACTCTAGAAGAGAAGAATGATAATGATTTAGTTATAGAGATTGACCCCGGTACAGCATTTGGAACTGGAAGTCATGAGACAACAAGACTTTGCATTCAAGGACTTCGTAAATATATTACAGATGAAACAGTACTACTTGATGTAGGTAGTGGTAGTGGAATTTTATCAATCATAGGATTAAAATTAGGTGCAAAATCTGCTTTAGGTACAGATATTGATCCAAATGCCATTCATGCAATGTATGAAAATGCAAAGGTAAATGGAATAACAGAAGAAGAATTTACAGTTAAAATCGGTAATATTATAGACGATCAAACACTTCAAGAAGAAGTTGGAATGGAAAAGTATGATATTGTTGTTGCGAATATTCTAGCAGATGTTATTATTCCGTTATCTTCTAAAGTCGGACAACATATGAAAAAAGGTGGATTGTACATCACATCTGGAATCATTTATATGAAACGTGATGAAGTAAAAGAAGCCATTGAGAAGAATGGATTTACTATTGTTGAAGAAAACGAAATGGGTGAATGGGTATCCTTCGTTGCTAGAAAATAGATTTTTACAAGGGTTGTTTAGGTGGAATAATAATCACTCATATTATTTTAGAAAGGGTATGGTTTTTTTATGTACCGATTTTATGTAGAACAAAATCAGATTCATGATGTGTATATAACAATTGAGGGGTCTGATGTGAATCATATTAAGAACGTGCTTCGTATGAAGATAGGAGAAGCAATGATTCTATGTGATGGACAAGGTATGGACTATCATTGTACGATTGATACTTTGTCAAATGATTTCATACAAGCAAAGATTGTTAAAGCGGAAGATACACAAACGGAGCTACCTGCTAAGATCTTTCTATTCCAAGGCCTTCCTAAGAAGGATAAGATGGAATTGATCATACAAAAAGCAGTTGAGTTAGGTGTATATCAAATCGTTCCAGTTATGATGAAGCGAAGTGTTGTTAAGCTTGATGATAAGAAGAAGGAGCAAAAGAAGTTAGAGCGCTGGCAATCCATTGCAACTAGCGCGGCAAAACAATCTGGCAGGGGGATTATACCAGAGGTTGTTCCAGTAATGTCATACAAGGACGCTATTTCTATGGCAAAAGAGATGGAATATAAAGTGCTTCCATTTGAACATGCTGAAGGGATGGAAGAAACAAAAAAAATTATCAAAGAAGTACATGGAAAAAAATCGGTTGCTGTATTTATTGGACCAGAAGGTGGTTTTGAAGATGATGAAGTTGCCTATGCGATGGAATCAGAAATAAAACCAATTACTTTGGGTAAGAGGATTTTACGAACAGAGACAGCAGGCCTAACAATTTTGTCAGTATTAATGTTTGAACTGGAATAGACACGAATCGAGAGTCAAAAGTCAATATATATTTTGTCTCGTCAATATAAGCTGTAAAATACAGAGCCGAAGTACCAACGACTTCATACAGTTGCTCATCGAACAACGTTCTGCATAACAGAAATCAAGTTTTACGAGAGGATTTTGACGCCCGAGTCGCAGACAGGCAATCGCGTAACAAGTTAAGAAAGGGAAAGGAGCAAGTTTATTAGATTATGGGTACACAAGTAAATGAGAAACACCAAGATAAGCAAGCTTACCAAGATAAGCAAGCTTACCAAGATAAGCATGCTTATCTGGATAATGCTGCTACGACAAGAGTGTTTGACAGTGTGCGTGATATTATGATGCAAACACTTGAAGAAGATTATGGAAATCCATCTTCCATGCATGCAAAAGGTATAAATGCAGAAAAATATATAACAAACGCTAAGAATATAATTGCCAAAAACCTTAAAGTTGATGCGAAAGAAATCGTATTTACTTCTGGTGGTACAGAGTCCAATAATATGGCACTCATTGGTACAGCTTTAGCGAACAATAGAACGGGTAAACATATTATTACAACCAATATAGAACATCCTTCTGTGCATAACCCTCTTATTTTTCTAGAGGATTGTGGATACGAAGTGACATATCTTCCAGTTGATGGTAATGGGAAGGTAAGAATGGATAAATTAGAAGCAGCTATTCGTACGGATACTATCTTGGTTTCCATCATGTATGTGAATAATGAAGTTGGTGCAGTTGAAGATATAGAAGCGATTTCTAAGCTAATTAAATCAAAGAACGCGAATACAGTATTCCATGTTGATGCAATACAAGCCTTTGGTAAGTTTAAAATCTATCCAAAACGCCTTGGGATTGACTTGATGTCTGTAAGTGGCCATAAGATTCATGGGCCTAAGGGTGTTGGTTTCTTATATATTAGAGATAAAGTGAAAATCAAACCGATTATCTACGGTGGAGAACAACAAAAAGGCATGCGTTCAGGTACAGAGAATGTACCAGGAATTGCAGGTTTAGGTAAAGCGGTTGAAGAAATCTATACGAACCATGATGATAAGATAGCAAACCTATACGAGTTAAAACAGTATTTTATAGATGAAATACGGAAGCTTGAAGGAACTACAGTGAATGCGGTAGATCTTCCTACGCTTCGGGAGACAGCTCCTCATATTGTTAGCGTAAGTTTTGATGGAATTCGAAGCGAAGTATTACTTCATTCTCTTGAGGATAAGGGTGTTTATATATCATCTGGTTCCGCGTGTGCGTCAAATCATCCAGGGCTAAGTGGTACTTTACGTGCAATTGGGGTTAAGAAAGAATTGTTAGATTCAACGATTCGATTTAGTTTCTCGGTTAACACAACAAAAGAAGAAATTGATTTTGCAATAGAACAGCTAAGTGAGATATTACCGGTCTTAAGAAGATATACTCGACATTAAGATAGATGAGGAAAAATTGATATACTGTTATTAATTATGATAAATTATTAGATAAGTTTTGAATTATGAGATGAATTTTTAATTATGATAAATTATGAATCATGATAAATTATAAGATACAACAAAGAAAGGCACAGGTGGGAATATATGTTTAAAGCATTCCTAATAAAGTATGCTGAAATCGGAATTAAAGGAAAGAACCGTTACCTATTCGAAAATGCATTACGTGATCAAATCAAATATGCATTAAAAGATATTGATGGGGAGTTTTATGTATCAAAAGAGCAAGGAAGAATCTATATTGAAGCACTATCAGAATATGATTATGAGGAGACTGTAGAAGCTCTTCAGAGAGTATTTGGTATTGCCGCAATCTGTCCAGTTGTAATCATTGAGGATACAGCTTGGGATAACCTTGTTAAAGAAGTAGGAAATTTCGTAGAAAACCAATATCCAGATCGTAACTTCACATTCAAAGTAGAAGCAAAACGTGGAGATAAGCAATATCCAATCAAATCCCCTGATATCTGTATCGATATGGGAGCAGCATTATTAGACCGCTTCCCAGAGATGAAAGTAGATGTTAGAGAGCCAAAAGTACGTATTAACGTAGAGGTTAGACATAAGGCATATGTATATTCTATGATTATTCCAGGACCAGGTGGAATGCCAGTTGGTACTAACGGTAAAGCAATGTTATTATTATCAGGTGGTATTGATAGTCCAGTTGCTGGATATATGATTTCAAAACGTGGTGTTAAAATAGACGCTGTTTATTTTCACGCTCCACCATATACAAGTGAAAGAGCAAAACAAAAGGTTGTTGATTTAGCTAAGCTTGTTTCGAGATATTCAGGTCCAATTAACCTTCATGTAGTTAACTTTACCGATATTCAGTTATATATCTACGAGAAATGTCCTCATGATGAATTAACAATAATTATGAGAAGATATATGATGCGTATTGCGCAAACAATTGCAACAAATACTAACTGCCTTGGATTAATTACGGGAGAAAGTATTGGACAAGTAGCTAGTCAGACAATGCAAAGTCTTGCAGCAACAGATGCAGTTTGTGAAATTCCAGTGTATCGTCCAGTAATCGGTTTTGATAAACAAGATATCGTTGACATTGCAGAGAAGATTAACACATATGAAACATCAATCTTACCGTTTGAAGATTGCTGTACAATCTTCGTAGCAAAGCACCCAGTTACCAAACCAAATATTGGAATAATTCAACGATCAGAACGTAATCTTGAAGAAAAGATTGACGAGTTAGTAAAAACAGCGTTAGATACAATCGAAACGATTGAAGTGAAATAAAGTTACAAAGTAAGTACCGATTCATAGTGACTGCATATAGAAGGCTCTTAGCTAACGATATGGGGTCACTGTGAATATTTTTATGAATGATAAGGAATGAAATGTAGTTGGATGATATAAGTAATAATATAGACGAGAAGAATAAAAGGCATAAAAAAGAGGATACTACGTATCCTCCCCAATAAGTAATTACTTACCTCTCGCGCATATTACCAATTACTTCCCAATTATTCAACGATATATGGAGCAAGTGCTGCTAAAATAGTATCTACGCTTTCTTCGTTATGAATGTTTAAATCAATTGGTTTTGATAAATCTAAACTGAAGATACCCATGATTGATTTTGCATCAATTACATATCTACCAGAAACTAAATCAAAATCAGTATTAAATTTTGTTACTTCATTAACGAATGCTTTTACCTTATCAATTGAATTTAATGAAATTCTAACTGTTTTCATAGTAAAATCCTCCTTAGGTGTTTGAATTTAAACAATAGAAAAGATACGAAATCGCTTGTTTTTACTATCGTTTATTATACTATAATACTACAGTTTCAACATAGAAAAGTCAATATGCAATATAGATAAAAATAGGCCATGACAAACGTAAGAAACGTCAAAAAGTTTGTCCATTTTATTGAAAGGAATTGGAATGAGTAATATAAATAATCAGGATAGCAATGTTAAGAAAGTAGCATTCTTAACATTAGGATGTAAAGTAAATTCATATGAAACAGAAGCAATGGAACAACTGTTCAAAGATGCCTCATATTCTGTCGTAGAATTCAATGACAAAGCGGATATATATGTGGTAAATACTTGCACAGTGACAAACATAGCTGATCGAAAATCAAGACAGATGTTACACAAAGCTAAGAAAAATAACGAGAATGCAGTAGTAGTTGCAGTTGGTTGTTATGCGCAAGCTGCTAAAGAAGCACTTGAACAAGATGAAGCAATCAATCTTGTTGTTGGCAACAATCAAAAGAAACAAATTGTATCTTTAGTAGAGGCATATCTAGATAATAGTACTTATAATGAAGCTGTTATTGATATTGCACATGATACAGAATATGAAGAATTGGCAATTGGTTCGTTATCAGAGAAAACTAGAGCTTATATGAAGATTCAGGATGGATGTAATCAATTTTGTTCGTACTGTATTATTCCATATACAAGGGGAAGAATAAGAAGTAGAAAAAAAGAAGATATCTTAGCTGAAGTACACCGCTTGGTGGAAAAGGGATATAAAGAAGTTGTGTTAACAGGAATCCATCTATCTTCTTTTGGTATGGATAGTAATACAGCGGATGAATACGATCAAGCAATTAATCAAGCACAAAACACTCCACTATTACAGGTGATTACAGAGATTAGTGAAGTAGAAGGTTTAGAGCGCATTCGCCTTGGTTCGCTAGAACCAAGAATAATCACGGATGAATTTGTTAAAACTTTAAGTAAGAACAAAAAATTCTGTCCCCATTTTCATTTATCACTTCAAAGTGGTTGTGATACAACCTTAAAGAGAATGAATCGTAAATATGATACGACTATGTATTATGAAAAATGTGAATTATTACGAGAGTATTTTAATAAGCCTGCCATTACAACTGATGTTATCGTAGGTTTTCCTGGCGAAACTGAGGAAGAATTCGAAGTTACTAGGGAATTCCTTAAGAAAGTAAAATTTGCTCAAACTCATATATTCAAGTATTCGAAGAGACAGGGAACAAAAGCAGCAGCTATGGAAGACCAGGTCGATGAAAGTATAAAACATAAGCGAAGCGAAGTTTTAATTACACTTGATAAAGAGAATAATCATACTTATTACCAATCATTTATTGGTGAAGAAGATACCGTTTTGTTTGAAGAAGTTGTGACAATTAAGGATAAAACTTATGTAGTGGGACATACGAAAAGGTATGTTAAAGTTGCTGTTGAAGGTGATGATACATTGATTAATAAAATTGTTTCAGTAAAGATTCTTGATTTTATTACAGATGATGTTCTTTATGCTTGTTATGACGCAGCTGTTTCTCCATTATAGAAAAATTATAGAAAAAATGATGAGCATAAGTTACAAAAAACATGTAACTTATCAATTATTCAAAATAATACATTGAATTTTTAGCTCGGATATATTAATATAATTATAACGGAGATTAATGATAAAGCAATATGTAGCAAATTGCTAGAAAAGGGAACGTGATAACATGCAAGACAATAGTAATACTCAATATTTTAAAGTACAGAAGGAACCTGAGATTCAGGTAAGTGAAGTAATTGCCACAATATTTACTGCATTAACAGAAAAAGGATACAATCCAGTAAATCAAATCGTTGGTTATATTATGTCAGGGGATCCTACTTATATTACAAGCCACAAAGGTGCAAGAAGTTTAATCATGAAAGTTGAACGTGATGAAATCTTAGAAGAACTTTTGGAAAATTATATTAATACGAGACTAACAAAATAAGAATAATTCTAGATGTGGTAGTCCATTGTGTATTACGAATTATACACATAATGGAAAACAAGTGTGCTGGCACAATCATAATTAACGAAACGATACAGTATGTTTCGTCTAAAGATGAACATGTCAGTACACTAGTCAGAATTATTAGATTTGCGGATTGGAGATTTTATGAGAATAATGGGGCTGGATTATGGCTCAGTTACAGTTGGTGTGGCAATTAGTGATGCACTATTATTAACTGCACAGGGAATTGAAGTAATTCGAAGAAAACAACCTGACAAGTTAAGACAGACACTTGCTAGAATTGAGGAATTAGCCAAAGAATATGAAGTTGAGAGCATAGTTCTTGGATATCCTAAGAATATGAACAATACAATTGGTGAACGTGCAGAGAAATCAGAAGAATTTGCTGAGATGTTACGAAGACGTACAGGATTAGAAGTAATATTATGGGATGAAAGACTAACAACTGTTGCAGCACATCAAGCGCTTATAGAAGGCGATGTACGTAGAGAAAATCGAGCTAAAGTTGTAGATAAAGTAGCTGCAGTTTTCATATTACAAGGGTATTTAGATAAATTAGCCATGGAGCGAACTATGGACGATGCAATCGAAGGAGAATAGATAATGGAAGAAAAGCAAGACAAGCAGGAAAAGATTGTGTTTACTACACAGGATAATGAAAAGATAGAATTCTATGTACTTGAACAAACAATGATTAATGGTGTAAATTATATCTTAGTAGCAGATTCTATTGAAGATGAAGAAGCAAATGCATTGATATTAAAAGAATCAGCAAATGAAGCAGATGATATTCTTTATGATGTTGTTGAAGATGATAACGAATTACAAGCAATTTCAAAAGTATTTATAGAGATGCTTGATGATACGGATATTGAATTAGAAAAAGAATAATAGGACGAAGTATTGCAAGTCAGCTTGCAATGTGAAAGAGTGAAAGATACGAATCGCTTAGTGCGATGTTTCGATATAGAAAAGGCAATAAAGCCATTGCATTGCTATACGATGCAAAGATGAACAATAAAGCAAAACTTAAGTGTATATATAATCATTGGAATTTTTATGCATTTTGTTAATAGGGAGTATCTCTATCTGTGTAACGTAGCAGCTAGCTACTGTTCGCTTACTTTATTATACCTGTAATAACAGGCAGGGAGGCCATGATGTCTAATAACCAAACGCGTTTTAAAGAATTATTAAAAGAAAACGGATTAAAAGTTACGACACAAAGAATTGCGATTTTAGAAGTTTTGGATAGTCGACCAGATAAGCATTTAACTGCAGAAGAAATATATGATTGTGTCAAAGAAAGATATCCTGAAATCGGACTAGCCACTGTATATCGTACGATTCAACTATTATCGGAGTTACATTTAATTGATAAATTAAACTTAGATGATGGCTATGTACGTTATGAGATAGGTAAGTTAGGAAAAGAAGATTTCGTACACCATCATCACCATTTAATTTGTCATAATTGTGGGAATGTATTTTCTTTTGAAGATGATTTGCTTGAAACGCTAGAACAAAGAATATATGAATCGAAGGGTTTTCGTGTAGTAGACCATGAAGTGAAACTATTTGGTTATTGTACTAAGTGCCAACAAGAATTAGAAGATAAATAAAGTGAATACGTAGAGATGCACTTCAAATGACGAATGCAGGCAGTATAACTGTATATTCACAATGATTGAAATATAGATTAAAAAAATCATTGGAGGTGCTATTTTTTGAAAGCAAAAGAAACAAATGGAAAGGGAGTAAAGATCATTCCTCTAGGTGGACTAGAACAAATAGGAATGAATATTACAGCGTTTGAATATGAAGACAGTATCATTGTAGTTGATTGTGGTCTTTCATTCCCAGAAGATGATATGTTAGGTATTGATTTAGTTATACCAGATGTAACATATCTTATGAATAATATAGATAAAGTAAAAGGGTTTGTAATCACTCATGCCCATGAAGATCATATTGGTGGTTTACCATATGTTCTTAAGAATATCAACGTTCCAATCTATGCAACAAAACTTACAATTGGAATCATTGAGAATAAGTTAAAGGAACACAACTTATTAAAGAATACAAAACGTAAAGTTATTAAATATGGACAATCTATCAATCTTGGTTGTTTCCGTATTGAATTCATTCGTACAAATCATAGTATTGCAGATGCAGCTGCTCTTGCAATCTATTCACCAGCTGGAATTATTGTTCATACTGGTGACTTTAAAGTAGATTATACTCCTGTATTCGGAAGTACAATCGATTTACAAAGATTTGCTGAAATCGGCAAGAAGGGTGTACTAGCCTTAATGTGCGATAGTACTAATGTAGAGAGACCTGGTTATACCATGTCTGAGCGTACAGTTGGAAAAACATTTGAGAATATATTTGCTGAGAATACGAAACATCGTATCATCGTAGCAACATTTGCTTCCAACGTAGATCGTGTACAACAGGTTATCAATTCTGCTGTGAAATACAATCGTAAGGTTGTAATTGAAGGTCGTAGTATGGTTAATATAATATCGACAGCATCAGAACTTGGATATATTAATATGCCTGATAATGTTTTAATTGATATTGAACAGATGAAAAACTATTCGGATGAACAGCTTGTATTAATTACAACTGGTAGCCAAGGGGAAGCTATGGCAGCACTATCAAGAATGGCAGCATCTATTCACAAAAAAGTTACAATTAAACCTGGTGATACGGTTATCTTTAGTTCAACACCAATACCTGGTAATGAAAAACCGGTTTCTAAGGTAATTAATGAATTATCAATGAAGGGTGCTAAAGTTGTATTCCAAGATACTCATGTATCTGGACATGCCTGTCAGGAAGAGATCAAGTTAATCTATGCTCTTACTAAGCCTCAATATGCTATTCCAGTGCATGGTGAATACCGTCATCTTATGAAACATGCAGAGATCGCGGAAAGTCTTGGAATTCCAAAAGATAATATTCGTATCTTATCGACTGGTGATGTACTTGAAGTATCTGAAGAAAAAGCAGCTGTAGTTGGTAAAGTACCAGCACAAGGTATCTTAGTAGATGGTCTTGGAGTTGGTGATGTTGGTAATATCGTTCTTCGTGATCGTCAACATCTAGCAGAGAATGGTTTATTAATTGTAGTTGTAACATTAGAAAAATACAGCAATCAGATACTTTCAGGACCAGACATTGTATCACGTGGTTTCGTTTATGTAAGAGAGTCAGAAACACTTATGGATGATGCAAGAGAAGTGGTAAATAATGCACTAGATAAATGTATTGGTCGTAATGTTACCGATTGGGGCAAGATTAAGATGGAGATAAAGGATTCTCTAAGTGATTATCTATGGAAGAAAACGAAGAGAAACCCAATGATTTTACCAATCATTATGGAAGTGTAGGAACTAAGTAGAGGCGGATCTTAATGAGTGATATAGAATTTCAGATGAAAAACTTGGTTAATTCGATCAAGCAGAGTAACGAATATAATCAATATCAACGTCTATACGGTGAAATTGGAGAGAATGAGAAGTTATTAACTCGCCTGAATGAGTTTAGAATGAGAAGTTTTCAGATACAACTTGATCAAGAAGAGAATTCAATAGGTATATGCAAATCTCTGAGAGAAGAGTTTAAGGATATCCTCATGCTTCCAAGTGTTCAAGAGTTCCTAATAGCAGAACAAAGAGTCAATACCACATTAAGAGATATTAATCATTATATATGGGATAATATCGAGATGAATGTTGATTTCATATAAAACGGTAAAGGGGGTTCACCAATGGAGTCAAGATCACAAACATCGAAACTAGTACTTGGGATATCAAGCTTTGTAATACACGTATTATTAAATATACTTTTTTATGTTATCGTAGTTATGCTTATAACTAAGTATAGTGGGGGGGCGTTTGATTTTGCTTATGAAGTATTTGGTGAAGTCGCAGCTGCGGAAGCAGGAGAAAAAGTTAAAGATGTTACCATCACGATTAAAAAAGGTGAATCAACAATGAGTATCGCAAGTAAATTAGAGATGAATCGAGTAATTGACAACAAGTATTCGTTCTATTTACGGGCAAAACTGTTCCAATCAAATATCAAAACGGGTAAATATATAGTGAATGCATCAATGACTTATGGTGAGATATTAGATGTCATTTCCAATTATAAAAACAGTCTTGATAAAGACGAAGATGAAAAGAACAGTTCAAGTACAAAAAAGATCGATTCGAGCACGGATAAGGATAGTTCAAGTACAGAAAAGAAGAATACAAATTAAGATTGATACCAAAGGGGTTGTTACAGGTTATAGATCTGTAATGACTCCTTTGTAATGTGAGCAAAGAGTTATTACGGAATTCTGCTCTGTGCTTAGTATACCGGAGTTTTATAGTAGGTCTATAAGCACAAGAAAGTTTTGTGATATTTAAATAGATAAGGAGTACAATCTCATGATAGTAGATGAAAGAATTGCAGCATATATCTTCTCATTAGAGAGGGAAATGCCAGAAAAATTGAATGCGATAGAAAAACAAGCGCTTGCAGATTATGTACCAATTATCAAAAAGCCTACGCAGAGTCTACTTCGTTTTATGCTACGTTCCTTAAAACCAGATAGCATATTAGAAGTAGGTGCAGCTGTTGGATTCTCTTCTATATTGATGAGTGAATATATGCCAGAGAACTGTCATATCACGACGATTGAGAAGATGCCTGAACGTATTGTAAAGGCGAGAGATAATATGGTATATGCAGGCAAAGAAGAACGTATTACGTTACTTGAAGGGGACGCAGCAGATATCTTGAAGCAATTATCTGATGAGGGTAAGTCTTTCGATTTTATGTTTATGGATGCCGCAAAAGGTCAATATATTAATTTCTTACCTGATATTATGAAGATGCTTCCTGTTGGAGGGATTCTAATATCGGATAATGTATTACAAGATGGAGATATAGTACAATCTCGATATGGAGTAACTAGAAGAAATCGTACCATTCATTCCCGTATGAGAGAATACCTTTATGAGTTGACACACATGAAAGAATTTGATACGATTGTTTTGCCAATTGGGGATGGAGTTACATTAAGTACACGAATCTAGGGCTACTTTGCGAAACTGGTAGGTTTTCAGGCATACGACTTACTTTACTAAGTTTCGCTAGGTTTATGATATAGATATTAAAATTCTACTTATTTTTGATAAGAATAGAGTAAAAGATTCGTGTTTAAGAATAGATTAAATTCTTATTAAGTTTTTGATTAAAGTTCTAATAGTAGAAGAAAATAGAATTATTGCTGAATAACTAAAAATAGATCAATAGGTAATAGTATTGACGTAAAAAAAATAAAGGAGAACAGTAAAATAATGAGCAAAAGAGAGAAACCAGAATTACTAATTCCAGCTAGTAACCTGGAAGTGTTAAAAGTTGCTATAAATTATGGTGCAGATGCCGTTTATATTGGTGGTGAGATGTTTGGTCTTCGTGCGAAGGCAAAAAACTTCTCGAAAGAAGATATGATTGCAGGTATTAAATATGCACACCAATTTGGGAAGAAAGTATATGTTACAGCGAATATTACTGCACATAATCGTGACTTAGAAGGTGTTGCAGAGTATTTTGAAGAGATGAAAGAAATTAATCCAGATGCTTTAATTATATCTGATCCAGGTGTTTTTGATATAGCAAGAGAAGTAATACCAGATATGGAATTACACATTAGTACACAAGCGAATAATGTTAACTATAGAACGTATCTGTTCTGGAAGAGAATGGGTGCTCAAAGAGTAGTATCTGCAAGAGAATTATCGTTAAATGAAATCGCAGAGATTCGTAAGAACATACCAGATGATCTTGAAATCGAGACATTTATTCATGGTGCCATGTGTATGTCATATTCAGGAAGGTGTTTGTTAAGTAATTATTTCACAGGAAGAGATGCTAACTTGGGTGCATGTACGCACCCTTGCCGTTGGAAGTACCACATCGTTGAGGAAACTCGCCCAGGTGAATACATGCCAGTCTTTGAAAACGATAGAGGAACGTATATCTTCAACTCTAAGGACTTATGTATGATCGAGCATATTCCAGAGATCATTGAGGCAGGTATTGATAGCCTTAAAGTAGAAGGACGTATGAAAACAGCGCTTTATGTAGCAACGGTAGCAAGAACATATCGTAAAGCCATCGATGATTACTTTATTAGTGAAGAGACATATCGCAAAAACATTCCTTTCTACAAAGAGGAGATTGCGAAATGTACGTATCGTCAATACACTACGGGATTTTTCTTCGGGCCAACAACAAGTGATACTCAAATCTATGATAGCAATACCTACGTAAAAGATTATACGTATCTTGGAGTTATTCAAGGTAAGAATGAAGCAGGTATGTATGGCTTAGAACAAAGAAATAAATTCAGTGTTGGGGATACCATTGAAATCATGAAGCCGAATGGAGAGAACATTATGGCAACGGTTAAGTGTATCACGGATGAAGAAGGAACAGAGATGGATAGCTGTCCACATCCAAAACAACAAATCTTTGTTGATTTTGGTATTCAGTTAAACGATTTTGACATACTACGCAGAAAAGAAGAGGGCGTAAGTTCAGATTGTAATTGTACCTCTTGTCAATAATGTCGATAAGGGTACTTAAGACTAATTTGATTTAGAATAATAATAAGTAATAGAAAGACAATTTTCATAATGCTATATGCGAAACCTTAAGTTTAGGAACGCATATACCAATGAAAATTGTCTTTTTGTTTTTGCGTTTAAATCATAAACGGATCTTTAGGTACCACTACGAACTTCAGCGGGCGAGAGCGGATAGCGAATAACTATGTTTGGCATCACATACAGATATATAAATTGTGCAAATTTACAATCCAAAATATAAAAGGGGTATTTGACACCCTAACCAATATTTAAGAAATAAATTACATTGTCTTGAACAGACCATTCATATGTATAACATAAAACATTTATAAGGAGTGTTAATGTAATAAAAGACATTTATAAGAAAACTTAAATGAACTATAATAGTAAATATAGTTTGAGATAGATAATCGATTCAGTTTATTAGTAATCGATCAATATTTAAGAGGTGAATACAAATGAAAAAGGATAGAACCTATCTACTACTAGAAGAAAAGAATATATATAATGCATTTATCTATCTTGCACTTCCAGTAATGCTCGCCAATGTTTTAAAGTCACTACATGATCTGGTGGATACCTATTTTATTGGGCAGATGCATAATTCAGTTTCAGCCCAAGCGGGTATATCTATATCATGGCCGTTACTTAATATATTCATGGCGTTAAGTATTGGATTAGCGGTTGCAGGTGTAGCAGTAATTAGCCAGTACTTGGGGGCGAAAGATGAGAAAAAAGCGAAGGAATACATTGCTTTATTATTGATTCTAAGTATAGGAATAGGTGTTATATTCAATGGAATTCTCTATATTATTGCACCTAATGTACTTAAGTTTATGGGTGCAGAGGGAACTGTGTACGAGCAAGCTTTGATCTACATGAGGACACGTTCTTTTGAGATGCCATTCTTATTCGTCTTCACTGCTTTTCAAGCGACAAGACAAGCTAGAGGAGATACGACTACGCCAGTTCTTCTTTCGGTAGTAGCTATCATACTTAATATTATCTTAACGGCATTATTCATTCGGGTTTATGATATGGGAATCTTCGGAGCAGGACTATCTACTGTAATTGGACAGATGGCAATCGTTCCAGTTGCACTATATCTAATGTTTTCTAAACGTCAAGAATTACATTTGTCGTTGCATGATTTACGTATTAAGCCAAAGAATTTATCGAAATTAGTTGGAATAGCTATGCCATCAGCTGGAAGTCAAGCGTTCAGTTCACTTGGTTTCTTGATATTGCAGGCTATTATCTTAGCATATGGAGAACGTGTTGCAGCTGCATTTAGTTTAGGAAACAAAATCTCTAACTTATTATTAATACCAGTGTCTGCTCTTGGTTCTGTACTTGCGGCATTCGTTGGACAGAATATAGGGGCAAGGAACAAGGAGCGAGCTAAGAATGCATATCGTGTTAGTAGAAATGTTGCAGTAGCAATTTCTTGTATTGGCGGTCTGATTATCTATCCATGTCGTGAGTTTTTATTAGGCTTGTTAACGAATGACAGTGAGACATTACAGATTGCAATGGAGTATATGTTCTGGGTTTTATTAACGCAGCCATTAATGTCATTATTTCAAAACTACATGGGAGTGTTTAATGGTTCGGGTAATACCAAATACTCTTTTTATATAGCGACAGCAAGACTATGGGTAATCCGCCTTCCTTTAATTCTGTTTATGAAGAATCTAACGGATTTAGGACGAAGTGGTATCTGGTATGCCATGGTTATCAGTAACCTTGTAATTATCCTGTATGCTAAGTTCTTATTCCGTAAGGTGGATTTTGAACCGAAAATCAAAGCATAGAACGTAGATTAGCTTTTATCAAAATATATTGGATAGCAAGGGTTCATAAATCATAGATTAAGGTCGCTGTGTTGCATGTATTGGGAAACTGCTTGACACAGCAAATATTCGATACTATGATTGATATAGAAGCGTTATTGCAGTAATATTACTAGAGTGTGTCTGAAAATGTGGTGCACCTCTTACAGAAAGCAATTTTTAAATACGCTCTAGTGGAGGAGTATGATATATAAGAGAATTAGTAATGAAAGCATATTTTTTCATTCAGAGAATATAGAATTGATTTTTGCAATGGTTGGTGTATTGAATGGAGATAACAAATATCCAATATACGAACAGACATACTCAAAGGAATTTATTACATATATTAAGCAAAAATACTGTTTTCTTTACAGTTTACATCAACAAATGAAAGACTTCGGGAGTGGATTACTAGAAGCTATCATGCAGTTGGAAGTTCAGAGTGAATCTCTTGATGTAATTGAAGAAAAGGTTAGAGCTTTAGATAAGTGGTTGTTTATCCATTATTTTTTTGGAGGGGATGGTGAATTAACCGATTTTGAGAAAGCATATAAAGAGGATACCATAGTAGACTTGTACAATAGTTCAGAGCATTTTACAAAGTATGTACCATTCTTAGTTTTTAATATCATCTTTAAGCAAACCGAACAAGTAATCAATGATTTGTTCTTATGCGTTAGGGAATTCAATACAGTTGAATTCAATGAGGTATTGGTAAAGTATAGAGAAGGATTTCAAACGAAATTAGCTATTACAGAAAAGGGATTACTGGAGTTACCACCTTTAAAGAATAACAAAAATGCACTGATTGTTTTACATGAGATTTATGGAATTAACAAGTTTATAGACGATGTATGCGTACAGTATCAGAAGGAAGATTTTGATGTCTATTGTCCAAATCTACTTGATAAAGAATGTTATTCTTACGAGCAAGCAAAGGAGGCTTATGACAACTTTGTTAATGTAATTGGTTTTAATATATATGAACAAATCAAGGAGTTCATATATATATTAAAAGAGAGGTATGAAAAAGTATTTATCCTTGGATTTAGTGTTGGGGCTACTATTGCTTGGAGATGCAGTGAGAGTGATAGATGTGACGGTGTAATTGCTTGTTATGGTTCGCGTATACGTGATTATGTGGAAGTAAAACCTAGATGCCAGGTATTATTACTTTTTGCCGAACAGGATTCCTTTGATGTTGAGGCTACAACTAAGAAGTTATCTAAGACAAATAGGGTAAGTTATACCACATTAAAATCAAACCATGGGTTTATGGATGCGTATTCTGTTCATTATAATGAAGAGCAAGCTAAGAAAGGACATGCTTATATAAAAGAATTTTTAATTAGGAATTCAAGAATATAGAGGGTTAACAAGCTGATTTTTTAGGACATAAATATGTAGACGAGTATCAAAATTAGAAGAAATGAGTAGGAAAAGCACAAAAATAAGTTTCACCACATACAATAGTAATAAACTATTAGTTTGAGGTGCTTATAAAGTGAAATCATTTCCGAAGCCATTAAGCACCACCGAGGAAAAGTCTTATCTCCTGCAATACAAAAACGGCAGTCAGGAAGCTCGTAGTATTCTGATTGAGCGTAATTTACGTTTAGTTGCTCACATAGTTAAGAAATATAGTGCCCCAGACAAAGAAATCGACGATTTAATATCTATTGGTACCATTGGGTTAATCAAAGCAATCGATACATTTGATACAGATAAGGGAATACGACTGGCCACCTATGCTTCCCGTTGCATAGATAATGAGCTTCTTATGATGCTTCGAAGTGGCAAAAAACAGTCGAAGGAAGTTTATCTGTATGAACCCATTGGGGCTGATAAGGAAGGCAACGAAATTAATTTGCTAGATATTATTGAGTCAGTCGATGAAGATATTGTTGATACATTAGAGACCCGCGAAAACATCGTCAAGTTAAAGAAGTTTGTCCAAAAATTATTAACCGATCGCGAGAAAGAGATAATAATTCTTCGTTATGGGCTAGAAGGCGGAGAAGAAGTAACACAACGTGAGATTGCAGTAAGACTAGGAATATCAAGAAGTTATGTGAGCCGTATTGAGAAGAAGGCGTTAAAGAAGCTTCGTGAAAGATTTGATAAGTAAAATAGGATAAGAGGGGAACAGTTGTATAAACTTTATGTTTAGCATAAGGTTTATACAACTGTTCCTTTTTACTTTGTGAACAGTGGGAAAAGTTTAACGTTTATGAAGTTTTAAAGGTATACATTAACTAATTAGGCATTTCTTAACTTCATTAATGAATTTCAATTCTATAGGGGTAAGAAATTCGTTTTTTCGTTTAATATAAACTAGGTTTGATATAAAAGTACTATCTTTTATAATTGGAAATACTTTAATGTTTGTGTGTTCAAAATATTTTAAAATCCACTTGGAAGCATATAATACTATATCTGTATTTTCTAGAAGTTCTATACATAAAGAAATAGAATTACAGTACACAACACTATTAATATTGACGTGGTACTGTTGATCATTAATAGCCCATTCGGCTTTTGTTATTTCATCTATATCTAAACAAATATTGGATTGTCCCTCTAAATCTTTAAAAGTAAGGGAGGTAGCATTATAAAATTTGGATTTAGGTCCTAATAATACATAGACACCACATGAATCTAGGAATTCTAATTCTAGGTTTGTAGATGTTAGCTGCCAACTAAAAGGTTTCGCTTCTCTATTGGTCTGAACAAGTAACCCTATATTACAATTACCTTTTTGAATAGCCTTAATTACATTAGAACGATGACTTTGGTAAAGCTCAAATTCCAATGCACTATCTCTGTGATTGTTATACATATTTAATAAAACTTTGGGAATAAAGTCGAACTCTTGGGTGGCAATCAATAATTTACTTTGATTAATATAAGTATGATTTTGAAAAACTTCTTCCAACGAGTTTGCAGTCTGAACTACATTTTTTGCATAATGCAAGAAATATTTACCTTGTAATGTTACAGAAACTCCTGTAGCAGTTCTCTCGAATATTTTAATGTTATAGTTCTTTTCTATATTTGAAATAGCTTTAGTTAGGCTTGGTTGACTAATATAAAGTTCATTAGCAGATTTTGTAATAGAGCCTAACTCTGCTACTTTTATAATGTATTTGAGATGATTTATTTGCATGATTTCTCTCCTGTAAGTTTGTTTTTTGATTTTAATACATGAAAGTCAAGAACAAAGTTATCAAAAGTATAATAGGATTTAAACAATAATGTCAAGTTAAAATAATTTAGCACGCTGTGGTTAGATAAGCAAAATCTTGTATTAATTGTTCACATTATAGATAATATATGCAAAAAGGTTATGGGAAACTGATAGAAAAAATATATTAGTAATTTATAGAGATATGAAGTTATAATATAGCAAAAATACCTATGATTAAAGTTTTGTTCAATAAGAAATTCATAATTTTATATTACCAGTCGGGTGTAATATTAGTAATACTAAAGAATATTAATATCTTGATTATGTATGAATTTTTTATTTAAAGGAGAACAGATGAGGAAGTTAAAACATAATCAAATTGTTATTAAAAATGATATTTATGATACGTGGGGACGAATTTATATTGCTAAAGGTAGAGTGATTACACTAAACAGTATAAATATAAATAAATTCAAAAAAATAGGAATATGGGAACAAATAATATCAAATGCAGATGCAATGTGCGATCAAGAAAAGAAAACACTGTTTGAAGATGAAGTAAAAGAAATGAGAAAGATATATGTAGGAATAAAGGCATGTAATTTTACTAATGCCATTGATTTTGTTCAGAATATTATTTTCGAAGAGAAAGTTTTTAATAGATACCCATATTTATTGACTTTACTTGAACACTCTAAATTATGCTATACCCATAGTATAAACGTTGTAATATTATCTGTAATATTGGCAAATGCCGTGAATTATGATGTTCAGACAATTAAAGAGATTGCTATAGGGGCACTTTTACACGATATAGGCTTTATTTTTATACCAAAAGATATTATAGAGAAAGATGAATCTGAGCTTAATGAAGAAGAAATGAGTATTAGACAAAATCATTGTAATTTAGGGATAATGACAATGAAGAGTGCAAATATCCCTTTTAGGAGTCAAAAAATAATAGAGCAACATCATGAAAAATTAGATGGAACAGGATACCCCAATGGGTTGAATGTACGGGACATATTAGAAGAAGCGCACATAGTAAGTATTGCAGAAGAATTAGATATGAGAACATCTTACTTCCAAGGTGGAGCTACGGAAATTGGAGAGGTAATCCAGGATATGGTTAATTTACCAGAGAAATTTTCAAGAAAGTATACAGAATTATTAAAAAGTATTTTTGAGGTTTAAAATATTGGAGGAATTATGCAAGGTTATGTAACGAAAAAAGATATCCTCATAGCGTTTGAGAAGAATGAGTTTAAAACCTATATTCAGCCTAAGTACAATATATATACTAAGGAAGTAATAGGTGGAGAGGCATTAGTAAGATGGTTTCATGAGAAAAAAGGTAGGATAAATTCAGAGATATTTATACCAATATTAGAAAAACTAAAATTAGTAGATCGAGTAGATTTATTTATATTTGAAGAAGTATGTAAAAGCCTATCTACTTGGAAGAAGCAAGGTTTAAAGACGATTCCTATATCAGTTAATCTTTCAAAAATGACTTTAAATGACTTGGGGAACATATCTAAGTTGAAAAATATACTATATAAATATGAAATACCAATAGAACTAATTGAATTAGAGATAACAGAATCCTTAATGTCTGTTAATATCGAAGTTATAAATAAGATAAAAGCTGAAGGATTTAAATTAGCAATGGATGATTTTGGGAAAGGCTATTCGTCACTGGCCAACTTGAAGAATTTACCTATAGACGTTATGAAGATAGATAAAGAATTTTTAGTAGACCTAGAAGAGAATGAAAAAGGAAAGGTTATCTTAAAAGCAATAGTTGACTTAATTCATATTATTAAAAAGGAAGTAGTTATAGAAGGAGTAGAAAATGAACAACAATTGTAGTTTATAAAGTCTATTGGATGTGAATCTGCACAAGGTTATTTATTTAATAAAGCAATGGATATAAGAGATTTTAAAGAGTTGATTAATCAAATAAAGTGACTAAGAAACCAATAGAAAGTTCGTGGAGTGAACTTTCTGTTGGTTTCTTGTTTTATATCAATTTCTTTGTTGAGAACGAACGCATTGATCTGCTTTGCAAAATAACACGAATCCGATTAGGAAGATAATGATAATACTACTTACACCTAGACTTTCGTTATGGAAGGTATGACTAATTACAGCAACAAGAGTTGTTCCAATAAATGAAGCACCTTTACCAAAGATATCATAGATTCCAAAGTATTCACCTGAACATTCTGGCGGGATAATCTTAGCAAAGTAGGAACGTGATAATGCTTGGATTCCACCTTGAAACATACCTACGCATATGGCCAATACCCAGAATTGCCATTGGAATCTTAGGAATACGGCGAATAGGGTAATACCTGTATAGCATAAGATACAAACTTTCATTAAGGTAGCCGTATTATAACGTGATGACAAACGGCCGAAAAGTAGGGCGAATGGAAAGGCTACGATTTGAGTAGTTAGTAGCGCTAGCAAAAGTCCAGTAGTGTCAAATCCAAGTGCGATACCGTAAGCGGTTGCCATATCAATTATTGTGTATACTCCATCAATAAAGAAGAAAAATGCCAGTAGGAAAAGAAAGATGGACTTTTGCTTCTTCATGTTACGAAATGTATGATATAGGCGAGAGAAACTTTCCTTCATAGGGCTAGTCTGCGATTGTATGTATTTCAATTGCTTGTAGTGCTTTAATAAAGGAAATGTGAATAAAATCCACCATATAGACGTTAGTAAGAATGCGAAAATCATAGCAATATTCATTGTTAATCCTAGTTTGCCATGGAAGAGAACAAGAATAAGACAAAGGATGAATGGAACACAACTTCCTATATAACCAAAGGCATAACCCTGAGAAGATACAAGATCCATCTTACTCTCCTTTGTTATATCAGGAAGCATGGAATCATAGAAGACCAAACTTGAGGAGTAGGCAGTCTTTGCAAGAATGAAGAATAGTAGAAAGCATAACCAATTAGCAGCGAAACCTAAGATGGAACAACTTACAGCTCCTATGATGACAGAAATAAAGAAAATCTTCTTCTTATAGTTTTGTCGGTCAGCTAATGTACCAAAGAGTGGTGCAATAACAGCCACTAGAAAAGTTGCAATGGACCCTGCGTATCCCCAATATGCTAGGTATTCTGATGAGGTGAGGTTAGCAGTTTCTGCAAGATTATTAAAATATATTGGTACCAATGTGGTAACAAGAAGAATGAAAGCAGAATTACCTACGTCATATAGAATCCAAGATCGCTCTGCCTTAGTTAGCTTGAATTTATCCATTTAAAATACTCCTTTTCCTATATTGAAATTTGATGCCAACTACATGAGTCATAGGTTTAAAACTGAAGATTTAGTTGGTAAATATCTACTAGTATGCGCCGTAAGTATGATCAAACAAGGAGCTTAGCCTTTTATCTTGACTAAGATATAGATCCATCTCACTGAATAGATTTGCTGCTTGTATAAGTGCAAAATCATATAGGCGAAGTAATTGATTTGTACTATCGATGCATTCAAATGTTTGCTTTTTCGGTAGAAGTAAGCCTTTCATATCATTATAATTACCAGATAGTTTGAAAGCAGTTAAGGCAACTCCACGTTTTAATTTATTTGCAGTATATAGAAATCGATTATACGATACAAACGATTGTTGTGCTTTGAAGATTTCTTTGGGATTTATCGAGGTATAAAATTGTGATATTAACTTTGCGCTATTCATAGTGGGATTAATGTAAGAGCATATAGTGTGACGAGCAGGCTTATAAGAATCCTTTTGCATAAGTGCAAGATCAAAGGAACTTTCAATCTGTGTATGACTCACGTTATCATTTGTTGATTTTTCTTCTATGTAAGGGTGGCACATACTATCTAAAGCAAAATGACAAAGAGAACCATATAGATAAGCGAGAGCGGGTTCTTTGTGAGAAGAATTGTTCACCACCTCAGCAGCATGTTCGAAGAATATACGGCCCTTTTTATCATGTATGCCAAAGCCTACACGGTTTACAGGATTTGAAAATAAAGGTTTATAATAAAACAACAAATCGGGTCCATGAAGTCCAATATCGAATAAAGAACGATATTCAATGATAAGTGCCGTGATATGGTGAGGTGTATTCTTGATTACATCACAACCAAAACGATAATGTGCATAGATAGCTGGCAATATTGATGCCTCCTTTATATTTAACATTGTTCATGACCTTTTGACATTGGCAATTACAAAAGGGGAAGGAAACAATCGTATGGAGAGAACGGGAATAGAGCAAACAAGTTACTCTTAGGAAAACCATACGATTGTACCATACCTTATTTAATCATATGAATGTAAAGTGTAATAGTTGCTAATTGTTAAGTTTAGTTAAAACTTGACATCAAGTTGGATTTTGTTATGATAAGATAAGTTTTATAATAGATAAAGAAAAGGATTAAACAATGAGATTAGATAAATACTTAGCAGAGTCATATGTAGGCTCGAGAAAAGAAGTAAGAAACTTAATAATAGATGGATTGATTTCGGTTAATGGTGAGTTAGTATATGACCCAGCGATAGAGATTACCGTGAAGGTAGACCAGATTAGATATAAGGATGAAGTGATTGTATATCCCGGTAAACGTTATATTATGTTCAATAAACCAGCGGGTTGTATTACAGCAAAGATAGATGAGAAACACAAGACAGTTATGGATTACTTTACGAAAGAGGATAGTAAGGGATTATTTCCGGTAGGTAGATTAGATAAAGATACGGAAGGTTTGTTGTTGCTTACAAACGATGGAGAATTTGACCATCAATTGATGCATCCGAACCATCATGTTTCCAAGAAGTATTTCTTCTGGTGCCTAGGTACCATTACGGAGGACAAGAAGACGCTATTAGAGAATGGTATTTCAATCGGAGAGGATGATAATACCACTTGTCCAGCGAAGATAGAAATCATACGAAGTGGTAGATATGAAGAATTGGAAGAACAGATCCCTTCCTATACGTACGATTCGAAGAACATGAAAAATAATACGTATCTACAGATGGTGACATCCGGATATATAACGATCACAGAGGGAAAGAAGCATCAAGTGAAGAGAATGTTGAAGGCTATTGGTTGCTATGTGATCTATCTGAAGCGATTCCAAATTGGTGAATTAGAACTGGATGAGAAATTGCAGCCAGGAGACTATAGAGTGTTAACAAGAAAGGAAGTCGAAAATATTACACCTTTTATGAAAATAGATAACTATTAATTATAATAATAGAATGTTAATATTTAACTATAACAAAAGAACTTACTTTCCGGAGAGTAATTATTTGTTAATATTAAAGTTAAATATGGGAGGTATTTATTATGAAAAGAAAGATAGTATCATTATTGCTTGTAACAGCAATGCTAGCACTTGGAGTAATGGGGTGTGGTTCGAAATCAAAAGATAAAGCAGATAATAATAAAGCAGTAGCGAATACAGAAAATACTGCGGATACTGCTTCTTCCGATGATGCAACAAAAGAAGATGCAACAGCTGATATTACTGCTGAACCAGTAACTTTAAAACTATTCTCCAATTTGCCTGATCGAAAAAATGGTCAGGGACTTGTAGAACAGACGATTATTGATGAATATATGAAAGAAAATCAGAATGTTAAGATAGAAGTGGAAGCACTAGATGAAGAAGCATATAAAACTAAGTTTAAAGCGTATGCAATGGACGGAATGCCAGATGTAGTAAGTATCTGGGGACAGCCTTCTTTCTTAGACGAAGTACTTGATGCTGGAATCTTAGCTGAGTTATCAGAAGCGGATTATGCAGATTATGGATTTGTATCTGGTTCTTTAGAAGGTTTTAAGAAAGATGGTAAATTATACGGACTTCCAAGAAACACGGATGTTATGTTCTTTTACTATAATCAAAAGATGTTTGAAGATAATGGATGGAGTGTACCACAAACCTATGATGAACTTCTTGCCTTAGCTGATAAGATTAATGGAGCAGGACTTACACCAGTAGCGATGGATGGTGGAGATGGATGGCCAATGGCTATTTACCTAACCGATCTTATGGTAAAGATCAATGGAGATTGTAGCCAAATCGTATCAGATGCGATTGCGAACGGAGATTTTTCTGATCCTGTGTTTACTAAGGCAACTCAAATCCTTGCAGATTCTGCAAAGGCAGGTTTATTCCAAACAGGATATGATTCACAAGATTATGGAACTGCAATGAACTTATTCACTAACGGCCAAGCAGCTATGTTTTATATGGGAAGTTGGGAAGCTTCAATGGCTTTGAATGCAGATATCCCTGAAGAGATTAGAAACAATATAAGAGTATTTACTATGCCAACAGTAGCTGAAGGAGTTGGAAAAAATACTGATATTGCAGCATGGAATGGTGGCGGCTACGCTGTTTCAGCTGATTCAGAGGTGAAAGAAGAAGCAATTAAATTCTTAAATTATATGTATCAACCAGATAAATTATCAAAATATGGATGGGTAAATGGTGTTGGTATGTCAGCACAAGATCAATCAGCATATATGACAGGTAATGAAACTGAGTTGCAATTACAGATTCTAGACATCGTTAATAAAGCGACAAGCGTGTCAGGTACACCTGTAAACGACTGTGGACCTTCCACTTTTAAGGCTTCTATAGAGAGTGAAATTCAAAGTGTATCTAACGGTTCAATAAGTGTAGAAGACTTCCTTGCGAGTATAGGTAAAGCATGTAAATAAGAGCAAATACATAGAGTTGCATAAAATAGCTACTTTTTCACAAGGAAAGGTAGCTATTTTAGAAAGGAAAGCGTATGAAACGATTATATAGTAATAAACTAGTTATATTCAGCCTTGTTATCCCGGGAATTCTTGTATTCGTATTTGCAATTCTAGCACCGATAGCATTAAGCGTTTATTATGGATTTACTGATTACTCCGGTATGGGTAAAGCGACTTTTATTGGAATGGATAACTATAAACAGTTAATGATGGATCAAGTATTTCATAAATCATTATTGAATTCATTATTTCTTGCAATTGGATTTATTGTAATTCAGCATCCCATTGCAATTATCGTAGCTGCTGTTTTAGATAAATTACAGGGAAAGGCAGAAGGGATTTTTCGCTGCATTTACTTTATCCCTAATGTTATATCAGTAGCAGTAATCGCGTATCTATGGAAATTTGTATACAATCCTGATTTTGGATTATTGAATAATTTTCTTAAGATGTTTGGTTATACAGGTAAAATTAATTGGTTTAGCACAGATTTAGCTATATGGTCAGTATTGATTGTATTGATATGGCACGGTTTTGGCTGGGGAATGTTAATTTATTATACTGGTATTAAGAATATTGACCCTGTACTATACGAAGCTGCTTCGATAGATGGTGCTAATGGTAAAACTACCTTTTTACAAATAACCTTACCACTTATGAAACCAGTCATTCAGATTAATGTTACTATGGCAATTATATCTGCCCTAAAACAGATGGAAACCGTTTATCTTCTAACCAATGGTGGTCCTGGAAACAGTACACAATTTGCCGCTAACTATTTATACAAACAGGCATTTAAGGCATTCAAATATGGATATGGTAATTCGATTGGTATTGTATTTATTATAATCTGTCTGATTGTTACCGTGTGTCTGAATAAATTATTTGCGGATAAAAAAGAAGTTGCATAGGGGGTGTTGAATTGAGTAAAAAGAATAGAAAGAATAATGACAGTGTACATATTGGCAGAGTTGTGTTATGGGTTATATTAATTTTAGTAGCAGTTATTCAAATCTTTCCACTTGTATGGTTAATTAACTTTTCGTTAGCAAGTAGCAATGAAATGTTTACCACAGGCTTACTAGTAATACCTAAGAAGATTCAATGGGGAAACTATGTGAAGGCTTTTATAGATGGACATTTTTTACACTATCTAAAGAATAGTTTTTTAATTAATGGCTTGGCTGTTTTCTTTGTAGTATTTATCTCAATTATGGCTGCATTTGCTTGTAAAAGAATGAAATGGAAACTTAGCAATTTAGTTATGACTTTATTGCTCCTTGGAATGATGATTCCTATTCATACAACCTTATTGCCTAATTATAAAATATATAGTATATTGGGATTAACAGATACAATATGGGCATTGTTGATACCTTATGTTGCATTTTCATTACCGCAAGCGATGTTTTTGATGACGGGATTTTTAGGCGGCGTACCAGTGGAATTGGAAGAAGCAGCAGTTATGGACGCATGTGGTATATATCGAATTGTTTTTCAGATAATTACACCATTATTAAAGCCTTCTATTGCAACTGTTTGTATTATGACATTCTTAAATAACTGGAATGAATTCATAATGGCAAGTACATATCTAAGTTCACAAACCTGGAAGACACTTCCGTTTTCAGTATTGGAATTCACAGGTCAATATTCATCTAATTATGCAGTTCAGTTCGCGGTTATGGCATTAACGGCGGCACCAGCAGTTATCGTATATATCTTATTGAATAAACATATCACAAAAGGGGTAGCTATGGGAGCTGTCAAAGGTTGATCTAAACAAATAAAATTGTTGCGAGGGACCCAATATGAAGCATGTTAAAACAATTATGAACCATATGAATATACGAAAAAAGTTAGTGTTTTATAGTTATTTGGTTATTACACCAATATTATTAATAATCAGTGTATTGTTAGTAGTTAGAAATTATGATCAAACACAGAGAACGAGATACATAGCACAGGAACAGACCGTGCAAAGTTTAGAAGATAGTATAGAAGTCCTTCGGAATGATATGCAGAATATATGTACTTATTTATGTGTTAACGAAGACATAATTAGGATATTAAAAAGTACGAATTCCGAGGAATTAAACAAGAATTTTCAATTATGGTTAGATGAAGCACCAATGAATATTGTTTTAGATATGATTGCATTAAAGGGGTACATAAAGACAATTGCCATATATCCTGAGAATGGAGTAAATCCTTATCTTAGGTGTTTAGATTCATCGTCTTATGTTAGTGATATAGAAAGCTTACGTAATTCAGAGATGTATCAGAGTGCAGTTGAAGTTAAAGGAGCGGTCTTATGGCAGTTCGCAAAGAAAGATACAAAATCCATTTATCAAGCGAATCGTTCCGATAAGATTGTTCTTTATCGAGAAATATTTGATCTGGCTAAGAAAAAGAAGTTAGGTTTTTTAGTAATAGGAGCTTCCTCTGATAAATTCTATGAGTTGTGTAAGAATGCAGTACAAACTAAGGAAGAAGGAGTTCTCATCTTAAATCCCGACGGGGAAGAGTTACTGGAATATGGGAATCATGATAGAGGGGTTACAACATTCTTGACGAAGGATTTGAGCTGGAAGAAAAAAGGACTCAAAGGTGTTGTTGAATTACCTGATTATACAGTGCTTTGGGCTCAGAAAGAAAAGAATAATTTTATTTTCTGTAAAGTAGTACCTAGGATTGGTTTTAATGACTTGTTAAGACAATCTGTCAGTACACCCTTAATTTTACTTGCTGTGTTATTAATAGGGCTGTGCCCAATTTTTATATTTATATCAAATGTTATAACAAAACCGTTGAATCAATTAACAGTAGCCATGGGAAAATTCAGAAAGGGAGACTTTACGCAAAAGATACCAGTGAATACCCAAGATGAATTAGGAGTAGTGGCAGAGTGTTTTAATATCATGGTAGAAGATATTAAGACACTTATCGATACGAACTATGTCATGGCACTGCACGAGAAAGAAAGTGAGTTGAATGCGCTACAAGCTCAGATAAACCCACATTTTCTATATAATACGTTAGATGCGCTTTATTGGAGAGCAATCGATTGTGATAATGAAGAGATCGGAGAGGATATATTAGCTTTGTCAAACCTTTTTCGTCTAGTACTTGGACAGGGAAAAGGTATTATAACAGTGAAAGAGGAAGAGAATTTGATTGAAACCTATCTGCATATTCAAAAAATGCGCTTTTCTAAAAAGCTTGATTATCAGATATGTATAGATCCTAATATTGAGAATGCATTAATTCCTAAGTTGATTTTACAACCCTTCATTGAGAATGCTATTGTACATGGATTTGAGAATAGCGGAACGAAATGTATGCTGACTGTGGAAGGAGTTATGATAGAGAAAGAAAAGGTATATATAGAATTTCGAATATGCGATACAGGAAAAGGTATGTCAAAAGAACAACTGAATGAAATATGGAATGTAGAGGATTCAAAAAGATATGCAAGCCAAAGAATTGGGCACTATGCCATTAAGAATGTAAGAGAACGACTTGAACTAAAATATCGAGAAGACTTTAGTTTTCAAATTAAAAGTGAAGTTGGAAAAGGAACCACTGTTAGTATTATTATACCATATGAAGGTAAAGAGGTTGACTAAATGGATATTAAATTATTAATTGCAGATGATGAAGATGTGATTAGAAATGGAATAAGCAAATACGTCAAACTACATACAGATCGTTTTAATAAGATCCTGTTAGCAGAGAATGGACAAGAGACGATTGAACAGATATTAAAATATCGGCCTGATATTGTTCTTTTGGATGTTCAGATGCCGGTTAAAACGGGACTTGAGGTGATGAAGGAGATGAAGCTAGCGGGATTGTCTCCAATAACCATCATTCTAAGCGGGTATGATGAATTCAAATATGCCCAACAAGCATTACGTCTAGGAGCGAAGGACTATGTACTAAAACCTGTAAGGTCATCGGATATACTAAAGATGCTGACTGAGTATGCTGATGAGTTATCATATCCACTTAAAAACATAGAAGATGAGAAGGATACAGGACTTAATCCTGTAGTAAGTCAAGCGAAAGAATATATTAACGAAAATTACTACAACAACTTAACACTACAACAAGTTGCAGATAAGGTATCGATATCAGCGGGATACCTTTCTACTTTATTTAATCAAGAATTAAAGTGTGGCTTCGTGGATTATTTGAATGAAGTTAGAGTTAATCATGCTTGTATGTATTTAAGACAGAATTATTTTAAGACCTATGAGATTGCTTACAAGATCGGATTTAATGATGAAAAATATTTCTCAAAAGTATTTAAAAAAATCAAAGGAATTTCTCCTTCTGAGTATAAAAAAGGATTGTATATGGATTAATGTTTGTTAAACTCTAGGATTAGGGTGTCAAAAGCTCATTTTATGTTTTGGTTCGTCAATTTGCACAATTTATAAATCAGTATGTGATGCAAACCATAGTTTATTCGCCACACGCTCTGACACCCTAATCCTCTTAAACAATTAGTGGAAGTCTACATTAGGAAGAGTTTCGAAATCTCAACTCGTTTTATTAAAGATAGAGTAGTTGCTGATTGTTATGATTCGTGCTATATTAAGTTCATAGAATACATTGCGAGGTGGACGATATGAATATAATATCTTTTAATGAAATCATAGAATTGAACCATAGACTTGAGGAACTTGGATTACATTTTAGGATTCATTTAAGAGATGCTTGTGGACGTCAATCTATGTGGATTGAACCAATGGGAAATTGTGCTTGTGAAGGGAAGTATGAGGACTTATATACTGAATTGAATCGATATTTTGAAGAAAATAGATGTAAGATTGCATATAGTGAGGATAAGATGTCTTTTTGGATTACTGGATAATATCAACATAGAATAAATATATTGATAGGTTTGACGTCATTAAAAGGGGTTTTGTAGTTATTTAAAAAATTAGAGATGAAGGGGAGAAATAAATAATGAAGTATGCAGTAATTTATAAAAGTAAACGAAATAATAAAAAATTAGCTCGGGCAATTGGCGAAGCAATCGGAGTAATTCCACAAGAACTAGAGTCCTTTGATACAAATCAAGAAGTTGATGTATTGTTCTTTGGTGCAAGTATCTATGGTGGAGGAGTAGCACCTGATGTCCTTACTTATATAGAAAAGTTTACGTCAGATAAGATTAAGAAGTTGGTTTTGTTTTCTGCAAGTGGTTTTGGTACGAATCAATATCAAACATTAATTGATAAGGTTGGGAGTCAAGGAATTGCCGTAGAAGAAGAGGTTTATACATGTCTTGGTCGTGCATTTTTCTTTAAGAATCATAATCATCCGAATGCAGAGGAAGTGAATGGTGTGGCTTCCTTTGCAAGAAAATACGTGACTAAATAATGTGAAATAGATAGGGGGAGCCAAAAAAGTGCTTAAATTGGCTCCTTTTAATCATATTTTACAATTTGCATATCTTTAAAATCTTTAGGTGAAATCCCATATTCTTTCTTGAATGCTCGGTAAAAGCTAGAATAATCACCGAATCCAAATGTCTGATACGTTTCTTTGATACTCATTTTCCCTAGAATCGCTTCTTTACAAAGTGCAAGTCGCTTTTTTGTTATATATTGATGAATGGACAACCCTAGGTTGTCCTTAAACACATGGGCAATGTGATATTTGCTTACATAGAATTCTTCTGCCAACTTTTCAAGAGATAGAGGCTCCTCTAGATGGTCCTCAATATAATCTGTTAGCCGCTGATATAGCGAACTTTCTTCATTTCTAGATTTCAAGTTATTTCTTTCATGAATCATCCGATTTAGATACAGTACTAAATCATTGACACATAGGGTAATCTGTGCATTCCGACCAAAACGATCAGACTGCATCTCCTCAATAAGTCTTAGAACTTTAGATTGTACGGCATTAAAGGAAATCTGATCATTGTGAAAAATATACGATTTATTTACCTGTACATACTGCATCAAAAAAACATAATCCGGAGAGATATGAAGCAGATGATTACAGTATTCCTCACTAATCCAGAATACAAACCTGCGGTAAGGAGTCTTCATATTATGAATGATTGGTCGATGAGGTCGATGAGGAGGAATCAGCATAATATCCCCGAATTGTACTGGATATTCTTTGTCTCCAATTTGAATACTTACATCCCCTTCTAGAAAGAAATAAAATTCATAATAATCATGCGTATGAAGATTTACTTTGGCGAGGTTTTGATCATTGTAATAGTAGATTTCGAAATCCTTAGCTAGCATATATTGCCTAGTATTAAATGCAGTTTGAATGTTTTTCTTCATAGTAGATTTGCTCCTTTATTAACTTCACATTATCATAAAACCGCAATTTTTGCAATGTATACAACAATCTCATCAATGGATTTTTCCCGTATCTTTTTTATAATAGAATAATGAAATTGAAACAACATGTTTCAGAAGAGGAAGGTATGAAAACTATGGAGATGACACTTAGATGGTATGGACCCCAATTTGATACTGTGACACTACAGAAAATACGCCAGATTCCTGGAGTGAAAGGGGTAATCACCACCTTGTATGATTCAGCACCGGGAGAAGTATGGAGTAGAGAAAGAATCAGAGAAATGAAGGCAGAAGTAGAAGCTTCAGGGCTCTATATTGCTGGGATTGAAAGTGTTAACGTACACGAAGAGATTAAAACTGGTGGAGCAAATCGTGACAGTTATATTGATAACTATATTGCGACTCTTAAACATTTAGGACAGGAAGATATCCATCTGGTATGCTACAACTTCATGCCAGTCTTTGACTGGACGAGAACGGAATTAGCAAGAAAGCGTCCAGATGGCTCCACTGTACTTGCTTATAATCAGGAAGCAGTGGATGCACTGAATCCTGAAAAGATATTCGAATCCATTGCAGGTGATACGAATGGAACTATAATGCCAGGCTGGGAACCGGAACGAATGGAGCATGTTAAAGAGTTATTCGATATGTACAAAGATATCGATGATGAAAAATTATTTAAAAATTTGAAATATTTCTTGGAACGAATTATGCCGGTTTGTGATAAGTATAATATCAACATGGCAATTCATCCTGACGATCCAGCTTGGAGTGTATTCGGCTTGCCACGCATTATCATTAATAAGAAAAACATTCTCCGTATGATGCAGATGGTAGATAACCCCCATAACGGTGTGACGTTTTGTTCTGGTTCTTATGGAACGAATCTGGAAAATGATTTGCCAGATATGATTCGTTCACTAAAGGGAAGAATTCATTTCGCCCATGTACGTAATCTGAGATTCAACTCTCCAACAGATTTTGAAGAAGCAGCACACCTTTCTTCTGATGGTACGTTTGATATGTATGAAATTATGAAAGCTCTATACGAGATTGGATTTGAAGGACCAATTCGTCCGGATCATGGACGAATGATATGGGGAGAAGTGGCGATGCCAGGTTATGGACTTTATGACCGTGCTCTTGGGGCAACCTACCTGAATGGTTTATGGGAAGCAATCGAGAAAGGAGCCAGATAATCATGAAATTAACTACACGGGGACTTGCAGATACAAAACTTTGGGAGGAGGCAGGGTATACCCTTCCTAGGTTTGATAGAGAGAAAGTAACTACAGAAACGAAAGAAAAGCCATTCTGGGTACATTTTGGTTCAGGAAATATCTTTCGAGCTTTTCAAGCAAATGTAGTTCAGAATCTATTGAATGAAGGTGTTATAGATCGTGGCCTTGTGGTCGCAGAAGGATTCGATTATGAAATCATAGAGAAGATGAATCAACCTCACGATAATTATAGTATACTTGTTACCTTAAAAGCTAATGGAGAGATAGATAAGACAGTAGTAGGAAGTATAGTAGAATCTCTGAAAGCAGATTCTGAAGATGAAACGGACTTTTGTCGTCTGAGAGAAATCTTTACCAAGGACTCTCTACAGATGGTTACCTTTACGATCACAGAGAAGGGATATAGCCTGGTGAATGGAAAAGGAGAGTTACTTCTTGATGTGGAAGCAGACTTTAAGAATGGACCGGACATGTCAAAAAGCTACATCGGAAAAGTTGCAAGCTTATTGTACACTAGGTTTCAATCAGGTGAGAAGCCGGTGGCTATGATAAGCATGGACAATTGTTCTCATAATGGTGATAAGTTATATGATGCTATTAACACCTTTGCTAAGAGATGGGAAGAGAATGGTAAAGTGGATAAAGGTTTTGTGACTTATATCAATTCCGTAGATAAAGTTAGCTTCCCATGGACGATGATTGATAAAATTACGCCAAGACCAGATGCTTCTATAGAAGAAATTCTGAAAAAAGATGGTGTTGAAGAACTTGAGCCTATTATCACTACTAAGAATACATACGTGGCTCCATTCGTAAATGCTGAAGAATGTGAGTATCTAGTTATTGAAGATACATTTCCTAACGGGAGACCAGAACTAGAAAAGGGAGGACTTGTGTTCACTACTAGAGAAACGGTAGATAAAGTAGAAAAGATGAAGGTATGTACCTGTCTGAACCCACTACACACTGCGCTTGCAGTCTTTGGATGTCTGTTAGGATATCAGAAGATTTCTGATGAAATGAAGGATACCGAGCTGAAGAAACTAGTAGAGACCATTGGTTATGTAGAAGGTCTTCCGGTAGTCACAAATCCAGTTGTATTGGACCCAAAAGAATTTATTGATACCGTATTGAATGTTCGAGTACCGAATCCTTTTATGCCTGATACCCCACAACGTATTGCTACCGACACTTCTCAAAAACTAGCTATACGTTTTGGTGAGACTATCATAGCATACCAAGCATCAGCTAATCTAGATGTCAAAGAACTGAAACTAATTCCATTGGTTCTTGCGGGGTGGCTGCGTTATCTGATGGCAATCGATGATGCAGGAAATACTTATGAACTGAGCCCTGACCCACTATTAGATACCGTATGCCCATACGTAGCAGGTCTTAGATTAGAACAAGAGCAAGAGGTTGAAACAGCTGTTGCACCACTACTTAAGATGAAACAAATCTTTGGTGTGGACTTATATGAAGTGGGGGTAGCAAACAAGGTTTGTAACTATCTGAAAGAATTGACAAAAGGTGTGGGGGCAGTCCGTGATACTTTGAAGAAATACGTATAAGTAAGCTTACTGCTTGTTAATCATTTGTTAACAATTACGATTCAAACATCTGAATAAATCGCTGCCCGATATTGGAGAGATAGAGATCTTTTCGATATATGGCGGCGATTTTTGTATAAAGAGTAGGAACATCAATAATCTTATTGATAAGATTAGGATCTGGGATAGCAGGTGTAATGGAACGCGGTATGATTGCTACGCCCAAACCAGCCGCCGCCCACATAAGAGATGTTCTGGCGTCATCATTCTTACAATATACTTTCGGAACGAGGGAAGCGTCTCGAAAGGAATTCATTAGCAGATTCTCAAATCTACGATAATAGATAAGTGGAACGTCAGTTAATTGTTCTAATCCAATCTTATCATCTGTCGAATTTCCTAGATATTCTTTCGTTCCTACCGCAACCATAGGCTCTTCTTCTAGGTAAACGCAGTGGAAACCTTCTTCATGAAACGGTGTGCGAACAATAGCAATCTCGATCGTTCCCATCTTTAATTTCTCTAACAATTGAAAAGTATTTCCCTCATATAATTCAAAATTAACATCTGGATATTGATTATGAAAATGTTTTAAATGTCTGTCCAGTAGAACAACACCACAAGAAGATATCGTTCCAAGGTGAATTGTTCCTTGTAATCCAGTACCCAAATCTGTAATTTCTCGTATGGCGGCACTGGAGAGATCAACAATAGTCTGTGCTCTGTGATAGAGAATCTGTCCCGCATAAGTCAACGTAATTTTTCTAGAACCTCTCTCGAACAGCTTTGTTCCAAGTTCCTTTTCTAGTAGTTGCATCTGGTTGCTTAGAGGAGGTTGTGAGATATGTAATCGCTTGGCGGCGGCAGTGATACTCCCTGCTTCAGCAACAGTTAAGAAATATTGTAATTGCTTTATATTCATAAGTGGCCTCTTTCTATAAAAATGATATCTAAGTCATATCAATATCATATGGAAAGTATACTAATTAAATATTTCTCATATACTTTCTACTATGATATTATAGTAAAGAGTGCGTATTAATGCAATATAAGATTCGAGAGTTAAAAGTCTTAAATAACGTTGAATAAATATTTCCAAGTATTCATCACAAAGAAAAAGGACCTTTGACACCAGAATCCAATCAATACATAGGAGGAGTAGATGCATGAAAAAGTTAGCACGTTACTTAAAGAGTTTTAAGAAACAAGTTATAATCGGACCATTCTTTAAGTTATTAGAAGCCATCTTCGAACTGATTGTTCCGCTTGTTATGGCAAGTATAATTGACAAAGGTATCGCAAATGGCGATAAATCATATGTTCTTAAGATGGGTGGTGTCATGATTTTACTTGGCGTATTAGGTTTAGTATTTGCTTTGATATGCCAATATAGTGCGGCACTTGCTTCGCAAGGAGTGGGTACAAAACTTAGGAATGATTTATTCCGGCACATCAACAGTCTGTCCTATAAAGAAATTGATGAATTAGGTACGAATTCATTGATAACAAGAATTACAAATGATGTGAATCAGATACAATTGGTTGTAGCTATGCTAATTCGTCTTGTTATACGTGCACCTTTCTTAGTTATAGGTGCAGCTGTTATGGCATTGATGATTGACTTAAAGCTAGGGCTTATCTTTATAGTAGTGGCTCCACTTGTATCTGCGGTGTTGTATTTTGTTATGAGTCGTTCGGTACCATTCTATAAAGTACGTCAGACTAAGCTTGATGAGGTATCTTTAATTACAAGAGAGAATCTATCTGGTGCCAGAGTAATTCGTGCTTTCTCAAAACAAGAACATGAGAAGAAGCGTTTTAATGAATCTAGTGATGAAGTGGCTGATATCGCCATTCGGGTTGGAAAGTTATCAGCATTTCTTAATCCAACAACATTTATTATATTAAATGTCGCAATTATAGCAATCATCTGGTTTGGCGGATTCCGTGTGGATAATGGAAGTTTAACACAAGGACAGATTATTGCGTTTGTTAACTATATGACGCAGATTTCTCTAGCGTTAGTAGTAGTAGCAAATTTAGTTGTCATCTTCACAAAGGGTAGCGCAAGTGCAGCAAGAATAAATGAAATCTTCGAGACAGAGTCATCTGTTATAGAAGGAAATTATGCAAGTGATGCTGTAGATAACAATAGTAATATAACCAATATAGGAGAAGCTCATAACACTACAAACTCGGTTCCAAAGATCCAGTTTAAAGATGTATCCTTTTCTTATCATGGGAATGAAGAGTATTCGCTTGAACATTTAACAGTAGAAATCCAAAGAGGCGAAACCGTTGGTATCATAGGAGGTACGGGTTCTGGTAAAACAACATTAGTGAATCTTCTGCCACGATTCTATGACACATCAAAGGGTTCCATCTTAATTGATGGTGTTGATGTGAAAGAGTATAGCTTAGAAGCTCTTCGTAAACAGTTCGGTATCGTACCCCAAAAGGCAGCACTATTTGGTGGGACGATATTAGAGAATATGAGGTTTGCAAAAGAAGATGCTACTCTGGAAGAAATCCGCAAAGCTGCGAAGATTGCCCAAGCAGAGGAGTTCATCGAAAGTAAGCCAGAGGGATATAACGAGGTAGTGTCCCAAGGCGGTAAGAATTTATCCGGTGGACAAAAACAGAGATTGACAATCGCAAGAGCATTGGTGGGTAGCCCTGAGGTCTTAATTCTTGATGATAGTGCAAGTGCATTAGATTTCGCAACTGATGCTAAGCTTCGTAAGGCCATACATGAAAACTGCGAAGGAATGACGGTATTCATCGTATCACAAAGAGCAAACTCGATTAAGTATGCGGATAAGATTATTGTTTTAGATGATGGTATTGTGAAAGGAATCGGTACTCATGATGAATTATTCGATCGTTGTGAAGTATACCGCGAAATCTGCTTATCACAGCTAAGTGAAGAGGAGGTACGTAGATAATGGAAAATAACAATTCGAATACGATAGAGAAGAAAGAAAATCAATTTGCTGTCTTAGCACGTATCTTACAATATGCAAAACCATATAGAAATTATCTATTCTTTGCCTTTATTAGTGCCTTCATTAGTGTAGTAGTAAGCTTATTCATTCCTGTATTGATCGGCCGTGCTATTGATGTGATTGTAGGTAAAGGTAACGTAGATTTTAATAGGTTGATATCCATCTTGATTGTTATAGCGGTGGCAATTGCAATCAGTGCGGTGTTCCAATGGATCATGACATATTGTACGAATAAGATTACGTTTTTATCCGTACGAGACCTTCGTATGGCAGCTTTTGACAAATTAATTCAAGTACCACTTCGCTATATAGATGGAACCTCACATGGTAATATAATGAATACTATGATTAATGATATAGACCAGATTTCAGATGGTCTGCTACAAGGTTTTGCACAGCTCTTTACGGGAGTAATAACGATTGTTGGTACTTTGGTTATTATGTTATTTGTTAATTTTAAGATTGCTCTCATAGTAATTATTATGACGCCTTTGTCTATGGTGGTTGCCTCCTTTATCTCAAAGCGTACGTATAACAAGTTTAAGGAACAATCTTCCATACGTGGTGAACTCGGTGGTTATATTGAAGAGGTAATTGGAAATCAGAAGGTGGTTACTGCATTCTGTTATGAGGATCGTGCTCAAGAGAAGTTTGAGGAAATCAATCAAAGATTATACGATTGTGGTGTAATGGCTCAGTTTTATTCTTCCTTAACGAATCCTTGTACCCGTTTTTTAAACGGATTAGTATATGCAGTTGTTGCTATTATTGGTGCCTTATCGGTAATCGGTGGAGCATTTTCTGTTGGACAGTTGTCAAGCTTTCTAACTTATGCAAACCAATATACGAAACCATTTAATGAGATTTCAGGTGTAGTTGCAGAGCTGCAATCAGCATTTGCATCTGCTAGAAGGGTATTCACATTACTTGATCAAGAGATTGAGGTAGATCCAGAGGAACAAGGAGGTAGTACGAATAAAACGACAGTTGGTAAAGTTGACCTTGATAAGGTATCCTTTAGCTATAATAAAGAAGTATCTCTAATAGAAGATTGGAGCTTAGCGGTAAAACCAGGACAAAGAATTGCGATAGTGGGACCAACTGGTTGTGGTAAGACAACAGTCATTAATCTGCTAATGCGTTTCTACGATGTAGATGGTGGAAGCATTCAAGTAGATAATCGTGACATCAAAACCATGTCTAGGGAAGAACTTCGACGCAATTATGGTATGGTATTGCAAGAGACTTGGTTATTCCATGGAACGGTTCGCGAGAATATTGCTTATGGTAAAGAGAATGCTACTATGGACGAGATCATTGCTGCTGCAAAAGGTGCTCATGCACATAGCTTTATTAAACGTCTACCAAACGGCTACGATACAGTCATCTCAGAAGAGGGAGATAATATCTCTCAGGGTCAGAAACAGCTACTATGTATTGCACGTATCATGTTAACGAAACCACCGATGTTAATTCTTGATGAAGCAACAAGTAATATTGATACTCGTACAGAAATCAATATACAAAAGGCATTCAAGAAGTTAATGGAAGGAAGAACGAGTTTTATCATTGCCCATAGACTATCAACAATCAAAGATGCGGATCGTATCCTTGTTATGGATAAGGGGCGTATAATAGAACAAGGTAGCCATGAGGAACTCCTTGTAAGAGGTGGTTACTATGCGAAGTTATATAATAGTCAGTTTAAGCAGGTATAAAATGAATATATTATGGTAGGTAAAAAGCTAGAAGAGGAATATTCTTTTTCTAGCTTTATGTATATATTTCTTACACTAAAACGATTGATTTAGGCGGGGTGGTACGTGACCTTATAGAGCTGATGATGAAGAATTTGAGAAAAGGGAGATAGACTTGGCGATAGAGATACAGGAGGAACCGTAGCCATGTTTATTCGTTGAGAAAGAAATGAAACGTGCAGTTTACCCTTCTATTAAGGGGAAAGAAATTGGAATTAAAAATATGTATGCCGAGATTATAGTATGATTGATAACAATCTGTATAATCCGGCTTTTTATAAGAAAACGATTACCAAAACATCGGAGTTATCTTTTTAAGTTTTTAGTATGGTTACTAATTGCTTGGTTAGAATGGGGAACGTACTATAGGTTGAATTTGTTTCCCTTCTAGTGCTAGTTCAAGTGTTGGTAAAATTAATTCTGTATATGCAACCATTGAATTCGGTTTTTTAGCATAATCATCTTGACCAAATGGAACAAAATATATATTTTTTGCATTCAGTAAGGCACCAATATTCTTAAGGTTCATTCCAAGGGCGTCGTTAGTAGATACGGAAATTACTAATGGTTTGCCATTACGAATGTGTCCTTTCGCAGCCATTAAAACAGGTGTATCCGTAATTCCGTTGGCAAGTTTTGCTAACGTATTACCTGTACATGGAGCTATAACAACAATATCAACTAGATTCTTAGGACCAAGAGGTTCGGCATCTTCAATCGTAAGAACTGGATCATTTCCTGTAATTTCGGTAATTTCTTTCATATAATCAGCTGCATTACCAAAACGGCTATTAATTGTCTGTGTGTTGAAGGAGAAGATTGGTACAACATTAGCACCAGCGGCAACAATCTCTTTTACTGCGGCCTTAACTTTTGCATGCATACAAAACGAGCCTGTAAACGCAACTCCAACATTTTGACCTGATAGAGTCATAGAATCACTTCTTTCTTTGTTAGGATATGGGATAATATAACATTATTTAAAATATCAGCTGAAGTTTCAGGAGCGTATTTACCAGGCAATCCAAGACATAGAGAAGCGCGTATACCATATTGCTTACATGCCTCAAAATCGGTACCACCTGGTTTTGAAGCAATATCTATAATAATTACCTCCTTGTTAAGCTGCTTAATAATTGGTTCGTCAATAACCATATACGGTATGGTATTGAATAGGAATGAGTATTCACTCATTGCACCAGATAGTTTCTTCAAAGGTAGAGTCTCAAAACCCAGTGCATCAGCATAAGCAAGCGCTTCTTCATTTCGTGCACAGATAGTCACATTGGCTTGTAAGCCTTTCAATTTATCTGCTAATATCTTTGCGCATCGACCATAGCCTAAGACGAGACAGGAACTACCATGAAGATTAATTGTACTTTGACGAATGGCTTCGATTATGGTTCCTTCAGCGGTTGCAATCGCATTCTTGATACTAACGGGCTCCATCTGCATGAAATCATACCAAGGAATCTGTTTACTATTACAAGCTTCTTGAATCTTAGGAGATACAACACCCCCAAAGAATACTTGATTACTATTCAGGTTATTAATTAGGTTCACAACTGTTAAATCCTCTAATTTTTGCTCACTTGTAATCATTACTTTATCATGAGATACGGGTACAGGGCATACAACGATATTTCCAAAGTTTAATGCGGATTTCAGCGAGGAAGCTCGGTAAATTAAATCATATTGGCCTTCGATATCAAGACCATAGGTTGCTACTAGATATCCCTTAGCAACAAGTTTGCGAACCATATAGCATTGGCGCAAATCACCACCAAGGAATACAATACGGTTATTCTCTTTCATGCTTTACCCCATTTCATATAATCCTTATATATGTATTAATATATGAGGTACGAATTAAGTTGTGAATTGTTCTAGAAGAATGGAAAATCTTTTTTGTATAGGTAGAAGTATCTTTATATTTCCTGATATATACTGTGGTTTAGCAAAAAAGTATATATGTAAAAATAAAGAAAAACAAAAAATGTAAAAAAGTTGTAATAATGTAAATAAACATGATAAAATGATTAAACAAGTTAAAATATGTAAATTCATAAAAGGCAATATGTTTAGTTGCATAGGAGGAGAATAAAAATGAAAGAGAGACTAAAAAAATTATTGGCATTATTAATGGTACTTATAATTTGTGTAAGTACAGTGGGTTTGAATGTAAATGCAGAGGAAAAAAGCACTTGGGAGGGAACAATAACCGAGTCTGTTTACGAGACGGAAAACTATAAAGTAACATTTTCTCTTGTCGGACAATGGGAAGGTGGATATAATGCAAATGTAAAGATTGAAAATACTGGAGATAGCATTATTCATAACTGGTATATATGTTATGATTCTTACAATGTAATTTCAGATATTTGGAATGCTCAAGTACATAGTTATGAATCCAATCAATATATTATTAAAAATGCAGATTGGAATCGAGATATCGCTGTTGGCGAAAGTGTAGAGTTTGGTTATGCCGTATATGAAAAATTTCTGGGTTTTCCTACAAAGTACGAAATCCTAGATAAGAGTATAGAAACTAGTACAGAAGATTATTCTGTTGAATATCGATTAGATAATGACTGGGAAAATGGTTTTATAGGTACGATATTAATCACAAATAAAACGAACACCACAATAGAGGAGTGGACGCTAGAATTTGATTTTGATAGAACAATTGTAGATATTTGGGATGGTGTTATTGATTCTCATCAGGGAAACCATTATGTCATAAAGAACACGGGATATAACAGTAATATTGCTGCTGGACAGACAGTATCTTTTGGATTTAGTGGAGGTGGTGGTGATAAAACGATTGAACCACAATATTATTTACTTTCCCACGTTACAGCTTCAGATAAGGAAGATGTGAATATAGAAATAGATAGCGACAAGGATGGTGTTCCTAATTACATGGAAGACTTATTCGGGACGGATTCCTCATTCGAAGATACGGACGGTGATGGCTTGTCCGATTATGTGGAAATCTATCTAACAGAGACAGAACCTTTAATGCAAGATTCGGATCAAAATGGAATTCTTGATGGAGGCGAGGATGCGGATGCAGATGGTCTTACAAACTTAGTAGAAGTTACATTAGGAACAAACTCTACAAAAAGTGATAGTGATTATGATGGATTAACTGATAGTGAAGAAGTAAATATTTTTGGAGTTGATCCACTAAAATATGATTCGGATAATGACGGAATTACTGATGGAAATGAAATCATATTAGGACTGAATCCATTGAATTTTATTACAGATGGAGTGACACCAGATGCTGATAGAACTTTTGAGCAGGAATTAGATGCTTCTAAAATTGAAGAGTCACTTCTGAATGACAAGCAGGTTATTCCATCTATTAAAGGTAATGTTTCAGATAATATCAATAGTCACGCTTATTTAGATGAAGAAGATGTCTATGCTCTAAATGATAATCGTGCCGCTATTGGTAAACAGGTACAGGTTACGACAGACTATAATGAAGACGCAGATGTAAGATTATATTTTGATTGTTCATCTGCCAATGAAAACTTGGAACTTTTGACGATTTGTAGGTATAATGAGGGGAATATTATACCATGTGATACATTTAAGGACGATCATACATTATGGACGAATGTTTCAACGGGTATTTATTTTGTAATTAATGTTGAGATATTATTATATGATTTAGGTATTCCTGTTGATAAATATACAACACCAATATCTTCTGCGTCAAAGCTTTCTACAAGTGTGCAAGCTGATAATGATGGACCAAGGGTTGTTCTTAGTGATTATCAAAGTATAAAACTGGACCAACCTCTGTCCTCAGATGGATATAATTCTGATAGTGACGAACTGACTGATGAGGAGGAACTCGGAGAAGCAGAAGAAAAAGATCTTAGTACATTTCTTGAAGTATTCTTGAAGGCTTATGATATTCCAGAATCTTTATATGAAGATCAAACTACGGTTACAGTTTACAATTATACATCTAATCCAGTATTAACAGATACAGATTATGATGGTATTGATGATGATAATGACACTTTAAGTACAAGTAATGAATTCAAAGGGAAAATGCACTATACAATTGATGGTACAGAGAAAACCTGTAATGTTGATTTTACAGTAGATTACAGAGACCTCTTTAATGAAAATACAGCATACAAGAAAGACCTTTCCGTATTATCAGTATTATATGCATCTGATATCTATTCGGGAAATTACATTGAAGTAACTAACGGAGTTGTGGGCGGTTCTGATAATGCCACAAGTTTTGGTAAATTGTTTGGATTAAAGGATGTCGAAGACATTAGGATTAGTGCTGCGAATTATACTACTGATAAAGATGATGTTACTGAATTTGTTGTAGGTCATCGAACGGTTGAGTATCTTGGAGAGACCAGAGAAATCATTATTCTCTCTGTAAGAGGTACGAACAGCTCAAATGCAGAATGGTCTAGTAACTTTGATATAGGTGCTAATACAGCAGAGTATTATAAAGCAACAGGTTCAGAACATCCATATTGGACAAACAGAAGTAATCATAAGGGATTTGATGTTGCTACTAACAGAGTCCTTGAAAAATTTGAAGATTATATTGAACGTCATGAATTAAATGCTAGTGGAGTAAATAAAAGTATTCTTATTACAGGACATTCTCGTGGAGCTGCAATCGCAAATCTTTTAGGTGCACATTTTGAAAAAGATAATGACTACAAGGCGTATACCTATACATTTGCGGCACCATACACCACAACTGATAGCAATGCGGAAAATTATAAGACTATTATGAATGTAATGAACACGGATGATTTGATTGCCCATTTACCTCTTAAAGGCTGGGGATTTAAAAAATATGGTAAAATGTATACAATTAGTGTAGAAGACAGTTATGAGAATAAGCTGGGCACAGCAGAAGAAGGAACTTTTGAATGGTTGCTTGGTTATGATTATAATAATGATGGTGGAACAAGTAGAACTATAAATTCTTTCTTGAAAATAGCAAGTAGTAGAGAGGATTTGTATAAAATAGATACCTCTAGTGATGGAAAAGTTAATATTGGTAATAGGTATCACACAACACAAGCTGGTGCAGATACGCGATGTACTGAAGTTAAAAATTTATTAGAAAATGTAAAACTATTAAGATTTTGTAAAGTATACGTTACAGGGGGGATAATCAAGTATGTAGAAGTAAATTATAGTCCAGCTTATTTGATGCAAAATCTAGCGAATATGGCAAGTGGTACAGGTCCATTGACTGGATATGATACAAATGGTGTTTATGCAACCGCGAAGGCTTCATTTGTGGCATCTAGTGGTTTTATTCCTGGTGGATTTATCGGAGGAATGACACATCCTCATATGCAGCCAACTTATTATTTAATTACATATAATAATTTTGAGCCCTTAAAAGGTGAGTAGGTGATAAGATGAAGAACAAGAAAATTATGTTTACTGTAATTGCTTTTGTATTGACATATTTGTTGCAATTTATAATATTTCCTGCTATTGCAACAAATTATTTCCCGAGAAGTAACGAAGCAACAGTTTTTTACTTTGGATCCTTTACACTATTAATTATTATTTTAGAATTATGGATAGCAAGTAATATCAAATTTTGGATTTTGGGGGATATCATATATATTGCCTTAGTCTTTATTTATAATGGAAAGGGATTATATGGAATTGGCTTGGAGGGAATTAATTTAGATGAAGCACAGCCTCAATATAATTTTGAATATACAGTTATTTCCATCGCAATATTTGCGATATATATAATAATAATAGAAGCCTTTGTAAAGGTCTTTTCATCAGTTTGGAGAAAATATAGAATTTAGGATAGTTATTAGATATATGAATTTCCTTATGAAAATATTAAAAATGCATGCTACGTGGTGTTGCATGCATTTTTAATATTTATATTTACTTTATTTCTTCCATAACATATTGAAACTGATAATATCCAAGTTTACAATTGCCCTCAGTGCTAAAAGTCAATGTAGAAATTGTATTTAGAGGTAGTAATGATTCACTAAATGTAAATTGTACTTCTCTAAAGTTATCGTTATGTTCTAGTGTTTGTTCCATAAGGATCTGTTCACCGAAGAAAACCTGTAGTTTTGTATCCGTTATTGCATGATAGTTAATGACAATAGTGTTCTTAGGCATAGAAAGCATTACATCATTGTAAGTAAGGACCATTGTTTTAGTTGTATTCTTTGGCAGAACACAAGTATAGCCCATAGGACCCTCATGCAGATAGGCATTGTCATACCAATCATAACGGTCAAAAGCGGTTGTTTTGCTCATATTACGCGTTCCAATTGGTTGGCTGCTAATATAGAGAGTATCTTGCAAACGAATATCTTCACTAGAAGCACCAAGTAGGAAATGATATGTACCACTTTCTAGTAACATGGTATTATTGACAACGTCAAAGTATTGTAAATCACGTGTAGGAACTGTGAAAGTTACTTGTTTGCTTTCATTTGGCGCTAGGTGGATACGAGAAAAGCCTTTCAACCCTTTCTGTGGTCGAATAGTTCTTGAATCTTCTTGATGAACATACAATTGAACAACTTCATCAGAAGAAGTAGCACCAGTGTTTGTAATCGTTGCAGTTACTTTAATAGTAGCAAAATCTTGTTGCTCGATACGTAAGTCACGATATGTAAAGCCTGTATAGGAAAGTCCATAACCAAATGGATATAATACCTTGCCATCATAATATTGATAAGTCCTCTTTCCTTTAATAATATCGTAATCATTGATATCAGGTAGACAGGATATATCGGTATACCAAGTCATATTCAGACGTCCAGCTGGAGAGGTCTCTCCAAAGAGTACTCTTGCAATGGCATGTCCAAGTTCTTGACTACCAGAAGCACTATAGACAATAGCAGGAATATGTTCCTGCTCCCAATTGATAGCATAAGGATAATTGGTAATCAGAGCTAAGATGGTATTCGGGTTCGCATTATATACTGATTTGATTAATTCTTCTTGATAAGGAGGAAGAATGATATCCGTACGGTCGATCTCTTCTTTACTATTAATCATTGGATTACTTCCAAGGAATACAATAGCTTTGTCTGCTTTCTTAGCAGCAGCTACTGCGGACTTAATTCCATCTTCGATAATGTGCATGGTAAATGCGCTATAATCCATGTCTTCTCTAGCAGTAAAGGTATTATTCTCATCAATATACACGTGCTTATCGTTCCAAGTATCAATATAATAACTTCCATCTTCTTGTTGCTTAAGATCGAATGCTTCTTTGATGAACCAACCAAAGGCTTCTTTCTTCGTTGCACGAATTCTATTGGTATCATCATCGATACTAACGTACAGATTGTTACTAAGATCAATAAGTGTACTAGAACCAAAGCCCCAATTCGTATAGAGGAAGGTGCTAGCATGTTCTTTGTCCGTTAGAATTAGACCGCTGTTTTCATCTAAACCGATATAAGAATCCTTGTATTGCAATTGAATCTTATCACAACCATTTGTAGTAAGAAGTGTAGCATTCTTAGCAGTATCTTTGATTCCTGCAAGTGGAGTGATAGCATAAGGTGGTTGTCCACAATACCAATCTTTGTACCAAACATCGGAAAGTGGTCCTATAACGGCAATATTATCGGTAGTATCTTTGGTAAGTGGTAGTAAGTCATTTTCATTCTTTAGTAAAACAACGGATTTCGTAGCGGCCTCAAGTGTTAAAGCACAATGTTCATCACAACATAAGAAATCTTCTGGTACGTTCGCGTATGGATTTCTTGGAAGTGCATCATAGATTCCAAGACGGATTCTTGTACCAAAGGAATGACGGATAGCACGGTCGATATCTTCTATTGTAATTAATCCACGTTCTAGTGCTTCTCTAGCCGCAGCAACAATAACAGTTTCATCATCTGTAAAACAATCGATTCCTGCCTTCAAACCATATGCAATGGTTTCAGCATGAGAGCTAAAGTACTTGTGATCATTCACCGTTTGTTGCATATCAGCACCATCGCATACGATATGACCTTGTAATCCCCATTGATCCTTAACAATGGTTTGTACTTCATCATTTACGATACATGGTATACCATTGATTTCATTATAGGCAGTCATCATAGCTTCTGCTTTACCTTCAACAACTGCACGGCGGAATGGCTCTAGGTAATATTCGTGTTTGTTACGAGGATCGATGGAAGAAGAGATTTTAATTCGATCTGTCTCAACATTGTTCGCGTAGAAGTGCTTCAGGGAAGCTCCACAACGAATGTAGAAAGGATCTTTACCACGCATACCCTTAATATATGCACTGGCCATCTTGCCAGTTAAGTAAGGATCTTCCCCATAAGCTTCTTCGGTACGTCCCCAACGAGGGTCACGTTCCATATCAATGGTTGGTGCCCAACAACAGAGTCTACCGTTTCGTTCTTTCTGATAAACCACTCGAGCCTCATTACCAACGCTTTCGCCGATGCGTTCTAGTAATTCAGTATCCCAGGTTGCACTCATACCAATTGGTTGCGGGAAAGCAGTTGTATGAATACATGCTCCCTTATTAAAAGCTTGATCATGACGAGCCTCAATCCCATGTGCCGCTTCACCGCCAAGATAGAACTGTGTGATTCCTAGACGAGGTATGGTAGGACAACCAGTAGTTAAGCAGTGAAGTTTTTCCTCTAGTGTTAAGTTTGCAACAAGATAGTCAAGACGTTTCTCAAGAGGTAAGGAACTATCCCATAAAGGACTGTCTTTGTAGTTATTATGTTCAATCATGTAGTAACCCTCCAATACTTAGTTATAGGTTTATTATAACGACAAAAGTAGTACTTGGACATTCCCTATCGTGTGTGTTTATTGGAGGCGTTTAGTAGTGAAAATCAGTGATGGATAGAATATTGGATAACTATGTAGATTATGTTATAATGTAACTTATGAGAAGTAGCAAAGCTACTTCTAGGGATTACACGAAGTGTAAGACCGTAGCTCCGGAGGAGTCATAAGTTAACGAGGGAAATTACGGAGTAATTTCTCGAGTCTAAAAGTT
>NZ_FRCP01000045.1 GCF_900142955.1 Anaerosporobacter mobilis DSM 15930 | reverse complement strand
TCAATTTACAGTTTCAAACTTTAGTTCAGTTGACTATGTTCTTTTCTCCAAAGACTCTATGGATTGTAAGAACATAATATTTTGTGTCTTTTTCCGCTCCCCATTCTTCTACTCCAAATCCTTCACTAATGGTACATTCTGCGGAAAATTCGGGCTTATCATTTCCATACCCATTACGGAATACAATGGTTTTATCTTGTGTATTCCATACAATCGTTGGTTCTTCTGAAGAAAAATCATAGTGCTGTCCGAAATAGTTATTAAATCTCTTGTTCCAATAGGGCTTGATTTCTCTGTATTCCTCAGTCTTAACTCCCGACAAAATCGTATCAAACCATTGCTTTTTCAAGGTAAGCACTAAATCCCCACTATGATAGTATTTATATCTGTGTCTTGTACAACAAAACAACTGATTTCCATACACAGTTTGACCGCAAAGCATACAATGTCTTTTACTCATATTCCCCTTTCTGCTATTCAGCTAAATATCAAATTTACTTAACTTTTTAAATGTTGTTTAACTGATAGTTCATCATTTCTTTGTACTATTTTTTTTACTATTAACATTATTGATTAATGCCTTAATCACATTATTGTATGGTACTTTTTTACCATCATTTGTCATCTTAATTGACAATTCCATTATTTTACTGTATTATTATGGAATATCAAAAAGAAAGGTGGTTTAATAATGAAAAAATTTCTTAAACGTCTCGTAACCTTATCACTAGCTTTAGTTATCGTGTTTTCTGCTCTATCAACTACTGCTCTTGCTGCTGTTTTCCCAGAGCCTTATTTATTGTATTATGATTTTAATGAAAACACATATGTTTACAGTTATCAACCTGAGGCATATCACTTAACGTCTGGTGTTACTGCTCAATTAAAAAATACTGGTTACGATGATGGTGGATGGGTTGTTCCAGCTTATCAGCGAATTACAATTAATTACAAATTATACAATAAGAGTTCTGTAAAAGTTACTGTAATAAAATCGAATGGCTCTAATACTGAAATTGTGTTTAACGGAGTAATGGATTCAAGTTATGGTAGTGCTGTTTCATTTATTAATAATGATTCTACTCCTGCTACATATCGAGTTTATGTAAGCGGTCAAACAGGTGATGCATACCTAACATCTTATATTGTAAACATTAAATAAATAATAAAATCTATAATATTAGGCTGTCTATAAATTGGACAGCCTTATTTATTTAT
>NZ_FRCP01000012.1 GCF_900142955.1 Anaerosporobacter mobilis DSM 15930 | reverse complement strand
ATATTATTCCTGTAGATACAAGCACTGAACATGTAAAACAACTCGAAGATGAACTTTTAAAACTTAGGATCGAGAATGCTTATTTAAAAGAACTGAGGAGGCTGCGTTTAGAGGAGGAAACTCTTCTGAAAAAACAGCGAGAATCATCCACAGCCTCCGAGGAGATTTCAAACTAAAAGATATTCTCGCAGTTGTCGGCTTTCCAAAAGCAACCTACATGTATTGGAAAAAAAGGTTTAGTAGAGAAAATCCAAACATGGAACTTGAAGAAAAGATCGCCGAGCTTCATGTAATCCATAAAGACTTTGGATACAGACGCATGTTAGGTGAGCTTCGCAAAGAAGGATATTTAGTAAATAAGAAACGTGTACAAAGAATTATGCAAAAATTATCCTTGCAAGTTACTTCTTTTACAAGAAAAAGTCGTAAGTATAGTTCATACAAAGGAAAAGTTGGAAAAATGGCTCCTAATAGATTACGAAGACGCTTTGATACAAAAATACCGCATCAAAAAATTACAACAGACACCACAGAGTTTAAATATTATGATGCAGATTCAAAAGGTCGCATGATAATCAAAAAATTGTATTTAGATCCATTTATGGATTTATGTAATAGAGAAATACTATGCTATGGTATATCTCCAACACCATCTGCAAAAAACATAATGGATGCACTAAACATGGCAATAGCAATCACAGCTGATTGCCCGTATCGTAGAACATTTCATTCGGATCAAGGTTGGGGTTATCAGATGAAGGCATATGTACACACATTACAAGAACATCGCATCTATCAAAGTATGTCCAGAAAAGGAAACTGCCATGATAATTCAGTTATGGAAAATTTCTTTGGAATAATGAAACAGGAAATGTATTATGGAGAAGTTTATTACAGCTATGATGAACTTAAAGAAGCAATAGATAAATACATACAGTATTACAACACGCAACGAATAAAGGAGAAGCTAGGCTGGATGAGTCCGGTTGAATACAGGATCAGCCTCTTGGCAGCATAAAAAAGGCGAAGTGAAAAATTCACTTCGCCATAAAGTCTAACTTTTAGGGGTCACCACAAAATCAAGGGATTTCGTAAGCGCGAGACGGGATTCGAACCCGCGACCCTCGCCTTGGCAAGGCGATACTCCACCACTGAGCCACTCGCGCATATTCTGTTGTTGTCAAAGACAAGATATATGATACCGTAAACTTTATGATACCGTAAACTTTATCGTTTGTCAACAACAAATTATACAACAACATGTAGAGTTACTTTCCTGCACTAGAATCTAGCCATAGCCCATGCGTATTGCAACCAAAGTAAAATTTGCCTCCACGTAACCTAGGCATACGTACTTCCCCGCCCTGTTCTGGGTATAACTTTACTAATAGCACTTTGTCATAGGTAACGTAAGCAATGAAATTAAGATAGTGCTCTTTCGTCATCTCATGATCGAATGTAATATAAAACTCATCATCTATAATATCCACGTTAATATTGTGTTTATCATCACTTGGCTTTGCTACTAATGCACTTAGTTTACGACCACAACAAGATATATCTGCTTCTCCTGTTGCAGTTAAGATATTACCACAACTTGGGCATACATAAAACTTAATTTTCTTCATATTTCCTCCATCTACTTCATTCGTTTCTAATTCACCTAATAAAATCTGCTCAATATTCACGCCTAAAACTTCGGATAACCCACGGAGCAGAGAAACATCTGGACAACCAAGTCCTCTCTCCCACTTCGATATAGTCTTATCACTTATATTCATAGCATTCGCTAATTGTTTTTGCGTATAACCTTTTTCGTTACGCAGGCGAAGAATTAACTTTCCTACTTTTAAACAATCCATAATGATTACCTTGCCTTTCCGTAACCTGCAAACATTAGGGCGCAGGCTCATATTTTCGTGTGTAAAATAGATTTTACACACAACCTCCTTACTTCAATATCATACTTAATAATTAAGAATTAATCAATCAACGTTCCGTAGAGTTACTTTATTTCCATATATATATATCTTTTTTTCATAAAATTAAGAAAATCGTAAGAATTATTCATAAGAATCTTAATACATTATTCTCAAATTTATGGTTTAATAGAATAGAAATATATATAATCATGTAATATTATATCAAATAACAGGGGATAATTTACTTTATGAAAGAAAAAAACAACAATGAATCTCATGATATGAAAGACCTAAAAATCCAAACTGATTTTAGTTTTGATGATGATCTCTACAATATCAAAGAATCTTTGAAACAGCAAGTCAACGACCAGATAGAAGACGAACAAAATACAAGCAGGGAGGACGACGGTTTTAATACAAACAATATGCCAAATTTAGATGATTATCCAAAGAAAAAGAAAAAACGCACAGGTCTTAAGATTTTTATTGGGATATTAACATTTATTATTCTTTTTGCTTCATTCCTTATCTTCACCAAACCAGGTAATCGCCTTATTACGAAACTTTTAGCGAATTATATATCTAGTTCCGTGAACAAAGATGATCCTACTACACCAGATGTCAATGAACAAGAAGAAGTAAGTGAATATGATTGGAATACCAGAGAAATTGTTGGCCGTAAGGAAGATTACGTTACTAATATCTTATTAGTAGGTATTGAAGAAATATTTGGCGGTAGGAATACAGACACTATGATTATTGCCTCTATTAATACAAGAGACAACACTGTTCAACTTTCTTCTCTCATGAGAGATTCTTATGTAAGTGTTCCAGGGTGGAAAAGTACGAAACTTAATGCAGCATACGCTCACGGAGGAATAGAACTTTTAAGAGATACCATTGAATCTAATTATAAGATTCATCTTGATGGCTTTGTATCTGTTAATTTTGATTCTTTCGAAAAGATTATTGATCTTTTAGGTGGAGTAGAGATTCAATTAGGTGCTAAAGAAGCTAATTATCTAAATACTACTAACTATATCTCAAACAAAGCGTATCGTAATGTAAAAGAAGGCATAAACTTATTGAACGGTAACCAAGCGCTAGGTTATTGCCGTGTACGTAAAGTACCGACCTATGATGGCGTTAATAACGATTTTGGACGTACTTTACGTCAGAGACGTTTATTGAATGCAATTTTTGAAAAATATAAAAACCAAGGCATTATACAATTAGTAAACACTACGAACACTTGCTTAGGATATGTGAAAACGAATCTTTCAACAGGACAGATTGAGAAGTTACTAAATGCTATGTTAGAGATTAACGTTTCTACCATAGGGATGAAATCCATTCCTATTGAAGGTGCCTATGAAGCTCCTAAAAGATATGAAAATACTACATGGCCAATTCTTCTTGATTGGGATGCCAATATAATTGATCTATACAAATCTATATATGGCGATACTGATGAAGAAGCTCTAAATCATCTCTCTACAATTAAAACTACACTACAATAGAATAACAAAAAAACAATCTTAATGTAGTTTTGTCAGGATTCCAACTATAATTCCTGACAATCCTCATTAAGATTGTTTTTATTCAAACACTACACTTAATATATATACATAATTTTTAACCGGTTTCTCTACTAGATTATCAACGTAATCGATTGTCGTTGTTAACCATAGATTCTCCGCTTCCATCAATAGATTTGATAACATAAATCCCATATCTACCATCTGTTCCGAATGGAACCATTTCTTAATCATACGATCTTTCTTCAAGAATATATGAATTCGATTATGATATACAACAAATCGCCATGGTTGACTATTCATACAAGATGGAGATACACTTGCTGCCTTCATAACCTTCTTAATATCTTGACTCACTTCTTCTTTATAAACGCACAGATAATCTATTGGAATACGTTTCGGTTTATGTGGTTCTAATCTAGAACTTGTTTTGGGTTTACCAAATGCTAGCGCAGCAATAATCCTCTTATCGCCTTTTCCCCGCTTTCCAAAAGACATATTAACGAAACAACTCCCAAGCCCTTTCGATGTAATATATAAGGATAATTGCCCGAGGAGATAACCTGCATTCAGATAATACCGTTCTACCTCATGTTCATAGATAACCATGAAGTATGGTGCTTCTACACCAAGTTCATTCATGATAGGTTTCTTCTGCTCTAGCTGGCACAAGATTGCATAATCGACTTTGCAATCCTCTTTTATGAGAATCTGACGATCCAAAAATGCACGGATATTTCGAAGCATTTGCTCATCCAATGCTTCCATATTGTAATGATAAATTGACTTTCTCCTCCATATCGCTTCGTACATATCCATCGTGATTCTAAAACCCCTTCCTAATTATGCATTCATCTTCTCTCTTATATTCTTCTTATAATAGAGCGGAGATATACCATAATATTTTTTGAATAATTTACTAAAATGATATACATCATCATATCCTACTTGTTTGGCTATACTCTTAATACTTCTACTGTTACTTGTTTGTAGGAGTTCTTTTGCTCTTTCGAGCCTGATTTTAATTAGATAATTAATTGGAGACTCTCCCGTCTCTTCTTTAAATATCTTTGATATGTATACTGGACTAAGATACATATTATGAGCAATTTGTTCAAGGGATATTCGCTGTTCGTAGTTCTCACTCAAAAAATTAATAATTCTTCTAACAGCATAACTTCTGTTGTATGTCTCGAATTGCTCAACTTCAATTTTCTGTACATTACTAGTTAATCCACGTACTACTTGTACCAGTAACTGAGTCATATATGCCTTAATCATAAACTCTTTTCCAGGTTGTCCAGATTGATATTCATCAATCATATCATAACAGATTTTATTCACTTCTTGTTTCATGTGTGGTTTCATATGCATGATTTTAGGATACACACCAAAGTCAATTGAATTCTCAGGCGTATTATGAAAATGTATATCAGAAAAACCAACAAAAAATTCTACCATGGGATTTTTTACACTTGTTACTACGTTATGATGCTTTATCCCCGAATCAAAGAACAAGACATCTCCCGCTTCTACTTCACACAATTTATCATCTACTAGATATTTCCCTTTTCCAGATAAAATAACACTAATTTGTGGAAAATCATGATCGTGATAAATACATTCTTTCACTCTCTTTTGTTTACACACAAAATAAACAGTCGGATTTAATTCCTCGCAGGAAAAATAAGTTTCTGTCTGCACACATACACCCCCATCCATTTCGATTTTAGACACTTAATCGTTAATCTTCAGTAATATATAACAAAAAAAGAATCACTTCCTGACTCTTTTTGCACTATTATAACCGATTTTCTTAAAAAAGTTCTTAGACTTTTTAATATTTATTGCAACTTGACTACCTTATATTAATTATATTATAACATGCTTCTGTTAATTAAGCATGTAAATAATTTTACCTATTTTTAATATTTTTGTAACAATATATACGAAACTAAATTAAATTCTTCCTCTTATTAACTTACTTATCAACCAAATTAAACGTCTTAATTGAGTTTGTCGACGATACTTTTATCTATTTTGTACAAGCCAAGTATATCCTTTCTTCTACAGAAAATTCTCCAAGTTAGAGCCACACTAACTTGGAGAATTGATTTTAACAATAGTAAGTTTACATAACCCTCTTTCTATTGTTCCTATATATTAATTGTAACTATACAGTCTGTTATTAGTCTTCTTACTTGGTGAAATACTCAACACCAGCTTCAAAGATCAATTGATTTTGATTTCCGAAGATGTTCATCGCCACTCCATCACCTATACGTTCAGAGTGAGCCATCTTACCTAGTACACGGCCATCTGGACTCGTGATACCTTCGATAGCGCAGTAAGAGCCGTTTGGATTGTAATCTTCGTTCATACTTGGATTACCTTTCACATCAACGTATTGCGTTGCAACTTGACCATTAGCAAACAATTTCTGTAACCATTCCTCATTAGCAACAAAGCGTCCTTCACCATGTGATGCAGGAATGGAATATACTCCACCAAGTTCAGCCTTAGATAACCAAGGTGATTTGTTGGTAACAACTTTTGTATAAACTGATTTACTGATATGACGACCAATGCGGTTTGTTGTAAGTGTTGGTGTATCCGCTGTAATATCTGTTATTTCACCATAAGGTACTAGACCTAATTTAATTAATGCTTGGAAACCATTACAGATACCAAGTACAAGGCCATCTCTTTGTTTTAACAAGTTGTTAGTTGCTTCTTTGATTGCTTCATTACGGAATACAGAAGCAATGAATTTGGCGGAACCGTCTGGTTCATCACCTGCACTGAATCCACCTGGGAACATAATGATTTGTGCTTTATTGATTTCTTCTGTGAAAGCGTTAACTGACAATGTAATATCACTTTCACTTAAGTTACAAAAAACTACTGTAGATACATCAGCACCAGCTCTTTCGAATGCTTTCGTAACATCATATTCGCAGTTTGTACCAGGAAATACTGGAACAAATACTTTCGGTCTAGCAATCTTTGTTTTAGCTGTGTAGATCGTCTTAGCATCATATAATGTTGTCTCTAATGTTCCATTGTCACCTTCAGACTTAGTAGGGAATACTTTCTCTAATGTTTCACTCCAAGATGATAAGGCCTCTTCCATAGCAATAACCGTATCGCCATATACGAAAGCTGCACGATCTGTCACTTCACCAATTATTTCATAAACTGCTGTAATCTTGTTAATATCTGTTTCAGCGACTTCAGCAATGATACAACCATATTCTGGTTTGAAGTAGTCACTAGCTTTTACATTGTCACATAATGTAACACCTAATTTATTACCAAATGCCATCTTACTTACTGCTTCGATTACGCCACCGCAACCAAGTGCATATGCGGATAATAATACTTTCTCGTTCGCTAGTTTTGTAATTTGTGCATATAGTTCCATTACTTGTTCGAATACAGGTACATCATATTCATCCTTTGCAATATTGAATTTCACAATCTTGCTTCCAGATTTCTTGAATTCTGGAGTGATGATATCTTGGCCCTTTGCAATATCTACTGCAAAAGAAACTAAGGTTGGAGGTACATCAATCTCATTGAAGGTACCAGACATACTATCTTTACCACCGATGGATGGTAAACCAAGTTTCATCTGTGCTTCATATGCTCCTAATAATGCAGCCATTGGTTCACCCCAACGTTTTGCATCTGTTCCAAGTCTTCTAAAATATTCTTGGAAAGTGAAACGGATCTTAGAGAAATCTCCACCGCAGGCAACAATCTTAGCTACCGATGAGATAACCGCATAGATTGCTCCATGATATGGACTCCAGCTTGATAAGTATGGGTCAAAACCGTAACTCATCATCGTTACTGTATCGCATGTTCCCTTTAATACAGGAAGCTTTGCAATCATAGTTTGAATTGGAGTTAATTGATATTTTCCACCGAATGGCATAGCAACTGTCGCAGCTCCGATAGAACTATCGAACATCTCCACAAGACCTTTCTTCGAACATACATTAAGATCATGAAGTACCTCTAACCATTTTTCCTTCATATTCGTTACAATTACTTCTTGTTGTAAGTAGTTATCTTTTTCTGACGGCATAGTAACGATTGCTTTTGCTTCTTGATGAGCACCGTTTGTATCAAGGAATTCTCTGCTGATATTAACGATTTCTTTCTCTCTCCAGATCATAACTAATCTTGGTTTTTCTGTAACAACTGCAACTTCAACAGCTTCTAAGTTTTCTTCTGCTGCAAATGCTAACATCTTGTCTACATCTTTTTTATCTACTACAACTGCCATTCTTTCTTGTGATTCAGAGATCGATAATTCTGTTCCATCAAGACCAGCATATTTTTTCGGTACTTTATCCATGAAGATGTGTAAACCATCAGCTAATTCACCAATTGCTACGGAAACACCGCCTGCTCCGAAGTCATTACATTTCTTAATGATAGAACTTACTTCTTCACGACGGAATAATCTTTGGATCTTTCTTTCTGTAGGGGCATTACCTTTTTGCACTTCTGCTCCACAGGTATCAATTGAACTTGTTGTATGTGCTTTTGAAGACCCCGTTGCTCCACCACAACCATCACGTCCTGTTCTTCCACCTAGTAAGATAATAATATCACCTGGATCAGAGTTTTCACGGATAACATTTCTTCTTGGAGCAGCACCCATAACAGCACCGATTTCCATTCTCTTCGCTACATAGTTTGGATGATAGATTTCATCTACTAAACCAGTTGCAAGACCGATCTGATTACCGTATGAGCTATAGCCCTTTGCTGCGCCAGTTACAATCTTTCTCTGTGCTAACTTACCTTCTAACGTTTCCTTTAGTGATACCGTAGGGTCTGCTGCACCTGTAACACGCATCGCTTGGTATACATAACCTCTACCTGATAATGGATCACGAATTGCTCCACCAAGACAAGTTGCTGCACCACCGAAAGGTTCGATTTCTGTTGGGTGATTATGGGTTTCATTCTTGAAGAATACTAGCCAATCTTCTTCTTTCCCATCAATCTCTACTGGTACGATAATAGAACAGGCATTGATCTCATCTGAAATTTCCATGTCTTCTAATTTTCCATCAGCACGTAATTTCTTCATAGCCATTAATGCGATGTCCATTAATGAGATATATTTGTCATCTCTATCTTTGTAGATTACTGCTCTATCTTTCGTATATTGATTATACGTAGCCATGATTGGTGCTTTGTAATAACCATCTTCGAATTCTACATCTTTTAACTCTGTAAGGAATGTAGTATGACGACAGTGATCAGACCAGTATGTATCAAGTACACGAATTTCAGTCATAGAAGGATCACGTTTTTCCTCATTCTTGAAGTAGTTTTGAATGTGGAGGAAATCTTTGAAGGTCATAGCAAGGTTAAGTGATTCATATAATTCATTCAATTCGGCTTCTTCCATAGTAACAAATCCATCAAACGTAATAACATCAGCCGGCTCTTTAAACTTGACTACTAATGTTTCTGGTTTTGCAGTATTACTTTCTCTTGAATCAACAGGGTTGATACAATATGCTTTAATGCGGTCGAATTCTTCTTCTGAGATATCTCCTGTTAATACATACGTTGTAGCGGAACGAATAATTGGTTCTTCTTTCTCGTTTAATAGTTTCACACATTGTTCTGCCGAATCTGCTCTTTGATCAAATTGACCTGGAAGATATTCAACAGAGAATACTTTATCATTACTATTCTTTTCAAATTCTTCTTCATATAATACATCTACAGGAGGCTCTGAAAATACGATGCCAAGTGCCTTCTTATAAGTTGTTTCAGTTAAATTCTCAATATCGTAACGGATTAATTCACGAACAGTATCTAATCCCTTCATTCCAAGATAACTCTTAATTTCTTCTTTTAGTTCATTTGCTCTGACAGCGTATGGTGCTTTCTTCTCAACATAGATTCTCTTTACGTTACTCATCGCTTACCTTACCTTTCTGACATACATGTATTTCAAGAATATCATTGCATTCTTGCTGCGCCTGCGCGTCAGCTATGCTGACTTACGGTTACTATCTTATCATTGGTTATATTATACCATACTAAGTTTTATAAATAAAATTAATATAATTCAATTTACTAATTAGGTTTCCTTATATAAGCGATTTGCTTTATTTTTATTATTTCTTGTAACCACAATGGATTTTTTCCTTATAATTCATGTTATAAAAATAGCCTTCTATCCCGAATTGGAGCAGATTCACAATGAATCCACTCCAATACTTGATAAAAGGCTATATACTAGTTGTTGTTAGATGAATCTTCTGTAGTTGCTTTTTCATCTGATGCACTTGAATCATCAGTTGTAGTTTTATCTTCTGTTGTTGTCTTATCATCCGTAACTGTTGTATCACCAGTTGTTGCTTTATCTTCTGCTGTTACAGGAACGATTGTGTTACTACCCATAACTACCTTGTCCCAAACTTCATTATTAATTTCTATTTTGTAGTTTTCTTTAATCTTCTCAAATTCTTGATCAAAACGAGCAGCTTCTGCTTCTTGAATCGCTGTATCTACCGCTTCATCGTAGCTTGTAGTTGCATTGTTATCAACCATTTTGATAATGTAGTAACCTTCTTCTGTTTCTACAATACCACTAATTTCTCCATTTTCAAGTTTCATAGCTTCTTTCATAAAGGTCTTGTTCGCTGTTTCGTTCTCATCGTTTGGTAAGAAGGATAAATCTGTATAATTCACATCTGAATCACCATCAGTGATACCGTCTTGTAAATTCTTGCTTTCTTTTACTTTATCATAGATCGCTTCAATTTTTTCTTTCGCAGCTTTTTTCTCATCGTCTGAAAAAGGTGTTACATTTCCTTCTTCATCTGTTGTTCCAGTTGGTACTAGAATATATTCTGTACTGTATTCTTTGTATTGTTTTTTATCAATACCTTCTTTAATTGCTTTATCATCGATATCGAAAGAATCAATTAAATCTTGATAATACTTATCTGTAACAGCCCATTTTTGTTGAATAGCTGTAACTGCTTCTTCAGTAAATCCTGTTAATGCAAGTTGTTCTTCTGACATCTGTTCAATAACAGCTGCGGAATTCTCTTTGATTTTTGCAATCTCTTCATCAGTTAAAGAATAATCTTTTTTAATTGCTTCTTTATATAATACTTCATAACGAATTGCTGTATCCATAGCTTGCTCTTTTGCATCTTGACGGATTGTTTTTCCTTCTTCGATTTCCATATCCCAATATCCAGTATTAAAATAATATTGGTACATTTGATCCATATAGTCAATTTGTGATTCGTAAGAATAGATATAATAAAGCATCTCTTCCATTGTTAACTTCTCACCATCAACTGTTAACGCTACATCATCTTTTTTATATTTGACACTTGTATCAACTGTTCCATCTTCTGTTTTACTAGATTCTTCTTTAGAATCTTTTTTACTACATCCAGCAACTAATGCCATACTACAAACTAGTACAACCATAAGTACTAGAAATTTTAACTTTCTAAACTTATTCACTTTATTTCCTCCATATTATCTTAAATTATAGCACACGATTCATTCTATATAACTTTGTCCCATTCGTCAAGTTGATTGCTATAATTCACAAAATCTTCACTTTTATTGGGCATTGATTTTTTATTCATATTCAATCACAATTTACTTCTATTGTGAAGCCAAATTATCTAAAAAATACTGAGAAGCTGCTGTTAACGGTATTTGATTACTGTAAGCTGCCACAAGCTTTCTTTGTGGGAGTTCTTCCTTCATATTAAGAATAATCATATCCTCATCTTTTGCATTCACAAGGTCTTTCACACAATAATCTGGAACAAAAGCTACTCCTAATCCAATATGAGCCATATCGATAAGCAAATCATTACTATTAAGTTCAATCGCAGGGGCTAAATCGATTGACTGCTGTAAGAACAAGCTATGAAGGAATTCACTTGTTGTAGATTGTTTATTTAACATAAGAATTGGATAATTTCTCAAATCTATTAATGTCATCTCACGTTCTACAGTTGGAAAATAATTCTTATTCGCAATGAAAACATCACGGAATGTTCCTACTTCAATAACGTTATTAATACTATTCAAACGACTATTGGGTGAATTCACTATTATTAAATCCACCTGATTGGATTCCAGTAGTTCTACGCATTGCAAGGAGGTACCATTGGTAACTTTTATATGCACTTTAGGGAACTTTTGATGAAAGTCTTTCAAAAACGGAACAAGGTAATAACGGCATATTGTATCACTAGCACCGATACGAAGCTGTCCGCCATTCAGTGTTCCTGCCTCCATAATCTGGCTCTCTCCACGATTAATAAGATTAATCGCTGGTTCTATATGTTTGAATAACATCTCACCCTCTTTTGTGAGTTTTACTCGTTTTGTACTACGTATAAACAACGTTTGATTCAGTCTCTTCTCAAGTACTTTAATGGACTGGCTAACTGCTGATTGCGAGATAAATAGTTCTTTTGATGCTTCCGAAAAGCTCAATGTTTTCCCCACATAATAAAACACTTTATATAATTCGTAATTAATATCCATTCCACATTTACCTTTCTGAATATTCTCTAAGCCAAAACTCAAGGATTACTTTGTAATTTCCCTCGTTAACTTATGACTCCCTCGGAGTATGTAGCTCCACTTTGTTCGGCTACTAGAAGTAACTTTGCTACTTCTCATAAGTTACATTATATCCTCTAATCTGAAGAAAGACAATGTAATTTGAGTAATAGATTTATTTTATCCGAAAATTTGACACCTATGGGATAGTATTGTATCATAATATGGAAAAATAAAAGAAAGGAAGTATCACATGATAAAAGACGTTATATCAGTCGGTCTGCCTGTTGCAGAATCAATGGACATCAAGAAAAATCGCTTACTTCCGCTAACTCTTACTGGTAAGGAGAAACGTATCTGTATCGTCACAGGAATCCATGGAGATGAATTAGAAGGTCAGTTTGTTTGTTACGAACTGATCCGTAAAATAAATGCTAATATTCAGTGTTTAAATGGTATTGTAGATGTTTATCCTTATGTTAATCCTCTTGGAATGGAATCCATAACTAGACGTATTCCAACCTTTGATCTTGATATGAACCGTAACTTTCCTGGCAATGAAGAAGGTGACATGGCAGAATGTGTAGCTGCTACCATTATTGATGATATTCTTGGCTGTGATTTATGTATCGATTTACATGCAAGTAACATATTTATTCGAGAAATTCCTCAAGTACGTATTAGTCAAGATAATCTAAATACCTTATTACCATATTCTAAACTATTGAATGTGGATTTTGTATGGGTTAATGACTCCGTTACCATTCTTAAATCTTCTTTAGTACATAGTCTGAATTCATTAGGTGTTCCCTCCCTAGCTGTAGAGATGGGCGTTGGAATGCGTTTAACAAAAGAATATGGGATGCAATTAGTAGATGGCTTGTTTAATGTTATGAAGGAACTTGGAATCTGGACTGGTGAAGTACCTCCAATACGAAAGCCCATTGTTTCTACGGATGGGCAAGTTGAGATGATTCACGCGGAAGCCTCTGGAATATTCGTTCCTGCTATCTCTCACTGGAAGGGGATCTGCAAAGGGGATTGTGTTGGTGATATTATAGATCCTCTAACAGGAACAGTGAAAGAACAAATTATCGCACCTTGTAGTGGCACCGTATTTACTCTTAGGGAATATCCTGTTGTTTACACAGGGTCTTTAATTGCTCGAATACTAGGAGGTACTGGCTTATGTTAAAAGAAACAATCTATACCTTAGATGCTCCATTTCGTGCCAATATGAATATATATGGATACACCTTCGGTAATGGTGACAAGTCTGCATGTGTCGTTGGTCCAACAAGAGGTAATGAAGTACAACAGCTCTATGTTTGTTCTCAATTAATAAAAACCTTAGCCCAGATTGAGAAAAATGGGCACATCCTAAATAATCATGAAATCTTAGTTATTCCATGTGTTAACAACTTCTCTGTCAATGTTGAAAAACGTTTCTGGGCCCTTGATAAAACCGATATTAATCGTATGTTTCCTGGCAACCCTTTGGGTGAAACCACTGAACGAATTGCTAACGCTGTATTCGAGAAGACAAAAGGATATAATTATGGTATACAATTCGCCAGCTTCCATACTCCGGGAGATTTCATTCCACATGTACGCATGATGGAAACGGGTCATCAAAACACTAGTTTAGCTAACCTATTCGGACTCCCTTATGTCTTAACTAGAAAACCTGAACCATTTGATACAACTACCCTTAATTATAACTGGCAGATGAATGAAACAAATGCTTTTTCTGTCTATACGAGTGCAACCGATCAAATTGACGAACCATCAGCAAGGCAGGCCGTATCCTCTATACTTCGTTTTCTCACTCGTATGGGGATTATTAAATATAACTGTCATAATGGTTTCATCGCAAGTGTAATAGAAGAAGAAACACTTTTACCAATTCGAGCAGATGTATCTGGTATCTATCGTAGACTCAAAAATCCCGGCGATGAAGTGCAATTTGGCGATACCCTAGCAGAAGTAATTGATCCATTGGAGGGGGAAGTCATATCTCAGATTCTTGCTCCAAGTGATGGTATTATCTTCTTTGCACATACCAAGCCACTAGTCATCCAAAACTGTGTGGTATATCAATTGATCAAACGGTTACATGAATAGGTTCCTTATATAAAAAAACCAAATGCATTTATTCTCTTTGCATTTGGTTTTTTTTACATCGTATTTTATTATTAGGTATTTTGTAATAGCTCTGCTTCAAAACTATCTAATGGCATTGGTTTAGCAAAAAAATAACCTTGTGCCATATCACACATGATACCTTTCAAGAACTCAGACTGTGCACGTGTTTCTACACCTTCCGAAATAACCTTCATATTCAATTTCTTTGCCATATTGACGATGCTAGTAATTATAATTTGTTCTTCTTTATGCATCTCACCTTCACGGAAAAACTGACGATCAAGCTTAATGATATCTGTTTCCATATCTTTCAATAAGTTCAATGATGAAAAACCAGAACCGAAATCGTCTATTGATACCAAGAAGCCATTTTCTCTGAACTGTTTCACCATATCAATCGCTACCTTGGAATTCTCAATACATACGGATTCTGTTAGTTCAAGCTCAATTAAATGAGTAGGTATTTCATATCTCTTCACCAACGATATCACATTCTGAACAAAGTATGGATTTGTAAGATGCGAGCCCGACACATTAACAGATATCGGTACTACCTTCTGCTTCCTATCTAAACGTTCTTTCAAAAATCGGCACACCTCTTCATATACAAAAAAGTCTACACGCTCAATAAATCCATTCATTTCAAAAATGGGTATAAACCGTATTGGTGATATAACCTCTCCATCTGCTACAATCCATCGCACTAGCGCTTCTGCTCCTACGATACACTCCGTTTCAAGAGAAATCTTTGGTTGATAGTACACACTGAATTCCTTGTTATTCAACGCAGCTTCCATATGTTGATTTACATACGTCTCCCATTGGATTTTTTGCTGCATCTCATTCGTAAATAATCCACAGCTAGTTATTAATGGATTACCCTTAACACTTTTTCTAGCAATATTTGCATTATCAATTGCACTTCTTATTGGAGTATCTTCTTCAAGGAGTGCAACACCACTACTTAGTATCAGTTTAACCCCTATACGTTCTTGATAGCACTGGTTTGAAAACTCTTCATTAAGTGTACAAATCTGCTCTGTTACTGCATCTTCTGTATCATAAGTAATAAGAAAAACAAAATTATCTGCTGATAACCTTGTAGCTTCCTTAACAACATTACGTTCTCTCTTCATCATCGCTGCAAAGTAAGCAAGCAATCGATTGCCTTCTAGATAACCATACATCTTATTCACAAATCCAAAATAATTGATGTCTGTGTATACTATCGCATATTTTTTTTCAGGTTCTCTTTTCATAATTTTCTTAGCTACTTCAAAGAAAAGAAGTTCATTAGGTAAACCTGTTATCCTATCACATTTATAACTCTTCTCTTTCGAAGGTAGATTGTTTTCAATCTCTTGAATCATAATCTCTTCAAAAAGCTCTTCATCAATTGCTTCTCTAGCACCAACTGTCTCTCTTTGCGATAAATAGTGATTTATTAATCTCTCAGAATTAAGGTTAAGCAACGTGGCGTATATCGAATCCTCTTCCTTTAATCCCTCACACGGATACCCTATAAGAAGTAACCAGTCTGTTTTTGCATTATTCATCAAACTATTACATTCAAATAATGCACGTCTATACGTTTGTAAGGCTTTGCAAAAAGCTTCCTTTTGATCTTCTTTTACAAAATGTATTAAATTGCTTTGAAAATCTGTTTCAAATTGTTCTTTGTTAAATCCTATCAAATCATATAATTCATTATCGGCTTGTAGAACTACGCCTCCTCTGGTTACTGACAAAATCAAATTAACATAGGTAGGTGGCGTCTTCCTAATGCTTTGAATTTTTGCCTTTATCATGTTTATGTACCTCACAATCTATGAATTGCATTACAGTATAGCTATCGCAAAACCGTTTCCGAACATCTTTACTCTGGCTATTTATTCTGGCTATTCTTTCTTACAATAAGCAACAGTATACCATATAATGGCACCTTTAACAACTTCAATCTAACAAGATATAACATTATATGATAAAAGCAGACATTCCCCTGCAATGCCTGCTTTATTCTTAACTATTCTATTTATTAAGTAATAATTTTTCTAATTCTAGCACTGTCTTTACAACGTAATCTGCCCCTGCACCTACTAATTCTTCTTCGCCACCATATCCGTAAGTAACTCCTATTACTTCAATTCCACGCTCATGCGCCCCAATTACATCGAACTTGCGATCTCCTACCATAATAATATCAGTTTTATCAACTTGTCCAAAGCCCGAAATAGAAACATCAACAACTTCCGCTTTATCAGAACGTGTCCCATCTAGGTTACTACCTATAATGTGATGGAAATACTCTTTGATTTCAAAATGCTCTAGAATCTTCTCTACAAAAATAGTTGGTTTCGAACTTGCTATTGCTAACATCTTACCTTCAGCTCTTAAATTCTGCAACATTGAGGCAATCCCTTCATAGATAAAATTCTCATACATACCAATCGTCTGGAATCTCTCTCTGTACTTAGCTTCCGCTTCATGTGCTTTTTCTTTCGTAAAACCATAGAATTCAACGAAAGAGTCTCTTAGTGGCGGCCCTATAACAACCTCTAATTTATCCAAATCTGGTTCATCAATCCCACAATGTGCGAGTGCATATTGAAAACACTTAGTTATTCCTTCTTTGGGATCTGTTAACGTTCCGTCTAAATCAAACAAGATATATTTCTTATCCTTCATTGAAATTTCCTCACTCTTCTTAAATTATATAGGCAATTGCTCCTCTTTACATTAACAACATAGATAAGATATTCGCAATTGGTAACTAAAATCATACTTTTCGTATCCTTTATGTTATTTCTAACATTTCAATAGATTGTACCACATTAATCCTATCCATTGCAATGTAGACTCTTTTAATATTGCCATTACACATTGACATATCCTAATTAACTTGCTATAGTATAGTCGTAAAACATAGCATAATGCTAGGGGAGCTCTTGTGGCTGAGATGTATTTATACAACCCTCATAACTTGAACTGGTTAAAACCAGCGTAAGGAAGCACATGTTTGTACATAATTCAGATTGTTTGCATTAAGCAATCTCGATCAAGTTGTTTTGTATACTACCATAAAACATAGCAGTTACCTATCTATATTCTGGTAAGTTATGATAGTAACAAAAGTCATTAACTTGAATTATATACAACAAAAGACAAGCTCCTCCTACGCAAGAAAAGGGAGGAATTTTTTTATGTATTTAGGAATTATGAATTTTTTTGCAACTGGTAATACTGATGATGGCTACGCACTAAAAGCACCAAGTTATGTTCTTTTTGTTGCTTTGGTACTTGCTCTTTTAGCAATTGTTTTTTTAAGCAAAAAGGAATCAAAGAAGATTCAAACGAAACAATTAGTATTTGCTTCTGTTGCAATGGCACTTGCGGTAGTAACCTCATTTATCAAATTCGTTAACTTACCATATGGTGGTTCTGCTACACTATTCAGTATGTTCTTCATCTGTTTAATAGGTTATCTATATGGAACAAAAATTGGTTTACTTACTGGTGTTGCTTACGGATTTTTACAATTAATAATCGATCCAAGTGTATATCATCCTGTTCAACTATTACTTGATTATCCAGTTGCATTCGGATGTTTAGGTCTTGCCGGTGTATTCAGCAAATCTAGACATGGTCTAATAAAAGGATATATTTTGGGTGTTGTAGGAAGATATATTGTACATGCAATCTCTGGTTACATCTTCTTCATTCAGTGGTTTCCAGCAGAGACAAATCCAGTCGTATACACATTAACATACAATGCTTCTTATATCGTACCAGAAGCTCTTGTTACAATCATAATCTTACTTATTCCAGCTTTCACTAATGGATTAAAAGAAGTAAAGCGCATGGCTAACGAATAAAGTTAACATAACAAACACGGCCCATTCACTGTATGGTTACGTCGGATATACATATCCTCGTAATTCATATAGCCAAGGGCCGTGTTTTATTCTACTCTTCTAGCCTTTCATATACACGAATTGCACTCATTAAATCGTCATGCAATTAGGTCATACCTCCAAATTGAGCATACCATTTTTCTCTATATTCTTGCAGTTCTTCATTTTCTTTATTTTCTTGTATTGATCTTTGATATGCTACCCAGTCCTCTTAGAGTAAACACTTCTTTATAAGGTTCCGGAATGGAATGCAGCACTTTATGTACAGACAAGGCTTGATCTCTATTAACAAGTTTCTCTGTAAACTCACTGGATTCTTCTCTTCTAACTTCTTCTTTACTAACATCGCAATCCGCATATTTTTTTCCACGTTTGCACTCGTTATAATACAGATTTTTTGCAATTTGACAAAGCCAAGCATACATGGTGCAATCACCACGAAATTGATGAATATGTAAGAAAGCTTTATAAAAGGTTTCTTGTGTCAATTCTTCCGCTATATGCACATCCCCCGATAAAGCAATTAGAAATCTTAGAACTTGTTTTGCATATTCATCATAGATATCCGAAAATCCCACCACCTTTTCTCCTTTCGCTTGAAGTAATCATTACGTAACGATATAGATAAGACAACCAAATGATAATAAAGATACAAAAAATTGCGAAACTCATAATAACTTCCCCTACATGTTTCATACCTTAGTTCTAAGACTAAGAAACGATTGCGTAGCAACTCTAGTACTTCTTTGTGTGTGTTAATTAACCTAGGAAGGCAAGGCATGGAAGCCGAGCCAGCCTGAGCACGACAGGATGTCGTGTCGATGGCGTTTCCGTAACTTTTGATTACAGAAACGCACACACTTAGAAGTACTTAGTTACGTAGCGTGTTTCGTGTCATAGAACTAAGTATGAAACATGTATGAAAAGCTTTCACAGTTTCGCAATTCTCTATAATTTATATTGTCAAAAATACGCAACAACCTAGATTTTAGCTACATCTATTAATGTAAGGTTCTTCTTATCATCTTCTGCTGTTTCTAAGCTTGTAAGAAGTGCATTCGCTGTATCAAGTGATGTAAGACATGTTACACCTGTTTCGATTGATACACGACGGATTAAGAAGCCATCTTTTGATTTTTCTGCACCTTGCGTAGGGATATCAATTACAAGGTCGATTTCATGTTCAAGGATTAAATCCATTAAGTTTGGTGATTCTTGCTCAATCTTGTTGATTGCGATTGCTGATACGCCATTTTCATTTAATAATTTAGCAGTACCTCTTGTTGCATAGATTGTATATCCTAAATCGATAAATCTCTTACCAACGCTAACTGCTTCAAGTTTATCCGCATCTTTAACCGTCATAATCATCTTCTTATGTTTAGTAGGATTTACGCCAGCACCAAGGAACGCTTTATATAGTGCTTCATTGAATGTCTTTGCGATACCTAAACATTCACCAGTAGATTTCATTTCAGGTCCAAGGCTAATATCAGCTCCACGAAGTTTCTCGAATGAGAATACTGGCATCTTAACAGCGATATAATCTGCTTCTTTTTGAAGCCCTGGTGTGTAACCAAGGTCACGAATCTTCGCTCCTAAGATTACTTTTGATGCTAGGTCTACGATTGGAATACCCGTAACCTTACTAATATATGGTACCGTACGGCTAGAACGAGGATTAACTTCAATTACATAGACTTCATCTTGGTAAACGATGAACTGAATGTTAATTAAACCGATAACGTTCAAGCTCTTAGCAAGTTTTCTTGTATATTCTTCTATTACTTTCTTAATCTTATCTGATACATTTTGTGTAGGATATACAGAAATACTATCACCTGAATGGATACCTGCACGTTCCACATGTTCCATTATTCCAGGGATTAAGATATCTGTTCCATCACAAACCGCATCCACTTCCACTTCTTTGCCCATTAAGTATTTATCTACTAAGATAGGGTGTTCTTGTACAATACGATTAATAATTCCCATGAATTCTCTTACGTCTTGATCATTGATTGCAATTTGCATACCTTGACCGCCAAGTACATAGGAAGGACGAACAAGTACTGGATATCCAAGTTCATTGGCTGCTGCTAGTGCTTCTTCTACCGTATATACCGTTTTTCCTGCTGGTCTTGGAATATTACAATTTTCAAGAATCTCATCAAATAGCTCTCTATCTTCTGCTGCATCTACATTCTCAGCGCTTGTTCCAAGGATCGGAACTCCCATCTTCAGAAGTGCTTCTGTTAATTTGATTGCAGTTTGACCACCGAATTGTACTACCGCACCATCTGGTTGTTCTAGATCCACAATGTTCTCAACATCTTCTGGTGTTAATGGTTCAAAGTATAATTTATCTGCGATATCAAAGTCTGTACTTACCGTTTCAGGGTTATTGTTTACGATAATCGTCTCATAACCACTTCTTCTAAGTGACCATACACTGTGTACAGAACAGTAGTCGAATTCGATACCTTGACCGATTCGTATTGGACCAGAACCAAGCACCATAACTTTTTTCTTCGTTTTCGTAGCATCTACTTCGTTTTCATTGTCGAAACAAGAGTAATAATATGGTGTGGAAGCTGAGAACTCAGCTGCGCAAGTATCAACCATTTTGAAAGAAGCTGTGATTCCATATTGCTTACGAAGTTCCTTCACTTCTTTTTCTGATTTACCAGTCCATTTACCAATTAACTTATCTGGGAATTCTAATTTCTTTGCTTCTAATAATAATTCTTTTGTTAATTCAGACTTCTTAAGAGTATCTTCCATCTCTACTAAGATCGCAATCTTATCGATGAACCATTCATCAATCTTAGTAATTTCATGTATCTCTTCATAAGTGATGCCAAGACGTAATGCCTCTGCGATTGCATAGATTCTTCTATCATCAATTTTATGAAGTTCTTCTAACATTCTTTCACGGTCAAAACCATCATATAATCCTGTATTTTCAAGACTATCTACGTGTTGTTCTAAGGAACGAATAGCTTTCATTAGAGCACCCTCGAAGTTAGTACAGATACTCATAACTTCTCCAGTCGCTTTCATTTGAGTCGTTAAGGTTCTCTTTGCAGAGATGAATTTATCGAATGGAAGTCTTGGAATCTTAACAACTACATAGTCAAGTGCTGGCTCAAAACTTGCATAGGTCTTTTTCGTAATTGCATTAGGAATTTCATCTAAGGTATAACCAAGTGCTATCTTTGCTGCTACTTTAGCAATTGGATATCCAGTTGCTTTAGAAGCAAGTGCTGATGAACGGCTTACACGAGGGTTAACTTCGATTACACAATATTCAAAAGATGTCGGGTGAAGTGCGTATTGTACATTACAACCACCAGTAATTTTAAGTTCATCAATTATGTTAAGTGCTGAGCTTCGAAGCATCTGATATTCTTTATCTGATAGCGTCTGAGAAGGTGCTACTACGATACTATCGCCTGTATGAACACCAACAGGGTCTAAGTTTTCCATATTACAAACGGTAATGCAGTTTCCATTAGCGTCACGCATTACTTCATATTCGATTTCTTTCCAACCTGATATACAACGTTCTATTAAACATTGTCCTACACGACTAAGTCTAAGACCGTTAGTACAGATGTCAATTAATTGTTCTTCATCCTGCGCGATACCACCACCACTTCCACCAAGGGTGTAAGCCGGGCGAACAACTACTGGATAACCAATTGTTTTTGTGAATTCAATTGCAGCTTCAACCGTTGTAACAACTTCACTGGCTGCACATGGTTCCCCAATCTTCTCCATTGTATTCTTGAATTCAAGACGGTCTTCTGCTTTCTTAATAGTAAGAGAAGTTGTACCAATTAAGCGAACATTGTTTTCACTAAGGAATCCGCATTCTTCAAGTTCCATAGCTATATTAAGCGCTGCCTGACCACCAAGTGTAGGTAATACACTGTCTGGTCTTTCTTTTATAATAAGTTGTTTTACAATTTCAGGATTTAATGGTTCGATATATACACGATCTGCTATATCTTTATCTGTCATGATTGTAGCTGGATTAGAGTTTACTAATACAACTTCAACTCCTTCTTCTTTCAGAGAACGGCAAGCCTGTGTGCCAGCGTAATCAAACTCTGCTGCTTGACCAATAACGATTGGTCCAGAACCAATAACTAATACTTTTTTAATATCTTCAATCTTTGGCATTATTTGCAATCCTCCATCATAGTAATAAATTTATTGAATAAAAGTTCGGAATCTCTTGGACCTGCACATGCTTCTGGGTGGAATTGCACTGTGAAGATATTCTTACCAGTATATTCTAGTCCCTCTACTGTACCGTCATTAACATTCACAAAACTTACTTTCGCAATACTTTCGTCTAAGCTACTGTCATCTACAACGTACCCATGATTCTGTGAAGATATGTATACTCGATTTGTTGATAAATCCTTCACTGGGTGGTTCGCACCTCTATGACCGTATTTCATCTTGTGAGTATCCCCTCCATTAGCAAGTGCCATCAATTGATGACCAAGACATATTGCGAAGATTGGAACATCACTATTATATAATTTCTTTATCTCTTCAATGATACTGGTACATTCTTTTGGATCACCAGGGCCATTTGACAACATAATTCCGTCAGGATTCGCTGCAAGAATCTCTTCTGCTGATGTTAGTGCAGGATATACTGTTACGTGGCATCCTCTCTTAGTAAGGCATCTTGTAATATTATTCTTAGAACCAAAGTCCATCAGTGCAACCTTTAATCCCTTATCTGTTCCTTCATCAGCTGGGTGTTCCGTCTTCTTAAGACGACTTACTTTCTCAACAACACCTGCTGGGGAATACTCTTTTAGTTTTGCCTTCACTTCTTCTAAATCATAATTCTCATTCGTTGTTATCATACCATTCATGGTACCCTTTTCTCTTAGAATCTTTGTAAGAGCTCTTGTATCGATTCCGCAGATTCCCGGAATATCATGTTTTAAAAGAAAGGTTTCAATTCCATCTTGAGAACGGAAATTGCTTGGTCTTCTGGCAATCTCACGTACAATGTAACCATCTGGCCATGCTCTAAGAGATTCCATATCCTCATAACACACACCGTAATTGCCAATCAAAGGATATGTCATAACAACTGCTTGACCAGCATAAGAAGGGTCTGTTAGCACTTCTAGATACCCTGTCATAGAAGTATTAAATACGATCTCACTCACAACTTCTTTTGTTGAACCAATACTGGTTCCTGTAAACACATTGCCATCTTCAAGTATTAAAAAAGCTTTCATATATTAATACCTATTCCTTTCTTTAATAACATTGTTATATATAAACTCTATGAGCTTATTTTAGTTTCCATTTGATTTTTGATAAATTTTTATTATTCTACCACAGAGATAACCAATACACAAGTATAATATGCACTTTTTTCTTGATTTAGTGAATTTTTATACAATTGTGTAAATATTTTAATTTATTAATACATTTTACACAATTTATTCGTCATTAGAAATGGGCAAAAAAAATTAAAACTTAAATTCTTTTTCTTTCTTCCAAATGTTACATTGATTTACCATGAGATACTTCACTAATATTATTCTCAGAATCATTATAAGAATATTTTCTACGATTTTTTTCGTGAAAAAGGATATTTCAAAATCTATGATTTCAAAATACCCTTCCTATATATACCATCCATCAGGATCGATTCCCTAATAAAATGGAAATGCCTCTAGTTGCTTGCCCTGTCTTTGCTGACTGAACAAACATTCTATACTCATCCAATATTCTATTTTTACTTAAATCTGAAACATATCTAGGTACATCTAAATCTTCTATACGACTTCTTGCATCCGTAAGATTTTGACTTGTATATTGATTATTAGAATATACATAATCAAGAGCGTTTGATGAAGCACCAATAGAACTTCTCGACGCCGATACATTCTTAATCGCGTCGTCAATCTTTTGAATGTCAAATTCACCGGTTACATCGTAATCGGCTATCCCCAGTGCATCTAAAGTCGAATTAGGTAATTTTGTATTCATACCAGAACCATTAGCAGACAAAGCAGTATTCACGCTTGTAACACTACCATCTAATAATTTCTTTGTATTATACTCTGTATTCCCAGCAACAGAACTTATATGCTGTTTTAATTGGTCAATTTCACTTTGTATACCTGCTTTATCGTCATCAGAGTAAATTGAGTTGCTTGCTTGCAAACTAAGTTCTCTAATTCTTTGTAGACTATCAGATATAGAACCAAGTGCACCGTCAGCAACATTAAGCATATTCTTTGAATTCGCTGCATTATTACTTGCCATGTCGTATCCATTCGACTGACTCTTAAGACTTTCAGCAATCGATAAACCTGCCGCATCATCTGCCGCAGAATTAATTCTCTTCATTGTTGATAGATGTTCATAGTTGGTATTTAATTGTTTATTAATACTTGATACTGCCATACTATCACCTTCCAATCGAATTCCAAATTCTACACATAAGTTACCACTGTATTACTTAGTTAGACACATTATACTAGAATCCTCATTTGTTGACAAGTCCTTATTTTCACTTTATTTATTAATCATAATTATAGACTATATCACTTCTCTCTATAAGCTTAACATTTTCCAAAGAGAAACATATCTTAATACTATATCTTATTATGAATTGAGGTATCTCATGAGAAACTATGTTTACCCTGCGCAAATGCAGACACAATCTATGGGTAAGTTATCAGTTCGTGTTAACTCACAAGCAAACTTAAGACCAATAGAGAATGCAACTGTTAAAATCACTCGTACTGGTGACCCTACTAATGTACTTGAAGAAATACAAACTAATTCTGTAGGTAGAACGGAAACAATTGAGCTACCAGCTCCTCCATTAGACTACAGTTTAGAACCAGAATCCATGCAACCATACTCGGAATATACTTTAGTAATTTCTGCACCTGGTTTCGAAGATATGACTGTTTCAGGTGCACAGATTCTACCTACCGTTACGGCTTTACAAAGTTCCCAGCTATTACCTATCGTTCAACCTGAAACAAGCGAATTGTTTGTTATCGCACCTCATACTTTATATTACGAATACCCTCCTAAGATAGCGGAAGACGAAATCAAAGATGTTTCTAATTTTAATATCGTACTTGATCGAGTTGTTGTACCTGAATACGTTGTTGTTCATGATGGTCCACCTTCTGATAACTCCGCTAAAAATTATTATGTACTCTACCGTGATTACATTAAAAACGTAGCCTCCAGCGAAATCTATGCGACTTGGCCAGAGGCTACGATACAAGCAAACGTTTTAGCAATTATGTCCTTCACGCTAAATCGTGTATATACGGAATGGTATCGTAATAAAGGCTATAGCTTTACAATCACTTCCTCCACCGCTTTCGATCATAAGTGGATTCCAGAGAGAAATGTTTTTGAAAATATCTCTGTAGTTGTTGACAGTATATTTAATAACTACTTATCACGACCTGGCGTAAAACAGCCAATACTCACACAGTACTGTGACGGTGTTCGTGTTCAGTGTCCGAATTGGATGACCTAATTGCAATTAGGGAGGCATTAGCCTTCCGTCTTCATTGCTTCAATTGCACTAATCTTTGTTGCTCTCTTAGCTGGATAATATCCTGAAATTACACCAACTGCAATAGCAAAACCTGCTGCTAAGAATGGTAACCAAATTGGTATAATCGAGAAGCTTGTCGTAACCGAATTATCATACATAACAGATGTAGATTTCATCAACGCTTCGAATAGAGGTCCACCATATTTGTTAATACAAAAGGATGCAATATAGCTAAGAATAATACCAATTATTCCACCGATTAAGCCAATCATTCCTGCCTCAAACAAGAATAATTTCTTGATGTCCGTAATACAGCATCCTAGTACTTTCATAACGCCTATCTCTTTGGTTCTTTCATAGATTGACATAATCATAGTATTGGCGATACTAATTGCAGATACCAGCATGGCAACTGCACCAACACCACCAAGAACCATTTGCATCATATTCGAAGTTTGCTCTAATGGGGCTAGATAAGAATTCAAACTTTCTGTTTGATATCCCATCTCCTTAATCTTTTTCTCTACCTTGCTAACGTTCTTAACATTATCTACATTCAATTGTATGGTTTCATATTCTTTCAGCGCTTTGATAGCCTTCTTCTTATCTGATGGTTTTATATAATCAATAGCTTCCATATACCATTTCTTAAAGGTATCTAATGACATAAAACATTGATAGTCATACTGTGAATTCTGTTGTAAGATTGCAATATTAGTACCTAAATAAAATTCAGCTCTTTTTGCAGGATCCTTTAACTCATACTGATACATCTCCATATAAGCTAATATCTTATCCTTACCAGCTTCAAACTGATAGGGTTCATATCGATTACCTTTCGTTGAATAGAAATAATTCTTAGGTACCTCACTTCCCATAATCAGTACGTCAGGATTTTCTTCTGTTGGCATTTCACCATACTGTACATCTGGCATACCAAATTCTTTCATTGCATCAACATCCATAACAGAACAATACGCATACCCTTCTACTGAGTTACCAATTTTAAGAGTTAATTGCGCATTAAGAACTGGACTGGCTGTTTTAACATGCTCAATTTGCTTTACGGTATTCAATAAATCCTCGTTAATGATCTGCTCTTTCGTATCAATATAATTACCTTTATCATCCTTAATAGCTGCATACTTACTAATTGTTATTGTGGACAAACTTCCAAGTTCCATTACCTGAGACTTGAATCCTGTATTCATACCAATACCGATGGAGATCATTACTACAATCGAAATAGTACCAATCACAACACCAACAACAGTTAATGCAGTTCTGGCTTTTCTTCTACTAAGATTTCGAAGTCCCATCTTAATAAGATCACTAATCTTCATACAGATCAATTCCTTTTTTTATTTTCTTCTTAGCTAGTAGAATTCCAATAATAACTCCTACCACCAAAGTAGCTGCTGATATTCCTGCAATCGGTACATAACTAGATAAGAACGGGTCCTTAGTTGTCGAACCAGTAGTTTCACCATACATACCGTCCACGCCAGGCATATCGCCTCCAATAGACGTATCTCCTCCTATCGCCATATCTCCGGTATCTCCAGTGCCATCGATTACTTCACCTTCATCGACACCTGTATCCATATTGGTTGAATCTGTATCTCCTTCTACTGTACCATCTGTAGTATCTGTATTCGTTGTTTCACCTTCCACATTCGTTGCATCGGTATTAGCTGAATCACCTTCCACATTGGATACTTCTGTATCCGCCGTATCTCCTTCTACATTGGTTACATCGGTATTGGTTGTTTCACCTTCTACATTCGTTGTGTCAGCTGGTGCTTCATTTGTTGTAGACTCTGTACTGCCTTCTGAACTTTCTAATAAGTTCCCACCACTGCCTGAACTAGAAGTATCTGAACCTCCAATTTTTATTTCTGCAGTCGTTGTTGTATATAATAACTCATTACCTATCATGGTATTATGCATCTATCTTCATCTCCTTTCTTATAAGTCTGCTTCCTCTTCTTTACGTAATTTCTTCTTGTACAAGCTGATTACTACCTTCCTAGCAATAACAATAGCTACAACGAACACTACTACTTGAATTACGATAAATAACCAAGTAGGTAGAATCGCTTTCTTTGCTTCTGGTACAACTGGAATCTCTTCTGGAAATTGACCATTAGTATTAGGATCCATAGTAGGTTGTGCATTAATGAATTGAGTAAAGTCCGCAAACAATTCTACCGTTTCTCCATTACTATCTTCATAAGTAATCTTTAACTGACCAGGACAATCACCTTCCATCAATGGAATTACATCAATCTCATATGTATTTCCTTGTCCTGCTTCAACATTACCAATGAACTTAGTTGATGTATCTGATGCTTGATAGAAATCACTTACTACAGTTGCTGTTACATTATTAAGAGTTGATTTACCCATATTATAGAAGTTAAATGTTAATGTAGTTGCTTCGTTTACACGTGGTTCATCATAGGAACTAATATAGATATCTTGCACTACTGGTCTTGCATTCTCAGCAACTTGAATATTCAATACTTCATCTACTGTTTTAGAAGCAGTACCAACTTCTTCTGTCTTTCCATCTGGACTTGCTGTTTTTCCATCATATTCATAATCAAAACTTATCTTTAATGGATACGCATTAGAAGCTGCATCTGCTTTTACTTTTAATTCAATTGATTGTGTTATTGTTGTTCCTGCTGGTATCTGTTCTATATAGAAACTATTACTTCCTTCCGTTTGAGAGAATATATTATTTTCAGAAGAAATTGTTACTTTAATGTTTTTTGCAGCAATTGACGCATGTGTATTCTTAACATCAAACGTAAATGTAAATACAGATCCAGCCTTTAACTTTTCATCACCTGTATTAAAATTACTTATAATTAATTTTGGTACACTCGTATTTACCGTAACTTTTGGATTAGTAATATCCCGTACGAATAAACTAACATTCTCAGTACCATCTTCAAAATCAGTACCGTCTTTGTTTAAGTATTTATATGTGAACACATATGTTAATTCATGTAAACCTTCTGTAATATCCTCTGATAATTCGTATTGCATCTTAACTGTCTTCTTCTTACCAGCTTGTAATTCATCAATATAAACATAAGGTTTTGCCGATGCTGGGCTAAGTCCTGATGCTGCAATATTAGATGGTGTGAATTTTAATTGTTTAACCGTTGTCTTACCTTTGTTCTCAACTGTAAAAGCTAGAGTTACTTTACCATTAGCAATTGGTGTTTCTGGAGATTGTATTACATTGGTAATAACAATGTTTGGTTTACCATTATTCTGTACTTGATCTTCAGGAACAACGACATTGATAAAGATATTTGCCGTTTCTGTATATCCTTCACCTTTTTTATCATCATACCATGAAACTGTAACCTTTAAGGATTTCGTTCCTGCTGTAGCTTTCGAAGTAACCTTTACAGGGAATTTAACACTCTTTGTAGCTCCGTTTGATAGATTACCTAAAGACATATCGGATGTTGAATAATTTGGCACTATATCTGTTTGAGTTCCAAAATCCCCTAAAGATATACTTACATCCTTAGCAGTTAAGTCACCTGTATTCCCAACTTTCAATGAAATATCAAATTCATCTCCACGATTCACTTCTTCATCATAATTAATACTACTGATTTTAATCTTTGATGCAGCTTTCTGTCCTGTTACTTTAACGCTTAATTTCTTAGAAAAATTTAAAGCACATGTAGAATACTCACCTGTATCATAGTCAATATAATCTCCAGTACCTACAATTGATAACTTATATGTCCCATTACTTGCTAACTCTGTGGTTTCAATATCAAACTCTAATACATATTCTGTATTTTTGGTAAGCGTTGTTACTTCTGCTGAAGTACTTGCAAACTTTACAGTGACATCTGACGTAATATTAATCGGTGCATTCGTATCAACATCTACACTAAAACTAATATTTTCTACGGAATTAAAATATGTATTGCTATTTAGGTTAAACGGAATCTTAACATGTTGTGTTTCTCCCGCTTTGATTTCTACAGTATCTAACGTACCCTTTAACTTAAATGTTTTTGTAACCTCTGACGCTTTACTCACCATTCCATTGCCAACAATATTTACGACAACCATCGCAAGTAGCGCAATATATGAAAGCAGTTTTTTCATCTTCTTTCCTTTCATTATAACTTTCCTCCTCTTTACCTACTTTTCTTCCATTTTCAATTATATCAATCATAAATGATATCGTTTCTTCTGATAATCATTTTTCGTAACTCTCAATCCGATTCAACAGTTGCAGCTGATGTTTCTTCCAGTTCATTATCACCTGTAACCTCACTTCCACTTGTAGTCTCTGATTGTGTCACGATTAAACTTTGGATATTATCCTCTTCATCTACTTTCTTTTCTACTTTCTTTTCTTCTTTCTTTTTTGCAACTTCTTGGAATGATTCAGGTTCTTGTGTATCTTCTACACTTTCCTTGTCCATCTTCTCGTCAGAATTCAACAAATCAATACTCTCGATCCTGCCATCTAAGATACGAATAATCTTATCTGCAAATTCTGCTAATCGCCTGTCATGCGTAACCATAACAATTGTCTGATTATTAGCTCTCGCAACCTCTTTTATTAATTCCATAACTTCCATCGTTGTCTTCGTATCAAGATTACCAGTAGGCTCATCTGCAAACACAATTTCTGGTTTTGCAACGAATGCTCTTGCTATACCAACCCTTTGTTGCTGACCACCACTCATTTGCTTTGGCTTATGTTCAAGCCTTGTTTTAAGACCAACCTTAACCAACATATCTCTTGCCATCTTTTTTCTTCTCTTGGGTGGTATTCGTTTGAAAACTAATGGGAACTCAACATTCTCTAAAGCAGTCATTGAATTCATTAGATTATAAGACTGAAACACAAATCCTAGATACTTTTGACGGAATTTCGCAAGATTTTTCTCACTCATCTTATGAATATTCTTACCCTTTATAATAATCTGTCCACTTGTTAACTTCTCAATGCCTGCCATTAAGTTTAGTAAGGTTGATTTTCCAGAACCAGATGTTCCTAACAAGCAACAGAACTCACCTTTATAGATATCAAAACTCACATCTTCTACCGCAGTAATTCGTTCGCTACCCATTCGGTATACCTTTTTTACATTACGAACCTCAATTACTTTTTCTTTTTCCTCTGCCACTATCTCACCCCCCTTTCAAATATAGTAAAACTAGTCAAACGGATTTCTAACCGATTACCCGTTATTCAGTTAATCGTATACAGTCTTACATCTACAATCGTACTCTATATTTGTCCAATATAGAAGTATTTTTTTCTTAAGAATTTCTTACAATAAATTGCCAAAAAACACGAAATCCAAACAAAAACCGTAGTACAGTAGTTAGAACTTGTCTATTTACCATAATACGGTTTGAAATGTCTCTTATTTTGATCTTTTTACAGAAGAAGCAGCTTTTATAACTTCCTGAGCTTCCCGCTCTTCTTGATCTTTCAATTCTAATCGGTAGTCAATAAAACGAACAAATAAAACCTTAATCAAAGCACCTACTGGTACCGCTAAAATCATGCCTAAGAATCCACCAACTGCACTACCAAAAATCAAGAAAATAATAACTAGTAATGGGTGAATCTCAATACTATGACTAAGTAGTTTAGGTCCTATAATATTACCATCTATTGTTTGAATGATGAATAAAGCAATAACCCCCATAATCATTCTCTTATAATCAGTATTAATTAAACATACTATTATCGTTCCCGCATATGCTACAAATGGTCCAAAATACGGTATCAGATTACAAAGTCCAGCCAATACGCCAATTACAATACTAAACTTAACACCTATAACAGATAATGCAACACTAATTAATACCATCATAACAAGAACATCTGTTAATTGTCCTTTCAAATAACCAGAGAAAACGGTATCTGCATCTCTAATAAATTGTCTAGCATGTTTATTGAATTTCGTACTTAATAATGCTCTTGATACTTTACTGATATAGTTCTTAATCATAGCACCATCAATTAAGAAATAAATTCCTATAATAAGTGCAAAGATAAATGTTGTTAGATACCCTGAAATATTTGTTACAGATCCTAATATGGAATTACCAAATCCTTTTAAACCATTCATTAAAAATGTGGTTGCTTCTTTGATATATGAATTCAGTTCAGCTGATTGAATATTCAAGCTCTCTAATTTTCCCATAATCTGATTAACAAATTCATTAACAGTATTGATGAAATTAGTAACAATTACTACAATATCATCAAAACTAGCGAAACGAACCTGATCTGTTACACTGTATACAAGCATTGAAATCAATGCAGTTACTGCTAATAATATGATAACCAACGTTGTTACTACAGCGTAAGTTCTACACGAATTTTGCTTCTTTTTAAAGATACGCCAATTTTTAAAATGGTTCTCAAAGAAATTCACAATTGGTTCTGTCAAGTAAGCAAACACAAATGCTAAAAGTATTGGCTTCATCACGCGTAATATCCAGTTTAGTATCTCTAACAAGTTAGCTACAATAGCTGGTGCACTTTTTGCTACCAAGCTCAAACAGTAGATAATGATACAAGTCACGATAACATAGATGGACACTAAGGTGTACTGTTTGTTCATCTTATCTTTTACTTTCATTCTGTTTAAACACCTTTTTCTACAAATAATTTTATTACTTCCACAGCATTATCAATACCAACGAAATCACTCTTGATAGACAAATGATAGTTTTCTGCTTTACCCCACTTCTCATTGGCATGATAATTGTAATAGTTAGCCCTTCGCTTGTCAATCTTTAAGATATTTTCTTGTGCCTTTGCTATTGGCATATTGTACTTCGTAGTGGCACGTTCAACACGATTTTTTATGTCTGCCCATACAAACACATGAACAACATTAGGATTATCTTTCAATATGTAATCTGCACATCTTCCCACAATTACACATGGTCCTTCTGCAGCAACCTTTCTTATAACATCAGATTGCGCCAAATAGATTCTGTCATCTAAAGATAAATTAGCAAAACCCATATCTTGATTTCCATAAGCGCTCATCCCCATAGCTATTGAATATAACAAACTATTAGTTGCCTTATCTTCAGCTCTTTCGAATACAGATTCAGCAAATCCACTTTCTTTAGCTGCTCTGGTAATTAATTCATTGTCATAGAATGGAATGCCTAATATCTTAGCTAGTTTCTCTCCGATTTCTCGTCCACCACTTCCATACTGTCTACTAATTGTAATGATCTTATTCATAACAATCCCTCCATTCATCATAATAATCTGTACAAACTTATAACTTCTTAAAGTCAAGCTTCTTGACTTTGGTGCGGTCTTACACTACGTGTAACCCTAGCTCTAGAACCTTGTTCTATCGCTAACTGATCAGGTAAAATACGTTAGACTCGAGAAATCACTTCGTAATTTCCCTCGTTAACTTATAACTCCTGCGGAGTACGGTCTTACACTACGTGTAACCCCTAGCTCTAGAACTTCATTCTATCGCTAACTGATCAGGTAAAATCAAATACTCACTTCGTTCGTGCTTGATTTTCTTCCGATCAGTTACATTATACCACTTTTTATAATATCTGGACAGAATTATTTGATAGTTTACTTTAATTTTTCCCTTTCTCGATGATTTCTAAACATTCATCGAGAATATTCTCATTACTTGTCATAATATCGGGTGTAGTACCTACCTCTAAATTACAAGAACCATCTTGATTAAGTGGATAATCTCCACGATACCCCACTAACAGTTTACTATTCGGTAATTGGTATGCGAAAGCATCTAATCCCAAACCACCACCGCTAGTAGTTTCACCGACTACGGTAGCGAACCCCGTCTGTTCACAGAAGTTCGCGAATTTATCAGCCACGCCATATGTGTATGCATTGGTGAGAACCCATAGCTTCGAATTCAAAATCGCTTCTGTATCACTTGGTTCTATTTCGAAGGAATCTACTACATAACAATCCAAATTCTCTAAATCTTCTTTTACAATCTTATCAAAACTTGGGAGCGTATCAATACTCTTAATCTCCTCTTGCTTATAACGGCTTTGAATGAAGTTTCTATTGTTCTCGCCATCCTTAAAAAGAAGATACGTATCTGCAGTTAATGGCTTATCAATATTAGGTGCTATTATATTTTGTACCATATACTCCTCAACCCCTGAATAAACATTCTGTAAATCTATAATAACATGATTAAAATCCTTCACTTCATCAAAAAATGCTAATAACTTTTCTTTATCTTCTTTCACATATTCCCTGTCAAATGACTTAAATGCTATATACGCTACTTTTCCCTCTTCGATAATACCAATATTAAAGTTATTAGCAAGTACTGTCTTAACTTTCCGTTCTCTAAATTCAGAAACATAATCTCTAGTATTGTGGATGTATTTTAATGTATTATAGGATTTAACACTTTCCTGCTCTTCAATCAATGATAATAAATATTGATTCTTATCGGCTGTAAATCTTTGCATATAATCTTCGTTATACTTATATCTCCAGTAATCCCAGATGGAAAGATCACCTACATTCTTTATGCTCGCAAATGCTAAATTAAATATATTAAAATACTCGCTTCCATCTTTGCATTCCATCATCTTCTCTAAATAATTCTGTAATTTTTGTTCATAGTCAATCCCATATCTTTCTAGGAGACCAAAGTAAGGATAATTCTCCTTCAAAGCAGCCTCCATCTGTTCGTAGTCTTTTACCATCTCTTGCGTTGTCATTTCATATTGCTGCTTTCTACAACTAATAACAACCAATGCTGCTATAATTCCAATGAGTATTAGTAAGATAAAAGAAAATAACAATTTTCTTTTCGTAATATATAGTTTGATATCTATTAATAATATCTTTAATTTATTATTCATGTCTTCCCCTTACTGTCCTTTATTAATATCTTTAGAAATCATAACCCCTATTCACAAACGGGGTTGTTGCAAAACCTGTGTAGATATAGTGTTTTGCAACAACCCATGTTTGTTTACTCGCTAATAGCTTCTATTGTTTCTGCAATTTCCTTACTAGCATTCGCATTGATATTAACATTCCTTGTAACTTGTGCATCATACCCTTTTGCCTTAACAAGATCAGATAAATCAATACCGGTTACTTCCTTCATCGACTCCATAACTTGAGTCATAACTCCTGTTACATTAGAAGCTACGTTGGCAACTCCGTTACCTTCTGTACTACCACCGCCATCCATGATAATAATTTTATCAATCTGCGATAATGGTTTTGCAATGTTCTCTGCAACATCTGGTAAAACTTTAATAAGCATCTCTGCAACTGCAGCTCCAGAATATTTCTGATAAGCCTCTGCCTTTTTCTCCATGGCTTCTGCTTCTGCAATACCCTTTGCACGAATTGAGGAAGCCTCTGCAGTACCCTTTTGGCTAATAACATCTGCTTCTGCTTGACCAGTTAGCTTAATAGCCTCAGCTTCTGCAATTGCTTTAATTTTTCTCGCTTCTGCTTCCGCCTGGGCAAATCTTGTTTGTGCTTGTGCCTGTGCTTCTGCTTCTGCTATTTTGCGATACTTTTCAGCATCTGCAATCGTTTGTTGCTTCTCTTTATCAGCAATCGCTGGTTCAACAACTTCTGCACGAAGACTTTCCTTCTTACGTTCCGCTTGTTTTTGTGCAAGTTCGATATTCTTCTGCTCCTTCGCAATCATAATCTGCACTTGAGCAGCTTCAATATCCTTTTGTCTTTCTTGCTTTAATAATTCAGCATCCATCTCTGCTGTTACTACTTCTTTATTGGTAATGTTTTTCTGAATTTCATAGGCTGCATCTGCTTTTGCTTTTGCTGCTTGCTGTTCTTGCATATATGCAGCTTCTTGAACTTGTTTTAACTTAGTAGCTTCTGCTATCTCTGTCTCAGCAAGTAATCTTGCTTGCTCACCAGCTCTTTTTGCTTTAGAAGTCTCAATCTGCATCTCACGGTCAGCTTCTGCTCTCGCTATCTCTGCATCTTTTTTCTTCTCAGCTATCTGTTTAACACCAAGTGCATTAATATAACCATTGCTATCATTAATGTCTTTAATGGTAAATACTTTAACTTCAAGACCCATCTCCGTTAATTCAGTTCCTACTACTTCTTGAACTTTAGAAGAGAAAGTCTCTCTATCACGATATATCTCTTCAACAGTCATGGTAGATACAATTTCACGAAGTTTTCCTTCAAGTACATTCGTTGCTGTACTACGGATTGATTGTTCAATCATAGTCTCATTCTTGCCTGTGAATTGCTCAATTGCATTGAATATAGAATTCTGTTCGTTCTTTACTTTAATTACCGCTGTGCCAATAACTGCAATTGGTACACCTTGAGACGACATACTCTCATCTGTTACAACATCTAACTGAATGTTGCCAAGTGATATGTAATCAATTCTTTCAAAAACTGGAATTACTAGACCACCACCACCGGTGATAATCCTCTTCTTCAATCCTGTAACAACTGCCGCTTTATCCTGTGGTACCTTCTTCCACATCGATAGAATAACCATCAAGATAATGACAATTCCAGCAACAATTAGTATTACTGGTAACATACTTTCTAAACTTTCTGGCATACTATACCCTCCTTAAACTCATTAACCTCTAGTTTCTCTATAGTCAAACAGATACTACTCTGCTTACTATCATACTGATTACTATAACTCCTCTAATTTCTCAACAATCGCAACATTCTTCTCAAAATATAACACTCTTACCTTTGTATCTTGCCGTATTCCCTCGGTAGAAACAACCGACTTTGCTGGATATGATGTTGTTATACCATCTAATGTTGTTATACTAACACTACCAAAGCCTCCCGGAATGATCGTATTCACTATTTTAGCATCGAACAAAAGTAATTGTTCTTTGGAATACGTGGTGTGTTCAATCTGTTTTAACTTATGAATTAAAGTCTGTACGATAATAGCAACTAGATATCCGAACGCCACCGCTATAATCATGCACAAGGTCTGATTACTCTTATGTATTAACATCTTACCAAGTGCACCGAATACCAATAATCCAGCACAGATACTTTGAACTGAAAAAGGGAGCAAACAAAGATGCATAGTACCTATTTCAATATTCAAGTCAATATGTAAACTTTCAAGCATACCAGACAAACCATCAAAAAACCCATCAATTATATTAGTTATTTGACCTAATATTAATGATAACAGTGGGATTCCAATACCGATTATCATACATATCGTATATGCCCTTTCCATATTATTCCCCATTTCTATAATTGTTTATTTTTATTTTATGGTTCGGGTGTCAAAAGTCATTCAATAAACTTACCTTCGTCAATTTGCACATTCACAAACCTGAGTATGTGATGCAGAACATAGTTTATTCGCAACCCGCTCTCGCTTGAATGAAGTTCGTAGTGGTACGTAAGGCTCTAATATACAGAGCCGAAGTACCAACGACTTCATACAATTGCTCACCAAACTATGTTCTGCATCACATTAGTCAGGTTATATATAAATTGTGCAAATTGACGATTCAAAGTATAAAGAGGACTTTTGACACCCAAATCATTCTATGTATCTTCCCAGATCAACAGTAACATTTGAACACAAAGGGAGCTTATTGATATATACTTTTCTGTATTATACACCATTAAACCCACCCTTTGATTAAATATTTATTAAGTTTTGATTTAATATATTTCCATTAATATAATCTTCTATTGTGTCCCATCATCATTAAGTGGTGGTAATATTCCAGTAACCTTACATACAGCACTCTTACCATTCGCCGTTCTACAATAGATATTACACTGCCCAGCACCAACAATCGTTACCACACCTTTGTTCGATACTGTGGCTACATTAATGTCAGAGGAGTACCAAAGCATACCTGTGCCACTCCCTTTAATACTCGCCTTCAATGTAAATGTTTCCCCTCGTAGTAAAGAAGCTTCGGTCTGAGACAACGTAATACTCTTAGTTGCTTTTGAGGACTTCTCAGCGTTGATAACAGTTACGGTGGTTACATATGTCTTTCCTCCCAAAGCCTTTGCGGTAATCTTAGCTGTTCCAGCTTTCCTTCCAGTAATTGTTCCCTTGTCATCTACGGTTGCTATTTTCTTATTGGAGGTTTTCCAATAAACTTTATCTGTATTATTCTTTGGATATAAGAATGCCGTTGCTGTGATATTCTTTCCCTTTTCTAGTTTAATATTCTTACCAATATTGACTTCAACAGAAGTCGCAGGAACTTGAACAGGGTTTGCTATCAGATATAAGCTGGTTTCTGGATCCCCTAACAAATTCTGCTCATAATAACAGAATAACATTGCAGTACTTGTACTGTAGCCCGTAAGATACTCAATGAAGTATTCTTTTGATAATGCTAACATGCTTCCGATATTCCTTGATGATTCATTGGTTGTAAATACTGCATCCCAGAACTTTCTATTATATGCTTGGGACGGACCATCTGTACCCACTCTACTGTACCATCCATATCTTGAATTCACGATACATGCATACGCACCACTTACACTATTACTTACAACCAATTGTTCCGCTACACAATCCGGTGCACTATATGCATCTTTCGTATCCATATTATCAAATGATCCCGCATAACATCCTTGCGTATACAAGAAAAATGCCTCTTTGTTCGTTAATGCCTCTATATCACTAACATCGCATTTCATTAAAGTGGTATTATTACAATGCCCTAAATGGTTGATAACCTCAGGCGAACTATTCATAACGGATATGACTTCTGATTTTGGCCAATTATACTTTTCATAGTCTCTATCATATAGAGTACTTTTATTATAATTATCAGGGAATCCTACCGTTTCGAAATCATTGCTTCCATTCTTAGTAATGGCACCATCTTTGATTTCATCCATGTAATCCCCACCAAAGATATAGTTTTCTTTATCATCTTCTCCATCAATCGACTTATATTCTACTGTCTTTGAAGTTTTGTTTGGATTGGTATATTTACTATTTAACACCACTTCTCCAAAGGATTTCCCCTCTGACATTCCTATATATGCACGCATATATTCAAGTTCATCTAATAACTGCTCTTTCTTATTATAGGAATAAGAACTTGATGTAATTGCCTTCTTTAGTTTTTTACAGAATGAAGTTAATGTTTGCACATCCTTTTTCGTAATCTTCGAGTCACAATCGCCAGTACGAACCAATGTTGACAAACTAGAATAATAATCAACTAAAATACCAGAAAACTCAACCAGCAAAGTCATATCATTAACAAATACACTCTTCAACAGATCATTAGAATCATAATATAGTGCAACATACTCCGCATCTACAATCTGATCTCTAACAACGCGTAAGTTATCTGTCAAAGTATCTGCGTCCATTGTACTCTGGATATCCGCTGCTAATTCAGAGGTACAGCCATCACTGTTGCTTTGTAATACCTCGCCAACGAAGGTAACTTTCGCACTCTGTTGTCTTTGTTCATAAGCAATGGTTTTTGTAACAAAATTCGTTGCCTCCGTTAAGTCATCAACCGGAGCACGACCGACTAATACATCATATGTAAAATCCACACTGTCTGCCATCTCGCCAAATATGGAATTGCGATTTGCATCAAAATCTCCGTCAAGGCAACCAAAATATAAATCAGATGCGATAGACGTGGTTGTATCCGTCGTAACTGGTTCACAATATAGAATACGTGTTGGTACCACAGGGTTCGTGCCATCAGCATCTCCACCAAGTAATACATACTTTATATGGTTAGTTCTATACGCATCGATAATAAAATTACGAATCTGTTCTGCTGTATCTCTACCACTATAACTCGAATAGATCTCCGTTGTTGTTACCGTTTTTGCCTTTATCCCTCTTGTAATCTTATGTGCTACTAGATTCTCGAAGGCAGGTTTTAAATTCTCCGCTGTAATTACTATATAGTCATATTGATCACTACCAAGTAATGTAGAGGATCCACTCGTTCCTCCTATTTTGTTATAGTAAGACATTGCTGCATCGATGTTCTCAACCTTATTCTCAATAAAGCTTTCATCTTCCTTAGTTGGTACAAAGATCTTATTGTCTTTTCTTGCCTGCGCACTAAACTTAATATCCTCATCTGCTAATGACACAACTATCTTCATATGTTTAGCAAATGACAATCCTTTATTCTGATATGTTACTGGATAGAGTAACATATTATAGATTTGATAGCCTCTTGTTGTGCTAGTACTTCCTTCAGATACTTGACTAACTGGATATTTATCATCGCCTTGATATACCGTTTGGTCGTATTCTACAGAGGCATTATCCACAATGAGTTCTGCAGATGAAACAATATCTGCTGCTGGCTCAACAAGTATATTATCATAATCTTCAATGTCACTGGTTAATACTTTTACGTTTGTAACCTGTTTTCCACTAGGTATTAATATGGAGATTGACTTTGATGGTAAATTAGGCATACCAACGTCGTTAACTTTTGCTAATCCCTCTATATCAATACTCTTTCCATTCTTACCTTCACCAATCTGTAGATTACCGAAATAATAATTTAGTTCTATCTCTGATACATCTTCATATGCCACTTTTTCCGTGGTAACTGCATAATTGGGTACACTAGGAACCAAAGATACAACCAACATAATTATTACAAGAAATACCGAGATTCTCTTTGTCATATTGTTATGAATACTTTTCATACTTCAATTTCCTTTCTGTTTATGACTAATTCTCTGACACTTTGTATGAATCAACAATGTCTGGGTTATCAACAACATTCTTCACACGTTCCGGAGAATCATAATGAGACATATCCCAAGCTTCTTCTTTCAGATTAAGCTTAAAATCACCACTTTCAACAAATCTTACTTGTTGTGATTCCTCATCATAGACTATAGGGAATATTGAAATATATACAACGGGTATCCCTTGATATTTCTGTACAAAAGCTTTCATCTTAAACCCATTATCGCTTGTTGATTCGTATACATTTTCTCCTTCTTCGCTTTCAATGGGACTTATCCCTAAGTTGGCAAGCTTAATATTATCCAGCGTATGAATCGTTTCTGACCATGTAGAGGCACTGATATCTTTCAGTGCTGTATCTTGTGGTAATGCTAACACATAGGATAAAAACGGAAGTGAATTTTCATCATAACTTGCTGAAAATCCGTCTACACTAAGCTTCGTGGTTCCATCCTCTTGCTTTTCTAGATCCAAATCATACAATTCAAAATGTATTGTAATTTTATCCTTATCAACAGCAAATTCTTGTTTGTTTTCTTTGATATCTGTATTCTCGTTTTCAAAACCGGTATCAGGAACCACCTCAGTATTTGTATTATTGTCCTTATTAGTAGAACAACCAGCGACAACAAACAAAAATGCGGCAACCATACAGATAAGTTGCTTCTTAATCTTCATAAACTATAAATCTCCTCCCTATAAATTATTTTAGTTTTCCCTCTCTAAAAAACTCGAATGGCTTACAAAAGCTCATACCAACTACATTCTACCATTATTAACCATTTATATCAAGTTGCATTATCTTTTATTCTTCCAGTCGAAAACTCTTTAAGAAGCCCCTATTTTCAAACGCAAAAAGTCATAGAAACATGCCTTTAATAACTGTCATGTTTCTATGACTTACCTATTTCCTATGTCTTTTCTCAAAACCTATTACTTAATTATTTATCTTACATATATCCTTATACAATAGTTATTGATCTATAAAGTTAAATTACTTTAAGTTACTATATCCCATCAGATGGGTATCTACTTCTTTGGCAACCTCACGTCCTTCACGAATTGCCCACACTACAAGTGATTGACCACGGCGCATATCACCTGCTACGAATACATTATCTTCCATAGTCTTATATGTTCCATATTCTGTAGCTACATTCGTTCTTTCGTTAAGATCAACACCAAAAGCTTGAGCAACATAGCTTTGTGTACCTAAAAACCCTGCTGCTATAAGTACTAAATCAACATCAACTTCATATTCACTGCCAGATACTTCTGCCATGAAGTAACGTTTTGCTTCTTCATTGAATTTACTTTCCAACTTCACAAGCTTCGCCTTGCATACGTTACCAGCTTCATCTGCTACAAACTCTTTTACTGTAGTTTGATATACTCTAGGGTCATGACCAAAAACTTCTATAGCCTCTTCTTGACCATAGTCTGTCTTGCAGACGCGTGGCCATTCTGGCCAAGGATTGTTCTCCGCTCTTTGATCAGGAAGTTTTGGCATCATCTCTAGTTGAATGACCGATTTCGCACCATGTCGAACGGAAGTACCAACACAATCATTACCCGTATCACCACCACCAATTACAAGCACATTCTCATCCTTCGCACTGATGTACGTACCTTCTTTCAAATTGGAATCCAATAAACTCTTTGTCGTTGACTTTAAGAAGTCTACTGCAAAGTGGATTCCTTTTGCATCTCTTCCAGGTACATTGATATCTCTTGGATTAGACGCACCACATGTTAAGATTACGCTATCGAATTCTTTTGTAATCTTGTTTGCTTTGTAATTTCCGCCAACATCAGCGCCTGTTACGAATGTAACGCCTTCTTCCTTCATAATGTCAATCTTACGATCAATAATGTGTTTCTCCAATTTCATGTTAGGGATACCATACATTAATAATCCGCCTATACGGTCCTCTCGTTCGAATACAGTAACAAGATGACCTCGTTTGTTTAATTGGTCTGCAGCTGCAAGTCCAGAAGGACCAGAACCAATAATCGCTACTTTCTTACCCGTACGGATTTTAGGAGGATTTGCTTTGATATATCCTTTTTCAAATCCATTCTCGATTATTTCCAGTTCATTTTCCTTGATTGATACTGGATTACCATTCAACCCACAAGTACAAGCCGCCTCACATGGCGCAGGACACACTCTTGCAGTAAACTCAGGAAAGTTATTCGTCTTTAATAGACGATTGAGCGCTTGCCCCATATTATCTGTAAATAACAAATCATTCCATTCTGGAATTAGATTGTTAAGTGGACAACCCGATGTCATTCCACCAATCATCATTCCTGATTGACAGAATGGAACTCCACATTCCATACATCTAGCACCTTGTTTTTTCCGCTCTTCTTGTGATAAAGGAGTGTGGAATTCATTAAAATTCTCAATTCTATCTTTAGGCTTAACTGCCTGATTCTCTTTTCTCTCATAATCCATAAATCCAGTTGGTTTTCCCATACCTTACGTTCTCCTTTCTAAAGTCCAGAGACTTTAGGCAATTGCGAAACTCTTTGTAATGGAGAAGAGTTTCGCAATTCCCTAGCCCAAAAACTTGATGCGAAGCACAAATCTCCAAGAGCAAAGCTTTTTCAACCTTTTCTCACTCTACTTCCTTGTGTTTGCATAGAATGCTTCTATTTGTGCTTGTTCACTGCTAAGTCCTTTTTCTTCCATCTGTACAATTGTCTGTAACATTCTACGGTAATCATGTGGAATGATCTTTTTAAATTTAGGAAGGTACCCCATAAAGTCATCAAGAATTACTTTACCACGGGCTGAATTCGTAACCTTAACATGTTCAGAAATCATACTCTTAAGTTCCATTACATCGTATTTATCAGCAACTGGTTCTACTGCAACTAGCTCTTTATTCAATCGCATGTATAGGTTGCTATCTTCATCAAGTACATATGCAACACCGCCACTCATACCAGCAGCGAAATTCTTACCAGTGCGTCCAAGAACAGCTACGCGACCACCTGTCATGTATTCGCAAGCGTGATCACCCACACCCTCAACAACTGCTGACGCACCAGAGTTACGTACACAGAAACGTTCGCCAGCCACACCATTGATGAACACTTTACCACTTGTAGCACCATATAAAGCTACATTACCTACGATAATATTCTCTTCTGCTTTGAAGTTTGATCCTTTTGGAGGATATACAATAATCTTTCCGCCAGATAAACCTTTACCAATATAATCGTTACAATCACCTGATAACTCTAATGTTAGACCTTTTGGTATAAATGCTCCAAAACTTTGACCACCAGCACCATGACATTTGATTGTAATCGTATCTTCCTCTAATGTTGTTCCATGGAGCCTTGTAATCTCAGAACCAAGAATCGTTCCAAGTGAGCGATCCACATTCGTAACTTCAGCTTCCATCGTCTTTTTCTGTCTATTTGCAATTGCTGGACGTAATTTTTTAAGGAAGAGTTTCTCATCAATTGTGTTCTCTAATTCAAAATCATAGATCTGTTTTGGATCAAAGATATGAGAATTGTTAGTATCTGTATATTCCGTTTCAAGAATTGCTGACAAATCAAGCTTATTAGCGTGTTCTTTCTTGAATGTATCTTTAACTTTAAGTAAGTCTGTACGACCAACTAATTCATCTATTGATTTAATACCTAACTTAGCCATATACTCACGAAGTTCCTCTGCTATAAATCGCATGAAGTTTTCTACGTATTCTGGTTTACCTTTGAAGTTCTTTCTAAGTTCAGGATTTTGAGTCGCTACGCCAACTGGGCAAGTATCTAAGTTACATACTCTCATCATAACACATCCCATTGTTACTAATGGTGCAGTAGCAAATCCGTATTCTTCGGCACCAAGTAAAGCTGCAACTAATACGTCACGACCACTCATTAATTTACCATCTGTTTCAATACGAACTTTAGAACGAAGTCCATTCATAATTAATGTTTGGTGTGTTTCTGCAAGGCCAAGTTCCCATGGAAGTCCTGCATTGTAGATAGAGCTTCTTGGAGCTGCACCAGTACCACCATCATATCCAGAGATTAAGATTACTCCAGCACCTGCCTTAGCAACGCCTGCTGCAATCGTACCAACACCTGCTTCTGAAACTAACTTAACCGAGATTCTAGCATTCTTGTTCGAGTTCTTTAAGTCATAGATTAACTGCGCTAAATCTTCGATTGAGTAGATATCATGATGTGGTGGTGGTGAAATCAAACTCACACCTGGTGTTGAGTGTCTAGTCTTAGCAACCCAAGGATATACTTTATTACCTGGGAGGTGCCCGCCTTCACCCGGTTTTGCTCCTTGTGCCATCTTGATTTGGATTTCGTTGGCACTTACTAAATACTCAGAAGTTACACCAAATCTACCAGAAGCCACTTGTTTGATTGCAGAGCAACGATTCATACCATCTTTACCTACATGAAGACGGTCTAAACTTTCTCCACCTTCACCACTGTTTGATTTACCTCCTAGGCGGTTCATTGCAATGGCTAAGGTTTCGTGTGCTTCTTTGGAGATAGAACCATATGACATTGCGCCTGTCTTAAAGCGTTTTACAATGGAATCTACACTTTCAACTTCTTTGATATCAATTCCCTTCTCAGGGAAGTTAAAATCCATTAATCCTCTTAAATTAAGTCCCGCTTCCTCTTCGTCGATACATGCTGTATATTCTTTAAACATCTCATAATTACCTGTACGAGTAGCCACTTGTAATAAATGAATTGTCTTTGGATTATATAGATGTTCTTCCTGATTGCTCCTTAATTTGTGACTACCAACACTATCTAGTGTTAAATCTACATTTAACCCAAGTGGATCAAATGCCCTTGAATGTAATCGATCTACCTGTTTTTCAATATCTTTGATTGTGATACCACCAATACGACTCACTGTATCTGTGAAGTATTTGTCGATAACATTTTTATCAATACCAATTGCTTCGAATATCTTAGAACCTTGGTATGACTGGATTGTTGAGATACCCATCTTAGAAGCTATCTTAACGATACCATGAAGGATTGCATTATTGTAATCATCCACTGCTGCATAATAGTCTTTATCTAGCATGTTATTATCAATTAATTGCTTGATACAATCTTGTGCAAGGTATGGATTAACTGCACATGCACCATAACCAAGTAATGTTGCAAAATGATGCACTTCTTTTGGTTCAGCACTTTCAAGAATCATTGCTACTCGAGTTCTCTTCTTAGTCTTAACAAGATGTTGTTGCAAGGCAGAAACAGCAAGTAAAGAAGGAATTGGAACGTGATTTTCATCAACTCCACGGTCTGATAGAATTAGCACATTGGCTCCTTCTTTGTATGCACGGTCTGCTTCAACGAATAAATGATCAATTGCCTTATCTAAGGAAGTATTCTTATAGTACGTAATTGGAATCTCTTCAACTTTGAATCCATCTGCTTTCATGTTCTTAATCTTAAGAAGATCGGTATTCGTAAGAATTGGATTGTTAATCTTTAAAACCTTACAATTTTCAGCTACTTCTTCTAAGATGTTTCCATCTTCTCCAATGTAAACTGAGGTAGAAGTTACTATTTCTTCACGAATCGCATCAATTGGTGGATTCGTAACCTGTGCAAACAATTGTTTAAAGTAGTTGAACAAAGGCTGCTCTTTCGTTGATAGTACAGGAAGTGGGCTGTCTGCTCCCATTGCAGAGATTGGCTCAGCACCAGCTTTTGCCATAGGAAGAATTGTCGTTTTGTAATCTTCATATGTGTAACCGAAAGCTTTCAATAACTTAGCTCTCTCATCTTTGGTATATTCCGTAACTTTCTTATTCGGAATCTTTAAATCTTTTAGACAAACTAGATTTCCATCTAACCATTCACCATATGGTTTTCTTCTTGCGTATTTATTCTTTAGCTCTTCATCATCAATTAATTCACCTTTAACAGTATCTACAAGCAGCATCTTCCCAGGACGAAGACGTTCTTTCTTAATAATCTTATCTGCTGGAATGTCAAGTACACCAACTTCTGATGATAGAATTAGATTATCATCACTTGTGATATAATAACGTGATGGACGTAAACCATTACGATCAAGGATTGCTCCCATAATATCACCATCACTGAATAAGATTGAAGCAGGACCGTCCCATGGTTCCATCATGGTTGCGTAGTATTGATAGAAATCCTTCTTTTCTTTACTGATAGCTCGGTCATTACTCCATGGTTCAGGAATTGTTATCATAACCGCTAGTGGTAACTCCATTCCACTCATTACTAAGAATTCCAATGCATTATCAAGCATTGCAGAGTCGGAACCTTCCGTATTAACTACTGGCATAACTTTATGCATATGCCCCTTCAAATACTTCGATTCCATTGTTTCTTCACGAGCAAGCATCTTATCTGCATTACCACGAATGGTATTAATCTCACCATTATGAACGATAAAACGGTTTGGATGGGCTCTTTGCCAACTAGGATTTGTATTCGTACTAAAACGGCTATGTACCGTTGCGATTGCTGATTCATATTCAGGACATTGTAAGTCCTCAAAGAATAAACGTAATTGATTTACCAAGAACATACCCTTATATACGATTGTTCTACTTGATAAAGAAACAACATATGTATTGTCATTACTTTGTTCAAATATTCTCCTAGCAAGGTATAATTTACGGTCAAAATCAAGTCCTTTATTCACATCAGCTGGTTTTTTAATGAAACCCTGGATGATACAAGGCATACATTCTATTGCCTTTTGACCTAATGTATCAGGTTGAGTCGGAACCTCTCTCCAACCAAGGAATTCTAATCCTTCTTTTTCTACTATTATTTCAAACATTTTCTTTGCTTGATTTCGACTTAACTCTTCTTGTGGGAAGAAAAACATTCCTACTCCATATTCTCTCTCTCCACCTAATTCAATGCCAAGTGGTTTCACTGCTTTCTTAAAAAACTTGTGTGAAATCTGTAATAAGATACCTACACCATCTCCAGTTTTTCCTTCCGCATCTTTACCCGCTCTGTGCTCCAGATTTTCTACAATACGAAGAGCATCTTCTACAGTTTTATGAGTCTTGATACCTTTAATATTTACTACTGCACCGATACCACAGTTATCATGTTCGAATCTTGGATCATACAACCCTTGTTTAACACGTCTTACTTCTTCTACATACATCTCTTTCATATCAATACCCCTGCCCTTTCTATAACCTGCAAACATATTTCTTTTTATTTCACACTAAGTTCCTAACTAAAAAATCCGCCATTAAAATACAAAAAGACGCCCTTGGACAGTAATAATCTACTGTACCAAGAACGCCTTTGTTCTTACTCGTGATTATAATCTAGATTGTACAGAGATTCAACAATAAAATTAATTATTATATAACATTTGTACAATTGCATAAAAATCTGGCATTTTATGTACTGTTTTTTGCACATTTTTTATATTTTAAAGTTTTACATCTCTTTTCATTAATTATATTAATTTATTTTGATTTTAAGTTATTTTTCTTTTGCTTCATTGTTATAAATGTTATATTTATTGGTGTGAAACCTAATTTTATTAACTGAACTTTGTAGATTCTACCCACAAAATATCGCAATCACAAAATCCAACTCTATATTGATAGCAATTAAATGTTATTGTATTATGTTACTATTATGAAACATTCGTGTATTTATAGCGAAGTTATTATGCATTGCTTGTAGCAACGGCTAGAATCAGGGTACTATAGAAGTAGCAAAGGAGGTAACAAACATGTTAAGTGAGAATTTAAAAAATCTTAGAAAGATAAAAGGAATAACACAAGAAGAACTTGCTATTAGATTAAATGTAGTACGTCAAACAATTTCAAAATGGGAGAAAGGATTATCCGTACCCGATGCAGATACCTTAATTAAACTGGCCGATTTTTTCGAAGTATCAGTCAGTGAACTTCTGGGTGTAACTGTAGAAAAGGAAGTTGATTCTAACATTATCGCCGATCAATTATCCAGAATTAACGAGCAACTGGCAGCAAAGAATAGACGCTCACATCGTATCTGGAAAACAATTGGTATAATCTTTGTAGCTTTCGTAGTTGTGAATATTTTACTTGTTCTATTAGGAACTGTTTCTTTTTATAGTTTTAAAAGTGATAAAACTACAACGTTAACTACAGAATCAGAAATTATTACGAACGAAGAAGAATAAATGAACTATTAAGCACCGAGGGCTTTATAAAATAGCCATCGGTGCCATGTGTTTAATCTTATGTTGTTAGTTTCAGCCAGATTTCTATATTTGTAGTTTCGGAAGAATGACTTGCATAACGTTCTGCGCAAAATGCCTCGGTTTGCAGTTTATGGTTTGGCATCCAAATATTATATATATACTGCTGTGCTTTATAAAGAGCATCCATGACGAGAGCTTCAAAGTTATCAGCTTCAAAAGAACAGACTATATACTCTCCCTGTGGTAATTCATAATGTATAAACTCATCAGGGACTTCTCCCAGAGAATACTTTGCACCTAAAATAACTGAAATACCCTTCTTCTTGGCATGGATATGCTACATTCCTGTATTTGTTCCCATGCGTGTATCTATAAGCACCTCTTTCTCACTCATAATATCACAGAAGAGTACACTTTCTCTTGACTGAGCATGCTTTTTTAATGCAAATCCATTTCGTTGATACATTAACTGAACCTTCACATGACTCGTATCATTACACCTTGTATGTTCTACTTGTATGTTCTACCGAAATTTCTAAGAAAAACGACCTTTTCAATTGTTTTATATGCTTTGCTCCAGTTCTCACTTATACTAGATTCCTTCGGATATGTAACATTATTCTCAAACCAACTCCAAGATATTGGCCATACATCATTTTGTGGAAGAGTATCAACTAAAAAATCTAATTCCTTTTCGATAATCTCTTCATTACCCACATAAAACATACTATCTTTGGAGTTAATATAAGCGGATGGACGATATCCATAACTTAACCATTGTTCTGGCTCTCTTTGAATTGAACAATTTACTAATTCTCTTAATATCTGCTCTATTTGATGATAATTATAATTAGTTAAATTAGCTTTTTTCATAGCAAGAAAGAGCGTTACATACCCAGATGCTCCCATATCCCCTTGATTTTCAGCATACATTTCTCGAATCATTGTATCCACTATTTTTATAACTTCATCATATATTGCTGATTGTGGATAATGTTCTAGTATAAAAGAACAGAAACTTATTATGATCCCTTTGCTTTCTACTTTGTTATATTCCACATCATAATTATAGTAAGCCGCATGAGGATATTCCTGATTTGATGGCAATGTGAAAACCCAACCTTCTAAAAAATTGCTAGTACAATCTAAGTATTTTTTAATTCCAATATAAATTGGATGATACAAATCAAAGAAATCAATTTCTTTTAGTATCTCTAATACAAAATACGTTCCATATGGAACAGAATTTTGGTTCCAATTATCCGGATCTACAGCATTGCCAAAACCACCATCCGAATTCTGATAATACAACAAAGCATTAACAACCTCCATCTTGTCCCCATCTTCAAAAAGATACTTCCATCTTGCAAGCTCCAGTTCTCTTGCATTTCTATGCATCCAGTTATGTATTGGCAGTAAACAAATCCTCTTCATTCTACGGTAACCTCCCAGTTTTAATTCTTTCTCTTAATTAGAAAACCCACTCAAAGAATATAGCATACAATTCTCTTACGTAATACGTGGGTAATAGCCACCAAGCTGTCCTTGAGGGAACTGCTGAATACTCTAATCCTAAGGTTTTTGCGATTTTTCCTGCTCGGTATTCATGAAATTCATTGGTAACAATAGCAACATATTGATTAAGTTCTTTGCGATCCATTATTTCTTTTGAATAAATTAGATTTTCTCGTGTGGATGTTGATCTTTCTTCTTTAAACAATCGTTCTGGATTAATGCCTTTGTCCGTAAGATATCGATACATACATTCCGCTTCAGAAATATCTTCATCGATCCCTTTCCCTCCCGATATTATACACATGGAATCTGTGTTATCAATCAAGTAATCATACGCCGCTTCAAGTCGCTCCATCAACATCAAACTTGGACGCTCTCCATAAACTCTACAACCAAGTACAATAACTGTTGCATTCTCTTTTGGTTTCTTCCTATTCGCTGTTACCATACAACTTGTCAAAAGGAGCACTAACCCAATACCTATGACTGCACCTATACCAATAGCACTTAGTGTTATTTTCCCTATATTAATATTATTATAAGTATAATTCCAGGTTTTTTCGATCCAGCTGTTAATACGAGACATCTGGCAAGCATATATCATCACGACAAAGCCTCCAACAATCCCTGTTGCATTCCCTACATTCATAATACCGTGAGTAAATAATGGCAACAAAAACCAGACAAACGTTAATAATCCTATTAAAAATATAACACTCTCTAAAAATTCCATAATATTCTTTTTACCCTTCATATATTACATTGACACCTATATACATAGTTATGCTTACTTCTATTTTTTCACATGTTACTCTTTTGGTCAATAACACTTAAGAAATCTTAGATACTATTCATAACCACAAAATATTATTAATTATCTAAAATTCTGTCCACTTCCTCTAACACTGCAAGTATATTAGCAGAAAGCTCTGGAGATAAATTACGCCAATTCAACGAAAAGCCAGGATAATATGGACATTTTTTACTTCCATTTATATCAATCGCTGCTAACGGCCGTGTACCAGTTTTATCAGTCTGAATACAATAGCGACACCCATCGCATGTTTTGGTCCAACCACTGATGAACTTAGCAGTTTCTTCTGGCATTTCCTTGATATGTTCTAGTATCTTTTTGAACATAGGCATTCGAATCCATATAAAGCAAGGCTCAAGACGAAGATCTTCATAACTCACTTCAATACCTGAGTGGCTTCGTTCTCCCCAAGCCATCTTAAGCTCTTCTTGTTTTCCATGCTGTTTAACATAATCTAGACTTATCCTTTTACCATCACGACAATCAATACGTTTAAATCCTCTTTTTTCCAATTCGCTGCATAGATTAATAAGTTCCCCCTGTGCATTTAGCAGTTTATCAAATGCCACTGCTGCCCAGTTAGCGGATGTATCATATACACAACGGCTAAATAGCAAAAATGCAGCATCAGACATGGAACTATCTATAATATGTACATTATCTTCACGGGAGATGGCAGCAAGTTCTTTTAACCCTTCTGCTACTCCAATAGGCATACGTAACATAACCCGATCTCCTTTTTCGATGGATATACCTATTGCCTCAAGTGCTTTTGCCAAAGCTCTTTTGGGTGAAACCGAACCTTCAGCCAATAACAATCCTTCCCCATGTACTTCACCTGATTCCACCAATTCAAAAAACTCTTTCATCATAGAAGCAATCTTTGCTACAGCATCACGAATGATTTTTACCTCCTTCTCACGCCCTTTTTGCTGCTCCCAAGGATTAAAGGATACATCATTTACCGGTTTAACTCCTATTATGGTCGCATCTTTGGCAATAACTTCATAAATCCCAGTGATAATTCTAAATGCTTGTAAGCGTTTCTCATCTTCTGGAGCAGGCGCGCAGGTACCTAAGAAATAAGCCGCTGCTCGTCCATAATTAGTGGAATATGACATTCCATTTTTTATTATCATATAAAATTCCTCCTTTTATTCTAAACTGAAATTAGTTTCAATACCTCTTTACTTAGTTTTTATCTTTGACCGTAAAATCAGAGCTATTATATAACAGAGAATACTTGGTGGCAAAAATATTAATCCATGTATTACATTATAAACATATAATGGTGTCGAAGCGTAAGGCGATAATTTATAGTAATCATAATATAGATATACTAATCCTCCAAAAAAGCATATTAATAATATTGTTCCAATACCAAACAAGATTTTTGCTAAAACTGATTTCAATATTGAATACTCCTCTCCGCATCTAATTATTTACATTTATTATATAACCTAACATACCAACTTTCAATAATATATTACGATGTCCATCGCTCCCTTCTATACAATACCATAGCTCGTGGTCATACTTGTCCAATCTTAATATATATTGTATACTTATATATCTAGGTATATAGTCCGATATATATAATATCAATGGACTTGATTACGTAACTCTAGAAACACACTTTAAAGTAACTTAGTTGCGCAGCGTGTTTCGTGCACTATCAAGAAGACTGTAGCATATTAACAGCCTTCCGTAACTTCGCACTCACCTAAGAGCTTGAAAGGAGCAGCAACGATGAGTTTATCAAATAATGCAATTGGAAATGTTAGCTCGAATCCAAGCAACATGACACCAAAGAAACGTCCATCTTCTGGACAAACCTCTACCTTCCAAACAACAGCCGGCTCCTCTTCTGGTGCGACAAATACTGGGAATAGTAATCTTAGTTATTCTGCAACTGGACAGATTCTGATAGATAAAGGCCAAATTATCCGCGGAGAAGTTACTGATATTAGGAATGATACCGTATCAATCAAGGTGGATCTGGGTGAGACCATTACCTATCCACTTCAAGGAGACCCTGAGCTTACCATCGGCCAGACTGCAACCTTCAAAGCAGTTGAGACAGAAGATGGAATTGCTCTTCGTGCGATATCGGTTAAACCATCACAAGCTAGATTAGCTACGATTAACAAAGCGTTAGAAGAAGCTGGTTTACAAAAAAGTGAGCGAAATCAAATGATTGTATTGGAATTATTGGATAATCATATGTCTATCGACAAACAAACCATTCAAAAACTCTTCCAGCAATCTTTACTGAATAAGAATGCTTCCATAGGTACTCTTGTTCTTATGAATAAACATAATATACCTATTACGAATGAGACATCTACACAATTTGAAAACTATCGAAATTATGAACACCGATTAAGCAAAGAAATAGGTTCAATAGCAGAAGATATTCCAAAACTTCTAGACAAGGTAAGTACTTTTACTACAGCAAAAAACTTCCTCGCAATTAATGATGGACTAATGGACATCTTCTTAAGAGATACCCATGGGGATACAGATCTGCCTTTATCTTCTGTTATTCGCTCAAAGAGTGAGGTTTCTACCCTATTAGATATCCTAAGACCTTTTGCACTAACAGACTCTTTAACCGAAGCGATCCAAAATCAAACCGCTTCCCTCCGTGAGGTTATAGATTGTATTCAAAAAAGCATCACAATAGCAGAACAAATGGATCTTGAATCACAGAGCTCTCTAGTAGAGATAGAAGCTACCGCCAATAAAGTGCATGCACCGTTAACAGATATGTTCCAAGCTCCAATTATTAGACATATTCTAGATCATTTTACAAATCAGCAATTTAATAACAATGAATTATCAACCTTCTTAAGTCTACAAAATCGTCAAACACTAGCTTTAGCACTTGCTGACTTCCCACTATCGCAAGATATTCGTGAGGGTATAGTAAACGGACAGGTTGGAACGAATACCTTATTACATGCTATTAAAACCGCTCTACCAGCTACGAATTCTCCAGATGCCAAAACCTTGTATTCCACTCAAGTTTATCAATGGGTATTAAAAGAACACATTCGAAGCTCCATGTCGTTAACAACGAATGATATTGCGGACAATAAGGTGAATGATTACTTTGATACGACGTACAATCAGATTACTGCTTTGAGAGACTTCTTGCAAAATACAGGTTTGAAAGATGTGTTTTCACAATTAAGTGGAACAACACAGAATTTTCAAGAGAATCTGGAATTTATGAAAGTAATAAACCAACTCTTTCCTTACGTACAGTTACCAATCAAGATGAAAGATCAATTCGTTCATAGTGATCTATATGTATATACGAAAAAGAAGAACTTACAAGAGAATCCAGATAGTATAAGCGTCTTATTACATCTAGACATGGATAACCTAGGTCCTACTGATATCCACATTAATTTAACTCGTGGTAATGTGGAGGCCAAATTCTACATGTCAGATGATTTTTCAACTAGTCTTTTAAGAAATAATATTGACTTATTAGAAGACGCTATGGCTCGCAATGGATATTTACTTCAAACAGAATTTATAGAACGTCAGAAGGAAGTAGATATCGTTAAGGATATCATAGAAAGAGATCAACCTACCTCCTCTCTTAAACGTTATTCCTTTGATATCCGTGCATAACCTTCAAGAGTTTCTCTATAATAACTCTCAATAGACCGGAAAAAGGCTCAAATAGCAAATATCCCTTTTGCTATTTGAGCCTTTTAGTCCTATAATTAATTCGATAATCCTGCTAGTCTAACATATTGGTTACATATCATAGACCTATTAACTTATATCATTTATACAAGGCTATAATTTCTTTTTGATTTTGATAATATTCTAACTCTTCACACCAACAAACAAGGCTATTTAATATGCTTTTTGATGCATATACATATTTTTCTTTTAATTCTTCAAGTGATAGATTATTCATTCTACAATCAATAAAAATCTCTCTTGTTTCATGGAACAACTTTTTCTTCGTATCTTCTTCCATATAATTATATATTACTGTCATTCTAGGTTCTAAATCTAGCATTAACTGCTGTTCAAATCGATTCATATCTTTATAATTTAAAGATTCCTCTAATATATTAAATAATCGATTATGCGCTTTATTCGGGATTCCCGCATGTATTCCAATCAATGCAAATAATCCTTCTAACGAATAGATGTCTAATCCATATGTATTAATTCCATACTCTTCAAACGTTCCCGCTATAACATGAATCGTCTTTCTCATCGTATGTTGCTGTAACTTATTAACCTTGTTATACATAGCTTCATAACTTTCCTTTTCTATGTTTGCATAACGCATTGAAAATACCCACGTGACTAAAGTAACAAATCTGTACTTCTCAATTATAGCCAAATCATTCTCATATCGCTGAAGCCCCTTTGCTTTCAGCGAAAGGAAACAAAACTCCTCATAAGTAAGTTCTAAATCACCAATAATTCGGTAATCTTTCTCTTCATCTCTAAGCTCCTTTTCAAGTAGTCGCTCAATTTCCAGTAAAGTTAAAGGTGTTTGTAATAAATTCATAATTTCTCCTCCTTTGTCCCCAAATGGTCACATTTTATAAAATATAATTCTGCATATAATCTATAATAGTATGTATTAATTACTTACTACCAAATAACATCCCGCTTATATATATATGTCCAAATTCTAGATAAAATGTTAAAAACTTACATTTTTATTGTATGAAATTTAATACAAGTATTTCTTTGGTTTAATTTTCTGGATATAAATTATGATTTTTAATTTACAACTTGTCTTATTCATGATAGAATATATCCTTGTGAGTAGCACAGATGATTGCGCCTATTAGCACCGAAAGGTCTTAGGTGAGGAAAGTCCGGGCTTCACAGGGCAGGGTGCCGGATAACGTCCGGTGGAGGTGACTCCAAGGCTAGTGCAACAGAGATATACCGCCAAATTCGTTTGGTAAGGATGGAAAGGTAGCGTAAGAGACTACCGCATTCTTGGTAACAAGAATGGCTATGTAAACCCCACTCGAAGCAAGACCGAATGGAGAGCGATACGGTTGCCCGCCGTGCTTTCGGGTTGGTCGCTTGATCTTACTGGTAACAGTAAGACTAGATAGATAATCATCTAATACAGAACTCGGCTTATAGTGCTGCTCACATGAATAATAAGAATATATTTCATTACTATAAAAGTAACTGCTCATTCTCTCAATGATTTGAACAGTTACTTTTTTATTACGACCGTTCTCGGGAACTTCTCTTAATCTACTTTAAAATAACTTCCCCCAACGAATTCACGTATTATAGAATTACGTGGTACTTCTTCTGGGCTAACACCGATGAAATAATCTAAGAATTTTAATAGGCGTTTTGCTTCTACATATTCTGTACATTCACGGTCAATCCCAAATAGAATTGGCTCCGCGTATAGTTTAAGAATTGCTAACTCATAGATTAGCGCCGAATTGAACATGACGTCTGCTTCTTCTTGGAATGGGAAGATATTCTCTTCTTCTCCTCTTCGAACCGATGCCCACATTGCTATTGTATCTTTTGCTGCAATTCCTCTTGTTCTTGCATCTCTTACCATTCTTCGTATCAATCTACCATCAGTTGTTGGAATACGATTATGCTCATCGATATTCAACTGCGTTAAAGCACTTATGTAGATCTTGAATTTACTTTCTTTTGGAAGAGAATGTGACAACTTATCATTCAAACCATGAATGCCTTCAATAACTAATATATCATCCTCACCAAGTTGTTGATAGTTTCCTTTATATTCACGTTTACCTAACTTGAAGTTGTAGGATGGTAACTCAACTCGTTCCCCATTCAATAGCTTCATCATATCATTGTTGAATTGTTCTATATCAATTGCTTCTAAACATTCAAAGTTAGGATTACCCTCTGCATCTAAAGGTGTATTCATACGATCTACAAAGTAATTATCTAGAGCGATTGGTAACGGGTTCATTCCATGTGTTCGAAGTTCAATGGATAAACGATGTGAAAAAGTTGTTTTACCAGATGAAGATGGACCAGAAATCATAATAAATTTATTGGTTCGATTCGCTACAATCTGCTCTGCTATCTCACCAATTTTCTTTTCTTGAAGTGCCTCTTGAACAAGGATTAAATCATTAATTCCACCCTTACAGATTACATCATTAAGTGCTCCAACCGTTTCGATTTTCATCGTATTGCCCCAACGATTCGATTCTTTTAAAACTCCGAAAAGCTTGTGTCTTGGCTCAAACGGTGGTACCACTCTTGGATCTTCATCACTAGGTAATTGCATAATTAACCCATCATCGTATTTATATAATTTGAAATATTGTAACATGCCAGTTCTCGGTGGCATATACCCATAGAAATAATCTTCAAATCCACCAAGTTTATAGATATTCGCTTTCGATACACGTCGATAACGGAATAATTTTTCTTTGTCATACATACGGTAATTTTTGAATAACTCTATTGCTTCATCCGTTGTAATACTTCTCTTTTGGAATGGTATATCATCTGCTATGATTTTTCTCATACGTGCTTCAATTCTCTCAATTAATGCTTCATCTAATATAGCATCTGATTTAATCTCGCAGTAATAACCGGATCCTATTGAATACTCTACCAGTACTTTTTCTACATTCAGATTTCCTATTTCATCATGAATTGCCTTTAGAAGCACCAGTGTCATACCTCTTTTGTATGTTTTTCTACCAGCAGAATCTTTTGTAGTCACAAATCGCACGGTACAGTCTTTGGTAACTGTTTTGAATAATTCTCTAAGTTTGTTATCAACAAATGCAAGAATAATATCCTCTTGATAGTCTTTTTGAAAATCTTTGCTTATCTCCAATAGACTAGTATTTTCTTCGTAAACTTTGGTCTCTCCATTAATAATTACATTTATACTCATATATAATCTCCTCTATATATTTTTAAAAGGTGATTGCTCCTTTGCCACCATAGCAGTAACGTTACTCACATCAAGATGAGCAGCTAGCCATTCAACCATGAATCGCTCTGTGCCATAGTGTCCAGCATCAATGATACAAAGATTTCTCTCAATCGCATCAAGCGCTTTATGATGTCTTATATCACCTGTTATAAGAACATCCGCCCCTCTCTCTATGGCATGTTCAATAAAATCTTCTCCTGAACCTGTAGATATTGCAACCGTTTTAATATCTTTGGTTAATTCCCCAACTACACGGACCCCATCAAGATGAAACTGTTTTTTCACCTCGTTAGCTAAATCCAGTAAAGTTATTGTCCTAGTTAGCTTACCAAAACGTCCAATTCCAACATGTAGGTTATTAGATTCTATCGGTTCTAATGCGATAGTATCCTTTAGTCCTATCATAGCTGCTGCTTCATCCGCCATTATAGCAATATCCATATTGGTATGCATCGCGTAATATGCTATGGAATGATTCATCATATTCAGGATTCGTCTACCAATAAAGTCATTGCTTGTGATTTTCTTCATCGGTGAAAAAATCAACGGGTGGTGGGTTATTATCATATCACATTGTTGTTCAATCGCCTGTTCAATTACTTCTGTAGATGGATCTAGGGCTATAAGTACTTTGTTCACTTGCTGTTCTTCATCCCCTACAATCAATCCAACATTGTCCCATTTTTCTGCATAATGAACAGGTGCTATTGTCTCTAGTTGTTTTATCAAATCTCTACATTTCATAATATCGTAATCCTTCTACTATATATTCTAATTGTTGTTTTACTTCATCTTCTCTCTTCTTCGAATGTTCTGTTTGCATCTTAAGTAACTTATGCAATATTCCCTCATAGGTTCCTTTTTCTTTGTTCAAGAACTGATATAAAATCTCATTCTTATTCTTGAGTAATAAGGCACCATATTGATAACACACTTCATCAGAATATCTTTGATGACCTTCTGCCTTTGTTGCACGCATCATCACGTAATATTTTCCTTCATCTATAACCATATTCTCATCTGTAATCTGATAACCAATCTCATGGAGGTATTTTCTTACCAGAAAGATTTCTGATTGTGGTTGTAAGATTAATTCAGAACAAGACTCCACTACTTCTTTACTATCCGATAATATCTTAACTACCAGTCCACCACCCATTCCTGAGACAAGTAGTGTATCAACTTCACCAGGCTCTATCTTCTTAGCACCATCTGACAATCTAGTCTCAATGATAGAACTGTAACCATACCTAGCAATATTCTCTTTTGCGCGTTGTAGTGGTCCTTTGTTTATATCGCATGCGATTACTTTGGAAGCAATTTTATTTTCCACAAGATATATTGATGTATATGCATGATCACATCCTATATCTGCTACACGATTATTCTTAGTTACTAGTGCAACTGCTGCACCAAGTCTTTTTGATATTTGCATCTCGTACCTCTTCAAACTGGCACCTTTTCCCTTGCATTCATTACACTTGTAATATTCCATGTAATTACCATTATTATAACACTTATGTAGGAAAAGTTCCATTTATTCTATATTAATTTATCTTGAATTTCTAGTATTTTTAGTTTTATTACTAAATTATTATTCATTTCCAGTTATTATTATGATATATCTATTATAATTCGTTAATCTGATACACAATTTGTTTAATTAAACCATCTTAATTAAACTTTTTATAGATTCTAAGGGCTCAATTGCCTTTATAATCTCCATTATAGCTCGCATAGATTCTGTCATATATTTATCTTTGTGGTATATAACACTAAATTGTCGGCTCCAATTGCAGCCCTTAACTAATCTAGCACATAAAGTTTGATTCTCAATTTCATCCCTCACCAAACGAACGGACATAACAGATACACCAAGATTATTCGCAACTGCTTTCTTCATAACCTCTGGCGTGTTACATTCCCAACCTATAGTAACTCTACTCTTCATCTGTGCCATACTAGATTCGAATAATTCTCTTGTACCACTACCTAGTTCACGCACAATAAAATTCTCGTTCACCAATTCTTCAATTGGTATGATATCCATCTTAGCAAATCGATGATTTGGACTACATACTAAAACTAGAATATCCTCTATACAAGGTATAGAAACAATATCTAAGCTTTTCACTTCTCCTTCTACTAATGCAATATCTAATTCTGATCTTAATATTCTACTTACAATCCCTCTGGTGTTATCCGTATATACATTAACCTGCGTATCTGGTGATTTGATTGCCATAGTCGCAGCGATATCTGTAATTAGACTGTTAGCTACTGTAATAGTTGCGCCAATACGTAATGTTTGAGTATGCTTACGATCAAACATTCTCTCTTCTAATTCATCAAATGTTTGTACTACTGTTCTTGCATACCGAAGTAGTTTTTCCCCATCTTTTGTAATGTATAATTTCTTAGATAATCTCTCAAACAATAATACATTATAATATTCTTCAAGTTCTCTTATGGCCTGACTTACTGTGGGTTGAGAGATATAATACTTTGCTGCAGCCAAACTCATCTTTCCTGTATCAGCCACTTCTATAAATAATTTCAGATGACGAAGAGTCACTATATTTCCCCCTTTCTAATTCTACCCTGTAAACGTCACAAGCAACGCTTATAATACTCTATAACATAGTATCACTTTTACTAAATACAGTAAAGAATAGTTTCTTTCACACCAATAGGAGGAAAATCCAGAAAACAAAAAAGCCTGGGATGAAGGTTCAGATTCATCTTTGGCTTTGTTATACCTGTTTATTCTATTCTAGATAATCCTTTAGTTTTCTACTTCTGCTTGGATGACGGAGCTTACGAAGGGCTTTTGCTTCTATCTGACGAATTCTTTCTCTTGTTACATTGAATTCTTTTCCGACTTCTTCAAGTGTCCTAGCTCTACCATCATCTAAACCAAAACGTAAGCGTAGTACCTTTTGCTCCCTCTCAGTTAACGTACTTAGTACTTCTACAAGTTGTTCTTTTAGTAATGTAAATGCTGCAGCCTCAGCTGGAACCGGCACATTATCATCTTGAATAAAATCACCAAGATGGCTATCTTCTTCCTCACCAATTGGTGTCTCTAATGATACAGGTTCTTGAGAAATCTTTTGAATTTCACGAACTCTCTCTACCGGTAACTTCATAACCTTAGCAATTTCCTCTGGTTGTGGTTCTCTTCCTAATTCTTGAAGCAATTGACGCTGAACTCTGATTAACTTATTGATTGTCTCAACCATATGAACAGGTATACGAATCGTCCTAGCCTGATCCGCAATTGCTCTTGTTATTGCTTGACGAATCCACCAAGTTGCATACGTACTGAACTTGTACCCTTTCGTATAATCGAATTTTTCAACAGCCTTTATAAGTCCAAGATTACCCTCCTGAATTAAATCAAGGAACTGCATGCCTCTTCCTACATAACGTTTTGCAATACTAACAACAAGACGAAGATTTGCTTCTGCAAGTCGTTTTCTTGCCATCTCGTCTCCTTCTTCCATTCTTTTAGCAAGCTGTATCTCTTCATCAGCGTTAAGTAGTGGTACTTTACCAATTTCCTTAAGATACATACGAACCGGATCTTCTACGCTAATGCCTTCTGGAACTGAGAGATCAATTTTTTCAAGATCATCAATTTCCTCATTATCTTCTAGAAGGATATCTTCTGGAACAATATCCTCTTCTTCCTCATTCGATGTAATTCGTAGTACGTCAACCCCATTTTTTTCAAGATAAGAATAGATTTTTTCAATCTTTTCTTCGTCGATATCAAAGTCGGCAAAAAAATCATTAATTTCCTGATATTCAAGAACGTTCTTCTTGGATTTTGCAAATTCAAGGAGTTCTTTTAATTTCTCCGCAAACTTTGCCATATTTTCGTCCATAGTAGTCCACCTCTTCCTAATCTGTTAATATTCTAACCATCAATAAGAGAAATATGCAATTTTTGTAAATCTACCTGTTCCTTTATTAAACTTTGCATTTGCTCAATATCTGTAACATTCCTACTTCTTAGATCTAAGCTATATTTTTTAATACGGTAAACTAAATCATTCAGTGCCTTTTCTTTCTCAAGCATACTCATCTCTTCTTGAAATGTAGTACTAAACAAAGAAGCTACTTCACTTTGTTCTTCTTTACTTTCAAATTGATTAATTATCTTTGCAGGTATAACTTGTCCTTGCTCTTTATACTGCTGAAACAGCATTCTAGCAACCGTTTGATACAATTCCCCGTCAAAATCCTTCTCACTAATTACTCCATTTAATTTCTGGAATAACCTGATATCTTCTATCATCCAGGTCAATAGTAATTTACTAGCTTGTTTCATACTATCTTCCGCTGTAACTCTCTTATTACTTCTTTCCTGAACCTTCTTAATGACTGTTTGCGTAGGAACCAATGTAGCTCCATAATGATTCACTAATTTGCGAAGGTTATCAAATCCTACATGGTATTTGCGATCCATTGCTTCGATATAATTATTTCTTTCAATTTCTTCTGTGAATACTAATAATTTCTTAGCAACCTCATTAAAGAACTTTGTTTTTTGCTCCGGATCGTTCAAATCATAATCTCTTTCCAAAACTTCGATTTCAAAATAAAAACTATTCTGGGCCTCATCAATTCGCTTCTGGAACTCGTCGGCTCCTAGCGCCTTAATGAACTCATCTGGATCCTTATAAGGTTGCATATTAATAACCTTAATACTAAGCCCCGCTTCCTTCAATATAGGAATCGCTCTAAGTGCTGCCTTCGTACCAGCACCATCACTATCGTATGTCAGTAATACCTCACTCGTATAACGTTTCAGCAAATTGGCTTGCAAGCCAGTGAAAGCGGTACCTAAGGATGCAACTGCATTGTTAAAACCTGCTTGATGTAATGCGATAACATCCATATAGCCTTCGCAGATAAGCATATTGTGCTTTCTTGATGTTCTGGCTACATTCAAACCATATAAATTCCTACTCTTGTCAAACAGTAATGTTTCAGGTGAATTCAAGTATTTGGGTTCCCCCTCTCCCATAACACGACCACCGAATCCAATTACTCGATTATTTACGTCCATAATAGGAAACATAACTCGGTTCCAAAACTTATCATACGCTCCTTTTGTTTCATCAATGGACACCAATCCGGATTGTTTTAGAATTTCATCACTATAGCCTAATTGTTTTAGATACTGATATAAATCATTGCTATATTTATTAGAATACCCAAGACCAAACTTACTAATCGTTTCATCGCTGAGCTTACGGTTTGTCAAATACTCATATGCTATTGTACCGCGTTCTGATTTTAACTGATAGAAGAAATACTTTGCCGCCTGTCGATTAATCTCTAACAACTGCCCTTTCAAATCCTTCTTCTTCTTCGCTTCTTCACTATATTCTTGTTCTGGTAATGTAATATTCACTCTCTCAGCAAGATACTTAAGAGCTTCAACAAAAGAATAGTTCTCATATTCCATAACAAATGTGAATACATTACCTCCTACTCCACAACCAAAGCAATGGTACATCTGCTTTTGTCCACTAACACTAAAGGAAGGGGATTTTTCATTATGAAACGGACATAGTCCCATATGATTATTTCCAGTACGCTTTAACTTTACGTGCTCAGAAACAACGTCAACTATGTCATTTCTCTGTCTAATCTCTTCAACTAAATCCTCTGGGTAATACATCAGATTGCCATTCCTTTCTAAGCTAATAGATTCCCCATGAACCTGGAATCATTAATTCTTTAAATTTACTTATTGCATAACGATCCGTCATTCCCGCTATGTAATCACAGACAACTTGTTCTACTGATTCTTTCGTTTTCTCCATCATCTCAATATACTCTTCTGGTAACTCATTCATATGTTCTACATAATATTCAAATAATTGTTTCACTAAGTTTTCTGCTTTCTTTTCTTGGCTTTTCGCTACTTTATTCGTATATACACTACGAAACATATATTTTCTTAACGATAGCATTGCCTCCTCAACTTCTGGTGACATTACAATATCATTCTTACCTTCACTGTGAATTACTATATCATGGATAAGTGTATTTAGACGTTCTCCCGAGCTATGTCCTAAGATATCCGTATAAATACTTGGTATATCTTCTTCTTTGATTATCATGCCACGAATGGCATCATCAATATCATGATTGATATAAGCAATCTTATCTGACAATCGTACAATCTTACCTTCTAACGTAGACGGCTTTCCACTTGTTTGATGATTCAGTATACCGTCTCTGACTTCTTTTGTTAGATTCAATCCTTCTCCATGTTTTTCAAGTAGTTCCACCACACGAATACTTTGCTTATGATGTTCGAATCCATCTCTACAAGCTTCGTTTAGCGCTCTTTCTCCAGCATGCCCAAATGGGGTATGCCCAAGATCATGTCCAAGGGCAATCGCTTCAGTTAAATCTTCATTCAGACGTAACGCTCTTGCTATAGTACGAGCATTCTGTGCTACTTCAAGGGTATGTGTCAAGCGGGTTCGATAATGATCCCCTTCTGGTTCAAGGAATACTTGAGTCTTATGTTTTAATCTACGAAATGCCTTACAATGTAAAATACGATCGCGGTCTCTTTGATATACAGTTCTTAGGTCACAAGGTTCTTCTAAGATATCCCTTCCACCAGATTCATCACTAAATGAAGCGAATGGACTTAGGTTTTGATGTTCTCTGAGTTCTTGTTTTTGCCGTAGATTTAGCCCTCTTTCATTCTCTAACATAATTTCCGCTTGTCTTAATTGTTCCAATAACTTAAGATTTTTATCCATTTGATAAAACCTCCCTAGCAAAAGAACTTGCCTATTACTATGTATATTCTACGTAACGATAGAATTTTACTTTTTATATCGTGTTAAATACTTATATTATACTAAATATTTTCAAATTTTTAAAGAGTTCTTTCAAAAATAACATTTTTTTATAGCAATACAGGTAGAATAACCACGATATTCTACCTGTACTTGTTTCATTATTCTAACTTCGCACTTGAAGATTTTTAGGAGTAGTTAATTGTTATATTCAACGAAAAACACGCTCTCGCTTAGCTTCACACGTAGCAGTACTAAGATTTCGCAATGCGAAATCAAGTGCTGACGTGTTCAGATAGTTTTTCTTATGAACATAGCAATTCCCTACTCTAAATGATGTTATTATGTGCGAAGTTTGAGGTCAATTATTCATATTACTTTGTGTGACACTTCTTTGCCGAAGGGCAATCGGAACATCCACAACTGCAGAACTTTCCTGCCTTCATTTCTTTTACTTTCTTTCTTATTACAAATGCAGCATATACCACTATTGCTGCTACTATAATGATTGAAATCATATTACGATCAGGCTCCTTTCCAATCTTATTATACACTAGACAATTGCAAAGCCTCGAATCCTATATAAACAAGTTCGCAACTTGGAAAAACAATACAGATACTATCCAAGCAACAATGACCTGAAATAATACCGCGAATACGGTCCATTTTGTTGATTTCATTTCTCGTTTCATTGTTGCTATTGTAGCAACACAAGGTGTATATAATAAAACAAAAATCATCAATGCATAGGCGTTCACTGCGGTAAAATTAAACCCGCTTAAAGCATCCATTAAAGCACTCTTGCTACCAGAAGAAGCAATATTCCCTATTCCAAACAAAATTCCAAGATTAGATACCACGATTTCTTTTGCCGCCAATCCTGAAATTAGTGCTAATGCGATTTGCCAGATTCCTAACCCGGCAGGTATAAGCACAGGTACTACTAACTTACCAATTCCTGCTCCAAAGCTCTTTGATATATCTGTTACAAAGCCATGAGGACCTACATTCAATATAAACCACATAATAATAGAAGCTACGAAAATTGTTGTTCCCGCTTTTGTTAAATAATCTTTCACTTTATCCCATACATAAATAATAATCGTATGAAGATTTGGTGTCTTATATTCTGGCAATTCAATTAATAAGGAATTCTTCACTTTCTTCTTCTGTAATTTCGTCATTACGAAAGCTACGAGAATAGCCACAACAAGACCAATTACATACATAGAAAATGCTGCTACTACTGCATATTTTCCAAAGAATAAATCCGAAAACAACACGTATACCGGTAGTCTAGCACTACAAGACATAAACGGGGTAACAAGTATTGTCTTCCTGCGGTCAGTGGTATCTTCTAAAGCACGAGTTGCCATAACAGCTGGTACACTACAACCAAAACCTAATAACATCGGTATAAATGCACGACCTGAAAGACCTATACGCCCCATAATTCCGTCCATAATATACGCTACTCTTGACATATACCCACTATCTTCTAAGAAAGCAAGCGCTAGGAATAATATGAATATATTCGGTAAGAAGGTCAAAATTCCACCAACTCCAGCGATAATTCCATCCACCACTAACGAGATGACCATATCATTGGTATGTAACCGTTGCAATACGGCTAATACACCGTCAGAGAAACCTGTTATTCCAACTTCAAAGTACCCTTTCAACCAATCTCCTACAGAGAATGTCAGAACGAAAACCATAGCCATAATTCCAAGGAATATTGGTAATCCTAAATATCTATGAGTAAGAAAATAATCGATTTTATCTGTATTCGCTTCTTTTACCTCTTTATTAACCACTACTTCTTCAATAATTTCTTCAATGAAATCGTATTTTTGATTAATGATATCCGATTCATAGCTTCTAGTAACAATATCCGAGAAATCAATATCTATTTTTTTGCAGATCTCTTCATCTTGTTCAAGAATCTTAATCGCATGCCATCTGGGATTTTTAAGGTCTGGATCATACGCTAGTAGTCGTTCCATAATCTCATCGATCTTATCTTCGATTTCGTCACTATATACCAAAGCAAATTCAGTATGATGACTATGTTTATGAGCACTATGTTCTATATCACTATGATGGTGCTCAAGATTACCATCGTTAAACTTCTTTTGATGATGCGCTACTGCATGCATCAAGATATCTAAACCGGATTTTTTACGTGCAGATACTGGGATAACAGGAATACCAAGCATCTCCGGTAAACGATGAAGGTCAATCTCCATACCTCTTTCTTTCACAATATCCATCATGTTTAGTGCAAGTATGACAGGCTTTCCAAGTTCAATTAATTGTAACGTTAGGAATAGATTCCTTTCAAGACAGGATGCATCTGCAACGTCAACGATTACATCCACACTATCATCTAATATATATTCCCTTGAGAGTTTCTCTTCTAATGTATATGATGTCAGACTATAGATGCCTGGCAAATCTACTAATCTAAATTGATGGTTATGATACCGAAAGGCTCCTTCTTTTTTCTCAACTGTAACCCCAGGCCAGTTAGCAACCTTTAACTTAGCACCGGTGTAGGCATTAAATAATGTAGTTTTACCACAATTGGGATTACCTATGAATGCAACTTGTAATTCCTCTTTCATTAGTGAGCCTCCCTTTCCTCTAATATAATCTTGTCTGCAATATCCTTGCCTACCGCTAGTCTTGAACCCCTTGTTTTAAAGATAATAGCACCATTTCTTTTCTTATTAACAACCTTGATATCCGTTCCATGAATAAGACCAAGAGATTGTAATCTTCTACTCGTATTTCCATCAATCAATAATTTATCAATACAATAAACCTGATTTATTTCGCCTTCTAATAGTGTCATTTCCGCCTCCTTATTGAGAATGATTCTCATTCGTTTTAAGTATAGTACACAGTATACCATACGTCAAGTAAATTCTGTATTATAAGCGATACTTCAATCAGCCTTGTTTATATCGAAACTATTGAACCAAGAAAAAAGTTGAATCTTGTCGCCTAATATGCTAGTATTTTCAAAGATAACAAACATTTTACTAATGTATGCAATTGTGAAATTCTTTGCGTTGTTGATAAACATATTGCAATTGCAACTATTACTAACGAATAATGAGGAGGCACCCTTGAATAAAAGTATATTATTTTTTGACATAGATGGAACCATTCTAAGCGAAAAGACACATGTCATCTCCGAGGATACAAAAGAAGCAATTGAAGCTGCTAGGAAAAATGGTCACCTCGCTTTTATCAATACCGGTAGAACTTTAGAAGAACTAGACCACCGTATTCTTTCCCTTGAATTTGATGGATATGTATGCGGCTGTGGTACTTATATTATGCATGCAGATAGGGTCCTTTTGAACAATTTATTAACCAAAGAATGTATGGTGTCAGTCCTTAAGGATATTAAAGAATGTAAGCTTGAAGCTTGTCTAGAAGGCATCACTACTGTTTATTTTGATTCCAATTCTACCAATACTAGGATTTGTGAATTACGAGAATCGATGAAAAACAGAAGCATCAATCTAGGAACTTTTGATGACGAGAATATAGAATTCACTAAACTTACTATATGGATACAAAATGATAGCGATTATAAGACCTTCTATCAAAGACAGAAAGATACCTTTACCTTTATTGACCGAGGAAACCAGTTCTTTGAGATCGTACCAAAAGGTTTCTCCAAAGCAACGGGCATCCAGTTTTTATTAAATTATTTTAATTTGTCATTGTCTGATGCTTATGCTTTTGGTGACAGTTCCAATGACTTACCAATGTTAGAATATGTATCAAATAGTGTTGCCATGGGTAACTCAGACCCATCTCTTTTCCCACTCGTGTCCTTTGTGACAAAAGATGTTGATGATAATGGGATTCGATATGCTCTAGAGCATTATAAATTAATCTAAACACTATAATACACTAAGAAAGGCTCTTGCAATGAATTGAACTTTGCAAAAGCCTTTCTTATATTATCTATTTATCTCTATTTATTATCTATAATGCTTTCTTACGATATCCTTTTAACAACTGATCAAGTACCGATTTATATACAATTATAATTCTCGCATCTATATAGCAGAATTTATTAGCGACATATTCATAAGTCTTATATAAAAAACAGCAACTCATCAAAATAATACTTACCATTGTTACCCAAGGGACTAAATCTCTGGTTATTAAGAAGAATGCACCAGCTAAAAAGACAATCAGGATAGAAAAATACGTCCTACTAATCTTCACCACCATAAGCATAGATTCTGTTAACCGATCAAACATCTTCTTTAAAGATTCCAAATCCTTATCTTTTAAATTATTATATATATCATTATAGATCTCTTCATTCTGAAGATTACGATAATCAAAATTCTTTTCCAGCATCTTTTTATGGTAACTTCCTACATACTGGTCATATTTTCTATCACCAAATTCTTTACGAATTAGCTTTCTAAAAACATTCACCATATCTTCACCACCTATTACTTATTAATAAATCTTATTATAATAAAATTCTAGCTGATTTACTTTATTTCGTCAAGTTTCAATCTTCTTCTCCATGTATTATCCTCATCGCAATATAATATCTTACTTTGCAACTGCCATATTCAATACTATTATATGAATCAATTACCAAAAGTCTATTTCTTATTAGATAAAAATATTTTTATAAAATATAGTATCTCCTGTCTGCCAAAAATCATTAATTGTAAGTTTTGTAAAATCTGCATTCTTTTGTTTTTTGTTTATTAACGAAACGTTCATATTTCATCCATACTATTATCATATATGTCGGTTATAATAAACATATCAAAGGGAAGTCAGACAATATTACAGTTTGTATATGATTTCATTGATAAATTGAAAGTTTTTGTTTTATTAAAATGTTTTTTCATAAACCCAGATAGTTTTACTTCCCCTTTCTATCTGGACTCCTCTTTTTATAAATGATAAAAGCTGGCATATGCCAGCTTTTATTGTTGGTTATGAATACGTTTATGTACACAAAGAGAGACTGTTGCAAAATATATTTTGAATATCTATAATAATTTTGCAACAGTCTCTTTTTAATTTTTGTTAACTATTATTTAACTTGAATTGTTATTTTATATATTTTAGAAGTATTGTTACTTGATTTAATAGTTACTGTAATAATAGTATTTCCTTTTTTCTTACCATTAACTTTACCAGCTTTATCGACTGTAGCTACAGATTTATTACTTGATTTATAGGTAATAACAGCACCATACACAGCTTTGTTAATCTCCTTATCGAATTGCTCAAGAGAATTAACCTTCATAAGTGTATCTGGTAATTTAATGATTATATCTTTCTTTTTTCCTTTAGATACCGTGATTTTCTTTGTCACCGAAACTTGAGTAAGAACTGAAGTCTTTTCCGACTTTGCTGCGGCTTTGGGTAGTAATACATACTCTGCACCAGTTATAATATTAAGCGATACATAACCGGCTTCATCAACAATGTATTTACTATTTGGTACACATTGAAGTTTCTTTGTTTCAGCATTATAGATGTATAAGTATGCTTTATCACCAGCTTTGTACGTACTACCTACATCTACTTTAACAGATGCCCCCATAGGAAGTTTTCCTACTTGCTTAAAATTAAGAAGTACTCCATCATTATATCCGTAGGTTGCACTTGAATTAATGACAATACCTAAATCAATTTTTGTATCTTTCATATTTTCATTATAGTTTTTCACTTTAAAATTCCATGCGTACTGAACTTTCTCATTCGCATCTACAAATTCATATATTACCTCCTGTTTCTTAGCAAGAAGTGATTTTAGCTCTGAAACAGTTGCATAAGCATTGTTTGTACCTGAAGTTTTGTAAATAGTTCTATAAGAATCCATTGTTACTATAACTTTTGGAGCTGTTGTATCTGGTGTCGTCGTACTTGGATTTTCTGAAGTCTGTGTATTATTTGAACTTCCTCCATTATTTGAATTTCCACCAGTATTAGTAGAAATCCATTTTGCATAAAGAACAGTTGCTCCACCTACTCTATCATTCATTAAATCCCAAGCATTCACACAAGTTGCTTCCTTATACCAACCACCAAATGTGTAACCTTCTGCAGTTGGCTCTAATGGCATAGAAACTAGGTTTTCCTCTGCAATAACTTGACTAATAGGAGCATCGCCTCTTCCGTTTACATTGAATGTCACCTTATGTTCTGTTCCTATCGGAACTCTCTTAATCCTCAAATTATCAACATATATATCTGATTTACCATCTGTTTCAACATACATCTTTAATCCAGTTATGCCTTTTGGTAATTTAACAACCGTTCTTATTGTTGTATACTCGCCTGATTTAGCAGTTGATTTTGCATAATTTGGCCATCCATCGATATCAGCAGTTAATTTGATTATTTTGTCCTCTGTCTTTACATCAAGAGATATCTCAACTTCCATTCCAATATAAGCTGATACATCAAATACAGCACCATAATAATTTTCTGTTCGATTTGTCAAGACAGCCGCATGATTATTCGCGCCGTCTTCGACTCTAGTAATTGTACCAGCTCCTCCCCAACGAGTTGTGAATTGTAAATCTTCACTCTCAACATCATTTACAAATTCACCAATTTCGAAGAAGATATCATCTACATAATAGTCTGCTGTTCCATTTGTCTCTATATACATATTAGCTGATGTTTCATTAACTCCTATTTGATATGTTCCAGAAATCTCTGTCCATTCACCTGGTACCGTATCTACTTCAGCAATCTGTATCGGATTATCGCCATCAAGACCTAATCTAATTTTACTATCCTCGGTTTTTACATATGCTTTCACATTAACCAGTTTTCCAATATATCTATTTACGTCAAATTTCATAGTTGCATCTTGTGCGTCTCTAGTAACTAAGAATGAATGCCCCTTAGTACCACGATATACAGTATCCACTACAGAGACAACTGGCATATGACCAACACCTCTTGCACTAGCGATACTCTCCTCTTCTTCAAAACCTTCTTCCGTACCAACCAATTTAACTCGAACATTATCTATATAGATGTCATTCGTATCGCCAGTTTCAAAATATAGTTGTAAGGCATTTAAATTAGATGGCACTTTATATGTACCTTTTATCTGAGTCCATTCTCCATTCGAAGTATCTACGCTAGCTATATTAGGCCATGTCCCATTAATATCAGCAGATACCTTAACTGTGTCAGCTGCACTCTTAACCCAAGCACTTACCGAAATAGTTTGACAGGCAAATCTAGATACATCAAAGGAAGCACCATTCCAACTTTGTGCTCTATCACTAACTAATAATGCTGCCTCTCCATTAAATACAACATCCTTTTGTATCGTCAAGGAACTTGATCCACGTGGTGTAAATCCTTCTGTTTCTACTGTGGTATCAACATCATCAAAAGTTACATACATATCAGTAAAATCAGGTTCAACATAAGCAGGTTCAGGTAATTCTTGACCTGTTTTTGCATAGACAATAGCATCAAAAGCTAACTTCTTAGATAAATTAGCATTGAATAGCAACGGAAAGGACTCTTTTTTCCATGAGTTATCATCTGTTAAGCCCCAGATGGTAACACTCGTCAAATTAGCACCTTTATCAACTTCATTAATCAATGCATTAAATAAATTTTTATAAAATACCGCCTGGTAATAATCAGCATTAACACCTGTAGATGTTCGGATTACATCTAGTTCAGTAATATGTACCTCATCTACTACCTCGTCAAACTTACGAAGAGCTTCACAAAATAGATTAATGTCGGTATTATCACTTAAATGTGCTTGCATTCCAATACCATCAATTAAACCATCCCCAATAATGCTATGTCCATTAAACTCTCTTTGAAGAGCTCCTATAATTGCGTCCCTTTTTTCTGGTTGATACTCATTATAGTCATTATAAAACAGTTCAGGTTGAATCTTTTCTAATGCTTCTGCATTATTAGAATCAATACCATATAATGTAGCATATTCATTAGAATATTTAACCACTGCATCTTTCGTGTACTTAAATGCATAATACATAAAATCAGGACCTATTGTTTTATACCAATAACTATCTCTCATATTATATTCATTCGTACCAACTTCAATTGCTTCATTCACTACATCCCATGCAAAAATAGTTTCCGCATATCCATTTTCATACATATACTTCATAACATTGTAGATATAGCTTTCCAAACGTTGTAACATAACATCGCGACTAACTAAGTAGTTTTCATCAATTACAGAATTTTTGTCATCTGTATAAACTGGTGTATAGTCTTTACAGAATATTTCATCAGGGCATTGGCTGTGCCATACTAAAACATGTCCCCGTACAAGCATATTATTTTCTTTTGCCCAGTCTAACATTTCTTTTGCTGAGGTATCAATTACAAAAGGTAAATTCGTGTCAGTAGCTTCTTCATTACCATAGCCCATATTATAATCAGGCTTTAATTCATTACCAAAAGTAATACTCTCAAATTGTCTCTTAATTAATTCCTCTTTATTAGGATTACCGATTTCACTTAACGGATTCGATCCTCCCCAATGGCTAAGTGCTTCACATGCTACACCCATCTTAAACTTATCTTGATATAGCTCTTTTAATATTTCGTAGTTTGAAGTATCAACATAACCATCTGAGTTACCGTCATCAGGATTTACATAATCGCCTTCAACTACAATTGCAATATCATCAATTATATAGCTAAAATCCTTTGTAGTTTCAAAATATAGAGTATAACTTTCACACCCTGCAGGGATATCGTAAACTCCAGATAATGTTGTAAAGTCAGGTCCTACTACATCAACTGTTGCAACTTGTTTATAATCATCTTGTCCCGATTTCGTAGTCTTTAATGTTGCACTGAAGGCATTGCTATCCTCAGTAGATGCTTCATATGTAGAAACCATAGCTTTAAGTGAAATCGTATTCCCTGCAAACTTTGCCAAATCATAAGAATATCCAAAATAATTCTCTGTACGTTTCGTTACTTTTAGTGCTTTCGATCCGTTAAATCCATCAACTGTAATCTCAAGCGTTGGATTCCCCATCTGTATTCCTTTTAGTGAATTAGTATCTGCCAATTCATCAAAATTTTCTAAAATGGATACCTTATCAGTTACCTCACTAACCCCGTCTTCTAATTCCCCAGTTTCCTCTTCTAATATATTCACTTCTGTCGCTTGAATCTTTACCTGCTTCGCATTAACCAAACTAGCCAATACCAACGTAACTACCATAAGTAGGGATATTCCCCTTTTCACATAGCAATTCCTTTTACTCATCTTACCCTCTCCTTTACTTTAATAATTCTCTTAGCCTAAAACAAATGCCCTAAAAAGTATAAGTCACATTAAATACCTTCTAGTACTTTTACTATAGCGAATTACAACTATGAAAGCTTGCCAAATATTGTTATTCTATTGTCTGTAATTGCTATTTTTGTTAATTATATACATTATGAAGCAGTTATATTTATATCTTTCGTTTATATTACCAGTACTTTTCAATATTGCATTATATTATTTACAATTTATTGCATTATACAGCAATATTCACATTTTAAATTAGTATTTTCCCATATATGATACTTGTTATTTCTCTTTCTACAACTTCAAATACATATTTCTTTGCACTAATTGAAAAACACCTTTAATATCTAGTTCAAGAGTGTTATAATTAATAGACCGTAGGTTTAATAATATAATAGTGTATGATTAACACATTTATTGGAGGTATAAAATGTCTAAAGTTATCGTTATGGATCATCCATTGATTCAACACAAAATTGGAATCATGAGAGTTAAAACAACTTCAACAAAAGAGTTTCGTGATTTAGTTTCTGAAGTTGCAATGCTTATCTGCTATGAGGCTACAAGAGATCTTGCCTTAGCAGATCTTGAAATTGAAACTCCGTTAGTTAAGACAACTGTAAAAGAAATCGCTGGTAAGAAATTATGTATCGTTCCTATTTTACGTGCGGGTCTTCATATGGCTGATGGTATTCTTAACCTTATTCCAAATGCTAAAGTGGGCCATATCGGTCTTTATCGTGATGAAGAAACATTAGAACCTGTTGAATATTTCTGCAAATTACCTACAGATGCAGCTGACCGTGAAATCTTCGTTGTAGATCCTATGCTTGCAACAGGTGGTTCTGCCATCTCTGCTATTAAACAATTAAAAGCAAGAGGTATTACTAAAATTCACTTCTTATGCTTAATTGCAGCCCCTGAAGGCGTAAAACACTTGCAAGAAGCACATCCAGATGTAGATATCTTTGTTGGTGCTCTTGATGAAAGATTAGATGAAAATGGCTATATCCTTCCAGGCTTAGGTGATGCTGGCGACCGTATCTACGGTACAAAATAATTCACAAAAAAAGTACAGGCTCCGTTTTGGAACTTGTACTTTTTTTTCTTATATAATACCTATCCACTACTTTTAGTCTTTTCCTCTTCTACTCTTCTTTCCGATATAACTTCCAATCCTATTATAGATAGTAAGATAAAAATGCATTAATCCAAGACCTCCAAGAAACCCAGTGATTACTCTCCTCTTATTCGTAGATTCTTTCACATGTACCGCTTGTATGGTCCAATCAATAAGCATTGTAAGACAACCGAAGAAGGCAATTATATGGGATTGTCTTCCCCTCTTTGGAAGATAAGCAAATGAATGATTCTTACAACTAATTACTAGATACCATATAATTGATATTAGATATGCAAGCAACAAACCTGTACATCTAGCACACACAGGAAATTGCTTTCCATGAAAGAAAAAACTTCTATCATATCTTTGATGACAGCCTGTTTTTTCACCAATCTTCATGAATCGAATCCATCTCTGGTCATCGGTTGTTTTATGTTTCATACACATCTTTGATTCTTCCTGTGCCTCTTTATCTAAGTCATGATTTTCTTGCCCCGTCTGTGCATTCATAATTCTAATACCCTCTTATCTCCCCGTGCTATTAAACACGAAACTTTCTACCGCAACTTTGACAGATCCAAAAAGCTCTTCTTGTTGTCTTACCTTCTCCCATGCCACATAACCCGCATAAGAAACCAATCGGTCCTAATATAAGATAGCCGCATATTCCGGAACAAACACCATACCCTTTTTGTCTTGTTTCTGATTCCTCAATAATGTGACAGCTTTCACTTCCACATGATGGACATCTCATCTTCTTTCTCCCCCTCCGCATTCTTTTAATACTTCTCTTATAGTCAATATATTCATACTAAAGCTAATCTTGTCAGTATACATCATATTTCTTCAAACTCTTAGTAACGAATACTCCCTACTAAACAGTCGATGGTTATTGTCTATATAAATCTCATAAAGAAGAACCATATTACAAAACCAAATAGCGCACATACAAATAATATTGCAGGTACAAATGTGATAAATCCCGCAACCCACATAGCGAAAAGATCTTTCCATTCTAATCTTTCCTTCTCTTCTGGGATTTCGCCCCTCTTTTCTCTCTCTTCTTCACGTTTTTCAAAACGCTCAGTTTGTTGATCTAATATTTTTGTTGCTTTTCTACTAAATAACATAATACCTCCATATATGAAAAAAAGACTGTTGCCGGATTATTTGCAACAGTCTTTCTATTACACATAAAACCCAAGTAAATAATTTGTATTCTACTTAGATTCTACAACATTTCTCTTATGATGACAAGCAACAAAATGTCCTGGTGTCACCTCTTCGAATTCAGGTACCACTTTTTTGCAAATATCCGTACAATACTGACAACGAGTATGGAACTTACAACCTGTAGGTGGTTTAATTGGGCTAGGGATATCTCCTTCAATCAGGATTGTCTCTTTCTTATCATCAACATCTGTTGTTGGGATTGCTGATAACAAAGCCTCTGTATATGGGTGCATTGGAGCAGCAAATAGATCTGTCGTAGTTGCTAACTCAACCATATTACCAAGGTACATAACACCGATACGATCACTGATATACTTGATAACACTTAAGTCATGGGAAATGAATAAATACGTTAAGTTTTCTTTTTCCTTCAAATCAAGTAATAGATTGATAATCTGTGATTGAATGGATACGTCTAGAGCGGATACTGCTTCATCGCATACAACAAACTTTGGTTTTAGTGCAAGAGATCTTGCAATGCCAATACGTTGTCTTTGTCCTCCTGAGAATTGATGAGGATAACGGTGAACCATGTATGGAGCAAGTCCACAGTCTTCCATAACTTGCATGATATAATCTTGCATCTTGTCTTTATTCTTATGGAATACTTTATGGGCATTCAAACCTTCACCAATGATCTGTCCAACTGACATTCGAGGATTTAAGGATGAATACGGATCTTGGAAGATTAATTGAAGGTCTTTACGTAGACGACGAATCTCTTCTTCTGTTAATCTTGCCAAATCTACACCTTCATCAAGATAGGTTTCGTATTTATCAAATTCAGCATTACCTGCATAATCCTTCTTCATTGCATCAATTTCTTGTTTTGCTGCATTGAAGATCTCTTGTTTTGTTTCTACATCTTTTTTCGCCGCATCAACTTTGGCTTTATTCTTAGCAAGTGCCGCATCTATCTCTGACTTAGAAACTTTCTTCTCTTCTTTCTCTGCTTTAATAGCTTCAAATTCACTCTCTAACTTACGTAGTTCTTCTTTTGCGATACATAATGCTACATTGGCATGGTATTCCTTTAAGAATGTAGCTGATACTTTTCCCAAGTCCTTACTGATATAAAATCCACCAATCACCTGCGCGATATCAAGAAAAGCATCGTTTGCAATCTTCTTCGCTTCTTTTAATTTCCCATGCATCGTATATTTTTCTTCATCTGTTTTCAAATTGTCATATTCTTTTTGAAGAAGTTCTACTTTTGCTTGATGAGCTTCTAACGCTTTCATCTTAGCAGGGAGATTTTTTAGTGTCTCTTCCATATAACGAGGAGCTATTTCATCAAGTGGACGACCATAGTACATGGTACGTCCATCGGTTTGCTTGTATAATTGTAATAAGGAACGTCCAAATGTAGACTTACCACAACCACTCTCTCCTACAAGACCAAAGGTTTCTCCTTCATAAATATCAAGAGAAATCCCATCATTGGCTTTCACATATAATTGTTCCTTTTGGAACATTGAGGTTTTCTTGACCTCGAAGTATTGTTTTAGGTTAGAGATGCGAAGTAAAACTTTTTTATCTTTCTTATTTTCCATCTTTTCTCATCTCCTTATCTGGATAAAAACACCTAATTTGATGATTTTCCTCTATTTTAACTAATGCTGGTTCTTCTTCTCTACACTTGTCAGTTGCATATTTACATCTAGGTGCAAATTTACAACCCTTTGGTAAATCAAGTGGATGAGGAACCGCTCCCGGAATTGCTTCAAGACGAACACCTGTTGGGGTATCTAGTCTTGGGATAGATTCCATTAGTCCTTCTGTATAAGGATGAGAATATTTTTGCTTTGTAAAGATCTTTCTTGCAGGTGCCATCTCTACAACTTGACCACAGTACATAACTGCAACGTCATCTGCCATCTCATTAATTACACCAAGGTCATGAGTGATGAATAGAATTGATGTTCCTTTTTCTTTCTTAAGCTCATTCATAAGCTTAAGTATTTGTGCTTGAATCGTAACATCAAGAGCTGTTGTAGGTTCATCTGCAATTAGTAACTTTGGTTGACAGGCAAGTGCTATTGCGATCATAACACGTTGTCTCATACCACCAGATAATTGATGTGGATACTGTTTTGCTACTGATTCCGGATTAGGAATCTTAACAGCTGCTAACATCTCTACAACTTTCTTTCTTGCTTCTTTCTTTTTCATTCCTTGATGAATTATGAAAGGTTCACTTAATTGTCTCTCGATTGTGAAAACAGGATTCAAACTTGTCATAGGTTCTTGGAAGATAACAGAGATATCATTTCCACGAATCTTATACATCTCTTTCTTCGTACAATCCTGAATATTCTTACCATCGAAGATAATTTCGCCGCTATCTACGCGACCATTGTTATCAAGTAGACGAAGAATACTCATGGCAGATACACTTTTACCACTACCACTTTCTCCAACGACACCTAATGTTTTACCGGCGTCAACAGAATAAGAAACGCCGTTTACAGCTTTAACGGTTCCTTTTTTTGTATCAAAGAACGTGTGAAGATCTTTTATCTCTAATAAAGCCATTTCTTATCCCTCCTATCTCTCATTTGCTTTCGGATCGACTGCATCACGTAGCCCATCACCGATTAAGTTAATACTAATTGTAGCTAGTCCTAAGGCTATGGAAGGGAATACCCATCTCCACCAGTATTGAAGAATTACCGTGGAAGACTGAGCACCATTCAGCATGTTACCCCACGTTGGTCTTGGTTCACGAACACCAAATCCTAAGAAGGATAACCCAGACTCTGTTAACATGGCACTAGCAAATCCTAATGTTGCACTAACGATGATTACAGATACAACGTTAGGAATAATATGTCTAAAGATGATACTTTTTTGTTTAACACCAACTGCACGAGCTGCTGTAACGAATTCTTTATTACGTTCTGCAAGTACTTGTGCACGTACAAGTCTGGCATCTCCTGGCCAAGATAGAAGACCTAAGATAACCATGATTAGGGCAATACGTTGCGTTTCACTAATCCTATTACCGATTATCGCGGATAATGTCATGGCAAATGGTAAGAATGGTAGTGCATATACAATTTCTGCAATACGCATTAAAATCATGTCGATTTTACCACCGAAGTAGCCAGATACACCACCTACTATGATACCTATTGTAATTGAGATAATTATTGCGATGGCACCTATTGACATGGTCATACGCCCACCATGCATGATACGGGATAATACATCACGTCCGTAATTGTCTGTACCTAAGATATATCCCTTTAATCCCCAAGTAATTGCATTTCCCTTTTCTGTAATTGCATAGTTTTGATAATATCCAGTATATACTGCTGAGATGTTTGCTTTATTCACCTTAGAAGGTACCTTTGCTTGACCAAAAGCCTCTTGTCCCCAAGATACAATATCACCATTTGCTAACGTAGCAGTATAATGGAATCTACCACCTTGGATTGCTACTACACCTTCAAGTGTTTCGCCATCATGAATGTTCTTGGATTTATTCCCCCACACATAAACTTTACCATCTTCTGTAACGGCTGCTCCTGTTTGAGCTGTTAATGCGATATCCACTGCCTTACCCATTCCTTCTGGAATTCTTGAGAAAGCTAATTCATTAGCAGTTAAGCTAACTACTTGACCATCTTTTGTTAAACCAAGAACACCTTGAGAATTGATTGCGATTTTGTCGATTTGGCCTTGGTAATCACCAATCTTGAAATCCATGATACCTGTATTTCCCCAGAAATACACCATACCATCTTCTGTTACTACCGCTGAACATTGGTAACCAGAATAGATTCTTTTAATGTTGGTTACTTGTTTTAGATTGTCTGGAATTGCACATTGCTTATTACGAGAATTACCCCAAGCAAACAATTCACCTTTGTCATTCATCGCTAGCACATGGTCCGCTCCAGCTGCTATCTGCACAACGTTTCCCATATTATCAGGAATATTCTTAACATCAATAACCGATGTAATCTTAGATTTTCCCCAAACGAATACTTCACCATCGTTCGATAACCCTACGCTGAAGGTAGCACCAATAGAAATTTCTTTGATATTCCCTTGTAACTTCTTAGGAACTTTCATCATATTAAATCCTGGAGAAACATTTTGTTGTGTTTGTTCTTGGTAAGACAAATCAATCTTGTTAACTGCTGGATAGATAAGTACACCAAGGAAAATAAATATAAACATAAATAAAGAAGTCATAGCTACTTTATTAGCCACGAAATTCTTAATAATGGTTCGAATTGGACTTTGTAACTGCTCTTCTTCTAAGAAAGAGAGCTGTTTATTACGATTTCCAAACAATAAGCCTAATAAGCTTACATGTGATCTCTTAGACTTTTTATTGTTTTCTTTACTCATCTCTCTTCCTCCTAATCAAGCTTTACTCTAGGGTCAACCATACAATATGCAATATCCATCAATAGATTACCTAATAAAGCAATTATAACGTAAAACATCTGCATAGCTAGTACAACCATGAAATCCTGTTGCATTAAACCATCATATAATACCTTACCAATACCTGGCCATAAGAATATAGTTTCTATAATAACAGAACCAGAGAATACGCTTACAATCCAACCTGTAACAATCGTTACAATTGGAAGTAAGGCGTTACGGAAAGCATGAGAATAGATAACTACTCTTTCTCGAACCCCTTTCGATCTCGCCGTTCTGATGTAGTCCATACTTAGTGATTCAATCATTGCAGCTCTTACATATCTAGTAATAGATCCAATAGAGCCTAATACGATAACTAAAACTGGTAATGCCATATGCCATAACATATCAAAAAACTTCTGGATAGCCGTTCCAGAAAATCCAACCGAATTAACACCACTAACCGGGAAGATGGGAGTTTTTACCGCCAAAAAACAAATCAGTACCAACGATATAATAATCGTCGGCAAACTATACCCGACGACCGAGAAAACCTGAATAACATTATCAAATGTACTCCGCTTCTTGACGGCACACATAATACCTAATGGTATTGTTATTACAAATACTACTATAATCGCTAATACATTCAGCTGTATTGTATTACGTAACGGTTCCGCTACTACATCAATTACATCTTTACGGTAATTTGAAGAATAACCAAAATCACCTTGTAACATATTCGTAATCCATACAACATATTGTACGGGAATTGGTTTATCAAGACCTAATCTTTCTCTTGCTTGTTGGTATTGCATCTCGTATACTTCTGGTTTCATACTAGCTTTAGAACCTTCTAATAGAAGTCTTGCTGGATCCCCAGGTACCATCTTATAAATTCCAAACATTAAGATAGACATTATAAAGAATACAAATACCATATACATTAAACGTTTTACTATGTATTTTGCCATCTTATCCACACCTGCTTTCTTGCTTTTTATGTAGACATCACCTAATATGACTACAAAAACTTCCAGACACTTTCACACTTATTTACTATTATTAATTATGTATAATCCAAACCTATTCTTAAGATATGTTTTATTATCAAGGAAATAGGGCATTATTAGAATGCCCTATTTCCAGATACCTTAGTTTTAAACTTATTAACTCTAAAACTAATACTATGTTAAATCTAAGAATCAATTATTCAGTAACTGACATATAGATTAATGATAATCCAATACTGAATGTGTCATCACCAACATATCCTTGTACTTTTGGATTGAAGAAGGTATGATATTCATCTGAGTAAAGAGGAATATTTGGCATTTGTTCATTGATTTCTTTTACGATAGCTTCCCATTTGTCAAGATATCCTTCTTTATCAGTTGGATCTGTCTTAGTAAGATCATAACCCATATTCATAATCTTATCATCCATCCAGAAGTTTGTATTATAATTTCCTAAGAAGTTCTTAGCTGTGTTGTAGTTATACTCAAATTGTGGAATTGGAGTGAAACCAGTTCCTAAGTTATACATATTGAATTGAGGTTCATCAATTCCTTCACGGTAATAGTTGTTAAGTAGTGTAGGGAAGTCAACTACAGTTGTAGTTAATTTCATACCAGCTTTTTCCACTTCCCCTGGTAGCATCGTTGCAAGTAATTGTGCAACTGAGTTATCAGATGAAGCCCATTGAATTTCACAAGCCATTAATTTTCCATCAACTTCTTTGTAACGTAATGTATCTGTACCATCTACATAAGCGTCACCTTTTTCGTTAAGGTTCCAGCCATCTGCATCAAGAACTTCTTTTGCTTTATCAATGCTGTATGAATAAGGATTTAATTCCGCATCAACACTATCTTTTCTTTCTTGGTACATCCATTGTCCAAGACCATATTCTGAATTAACTAATGATCCGAAACCACCTGTATATTGTGAACAGAAGGTTGTTCTATCTAAACAATAAGTGATTGCTTGACGTACTGATTTGAACTGCGTTGGACCAAAATCTGTATGGAATGCTAATAAACCATAACCATTTCTTAAGTAAGTTGCGTAATCCGCTTTACCTTGATCTACTAAATCAAGACCAGCATTGATTTTATCTCCACCAGAGATACCAGCAAGTAAATCTACATTGCCAGCTGCTAGCTCATCAAGTTGAGTAGCTTCTTCTGTATATTTCATAATAACTTTTGCAATGGAAGGTTTCTTTCCTTCATAGTTACCTTTGAACTTATCATTTACTTCAAGAGCTACTTCTTGATTTGTTGCATCATAGCTTACGAATTTGTATGGTCCACAAGTAACTGTAGGTTTATATCTCTCGGCTGTCATAGGTTCTTTGATAATTTCTGCAGAATAGTTATCTGATAAATAACAACCATTTCCATCATCTTTGATTGTTACACCAGGAGCATATACTGAGAAAGGAATTGGTGTCACTGCTGAAGCATAAGCCTCAAAGTAAGTAGGAATATAGTCAGCTTTAATAGTGATAGTGAATGTATAATCATCAATCAAATGAATTCCGGAGAACTCTTTTGTATCTCCCGTATTATATGTATCAAAACCAACTAATGTATTTCCAGCTGTATTTGATCCTTCAATTTCACCGAATTCAGGTGAAGCATATATCATTAGGTAACCAACATAATCATTAGCAGTAAGTGCTGAACCATCAGACCATACTAGATCTTTGTTTAATGTAAATTTAAATGTTTTAGAACCATCTTCATTCAAAGTAGTTTCTGGATCAGATGTAAGTACAGTTGGATTATATACATATTCAGCTGCACTACTAAGTTCTGCTGTACCATAAAAACCTGGATATGTTCCAATTAATTCTTTGATAATGTAATCGGCACCATTATTTCCCCAGCCTTCGATAAAACTACCATTGAATTCTGTAACATCACCAAGGATAATTTGTCCTGAAGGTTCTGTATTGGTTACTTCTGTTGTTGATTCATCTGTTGTAGTAGAATCATCTGTTGAAGTACCATCAGTTTCTTCCGTTTTTGTTTCATTCTTTTTTTCGTTCTTTTTAGAGCATCCAGCTATCATAGTAACTGTAAGTGTTAACGCTAGTAATAACGCTAAGCCTTTTTTCTTCATAAATCTTCCTCCTTAATTATTTTATTTATTAAACAACACAAGCATAAAACACAACAATAGAAATAACCCCGCAAGTAAACCTATTGTAGATGCATGACCCTAATTCTCAGCAAGTCATTTTCTGCATATATATAATATACTGTGTGAATAATTACGATTCAACTTGTACTGTGCCTAATTATGATGGTAATATAGCGTTCTTTTATCTCGTCTCAGCTTTACAACTTTAAAGTATTAACCAAAAAAAATATAAAGAGACAAAAGGGGTATTCCGGAATCCCAGAACACCCTTGTTCAATATAGATACAGATTCTACCATCTTTGTAATTGTTTGTCAACTATGTTTTATTCGGTTTTTTTTGTTAAAATTAATTTATTTTTTCTAATTTTGCATATTTATTATATAATTCGCAGCATTTATGTAGCTATTTTATAGCTAATTAATCTTAATTCAAAAAACTTAATTGCAATATATACGAAGTTATCAGCTAAACTTATATTTTTTTCAAAAGACAACCTGTATATAGTTTTATATATTCATTACATTTTTAAATTATACATACTATCTAATAATATTGCAACCAAAATATTCAAGTTTTCCATGTTTTTCTTTATATTACTTTTAAACTCCAATGTATATTCACATTTTTATCCATTATTTACATTTATATTCATATTTTACTTTTGCACGTTATCACAATACCTCTTTATTTGATTAGCGTATTGATTAACGCATTATAATAGGAAGAAACTAACCCAAACTAATAGTCAAAAAATGCTATCATAAGAAAGTTAAAGGTATAACTTCAACTTCCCTATGATAGCATTCTCTGATTCAAAGAATCTAACATTTCACTAAATTCTTTTAATACTGTTAATGGATAATCACGATTTCCTTTAACAATTTCTTTAAACGTCTCAATGTCCAATGATGACACCATTATATAGATATCATTTGTTCTGCAACTGTAAATATATGCCGGGTCAACAGATAACAATTTATCCATGGCTAGGTTTACTCGATTCATAAGTGTTCTTATTAACATAAATGCTATGTCAGGTTCTTCTCGAAGTATTACACGATATTTTCGATTTTCAAATTCTAATACAACTGTATTATCACTGCCCGCAACTACACTTGCATTTCTTTTTTTTCCTTCGATAAGAGAAGATTCTCCAAAAACTGTTCCTTCCAAAATATTCGCAACATGCTTATCAGCCTGATCTTGTCCAACTTTTTTGTATATGTCAGCTTTTCCTTTCAGTAATAAATACACATACTTTCCAGTTTCATCCTCACGGCATATAACTTCTTTCTTTTTATAAACACGTAACTGCCCATTTTTCTTTAAAACTTCAATATTCAATTTGTTTTTCTCCTCTAACTAAGTACCTACAACCTTACAACTACTCTTTATAATAGCATAATTCCTCATGAATTAAAAGTAATTCATAGGAAATTAGTTGTATAAATATTTTCTTTTTTCTCCATTTGTTTTATAATTATTATTTATATTATTTTCTCAATATATCTTGTAATAGATTCTATATATAGTTCCCCTAACCTACTTAGCTTTCCATTGTTATGCGTTAAATATCCGATTGTAATCTTCTCTTCTATCAATAATGGAACGGCAATGATATTTTCTCCATTAAGTTTAGCACTAATAATTCCTGTTGATATGGTATACCCATTCAAACCTATTAGTAGATTGAATAGAGTAGCTCGATCACTAACATGAATATTTTTCTTTCTAGATAATGTACTAAGGATCTCTTCTGAAAAATAGAATGAATTATTACTTCCTTGTTCAAACGAAAGATATGGATACTCATTCAAGTCTTCTAATGTAACACTCTCCTTCTTTGCTAAAGGATTCTTTGAACTTATGAACACATGTGGTTTTGCTATAAACAACTCCGTGAATGTCAAATTATTCTCTTTCATCATCTTGATCAGAACTTTAGAGTTAAAATCATTCATATAGATAATTCCAATCTCACTCCGTCGGTTTTTAACATCGTCTATGATATCATATGTCTTGGTTTCTCTTAAGGAACATTCATATTCTTCTAAGCCATATTCTTTCATCAATTCAACAAAGGCATTCACTGCGAATGCATAGTGTTGCGTAGATACACAGAAACTCTGCTTCGTAGGCTTTGTATTGCAATATCGATGTTCCAGCAAGTCTGTTTGTTCCAAAACTTGCCTTGCATATCCTAGGAATTCTGCTCCTTCCGCAGAAACCTGAATCCCCTTATTATTTCTTATAAAGATCTCAATGTTGACCTCATTCTCTAATTCTTTAATCGCATTGGATAGTCTTGGTTGCGATACAAAGAGACGCTTCGCAGCTTCACTTATGGAATCTAATTTTGCAACCTCAACCGCATATCTTAACTGTTGTAGCGTCATGGGACGTCCTCCTCACCCTCTTTAATACTACTTATATTCGATAGACTGCCTCTTCTCTCTAAGAACAAACGCAATGATTACCGCTAACGTTATACATTCAACAAAAATCATCGTCATCCAAATACCTTTTACTCCAAGTATAGTCGGTAAGATATAAACTAAAACACCACTAAGTATCAATCCTCTCAACACACAGATAATGAGTGCGTAGATTGGTTGTAAAGTTGATTGAAAATAATTGCTATAAAAGATGTTAGGAACCATTAGTATAAATGATATGAAGTAAATCTGAATGGCCATTGGTGCTAATTCCTGTACTTCTTTTGATGGATGTATGAATAATCCCACAACAAACTCTGGAAAACAAAAGCCAACCACTGCAAACACGATCCCCGTGGCGAAAGAAAAACCTAATCCAAGACGTTTGACTTGATTAATTCGATCATATTTGCCCGCACCATAATTCAACGCTAACAATGGTTGTGCTGCTTGCGATATACCATTACTTAATGAGGATACTATAATTGCTGTATTAGAGATGATACTATACACGGTAACCCCAACGTCACCAATATAATGAAGTACTCGATTATTGAATATGAATATAACAATTCCAGATGACATCTCAATTAAAAAACTAGAAAATCCATTCTTAGTTACGTCACCAAAATAGCGTAATTGTAATCCTTGTTTTACTAGATGTAAAGTATTCGATTTTGATAAGAAATGAGTTGATAATATTAGACAAGAAACTACCGAACCAAGCACAGTAGCTAATGATGCACCTCCCATACCCATATCAAAAATATAGATAAATACATAGTCAATTATAATATTAATAACACCACCACTAATAACTGCTATCATGGATAGTTTCGGAGCCTTATCATTCCTAACAAACGCTTGTAAGAAGGATGAGAAGCAGAAGAATGGTATACCCCAAATGAAATACATTCCGTATTCACGTATATAACCAATTGTCGTTTCCGAGGCACCTAATAAGTATGCAATTTGATCAAATGCTACTAAATTAATAATTAAAAAGATAAGCGAAGTTATACCATTAGCGATAAACGCCACTGTAAAATACGTATTAGCCTTCTTCTCATCCCCTTGTCCTTTTGCTACTGATAATAGTACTGAGCCACCAACGCCAAAGAGTAAACCCATTCCAAAATACAACGAAAATAATGGTATTATTATATTAAGTGCAGCCACTGCTGTATCTGATATCCCTTTTCCAATAAAAATCGTATCTGCTAACACATAAATTGAAGTTACTAATGTAGCACTAACTGATGGTATTAGATAACGAAAAAATAGTTTCTTTACATTATCGTTTAATAAATCTGTTTGTTTCATTTAAATTTCCTCCGTAATTAACTGTCGCCTTATATAATAAACCCCATTTTCATTGTATAGTCAAGTATAATTTACTATTTTAAGTTTTAATAATCCATTACGAACCAATATAAAAGGCTGTAACACAAAATTTACAGAATTTACATTCCATCAATTTTATGATACAGCCTTTTAGTAGAGTTCCTAGTTATTTACAACAACTAGCTTCCGGTTTACATTCAAATGACGTACAATCTGTACATTCCACTTTAGTAGGATTTGGTTCGTGGGTTCCTACTTCAATTTTACTCAACGTACAGTAATTATCACTTTGCGCATGATATTGACAATTGTTAACAGTACAACCGATACTCGAATTCTTTTCCATAATGGTCCTCCATTAATTTAATTTTTAATTTGTATATTGTTTGAAGTCACGAATCAACGTAACATACAGTATTTATTATGGCAAAAAGTATACATACTATACGAGGAATATTTTACTTAAGCAATTACAGAACTTAACTCATAGCGTTTACGTCACTTACAATGCTTTATTTTTCACATAATTTTTTGTAAAGTGAATCGATTAATATAGCTCCAAAAGGTGCTGTTATCAATATGGCTAATACCGCCACAGTCAATACTATGTTACCGCAAGCAAGTCCCATTGCTAGCGGAACTGCACCGATAGCAGCTTGAACGGTTGCCTTTGGTGTATATGCAATCATACAGAATACCTTTTCCTTCTTGGTAAGTTTTGTTTTAATTAAACAAACTAATACACCTACCATACGGAAGATAAGACCTCCGACTACTAATATAGCTGCATAGATTCCTGACTGGAATACATTCTCTATATCTACGGTTGCCCCTACCAATACAAAAAGTAACACTTCAGCCGCTACCCAAAGACGATTATACTTTTGAGACAAACGGTTTGCTAACTCTTCATACGAACGATATATCGCAATTGCCAATACCATTATCGAAATCAAGCCAGACATTGGAACATATGGTTTCAGAATCTCTTCGCAAGCAATTAATAAGAACGATATACTTAATATAATTAACAACTTCACAGAATCTCTCATATGAAATTTTCTAAAAAATATCGTTAAAATCTTACCGCCAAATGCGCCTACTACGATTCCTATTAGAATAGATATTGGTATTTTAATAAAATCCATAATTGATACACTGCCACCTGTTTCTAACGAAATAAATGACGTAAATAATACAATAACAAAAACATCATCCACAGATGCACCAGCAAGTATTAATTGTGGTATACTATGTTTTACTCCATACCCCTCCTCCATAAGACGGAGCATCCTTGGTACAATAACAGCCGGAGACACCGCAGCTACCACTGCCCCCATAATAGCTGCTTCAATCACAGTAACTCCTAATAGTTTAGGTGCTAAAAGGACAATACCAACAATTTCAAAACAAGCTGGTACAAAGCACATAAGTATGGCAGGTCTTCCCACCTTCTTCAAATCTTCCAGATTTAAAGATAGTCCTGCTCTAGTTAGTATAATTACTAATGCTAGTTGGCGTAAATCCGCTGATATAGATAAGATCGAATCATCTAGAAGATTGAGGGCATGAGGACTTAACAGTATTCCTGTAACGATCATACCAAGTAAAGCTGGCAGCTTTAACTTCTTGAATATAGAGCCTAGTAATAGACCTAGTAAAAAAATTAGTGCAAGACTTGTTAACATAATTCCTCTCCTTTTCCACATCTTTAAGTACAACTTGATTTCCATCCACAATATGTGTTGTACTTCCTTTTCATTTATTGATTACCTCATATAATTGAGGTGTGCGTTTAGGAAAATGTACAAACCGAGTGTGTAGCCTAACCTGGATTTAGTATACCATACGTGTAAAGTGATTATCAAAGAGTTTTCTTATCCAAGCCAACTTTCTAAGATTTATACATATACTATATAAAAAGTATTATCTGGGAGGTATTATTTTGGCAGAAAATTGTTTATCCATTGGAATGAAGGCACCATATTTTAACGCACAAACCACTTTTGGTCCTGTTAAAATGTCCGACTACACTGGTAAATGGCTAATACTATTTAGTCATCCTGGGGATTTTACACCTGTGTGCACAACAGAATTCATAGCTTTTACACAAGCGTACCCTATGTTTGAAAACTTGGGTGCTTCACTATTAGGTCTTAGTATTGATAGCAATCCTTCACATCTTGACTGGGTATACACAATTCAGGAATTAACAGGAGTTCCTGTTCCTTTTCCAATTATCGCTGATCGCAGTGGCGACATCGCTAGGCTTTATGGAATGCTTGTTCCGTCTTCGAACTATACAGAAACGGTTCGTGATGTCTTCTTTATTGACCCTACACAAACCATTCGTGCAATTTTATCTTATCCTGCAGCCAATGGAAGAAGCGTACCTGAGATGCTTCGATTATTACAAGCTTTACAAACAACTGATGAATACGGTGTATTAACCCCAGCTAACTGGATTTCAGGACAGCCTGTCCTTGTTCCTGCTCCAAGGACATATGAAGAACTACTTATACATAAGGAAAATCCTAATGAACTTGGTTTACATTGTGTTGATTGGTTCTTATGCTACAAAGACTTAGATAGCTAGACATACTACTACAGAATGCAGTTAGAATTTTACTTGGGTTGACCAAGAGCAGTAATGAATTATGGATGCCTATGACGTATATCAAAACCGTCATAAGCATCCAACTTTTTATAGTTTTAGTTACAATTTTGGTTCGGGTGTCAAAAGTCATTCACTAAACTTGCCTTCGTCATTTTGTACATTAACAAACCTGACTAATGTGATGCAGAACATAGTTTGGTGAGCAACTGTATGAAGTCGTTGGTACTTTGGCTCTGTATTTTAGAGCCTTACGTACCACTACGAACTTCAGCGGGGCGAAAGCGAGTTGCGAATAAACTATGGTTTGCATCACATAACGATTTATAAATTGTGCAAATTGACGAATTAAAATATAAAGAGGACTTTTGACACCCAAATCAATTTTGGGTTTTTAAGCCTCGTATATTAACATTTTGGATAACAATTCTTTGCAAGCTTATTCTTTAATTCACAAATACATTTGCTAAGCTGTCCAGCTTCCGTTAATTTATCAATTGCTTTCTGTGTGCACTCTAAGCTTTCCTCTTCCACCTTATTGAGATTACAAAGCATTTCGTTTAATTCTCTTCTCATCTTCATACATGGATCACACTTCATAGGTTCACATCTTTGCATACAGCTATTGTTGCAATTTGTATTGCAGCCACACGTATTACAACCACAGTTGCTAGTATTTCTTCTATTGTGACATGCATGATGAGTTTCACAAGAATCAGCTTCATTCATGGATTCTAAAAATTCGTCCATACATATGCTAATTTCCTTTACTTTCTCGTTATAGCATAACCCCATCTTAATACAATCTTTAGCATCCATAAGTCCCTTTTCTGCCCCCATAAACTCTCTACGAGATTTATCAAAAGTACAATTGAACCAGTCATTTAATCTCATGAATTCTTGGCAAGAACAGTCATTCTGCATAATAATGTTCTCTACAACTTCTTTTTCTGCTGCACAGCCACGAGAAGGTCTTACACACTCATTTTGTGGCATTTCACAACTGCAACTTGGCCTTGTATGTTCACGAGATGGTCTTACCATTTCACGAGCTGGTCTAACTGGTTCACAGGATGGTCTTGTTGATTCACAGGATGGTCTCATCATTTCACAGGATGGTTTTTCCATTTCACAAGATGGCCTTACCATTTCACGTGCTGGTCTTACCATTTCACGTGTTGGTCTTACCTTTTCACGTTCTGGTCTTACCATTTCACAGGATGGTTTTTTCATTTCACAAGATGGCCTTACCATTTCGCGTGCTGGTCTTGCCATTTCACGTGCTGGTCTTACCATTTCACAGGATGGTTTTTTCATTTCACAAGATGGCCTTACCATTTCGCGTGATGGTCTTGCCATTTCACGTTCTGGTCTTACCATTTCACGTTCTGGTCTTACCATTTCACGTTCTGGTCTTACCATTTCACAGGATGGCCTTACTGGCTCACATGTAGGCCTTACCATCTCACAGGATGGTCTTACTGGTTCACATGTAGGCATTTCTCTTCTTGACATTTCCCTTCTAGGCATTTCACCGCATCTATTCATTCTGTCGCAACAGGAATGATTATTTCCACAATTCATAATTATCTCCCTTTTTCTATATTTCATATTGCATAATATATCTTATTCAACATAATATTGTTCGGGACTAAATTTATGTCGTGGAATTGTTCCATATTCCAACATAAAAAGACTGTAGCATACCAATTAAATGATATTCTACAGTCTGAATACACGATATATAACTTTCTAATTAATTAATCTTCCTTGAATTCATAATCTTTACCCGGAAGTATCGCATTGAGCAAAATACCTGCAAGAGCTGCGACAGCTATACCCGATAAATTAATATCAAATCCACCAATAACGAAATTAACACCTGAATTAATCACATTAGCACCTATTGCTTCGTTATATACATATTGGTATTGGATACCTAATGCACTAACAAGGATAACTGCTGCTATGATAAGATTCCTACTCTTTGTAAAATCTACAGTATTCTCAACCACGTTGCGCACACCGATTGCAGAAATCATTCCGTATAAGATCAATGATACACCACCAATAATCGCTGTCGGTACAGAACTTACTATTGCTGCAAACTTAGGTGAGAAAGATAACACGATTGCGATACAAGCTGCAATTCTCATTACTAATGGGTCATATACTTTCGATAATGCAAGTACTCCTGTATTCTCACCATAAGTAGTATTTGCTGGGCCACCGAATAAGGCAGAAACACTTGTTGCAAGACCATCTCCTAGTAATGTTCTATGAAGTCCTGGATTTGCAATGTAGTTCTTCCCTGTGGTAGCACCAATAGCAGAGATGTCTCCAATATGCTCCATCATGGTAGCTAGCGAAATTGGCACAATAGTAATAATTGCACTTAGATTAAATTTTGCAAAATTAGCTGTTTTCAATGGAACACCAAACCACGCTGCTTCTTTGACTGTAGTAAAATCTATTTCTCCCATACAGAGTGCTAAGATATAAGCACCTACAATTCCTAACATAATAGGAATAATCTTAACCATACCTTTTCCCCAAATATTACACACAATTACAATAGCTACTGCAGCTAGAGCAATAAGCCAGTTAGTAGAGCAGTTGTTAATTGCTGTAGGTGCAAGAGTAAGACCGATAGCTATAATAATAGGCCCTGTTACAACTGGTGGGAAGAAACGCATTACCTTCTTCGCTCCGAACGCCTTAATAAAGGCTGCTACCACCAAATATACAAGACCTGCTACAAAAACACCACCACATGCATATGCTAATTGAATTGGATCCGCTACACCATCTTTAAGCGGTGCTACAGCAGCATAACCACCTAAAAACGCGAAAGAAGACCCTAAAAATGCTGGTACCATTCCCTTTGATAATAAATGAAATAACAAAGTTCCAATACCAGCCATAAATAATGTAGTTGAAACACTAAGACCTGTTAAAATAGGAACTAACACAGTTGCACCAAACATTGCAAATGTGTGTTGGAATCCTAATAATAACGTCTTCGGTAAACCCAGCTGTTTCACATTATAAATACCATCTTGTGCTACTTTTTGATTCTGATTGCTCAGTTCTTTCATTGAAGTACATCCTCCTACTTAAAAATCATTTGTGACTTAACTTTGATCAATGAAACATTGACCATATACATCCCTTGTATAATTTGTCATCAAACATATCGGTCTATTATATCATAGACTTTTTTTCAAAATCAACCTTTAAAAAGTATTCGAAATACTCCAGTATAAGCCTTACAATCTTATAACTTTTCCAATTATATAAGCAAATATTTATATTTAATAACTGAAAAAACATACATTCAATAGAAATAATCATGATTTTTGTCAAATTTTCTGTTATTTTGCAATCAAAAAACTAATATTCTAAAGTTTATAAACAATTACAATTCATTATGTTTAGTATTTATCATTAATATCTTAATAATCATTGGTAGCATACTAACGATCTATCACTTTGTCTACATCTACTACAGGAGCAAGTACCGTTTTATAATTCCGTAGAGAATATCCATCAATAGATACTCTTGTCATATATATGGAATGCCCTTCCTCGTAATCTCTTCGATAGAAGAAATTACTCACCGAACAAAATACACGGTAGCCATAATCGCGGAGTAATTCATACTTTTCCTCTTTTGGCTTCACCAGTTTTCCATACGGATATACGAATATCTTGGTCTCCCCAATTATTGGTATGACTTCGTCTTGAAATCTTTGTAAATCTTTCTTAAGACTCTGTACTGTATGTTTCGTTACATCGTAATGCCCATAGCTATGGCTAGCAAAGCTATAACCAAGTTCTTTCAACCTTTTTGTAACCTTTTTTGCCTTTACAATCTCTGCATCGCGATCTCCCTCGTAATCCGCATCAGTTCGATAACCAAATACTCCTGTAAAACCGGTCATACATAATGTCATCCTTGCTCCTTGGGAGGAGAAGTCAGGATGCTTCTCGATAAATTTCTCAAGTATTGGCACAAACTCATTATCATCTGAATACACGACGGATCCATCTTTTTGATAGGTCCCTGATACAATCTGATTATCCTTGTTCACCGTTAGAAAATCCACCATTCCATTACCACGTTTCTTAACATCATAGACCACGTCATCAACGGAAAAAATCAAAGGTTTTCTTCCCTTTGGTACTTGTACACTCTCAGCAAGTTTCATCTTACCATCGGAATCCTCATAGTATGTTTCATTAATATCAATCAGACTATACCCATTCTTATACAATTCCTCTAATAGATTCTTAAATTCTTGCACATTAATGCAATCACTGTCATATCTCATTAAACCATTCTTATCCTTAAGCTCTGGATAAGCAATTAATGTATGAATGAATATATGCGGAATTTCTCCCCTATACTCCTCATATTCAACACCTGCTACGTCCTTATCCTCTGCAGCTTCACTGTTAATCGTCTCTTCCTCTGTCTTTATATCGTCACTCTCATCTTTCGTCTTCTCTTCATCTGGTTGACTTTGTTGATTCTGTTGACTTTGTTCTTCTTTAAGTCCCCCAACTTGCTCATTATCTTGAACAATTGATTGGTTCCCACTTTCTTTCTTACAACCACCAACACTCATACATACCAAACATAAAATCAAACATACCATGAACCTCTTCAATATCTTACCCCCTTACTAAACCTAACGGCCCCTATTGAATATTAAAATCCTCTTATTCTATCATTTTCATCTTCCGCAGTATTCGTAATTGACTTAACTACAACATCATAACCATATTTATCATTCACTTGAATGTGTACACGGTCATTAACACGATGTCCTATAATTGCTTTACCTAGTGGTGATTCAATACTAATTAAACCTTTTAAAACATTCTCTCGTACTGTTGTTACGATACGATAGGTTTCTGTTAAATCGTCTTCTTCAAAATATAATTCAACTGTGTTATTCATTCCAATTACATCCTCTTCAGAAGAATCCTCTATCACCTTAGCGGTTTTAATCATTCTCTCAAGATAACGAATACGGCTTTCATTCTTATTTTTATCCTTCTTAGCGGCATAATATTCAAAGTTCTCACTTAAATCTCCGTGAGCTCTGGCTTCCTTCACAGCATCAATCGCTTCTTTTCTAACAACTAATTTACGATAATCAATCTCATCTTGAATCTTCTTGATATCACTCTTAGTCAATTCATTAAACATGTTTGACTACCTCCATAAATATTTATTCGCAATTATCTATATCTATTTCGATAATTTATGATTGCTACAAGACTTACAGATACTCTTCCAACCAACAATTCTCTTCACTTTCTTCGGTAATTCTTTTCCATTCTTTACTTTATATGATTCCTTAATAACGCATTGGCATTCTTCATCTGCTATTTCATTGTTACTTAATATTAAACATCTCATGGTACATAATCCCTTCTCTAGCTCTTTAATCACATAGGCAACGTCCAAACTCTTTTTGATAAGTTGTAAAAACCTCAAGAAGAGTGTTCTAATTGCCTAACTCTTTTTACATATGTATTATAACATAATTGCATTATAACATGTAACCCAATAGTTTGTTTTTTAATCGTTCCATTCCTTGTAGTTTCATTATTATTTGATTAAACTATTTATTAAGGATTAACTATAATTTATTGGAGGAAGAAATCCATGAATCCATATCAATCTAATTATGCCCATACAAATGGGGTAATGAACTTTTATTCATTACCCCATTATAAGAAAAAGCTTTGCTTTAAGATAGAAAACTTCTTATCGATTAATAAATCGTTTTATCTTCTTTTTATTTCTAATGATAATTCCAACAACAATCATAATAATACCTGCCACCAAAAGATAGATCTTATCACCTATGTCTCCTCCCATCAATGAAAACAAATAAAATCTACCAACGTACTTCTTGCCTCCTCCCATACACATAACATAGTACAATATAGGTATCATATAAGCTACTGCAAGATTATCAAGTATACTGTACATCATTATACCTAATCCGCCCAAAAACAATCCATTGGCTATTGCTCCATATAGATATTGACAATATGGAAACTGGCTCCTTTGCTGTTTCATAAACAGCAAGAACAAGGCAAGGCTAATTAATAATAGGATAACGCCCTCAACTATACGAATGCCCTGCACTAGGTACATCGATTCTTTCTTTGATTGTATTAATTCACGAACGCTACGATCTTCATCCGGAATAAACAAAGGGATACAAAGTACGATACCAAATAAAGAAAGATAAAAATCTACTACTTTTGCTACCTGTAAGGGTTCTAGATTGGATACTCCCATAATAACTGGTGCAAGTACTGCTAAAAAGAGCACTACAATGATATGAGGTAGCAAATTAAATTTCAAGTTCACTTTTGCGATGTTTAAATATCTTTCCATGATAATTCAGTGCCCCCTTTCGTTTATAATGGTACACTACAATCGTGGCAGTAATCAGCAATATCCCCATACCACTATAAAACAACCGATTCTTTACTAATTGCGGTAATATCGCTTTATAGACTTCATGCTCGCCTATGGTATTAAATCTAGGCATAATATTATAGCCAACCGTTCCTACCAATGATTCCGCTCCCATAAACATGCTTATATACCACCATAAACCTTGAACTAAGATTGCAATTGGTCCATCGGTTAATTCCGTTAAGAAAAATCCAACTGAAGCTGTTATCATAATAGTCGGAAGTAACCAGCCTCCAATGTATCTTAGATAAGCGAAGGCATCTCCCTTAATTCCATTATTGACCGCTGAATATAAGGATTGTAAGGCAGGTGATATGCTTAGTAAAATTACCGGAATTACTACCATACTTACAGTAGCTAGATAACGAGACATAACAATCGCTATGGATGAGGCTTTCTTTGAGAAAATAACGTCAAAAGCTTTCGCTTTTTTATCACGTAAGCCTCTGGTCACAGCTAAGAATACTGGAAGAATGGCTAGTACAATACCCATGTAATCGCAGAATAATCTTGCATATGCACCAGATATCTTATCATTATACAGTATGTCTTCATATTCTTTCATGGCATCTTCGTATGTCATTGGTATATATGCATTTGACTTAAGCCCACTTGCTTTATAACGGCTGCCTCCACCAAGGATATCATCAATCTTCTCCATCTTTGCTTCGAATTGCTCATACGATATGTCTTCTTTTATATCATAATTCTCATCCAAAACTTCACTTAATATAACTGCAATCTTAGATTGCTTACTTTTGCTAGGGTGGACCTCTTTATAGAATCCAAAGGGATACGTAATGTACGTCTCACTCTCAAACTCTTGCAATAAATTATCTATTGAATATTGCATAATTACCTTTGGGTCCTTACTATATTGATAACCGTAGCTTGCTTGGCCTTTTAGTGGTTTCGCAATACCTGCATTCGATTCCATTTGACCAACAAAGAAAAGTACTAAACACGCTAGAAAAAGGTAATAGGTTGTACTCTTTACAATCGCTTTACACTCTTTAATAAATAATGTTCCAAACATTATCTATCACCTCTTTTCTCATGCATTAGATACATATACGCGTCTTCTACATTAGGCGTGCAAGAAGTTGCCCCCTCGAATACTTCTTCCTCTAGCCCTGCAACAAAACGAACGGTAACTTCTGTTGGCATACGAAGCATATTCGTCACAAGGTATCTTTTCTTAATATCTTCTATTTCAATTTTCGAGACGGTAGCTGTATAGATTTTCCCATCTGCATGTTCTAATAATTCCGCTACTGTTCCGTTGAATATAATATTTCCTGCGTCCATTATTGCGATTTTTTCACAAGTGGCTTCAATATCTCCAACAATATGGGTAGATAGAATAACGATACGATCATCCGCAATCTCTGATAATAAGTTACGAAATCGAACTCGTTCCTCCGGGTCAAGCCCAGCAGTAGGTTCATCCACAATTAATACTTTGGGATCATGTAAGATAGCTTGCGCAATACCAAGCCTTCTCTTCATACCACCAGACATAGCCTTTACTTTCGTTCGTTTATTATTCTGTAGATTCACTCTTCTTAGTAACTCTGGTATCCTCTCTTTTCTCGTTTTCTTATCAAGACCTGACAAAACACCTAGATAATCCATCGCTTCGTATACCGTCATATTACCATACATAGAAAAATCTTGTGGCAGGTAGCCTATTATACTTCGTACGCTTCTTTCCTCTTTAACAGGTATACCGCATACATGAATATCCCCACTACTAGCAGGCAATAAAGTTGTAATCACCTTCATTAAAGTAGTCTTTCCTGCACCATTTCTTCCAAGTAGACCAAACATTCCTTGTTCGATATGTAGATTCACATCACAAAGAGCTTGTTTATTACCATAAAACTTATTCACTTGATTTAATAGTATCTCAGTTTCCATTTTATTCTCCTCTTCCATGTAGATTTTATCTGCATTATCATAATAACAACGAAATATCTACACTTTATCTACAGAACAAGAAAACTTGCCGCAATAATTGCACCACCTTTTGTACTATTCCCTAGATGAAGATTTCCTCCATGCTTTTCACACAATAACTTACTAATTGTTAATCCAATTCCAAAGTGTTCAATACTATCACCACGCCCCGTATAATACGGTCTCGTTGCCATAAATAATTCTTCTTTTGAAAATCCTTTACCATCATCTTTTACATATAGAATCAATTGATTTTCCTCTATTTCAAGCACTAGATTAATCCGTGTCTTTGCATACGCTAATGCATTGGATAGTAGGTTGTCCATAACTTCAAGAATACAAGGAATATCATAATATCCTTTTCCTTCTGGTAATTTTGATTCTATTTCAAACGAGAATTCATACTGTACCTGTAATCCTTGTATCGTCTCTTTCATCTTCTTTTCTATTACAGAGAAATCTTGCTTCTTCTTCTTGATTTCCATTGATTCAAACGTATGGATTCCTTTCATGGTTTCTGAAAATTGTTGTAGTCGAATCACTTGAGCATGCATCAATTGCAGTGTTTCAATTAATTTTTCTTCGCTAATCTTCCCTTCTGGATAATACTTACCAAGTAGTTCGGTATATCCTTGCATAACTGTTAGTGGTGTACGCAAGTCGTGGGCGAATGCAGCATTTAGTTGTCTTTGACTTTCCATAAGACTCCAGATTTTCTCTTCGTTGCTTATCAACTGCAAACGCATTGTGTTGAATGCCCCGCATATCTCTCCAAGCTCATCTCCACTTTCATAGATACAAGAAAAGCTTAAATCGTTTCTACCTATATATCTTGCTTCCTCCTTTAATATACTTACTGGCTCCTGAATTTTATTCTTATAAAAAAGGTGCGATGTAAGATATATCGCAATCACGGAATAAAGTAAAATTGAAAATCTTTCTACAATCTCTAGTACTTTTAGAAAAATACGATCAAAGGATTCGATCTTACTATCACTTAGTGATGTATGAACAGAATCTATCACTATTCCATTCTTTACAATTAACTCCTTTTCACTATAATCCTGTTGATCTATAAGACCTTTCCAACTACTACAAAACATTATTGTCACTGCATATAGTAAAACAACGCAAAATATCGCAGCTATAATATAGAGCGATAGGGTATGTTTTAGGGAACTCGTCTTTAATTTGTTTTTCCATTTACTAAATAATTCATCTAACCAATCCATCTGTATCCAACTCCCCAAACCGTATCAATCATCGAATCATTGCAATAGTTGCCTAACTTCGTACGTATTCTACGAATATGTTCCGTTATAATGGTACTATCTCCATCCTTATCAAATCCCCATAACTTCTCATAGATTGCTTCTTTCGTGAACGTGTTGCCTTTATTCATACTAAGAATCTCAACAATATCGAACTCTGTTTTCGTTAATGTTATTGGAGTTCCCTTATACGATATACTTCTTTCTGAATATGAAATCACAAATTCCTTCGAAAAACGTATCTTTTCTTTACTCATCTTACGTTCTTCTCTCCTAAGATGTGCAGTTACTCTCGCTTCTAATTCATCAAGACTAAATGGTTTTAGTATATAATCGTCTCCCCCAACTTTAAGCCCTCTAATTCGGTCTTGTTCCTCCACCTTAGCTGTCAGAAACAAGATTGGACAACTTACATAATCACGTATCCGCTTACATACCTCTATCCCGTCCATCTGTGGCATATTAATATCTAGCAATATAATATCCGGGTTACTTTCCACTTTTTGCAATGCTTCCACACCATCGCATGCTGTAAATACTCTAAATCCCTGTATCTCAAAAAAATCCTTTAATAACGATATTACATCTTTCTCATCATCAATAACTAAGATTTTATAATTCATTGGACAACACCTCCTATATATATGTAGGATACCATGATATCAGCCAATTATCTATAAATTATCTACTCAAACTTCGCACTTGAAGATTCCTGCGAGTGGCTAACAGCTATATTCAACAAAAAAACCACTTTCGCAACAACTTCTTAAATTTCAATGTAAGAAAAAACAGCAATTCAACTGATAAGATTTTATCAATCGCTAATTGCTGTCTTTTATATTCTAAAAACATTCTATCTAATATAATTCGTTCTAACTTTTTCTTCTCTTATAGGCATTGCAACACCGGCATTCTTACCAGCATCTATACATCTAAGGAGCCATGCCATGTTAGTCCCAAGTGTTCTCATGGTTTGCATACCTTCTTCATCCCGAACGACTTCGTCTGGAGTATTACCATGTACCATGTTCCAGTATTGAGACGATACAATAGGCATGTTACAGATTGTAAAGTACTTATTAATCTGATCAAAGGTTACAGTTGCTCCGCCTCTTCGACAACTTACTACTGCTGCACCTGGTTTATCTTCATATAAGCTTCCATTACTATAGAATGCACGATCTAAGAATGATGTTAGGGCACCTGATGCTGCTGCATAATGAACAGGTGAGCCAAATACAAAACCATCCGCTTCGGCTGCTTTATAGGCGAATTCATTCACTGTATCATTCATAAAACATTTACCTGTCTTCTTACAGACTCCACACCCAATACAACCACAGATTGGTTTTGCTCCTACTTGGAAAATCTCTGTATCAATGCTATGCTGATTAAGCGTCATGGCTACCTCTTGTAATGCGGTATATGTACAACCTTTTGCGTGAGGGCTTCCATTCACTAATAATACTTTCATAAATAAGCATACTCCTTTCAATGTCCAACGATTTTGCTCAAATCAAAATCTCTGTAAATAAATGTTTTCTTTCTAACTCATTATACCCCCTACTTTTGTTATATTCCAGTAAATTCGATAGTATTATACTAAAAAAAGGCCCTTTGCAAAATAACTGAGTTAATCATAAACATCAACTTATCCCAATTATCAAACAAAGGAACCTATTATTGTGTGACGCAAATATTATACTATTTCATAGTATTCTAAAATCTTATTAATTATATTTTTCTTCTAATCTTTGTAGAATTCCAAGATACTTACTTTGTATCCCTTCTCTCTCGCCTTCTTCTTCAAGAAGTTTTGTCTGTTCATCTATAATTGCTAGGCTTTCTTTTTTTAGATTCTTTTCACCAAAGGTAAATACAACCTCATTTTCTTTTAAAGCATGGCGTCTGATCAGATAGGTATACGCAGTTGTATTAACGATAATATCTAGTTTCGCATCCGCATTCGTATCATCAATTTCATATGCTCTTAATGCTTGCTCTAGTTCACTCATATGCAATCTGCCAAGATCATGTTCTACTAACATCCCATGGGTAACAAGATTCGTACCTATTTTACCAAGTTCCTTAACCATGAAATCAAATAAAAGATTTTCTTCCTTTTTGTGATGATGCTTATCTGCATAATTCCTCACAAAATCTACCATAGCATCAAAATCTGCTACCACTAATTCACCACCATTCATTACGTGTAAACTAGCCTTACGCATTACCTCCGCCATACGTAATATAGCATCATGTTCCTTAACAAGAATATCTATTCCGTACATATATCACACATTCTCCTTTCTATGTCTAGAAGTTAGCACCCCATACTATGCTATTTATTGTATGGATAACCTAGTCTTAGTATTATAGTAATTGACTTAATATTAAATCTAAATCAAGACCATGAACTGCACATGCTTCTTCTAATGTTTCTGATCTTGAAGAAGGACAACTGACACAATGCATTCCTGCCATTAATAAAACGTCTGCATTCTCTGGGTGATGTTTTATAATATCACTAATAATAGATTGTTCTGTAATTTCATCTTCATAATTCATAATTGTATTCATGCACATCTAAGGCTTACTTGCAATACCGAACGTGCATATCTCCTTTCCTTATATTTTTGATTTTTATATATTTGATAATTTATATATTTTACTTATTAATTTTTAGCCTTTATTACTATGGCCTTATTATAACTCATTCTTACGAAAATATATGTTGTATTTACAACGTAATCAGTAATATTTGTTGTACTTCCTTTCTATTTACGAATAAATAATGCGTTAAAATCGAATACTACTCTTAAAAATATAATAGGAGGCTATACTTATGTCAATAAATCCTTTTGAACTTCAACCAAAAAAAGTTGATGATACATTCCTTGATTTTAAAGAATTGTATCCTAACTCTTATGACAAAGATGCAACGGATCCCTATACCAAAACCCGTATTATCTTGATGAATGGTACTGAATTTGAGGCTGTTTGGTTCTCTCATCAATTTTCACGTCATTGTAATAATAATGATATCCGAAGAGAACTTGCTGCAATGAGATATATAGAGCAACAACAACAAAAGCGTGTTAGTAATCTAAAACCTATAAATGAAACAATACTTGAAACGACAATTGGCTACGAGCAACTGGCAGTTGACTTAACTAGTATCTTAGCAAAAGAAGAAAAAGATCCCTGTGTTAAAAAAGCTCTTGATTTTGCTTTATTAGAGGACTTTGATCACTTATATCGTTATGCTAACTTATTAGAGATGGAGCACCACATCTATGCTGATAAGTTAGTAGGAAAATATACTGAAATAATGCCCGCTCGTCCAACCATTGCGGAACATCGTTATCCTTGTGATAATATAAAACCATTTATTAATAACAAAACTGCTGATCCTTTAACTAAACTTCATGTTAATATTATAACTGCTGCTGAACAACAAACTATGAACTACTATATGAATGTTAGTAGTTTCTATACATCAGAGATTGGACGTAGATTATATCAAGAGATTGGACTTGTTGAAGAAGAACATGTTACACAATATGGCGGTTTGATTGATACCAATTGCACCTGGTTAGAAAATTTATTAATGCACGAATATACAGAATGTTATCTATATTACTCCTGTTTTGAAACAGAATGTGATCCTTATATTAAAAAGATATGGGAACAACAATTTGAACAAGAAGTTGCTCACCTTCATAAAGCTGCAGAACTGTTAAAAACCTATGAAAGTAAAGAATGGCAACAAGTAATTCCAAATGGTGAGTTTCCGAAACTTCTTTCATTAGGTTCTAACATTGAATATGTACGTAAGATACTAGAAACAGTACGTCTCACTGGTAAGCTAGAAGATTACGTCCCTGTTTCAAGTCTACCTGATGATGATATTTTCTTCCGATACCAAAACAGCATTATTAATTCTATCGAAGATGTACCTAGCCACAATATCATAGAAAAATATATTGCTAAGGAAGGACAAGACTATCGATTCGAAGTAGCTCCTCATCCAATTGAAGCATTACAAGATCGTAAAAAAGACAACACAACGATAGCACGTACTAAAAGCGAATAATAGGGCTGTCATGAAGTCCTTCATAATAAGACAATTATATGCAATGTATAAAATCAATCTCAAAAAGTTGTGACAGTGAAGAATATATATATCCTATATCCTCCATTGTTAATTAATAATTTGAGATTGATTTTATTATTTTAATGCTTTTACTTTTATTTTTGTTCTAATAATCGAATATAATGATTTGCTTCTCTTAACACATGGTCTGCTAATAATGGTAGAATCAAACTACGAATCTTACATTCCTCGATTCCCTCAGTTCCTGCCTTCTTAAAATCACGATATTTCATTGTTTCTAAAAGCGTCCTATCCGTGATAGAGCCGATTGTCATATCTGTCATATTCATTGCTTCTGATAATAACATTGCATATCGATTTGCAAAATCGTTTGCAGTCACTATCAATTCGTTTTCGGTAGGATCTAATAAGCCTCGAATAAATAATGCATGCTCCATCATGATTTGATTCCAAAACAGTTCAACGTCTCTCATATCGTCCTGTGCTGCATTGCCTTCTTCTAGATTCATGATATATCTTTGATATAATTTAGCTTCTCGAATGATGTGCTCAATTAATAATGGATAATTCATTGTGAACATTTTACAATTTAAAACATTCTCTAATGTCAGTTCTTTAAATGCGATCAGCCCTGCCAGTAGCTCTAAAGATCGTTGATTTATTTGTCTTACCATCTCCGTTAAATCACAATCTACTTTGTTCCTCCTCCTATTATTGTTCCTTAATTTTCCTTCTAAAATCGTAATATTTTCGTCAATCTGACTGCCTGTTAACATACTAGTCTTTCTCTCTGCGTCCAAAGTAAACTCCGTTATTACTTCACCCGAATCAAAAATAGTGTCTCCTACTACTCCTTGACTACAGCAAATAGCATCATATAATAAATCTTCAAATGCCTTCTTATAATTACATGCTTCTTTTATATACTCTTTATTTGCCTGCGTATAACCAACTTCTAAGAAAAATGAATGTTCTTTCATGATTCTTCCAAAAAACAAATGTAGTTCCAAAGAGGATGTTACATAGTAATCCATATCTTCTCCTTGCATAATATTAACTTTCTATTTAGCATATGCGTATCCATTATACAAAGTGCTCATAGGATATATTATTCTCCTTATTATGTTTTACTGGAAGTTACAAAGTTTATCCCTTATACAAATATAGTCATTATATATCAAAAAGGGTTGTCACACTAACATATAACGCTTCGTGTAACAACCCTACAATCATAACTAGTTCAAACCATTATTCTTGATTACCTTCTTATACCATTCGAAGGATTTCTTCTTGTAACGTTTCATCGTTCCATTTCCTTCATTGTCTTTGTCAACATAGATAAATCCATATCTTTTCTTCATCTCTCCAGTTGATGCACTTACTAAATCAATGCATCCCCAAGAGGTATAACCCATTAAGTCAACGCCATCAATCTCTACTGCCTCCGTCATAGCTTCAATATGCGCTTCTAAGTATGCAATTCGGTAATCATCTTCTACAGTCCCATCTTCCGTTAATATGTCCACTGCACCAAGCCCATTCTCAACAATAAACAATGGCTTTTGATAACGATCATATAAAGAATTCATAGTAATACGAAGTCCTAATGGATCTATCTGCCAGCCCCACTCACTAGCTTTTAGATGAGGATTACGAATACCCGCTATTACATTCCCAGAAGTCTTCTCACCCACATCAGTATTTGCACTTGTAAGTCTAGAAGTATAGTAACTGAATGCAATATAGTCCACTGTATTCTCTCTTAATATTCTCTCATCCTCTGGCTCCATATGGATAAGAATCTGATTACGTTCTAAGAATCTCTTCGCATAATTTGGATACGCTCCCCTGGATTGTACATCAATAAAGAAATAATTTCCCTTATCCTTCTCCATTGCTGCGAATACATCTTCAGGATTGCATGAATATGGATAGAATTGACCAGCTGCTAACATACAACCAACTTTATTGTTCGGATCAATCTCGTGAGCCAACTTTGTGGCTAATGCTGAAGCTACCAATTCGTTATGTGCTGCTTGGTATTTTACTTGTACTTCATCTTCCCCTTCACGGAACATAATTCCTGCTCCCATGAATGGAAGGTGCATTAACATGTTGATTTCATTGAATGTCATCCAGTACTTAACTTTACCTTTGAATCGTCTGAAGATTACATCACAATATCTTACATAAGCATCGATTACTTTACGACTTCTCCATGAGCCATATTTTTGCTCTAATGCAAGTGGTACATCAAAATGACAGATTGTAACCACGGGTTCAATATTATATCTTAATAGTTCGTTAATAAATGCTTCATAGAAAGCCAATCCTTCTTCATTTGGTTCCGCTTCTTCCCCTGTCGGGAAGATTCTTGACCAAGCAAATGAGAAACGGTAGCATTTAAATCCCATCTCAGCAAACATTTTGATATCTTCTTTGTAATTGTGATACATATCAATTGCCTCATGAGATGGAAAATATGAATCTTTTGGAAGTTCATTATAATGCAGTTGACCTTGCATTACCGCACGACGATGTTCTCCCCATGGAATTACATCTACAGTTCCAAGTCCCTTCTTCCCTTCTAGATATCCGCCTTCACATTGGTTTGCTGCTGTCGCGCCTCCCCATAAAAAATCTTTTGGTAAACTCATATATTATACACTCCTTTTCAATCTAATTTTTTTAGGAAAGACGCTATTTTTATTATAGTGTCTTTCTCTTTTTATCTTTATCTGTATCTTTAAATTACCTTATCTTTACTTTACAACTTTAATTACTTCTTCGCCTGCAGCTACTTTACGGTCAGTTACTGCTAATACCTCCGTATAATCTGTAGTATTGCTAATAATAATTGGAGTAACTACTTCAAAACCTTGGCTCGTAATACCTTTCATATCAAAATCTAATAGATGTGTTCCAACTTCTACACGGTCACCAGTCTTAACATGTGCTGTATAATATTTACCTTCTAAACGAACGGTATCAATGCCAACATGGATTAGTATTTCAATTCCATCATCACTTACAAGTCCAATTGCGTGTTTTGTATCAAATACCATCGAAACGGTACCGCTAACAGGTGATACTACTTTCCCTTCTGTTGGAATGATTGCCATACCTTTACCTAGGATTTCCCCCGCGAAGGTTTCATCACTTACATCTTTCAGTGGAATTGCTTCCCCTGTAATTGGTGCGCAAACTACATCTTTGCTATGATTTGTTTTTACGAATGAATTATTTTCTTTCTTGTCTTCTTTCTTCGCTACTGCCGCTCCTTCTGTTGCAGGATCTTTATATAAAACAAATGCTATTATGAATGAAATTACAACACTGATTACAGCACCGATACATGCAAAATAGAATGTTGACATTGTATCTCCACCAATATAGCTTGGTAATGTTAGGAATCCTGGAGAACCACCTGAGTAATTCATTACTTTGAAGATTCCCATGAACAAACCACCAACTGCACCACCAATCATAGACGCATATAATGGAGTCTTAAAGCGTAAGTTAACACCATATAACGCCGGTTCCGTAATACCACATACCCCTGTGATACCTGCTGACATTGCTAATTGTTTAATGTCTGATTCTTTTGATTTAAATGCTACAGCTAAGGCTGCACCACCTTGAGATACGTTAGAAGCTAACATACCTGGATAAATAATTGTGTCATATCCTAATGTCATACGATTGTTAATACCGATTGGAATTAAACCATAATGTGTACCTGTCATAACAAATAATGGAGTTAAACCACCAATCAATGTTGGAACTAACCAACTACAATACGATTCGATTGTCTTAATACCAGTTCCAATAAGATCACTAATGTTGTAACCGATTGGTCCAATTACCACCAATGTAATAACACCAGTAACTGCTATTGTTATTAATGGTTTTGAGAAAAACTTAATTGGTTTTGGTGAAATCTTATCAGCAATTGGTTCAACTAATGACATAAACCATACTGCTAGAATAATAGGTAATACAGATGATGAATAACTAGCTAGTGAAATTGGTAAACCAAATACACTAATACCAGTACCCGCTTCTTTAGCTGTATTTACCATGGTTACGAAATTTGGATGTAACAAAATTCCACCAATCATCATTGCCAAATATGCATTACACTTAAACTTCTTCGCAGCTGAATTAGCTAGTAAGATTGGCAGGAAATAAAACGCTGAATCTGCCATGAAGTTAATTACTTGGTACGATTGTGATTCTGTTGAAATCAATTTAAATGCTACTAAAATCGCAAGTACCGCCTTTAACATACCTGCTGCTGTAATCGCTGGTAAGATTGGTGTGAAGATACCTGTAATCGTATCAATTAATTTAGCACCTCTTGATCGTTTATCTTCTTCTACGTTAGCGTTTTCTCTACCTTGGTCTAAGTCTGCTAACTTTACAATCTCTTTGTATACACTACCTACATCACTACCAATAATTACTTGATACTGTCCGGCATTGCTAACAACCCCCATAACACCTGGTGTATTCTTTAATGCCTGTGTATTTGCTTTACCTTCATCTTTTAGATTAAAACGTAGTCTTGTTGCACAATGTGTTAATGAAGCAACATTATCTTTTCCGCCGATGAGTTCTACTATACTCTCGCCTAATTTCTTGTAGTCCATATCCTATACCCTTCCTTCCTTTAATAAAAAATACCTAAACTAATCCTACTAGTTAAGTGCTAGCGAGATTAATTTAGGTATAGCCTACTTAAAGTAACAATCCTATTAATCGTTTTATTTTGATGTAATTCTTTTAATATGCACCGTCAGATAAATCATCTCATCTTCTGTTAAATCACAGCCATATTCTTGTTTAATGAATTCTTTCACCTTCCTCGTACATGCATATTCATCTTTGCATTGTTGTTTTAATACAGCTAGGAATTGTTCATCTTGATCTTTAATAATTGTTCCTGATAAAACACGTTGTGCAAAAAATTTTACATGTGTTATAAAACGCTCATAATGAATGGAATACTCATCTAATTCCATATTGAAATGATACTTCACAATGTTAATAATTTGTTGTATCATCTTCGCCATATCTGTGGCCTTTTGCATGGATATCTCATCCATAGAAGCATTAACCAGATGTAGGGCAATGAAACCAGCTTCATCTTCTGGTAATTGAATCCCCAGTCTTCGATTGATGATGTCCAAAGCTTCTTTTCCAATTAGGTATTCATGATTATAGAACTTCTTAATTTCCCATAGTAGCGCATTCCTAATTGCTATCCCATTCTTATGTCGGTCAATAGCAAAATTAAGATGATCCGTTAAAGATATGAAGATGTTATCATTTAACTTTTTCCCTAAGGATGCTCTTGCGAAATTAATTATTTCATTGGTAACTTGAATATGCTCAAATGGAATCTTCTCTAAAATCTTCACTAACTGATTGGTGTTCGCCTTATCATTGCAAGTATATAACTTCTCAATCAGACTGGAATCAATTTCATCACCTGAACTCTTTTTAAAACCTAGTCCACAACCCATGGCTAATACTTCATTACCATTCTCATCATAAGTTCTAACTAAATTATTGTTAATTACTTTAACAACTTTCATAATTCTTTGTCTTCCTTTTGTTTGTGCTAAGAAACCATAACACTTCATTACATGGCAACTTCACTACTTACTTCCTTATTTAGCGTCAAAAAAAGGCCATACCGCACTTATGAATATAAATAGTTTCATAAAGTGGTATAGCCTGCATAACCAGTAACAATCCAACTGTTATTTGATACAATCATCTTATCATGTGTTTTGACATATGTCAACAATATTTTTTCTATTTCGACATATATTTTATATCTTTTTGCTAGTATGCATATAGATTTTTCACTTTATATTTATTATAATGACATAAATTTATGAATTCTATACCAAATATATTAACACTTAAAAGAATATGAATCCTATCACTAGATGTTTTGTTTCAAACAAGACTTTATGTCATCTTCTGCATTACTGATTTGTTTTAGATCAAAGGTATCTACAAGATATTGCAAAACATTCGGACTTAAAAACGCAGGTAACGTTGGTCCAAGATAAATACTCTTAATTCCTAGAGACAATAATGCCAGTAAATCTGCGACTGCCTTTTGCTCATACCAAGAAACAATTAAAGAAAGAGGTAAACCGTTTACATCCGTCTCAAACGCATCTGCTAATGCAGTTGCAATTTTAATAGCCGAATATACATCATTACATTGACCAACATCTAATAATCTTGGTAACCCCGCAACCTCACCAAAATCTAATTTATTAAATCGATACTTACCACACGCTAAGGTCAAGATAATACAATCCTGAGGGACCATTTTAGCAAATTCAGTAAAGTAGTTACGCCCTGGCCTTGCGCCGTCACAACCTCCAATTAGGAAAAAGTGTCTTAGCTGACCACTTTTAACGGCTTCTACAATCTTATCAGCATAACTAAGCGTCGCATGATGTCCAAAACCAACTAAAATCTCATGCGGTTCTTCGTCTTCTTCGAATCCTCCTAATTCCAATGACTGATTGATAATTTCACTAAAGTCTTTTTCACCTTCTTCGTTTTTACCAATGTGTTTTATCCCATCCCAGCCAACTACGCTGGTGCTATATATGCGGTCTTTATAGGATTCCCTTGGTTTCATTAAACAGTTCGTAGTCATTAGAATACAACCTGGAAGATTATCAAATTGTTTTTGTTGATCTTGCCATGCACCACCAAAATTCCCCACCAAATGAGGATATTTCTTCAGTTCAGGGTATCCATGACAAGGAATCATCTCACCATGCGTGTAGATATTAATGCCTTTGTCCTTTGTTTGTTCTAATAACATGTGTAAATCTTTCAAATCATGACCAGACACAATTATAAATGGTCCTTTTTTAATATGAACATTAACTTTATGTGGACATGGATTATCATACGTTTCTGTATTGGCTTCATCTAGCTGTTTCATTACTTCTATAGCCATCTCACCAGTACGCATTGTCCATCTGATCAAATCCTCCACCGTTAGATTATCATCTGTAACCGCTTCTAAAGCTAAGATATAAAAGTCATCTACCTGATCACTAAAGTAACCTAACTCCCTAGCTTGGTGTCCATAAGCACTAATCCCTTTTAAACCATATACGATTGTTTGGCGAAGTGAACGAATATCTGGATCTAGGGTACCATCATACATAATTCCAGCCAAAGGAGCATCTTTTAACATCTCCGTTTTTGATTCTGGCAAGCAATACGTTGCATGTGCCGTCTTGTTTTTAATCTCTCCTACTTTATTAGCAATTTCTTCTTTGATTCTCTGGGATTCTTTTAACAGCTCCACATGAACTGCTGCATCAAAGTTAACATTTGTTAATGTAGTAAATAAAGCATTCTCAACAAAACTAACAATTGATTTATCAATATGCTCTCCTTGTTCTACCAATTCTTTCCCATAGCAACTAATTCCTTTGATTTGATAAATTAATAAATCCTGAAGATTTGCTACCTCTGGAGTTTTACCGCAGACACCCATCTTCGTACAACCTTTTCCATTGGCGGTTTGTTCACATTGATAACAAAACATTTCATAGTTTAAATCCATATTATTTCCCATGCTTAACCTCACTTTGTGAATTTTATAATTATTCTTTGTCATTTCACACTTATTATGCATAGGATGGCGCATCCATTTGAACTTCGTTTTTGAAGTTACTGCTTTACGTATGCGTCCATCATCATCTTAACGTTTATAATGAGAATCTAGAAGCAATAAAAAGACAATCTTCAAGGTTTTTATGTGGATTCATGGATACTATATATCCGTGAATCCACACACAAACTACTTGAAAGATTGCCTTTTGATGTTATATATTATTGCATGTATAATCCGAGAATTAAGGGAATTAAACTTATTTACTACGGCATTTTCTACACACAGTTAGGGATATGATACGTAGGATTACTCTTCTTAAATGTATTACTCAAACTCTTATATTATTTTAAATTACTTAATATTGCTTCTACATCTAGTCCATGAACCATACAAGCTTCTTCTAATGTTTCTGCTTGTGAAGATGGACATCCTAGACAGTGCATTCCTGCTTCCATTAATACTCTTGCATTATCTGGATTAGTCTTTAAGATATCACCAATGATCATATCTTTTGAGATTACTACCTCTTCTGTAGACGCAGCTTTTACTTCATCCCCGAAGAATAATTCCATATCATCTTCTACTGTAGAGATTCCTGCGATACCGAAATTATCTACTAACACTTTCGCTACGTTTGGAGAAAGGAAACCAGGTAATGTTGGTCCTAAGTGGATTTCTTTTACTCCAAGGTATAATAAACTTAATAATACGATTACTGCTTTTTGTTCATACCAAGCAATGTTGTAGATGATTGGTAACTCGTTGATATCTGCTAAACCAAATACTTCTTTTAACTTAAGTGCGATTAATGCTAAAGAGTATGAGTCATTACATTGTCCCGCATCAAGAACTCTTGGAATACCACCGATATCCCCTAGATTTAATTTGTTGTATTTATATTTGGCACAACCTGCAGTTAAGATGACTGTATCTTTTGGAAGTGCTTTTGCGAAATCTGTGTAATAGTTTCTTGATTTTGCTCTACCGTCACAACCAGCCATTACTACGAATTTCTTAATTGCACCAGATTTTACTGCATCAACTACCGCATCTGCTAAAGCAAATACTTGCGCATGTGCGAATCCTCCAACGATTTCACCTGTTTCAATTTCTGTAGGAGCTTGACATGTCTTAGCTAATTCAATAATTTCAGAGAAATCTTTCTGGCTTCCAGCCTCTCCTTCGATGTGTTTGCAACCTACATATCCAGCTGCACCCGTTGTAAACATTCTATCTTTATAAGATGCTTTTGGAGGTACGATACAGTTTGTAGTCATTAAGATTGGTCCATTGAAGCTTTCGAATTCTTCTTTTTGTTTCCACCAAGCGTTACCATAGTTACCTACTAGATGGCTGTATTTCTTAAGACTTGGATAGTAGTGAGCTGGCAACATTTCGGAATGTGTATATACATCAACACCTGTTCCTTCTGTTTGAATTAATAATTGCTCAAGATCTGATAAATCATGACCAGAAACTAGGATACCAGGGTTCTTGCCTACACCAATATTAACTTTTGTGATTTCTGGATTTCCGTAAGTTGTTGTATTGGCTGTGTCTAATAATGCCATACCGTCTACGCCGAATTTACCAGTTTCTAATGTTAATGCTACTAAATCATCTGCTGTTAAAGAGTCATCTAATAATTTAGCTAATGTTTCTTGCATGAATGCATCGATTTCTTCATTATCATATCCTAATGCATTGGCATGTTTTGAGTATGCTGATAAACCTTTTAATCCGTATGTGATTAATTCTCTTAAAGAACGGATATCCTCATTCTCAGTTGCTAATACACCAACTTCATCAGATTCCGCTTTTTCTTTTAAGATTTCTTTGGCATCGCCTGACCATACTGCTGCCTCTGATAGACCTTCTTTGCTCGCTAGTTGTTCCATTAACTCGTTCTTCTTAGCAATTGTTTCTTTTACTCTTACATAGAAGATTTCATCGTCAAAGTTTGCGTTGGTAATTGTAGTGAATAGGTTTAAAGTAATAAAATGATTTACCTCTTTGCTAACCTCTTTTCCTTCTTTTCTTAAACGTGTAGTTACTTCAGAGAGCCCCTTAGTAACATATACTAATAAGTCTTGCATGTTTGCTAAGTCTACGCTTTTGCCACAAACACCACCTTTGGTACAACCTGTGTTTCCCGCTGTTTCTTGACATTGATAACAGAACATATTCTTATCCATTCTTAATTCCTCCACTTTCTATTCATAAATTTTATTTATTTTCTTATTAGACGTTACCGTCATTCCTAACTTATGTGCTTATTATATATAAAACTACTATAAATTTCTGTTGTTTTTACAACATAACGAAAACAAATCTATTTTGCTTTGATTACAAATTCACGATATGCTTCATTCCCATATTCTAATTGTGTATTAACTAGACACCCCTGAATGAAACTATCTCTTACCAAATCATAATAATTCTCAAGTCTAGATCTCTCTGACCAAAAACTCTCGTGTAAGTTCGTGGTACGAATCCAAACCACTTGATTGTCATCCTCTTCTTTCATCATGTTTACATGATCACAAGGCATTCCATCAAGCAATGTATTATTCAAGAATGCAAATGCTTCTTTTGCGGTAGTTTCTTCCGTCAAGTCCGTTATCTGGGTACCAACCTCATAAGCAACCTCTTTAATTTCCGCCATGGTAATAGTAGACTCTACTAGTTGTTCTACTGTAAAAGCTAATCTTCTTTCAACCAAATGAATCTTTTCTTGTAACCAACCATGAATATTATCTGTTTGAATAAAGTTTTCAAGATCTCCTTCTGGTAACGTTTCAAAGTTTGATTGTAATGCTGGTTCCACTGTATCCTTTCCTAGGCGATTTGCTAGCTCATTCGCTAAGTTGTTTTGAATCTCTATTTTACGGTATAGCCAGTAATGTATTGGTCCTAAAAATGCACTCATATTATTCTCCTACTCCTCTTGTCTTTTATTTTGAATCTTTTTATTTTGAATCTGTTGTTTTTTGCTTATGTGGTTATTATATTGTACTTGCGCATAAATTTCTGTTGTTTTTACAACAAAATTGTTGTACTATAATTTATATATGAATTTTATTGCTTTAAAAACAAATAATTAACTGGTTCGGGTGTCAAAAACCTTCCAAAAAACTTGCCTTCGTCAATTAGCACATTTGCAAACCTGACTATAAAGAGGGCTTTGACACCACATCACTAATCAGTAGAAGGAGATACTATGAATACAATAAAACCAGAATATATTAATACAATTGCATCTTCTAAACTATTTGAGGGGATCAGAGCAGATGAAATCGAAGGGTTGTTACCATGTTTATCTGCTACAGAGCAAAACTATAAGAAGGATAGCTACATCTATCAGATGGGTGACACCACTACCAAGATTGGTTTGGTAATATCCGGTTGTGTGCATCTTGTGAAAGAGGATTACTGGGGGAACCATACCATATTATCAGAAGTAATGCCTGGCGAATTCTTTGGTGAGGCATATGCTTGCCTGAAAACAGAATCGTTAACAATTAGTTGCGTTGCAACTGAACCAACTACAATCTTATTCCTAGATATTCAGAAGATTATAACGATTTGTACCTCTGCTTGTAGCTTTCATACTAGATTAATTCAGAATCTAATGATGGTTATAGCACAGAAGAATGTCCTACTCACACAAAAACTCGACCATATTAGTAAACGTTCCACAAGAGATAAATTGCTCTCCTACCTATCCGCACAAGCAACAAAACAGCACTCGAACACATTCACTATTCCATTTAATAGACAACAGTTAGCAGATTATCTTTCTGTTGACCGAAGTGCCATGTCAAACGAATTGTGTAAATTACGAGACCAAGGATTACTAACATTCCAAAAAAATTCATTCACGCTTTCTCAATTATCGATGACAGAATTAGATTAATGTTAAGATTTTGTTAAAATTCTATAAATTCTATCATAAATGAATTTTTCTTTGATATAATGAATTATGTGTATTTATTTACATATAACTATATTAAGGAGGCTTTTTATTACTATGGACGAATCAGATAGTGATGATAGTGACGCGGATCATCAAAACATATGCATAGACGGTAGCATACCTACTTTTTTTATAAGCAACTGTAGGCATGCTTTTTTGTGTGCTTTTCTACGCAAATTATCATATGATATACTACAACCAATTTCTTTTAATACGATTTTTCTTTGTTTGCCTAGGGTGATTTTCTTATGCTGACCCATAACTAACGTCGTAGCAACAAAACTAAAATGAATCTAAAGAAAGTGAGTTAAATGAATAATACAATGATTATGCAAATACTTTTACAAATTATCTTGATCTTATTAAACGCAGTCTTCGCCTGCGCTGAAATTGCTATAATTTCTATGAATGACAATAAATTAGCTAGTATGGCCGCTAATGGAGATAAGCGTGCTATCCGTCTAGCAAGACTTACTAGTCAACCCGCACGTTTCCTAGCAACGATACAAGTTGCAATTACCTTATCTGGTTTCCTAGGTAGTGCATTCGCAGCAGATAATTTCTCCGACACCCTTGTTGATTGGCTAGTGAACATTGGAGTTTCTTTACCTGCCAAAACACTTGATACCATCTCTGTAATCCTAATTACCTTATTACTATCCTACTTCACACTCGTGTTTGGTGAATTAGTACCAAAGCGAATTGCTATGAAGAGGGCCGAGAGCCTAGCACTTGCTATGTCAGCTCTTATTACTTTCATATCACACTTATTTGCTCCAATTGTATGGTTTTTAACCGTATCTACCAATGGTATCTTACGTTTATTTGGTATTGATCCGAATACGGAAGAGAATAACGTTAGTGAAGAAGAGATTCGTATGATGGTTGATGTCGGTAGTGAAAAAGGTGTTATTGATCCAGAAGAGAAGGAAATGATTCAGAATGTGTTTGAATTTGATGATTTAACGGTAGATGAATTCGCCACGCATCGTACTGACATATCTTTATTATGGCTTGAAGAATCTGTTGAAGAATGGGCCAAAACCATTCACGAAACTAGACATTCCTTATACCCGATTTGCGATGAAACCGTTGACCACGTAATTGGTATTCTGAATGCCAAAGACTACTTCCGCCTAGAACCAAAAACAAAAGAGAATATATTAGAAAATGCAGTAAAACCTGCTTATTTTGTTCCAGAGACGGTTTGTGCCGATGTGCTTTTCCGCCAAATGAAAAAGACACGCAACCACTTTGCCGTAGTCTTAGATGAATATGGTGGTATGGTAGGTATCGTTACAATGAGCGACTTACTAGAACAATTAGTGGGTGATTTAGAAACGGAAGATATTGAACTCAATCAAGAACAAGATATTGAGCGAATCGATTCTTCAACTTGGAAAATTCGTGGTAGCGCTACCTTAGATAAAGTTGCTAAGGAACTTTCTATTTCTCTACCTGTTGAAGATTATGACACATTCAGCGGCTTTATCTTTGGTTCTTATGGCTCTATACCCGAAGACGGTACAACCTTTGAACTAGACTCTCATACCTTACACATACAAGTCCTATCTATTGCTGACCATAAGATTGAAAAAACAATCGTATGCATGGAGCCAGCACCTACGGATAAAGAAGAATAAAATACAGACTTTATTTAATATAAGAAACTCATATTCCGCACTTGAAGAATTCGATGAGTAGTTAACTGCTATATTCAACGAAAAACCTGCTCTCGCTTAGCTTCACACGTAGCAGTACTAAGATTTCGCGTTGCTCAATCCAGTACTGACGTGTTAAGTAGTTTTTCTTATGAATCTAGCAATTATCTAATGAGATTTCTATGTGCGAAGTTTGAGTAAACAAATTATAACACCGCCACTTGATGGATCGAATCCAAGTGGCGGTGCATTTTTGTATCAATATTAACAAAGATAATTCGACGTATCGTCACACTAACAGATGGTATACAACTCTCCAATCATCTTTCTCTTTGGTGCATCTGGATTCTCAGATGGATAGCCCATAGGAATCAATGCAACCACTTCTTTTTCTTCTGGGATTTGGAAGTCTTCTCTAACCTTATCATAATCAAAGATTCCTTGTATGACAGTCCCAAGTCCATATTCATGAGCGGCTAAGCACAGTGTCTGACTTGCTACACCAGCATCAAACATTTGCCAAGAATCTCCCTTTACCGTAGAATAACTTCCATCTCTTTCAAAACCACTCCGTTTTGCAATTATTGTCACTATTACAACTACTGCAGCTTCTTCAATTGCTTTCTTATTATAACTTGGTACAGTTTCTAATAGTTTTCTTTTTCCTTCTTCACTTTCAACAAAGATATATCTTGTTATCTGTGTATTTTTCCAAGATGGAGCATATGCAGCTGCTGCCACTACTTGATCCATAACCTCTTTCTCTATTGTTTGTTTCTTGAAACTTCTAATGCTTCTTCTACTTGTTATACATTCAATTGTATTCATATTCTAGTCCTCCTATGTAGAATGACAATCCCGATTTGTATACTAGTTTGAAGCTACCAATCTATTTATCAATTCTACTCTTACTACATAAGACGTATTATACCAATTTGTTTCGTTATTTACAATTTAAAAAGAACTATTTGTAATAATTTTAATAATGTGATATATTCATTACAGTTTACATTTTTTACTATTAAGGGGGTATTATATGATTATTAGTGTTCAATATATTAAGCACAGTTGTTACCTTGTAGAGCTTGCTAACGCATATTTATTATTCGATTACTATACTGGTGAAATTCCTAAGCTATCATCTAGCAAACCAGTATATGCTTTTGCAAGCCATTTTCATGAAGACCATTTTTCTTTTTCCTTGTTTTCTAAACTTGCTGATGTTTCGAATGTTCAATATATTCTATCTAATGATATCAAAAAGAAATATAGCAAGAATTATTTCTTAAAACAAGGCGTTACAGAAGTACTATATGACTCTATTAACTTCATAGCGCCAGATATGGATATTACTATTGATGACTTCCATATTCGAACTCTTGATTCCACTGATTGTGGTGTAGCCTTCATTATAGAAACCAACGAAGAAACAATCTATCATGCTGGTGACCTTAACTGTTGGACATGGGATGGCAATACAGAACAAGAAAACGAAGAAATTACCATTGCCTATCAAACGGAAATAGCGAAACTAGAAGGTATGCATATAGACCTCGCTTTCCTTCCACTTGATCCAAGACAAGAAAATCACTTTCATCTCGGTTTTGATTATTTTATGAATCAGGTCGATGTTTCATCTGCTTACGCCATGCACTGTTGGGATGATTTTTCTGTCATTTCAAAACTTAAATCTATGGATTGTTCTAAATCCTACTATCACAAGATACGAAATTAGCTATCAGATGCATAGATCAGTGTATCAAGAAGAATATAAGTAAAAACAGAGGGCGTGTTTGATAAATGAATCTTCCAACATGCCCTCTAATTTTTCTTATATCCTACTTTCTGATTGGATGTCTAATTACGGTCTTTAAAGTATCAGTACTACATTTTCTTGGATCAGAAAGGTATATTTCATGATGCCTTCGATACGTATTAATATCGCTTTGATATCCTTGTTCTATAATATATTCTTCTAATCTCTGTATCGTAGTAAGCTCATTATCAAATGGACCGATGTGCATAACCTGCGCACATAAGCCTTCTTCAAAGGTTTCTAGTCTTACATCGGACAGATTAAGTTCTGGTTTCTTCTTATGCAATACCTTTTTTGCCCATTCAAAAACTTCTTGTGTAACAAACTCTGGTTGGCGAATCATAGAAGTCCACAAGAATAAATCTTTGTTCTCAATTGGTGTTGTTCCAACGAATTTGTCATCTGCTACACTCCAAAGTCCCTCTAACGGTGGAACTACATATTCAAAATATCCCTCTGGTTGTGTTCCATTCATCTTACTCATCTTTATGGTAAATGATATTCCATATAGTACTTCCATCGCATGCTTGTATTCTTCACTAGTATTTGGATTCCCATTCCCATCAATCATGAGGTAAGAAATGGGTGGTACTTCAATAATCATAGGCATTGTTTTAGGAACATATAGTTCCTTGTATATTCTCTTATAGTCTACCTTTTTTTGTAACATTTCTTTCTTATTCATCTCTATCTTCATCTTTTACCTAGTCGACTACTCCGTCAACTCCTCCTTTCCTTATGTTATAAGGTTCCACACTTTTTTTGCACATATAGTTCATTGCTATCTCTTTACCTACTACAAAAATTACTCAATTATCTACTTCAAAATGGATATATAAGCCTTTTCTTCTATACTTGCGATTTTATAAATCAACTCACTAACCCTTTCTCCTAGACTATCACAAGCCGCTTTTTCTTGCAACAGATATGCCGTAAACCAATCAGACATCTCTTGTATATATAATCCACTCTCTATAAAGTAATCTGCTGCTTTTTCATACTCTTTAATTTCATACTCTTTTCCAATTACTCTTAACACGCCTGCTAATTCTTCCCTGGCAGCCATATGCTTTACAAAATCTTTTTCCTTACTTCCTAACACCGCATTAGGTAAACAAGGTACCGTACCTGTGAACATAAGTATATTGGTAATCATCTGATTATATTGTTCCTCAGTTAGTTCATTCTGTAATTGTTGAAACTCCTTGGCAAGTTTTCTCATTCCTGGTATCCCAAGAAACTTAACTGGCGGATATAGCTGTGATTTTGCTTTCTGAGTTAATGCCTTCGTTGCTATTTCGCCTACACTTTTTAGTTGTTCATCAAACGTAAGTAGGCAAATTGCATTCTTATCACTTAAACCTGTCTTCTCAATTGCAAGTGCTTTCTCAAGAATATCCATTGATAGAACTTGTTCTCCTTCTAATCCACAGTCTTGTACATATACACAATTTGCTTCTTCATCATACCCCACCATTAACACATAATGAATGGGAATATGTATCTTCTCATAGAACTTTGGATAATATGGAAGGTAATACATATCTAGCGCCCCTAACACAACTGGCATCCCCTGATTGATCTGTTCTTTTGCTTTCTTCATTGTATAATGGAATGTTCTACCTTCAATATGTTTGTACTGAAAGCCGACGATACTAGCTAGTCTCTCATACATCTTCTTGGTTCTACCATCATTCCAAGCTGCATGAACTGTTCTCTCATACGTATCTCCTTGTTGAATCTTTTGCTTTATATACGCAAAATCACCATATCCCGCTAAAGCGAAAAAGAAATAGTCTGGAAGCTTCTCTCCACTCTTCAATTGATAGATATCCTCTATCCCATTCCACATGCATTCATAATCACTTACATGATGCGGTAACGTAATCATCTTCTTACACATAAAAAATCCTCCTTCTGTTTTGTATAGAAAGAGGATAAACCCTAGTACAATGCTAGAGTCAACTTATTTTTTTAATTGGAAAACAAACTTCTGTTACATAGTTTTCTGGATTCGGTTCGTTCCCTGGAGATAAATAGTATCTTGTAAACGCCTTACCACTAATCTGATATCCATTCTTCTTAACCCATTGATACATATAGGAGTTAATCTCACCTATTTTACTATAAACACCTTGGAAGGCTAACGTGGCTGCCTCACATTCCATAATCTTTTTGAAATGAACTCGTTCTTCATCTCGGTATAACTTTTCAACTTCTAATTGTACTTCTACATCAAAACAACTTGACATGAAATCGGCCTTATGAGTAATAGCAAACGAATATGTACTATCCGTTAAACGAAAATTCTTTTCCTGTATTATTTTCTCAATCTCTGCCCAAAGTCTTCCTTCTTCTTCAAATGTGTGAATATAATCCCTTAGATAAATCACATTCCGAGCAGGAATCTTCTTAATTGTTACAGATAACGCACATTGTTCTTGCTTACTTACTTCTTCTAATGCATCTTTCATCTGTCTAATCTGAACCTGGATACGTTTAATCTCTTCTTCCTTTTCGTAAATCTTATTAGACAGGAATTTTACTGTTTCTGCAGTAGGATTTTCTTTTTTATTAGAATCATCAATTTGTATTTCACCAATTTCCCGCAATGAAAATCCTAACTCCTTCAGGACCTTTATATGATTAGCAACAGGGATTTGTTCTTCTCCATAATACCGATATCCACTATCTCCAGCAATATATTTGGGTATCAGTAATCCGATCTTATCATAATTTCTTAGCATGTATATGCTAATACCTGTAATCTTAGAAAATTCACCAATCTTTAGCAATTTACGAACACGCTCCTTCCCATAAACCGTGTATTTAGGATTTGGATATCAAAAAAATACCAGACTATCCTTATAAGAAAAACTATCTGATTGCTTGTATCATTATAAGACATGGATTCCATTCATCCCATAGGGTTTTAAAGCACTCCATTGGTCGAAATCCCATAGATTCATAAAAACATCTTGTTTTCGCATAGTTAGTATCCTCATTTGAATAATCCAGAGTCTTCACTTGTAGATATTCCATGTTATGTTCTCTACACCACTGGTAGCAAGCATCGAATAACTGTTTTCCTATTCCGCTTCTATGATATTGTGGTAGTATTCCCATAACATAAATCTCCGCCGCATATGGAGATGTCTCCTTAATTGCTAAAAAACCTACCGCAGTTTCATCTTCGTATGCCACAAGAAAAGGCATTAACTTACTCTCTCTTATGTATTCCTGTGCAGATTCTTCAATTCCAAACCAATCCGGTAGCATATGCAAGATCTCATCTGCTATTCTCGCTTTTTCTTCTTTATCAACTATTTTCTTAATCGTATACATTAGCTTACTTTCCCCTCTTGTTCCCTAAACATAACAGATGATTACGAAAGCCTATCCAGACTCTCGCAATCATCTGCATTAATAATACTAATTATATCTTAAATTTACCGATTGCTTGTTGCAATACTTTCGCATCACTCGTAAGTCCCTCTGCTGCATCTGCTAATTGTTCAATCTCTTCCGATTGACTAATTGCCGTAGCAGTAACTTCCTCAGATGCTGCAGCTGATTCTTCAGAAACTGCTGAGATATTCTGTATAGAATCCAAAGTATCATTCCTTGCACTTTCCATACCTGCTACATACTGCTTGATGTTATTAAGTTCTAATACCAAATTTTCTACCAGATTATTAATGTTTCCAAACACATTAATCGTATCTTGTAATGCTTTTTCTTGTGTAAGAACGATTTGTTCTGCCTTTTGTGTTGTCTTGGCTGTTTCATTTGTTTGATATTGAATGGTATTAATGATTTCTTGAATTTGATTCGCTGACTCCATTGACTTAGTTGCTAGATTTCTAATTTCGCCTGCTACTACTGCAAAACCTCTACCTGAATCCCCAGCTCTAGCTGCTTCTATAGAAGCATTCAGTGATAATAAGTTAGTCTGTTCTGAAATCTCATTAATTGCATTAACAATACTCTCAATGGAACGTGAATTCTCTTCGAGATTTTTCATACCCGTTGATATCTCTTTTGTTATTTGTGAAGTTGCCTTTGCTTTATCATTTAGATTATTCACAATTGTCAATCCACTGGCAACTGTCTCCATTGTATTCTCAAACAATCCATCAATTTCATTGGTTTCATCATATACTTTATTAACCATATCTGATAATGTTGACATCTGTTTCAGACAAGCATCTGTATCTACTACTTGTTTTGAGGAACCTATAGCAACTTCATTTATTGCAATTGATATATTCTTTGAAGATTCTAACACAATTGAAGAGGTATTCGATAAGTCTTCTGCCGAAACCTCTACCCTGTCACTAACCTCAGCAACTTCTTTAACTAGCTGTTGCATGTTTCCAATCATATTGGACAGACTGTTTTCTAATATCTTAAACTCATCTTTACGCTTGGTTTTGAATTGAACTGTTAAATCACCTTGCGCTACGCTTTCCATAGTATCTTTCATATCTCCTATTGCTTTACCAATCCCTCTAGCTAAAACAGTTCCAATGAACATAGCGATAATTGCTGACACAATGGCAAATGCAATACTTGTTCTACCAATTGAAGTCGCATTCTTAAGAATAATGGTCTCCGGAATCAAATTACATAATACTAAATCTGTATTCCCAATTTTACTATAGTTAAATAGATATTTCACACCGTTTATTGTTGCATACTTATAACCGTTCATATCATCTACTTCTAATACTTCATTGTAATAATCTTGATCGATAAATATATTCTCTTCTCCAACTTCTGATTGCGAGGAATATATCTCAACACCATCTTTTGTTACAAGTGAAGTAATAGAACCGTCTTGATAGATCTTATCTAACATCATCTGTACATACTTATAATCAAGATCTGTTATAATGTATGTACTTCCCTTCACTGCTTCTTTGATGTATGTTAAAGCATATCCTCTCTCTACTCTCACATCAATTGCACTATGTAGACCATACCAACCATCTTTTTCAGAATTCCCCTCCATTAAATCTGTAGAGCTAAACAATTCGAAGGCCGAATCTTGAATGCCATCATTCCCTGTCACGATTGGCGCTTTTGTATCATTGATAATATACATATTTCTTATTCCATCTATAAGTACACTATTCGTCATAACATCATTCTTCAGATTCCTCATGTACTGTAAATCCTCGAACATATCATTATTTTTCATTTTATAGTAATACTCGAAATTCTTACTGGTTATTAGCTTTACTACTTGTGTATCAACCTCTGTAAACTTACTCTCCATATACCTAGAATTTGCCTCTAGGACTTGACTAAAAGAGCTCTCATAATTCTTAACTATTGCATCCGATGCTAAGTCATAAGATATGATCCCTAACGCAAATATCAATATTACTGGCGCAACAAAACCCATTATTAAAGCCGTACGCAGCTTCTTTTTCTTAGATCTTTTGGTAGACATTTTGCCTTTCGTTACATTCTTTTTGGTTTGTTTAACTTTCACTTTTGGTAGTTTTACTTCCCTCTTTTGTTTTTTAGTTTCCTTTTTTCCACTTTTCATGTTATGAATCTCCTTAAACATACTTCCATTATGTAATAATCGTGATAAAACACAATCCCCAAGTCATGTTTAAATCACTTATACGCATCACTTTATCAAAAATTTTGCATATATCTCACATTATACCATAAAATACATAATTTTTCTATTGCTTTGATGAATAAACAAATAAAAAGGTACCTATCAATCAAATTGATAAGACCTTTTTATAATCTGCTTTTATTATTATTATTATTATGCCCTGCCTATCACAGGCCTTCCCTGTTATACTGCTAGCTCAACGGCAATATCTTATTCCTTTACCGCTCCAGCTGCAATCCCTGCCAATATATATCTTTGAAAGAAAACATATATAATAATCGTTGGAATCATTATTATTATTATCCCTGCGGCTAGTGTCTGCCAAGACCCTTGTTGCGCATTCGCATAATTCATCAAAAATGTCGTTAATGTTCTAAGCTTATTCTTTGGCATATAGAGGTATGGTATATACATATCGTTTATAATATTAATAGCTTTAATAATACAAACGGTAGCCGTAGCCGGCGCTAATAAAGGAAATATTATCTTTCTAAAAAGCTTAAAATACGAACACCCATCTATTAAAGCAGCTTCATCTAGTGACACTGGAAGCGTTGAGATAAACTGTCTATATATGTATAATTGCATTAAATCCGATGCGATATATATAATAATTGGTGCACCTAACGTATTATACAGATTCAACCCTTGTATCACTTTGAATCTAGAGATTTCTGTTACAAATGTCGGAATCAACATACCAATAAAGAAAAGTCCAACTACTATCTTCTTACCACGAAAATCAAATCGTTCAATTATAAATGCTGTAATTGTACCAAACATTACATTAAAAAATAATGATACCACTAACATAATTCCTGTATTTTTAAAACCTAATAATAGATATTTATCCGTCAATACCTTTGCGAAATTATCAAATGTAATATTCTTTAATGGAGGTAGTAACAAAGGTGAAGTCAACACCATATCTGCTTTTGTTTTTAATGATGCAAATAATGTTAATAGGATAGGTGCTAATACAATTAATACCATGGCTATACATATTATCTGCTTCATAACTTGATTAGAAACTCTCTTAACCATGCTGTTACCTCCTATTCTTTAAAACGAAACCGTGAATGATTTTATTTTGAATTATATAAATTACAATAATTAACACCATAATTGCAACTGCCATTGTTGAAGCCAAGCCAAAGTTAGAAAACGTAAAGGCTGTTTTGATTGTATACAGGGTAAAGGTCGATGATGCATAACCTGGGCCACCTGATGTCATAACAAAAGGAATGTCAAACACTTGTAAGGCACCTCTTATATTATCAAATAATACAAAATCTACCATCAACATAATTGCTGGAACCTGAATGAACTTAAATATGTGAACTGTTGTTGCTCCATCCACTTTTGCTGCCTCTTCAAGATCTTTTGGTATTGATTGAAGGGCTGCCATAAACAAGATTACATGATAACCACTATATTTCCATACGGATACAAACGAAAGCACATAGTTTACAATTTTAACATCTGATAACCAATTACGAGACAAGCTATCCAAATTAAGCACTTGTAAAATAGAATCAAATGCACCATTGATTGGTGAGAAAAAATAAGAGAATACATAAGCAATGGCAACACCATTAATGATGTATGGCATAAAAACCATTGTCTTGTAGAACTTTGCAGCTCTTAATTTACTTATAAGTAAAACTGCAAACCCCAGTTCCACTGGTATCATTAATAAATGTACTACGAAGTAAACAGCATTGTTTTTTAACGAAAGCCATAAGTCGCTATTCTTTAGCATGGAGATATAATTATCAATCCCAATAAACTTACTAGATGGTGAGTACCCATCCCAATTAGTAAAACTCATTTTAAACAAATCGAATGCCGGAAATACTACAAATGCTATTAATAAAAGTAACGGTATAACAAGTGAAATAAAAATAAATTGTTTTCTTTTTCTAGATAATTTACTCACAGCTGCCTCCTTATCTTAGGTTAACGCGCCAATTTGAGACGTATCAAATTGGCAGTTGACCTATTTAGAGGCTACCAACTGTAGCCTCTATGCTAATAATTGTTTTATTTTATTCCGAGGTTTGCTCTCGCATCCTTCCATGCAGCATTAAGTTTTTCAAATTCCTTATTTAAATCAAAATCACTAATAGACATTTGAGCACCTAACATCTTATAGTCAAAGGTAGTCTCATTTTGAATTGAAGCGAAATCGTCTCCACCACCATCATACATAACCAATACTTTATCAGGACAAAGTGTATCTGATTCAGCAAGTACAGGGTCTTTGTCTTTCGTAAAGTTCTTCATAGCAGAGGCCGAAGAAACATAATTAAGAAAGTCTGGGTACCAAGCCTCTGAGTAAAACCACTCAACAAAAGCGGTTGCAGCCTCTTGATTTTTTGAATGTGTTGTTACTCCCATGAAGGAATCCCCTTGTACAATTACATTGTATGGATCTGATTCTGTGTTTCTTGTTGGTAAATAGAACGTACCTAATTGAGATACATCTTCCGTTGCACTCTTAATGTTTTGAAGTCCCCAATCTCCTAAAGCAATCATAGCTGCACCTTTTGTTGCGAATAACGTAGTTGCTTGATCATTTCCTAAACCTAAAGGATCTTTTCCTAATACCCCAGAAGTAAATAAACTATGTACTTTGTTATATGCTTTATATATATCCGTTCCTTCTGAGAATGGAGCATCTTGTGTAGTCATTGTATTCCAGTTTTGTCCATTACCTGATTCAAGAGCTGGCATAAACTCCATATATGGATAATCTGGCCATGAATCCTTTAATCCACAGGCAATTGCCATGAAATCCTTATTATCTTTTTCATAATAAGCTTGTAATGTCTTCGATACTTCTTCTAATTCGCTCCAAGTTGTAGGTACTTCTACACCTGCTTCTGCAAAAAGATCTTTCCAATAGTATACATATTCATATCCTGAAGTCATTGGAATTCCTAGTACTTTTCCATCAATCGCATATCCTGATGCCAATTCATTGTTTGAACAAGCAACTGTATCTTTTAAATCAATTAAGTAATCTTTAAATCTTGATAAAGTAAAAGGCTTATTAAACATAACATCTGGTAGTTGATTTGCAGATGCTCTTATCTTCATAGTGTTCCAATATTCACTGTCATCTTTAACTTTTTCTACTTCAATATCAATATTGGGATATTTCTCTTGGAACTTACCTACCATATCGTTTTGCTCAATAAAATCATTAAGATTATTATCCCAGATAGCAAATGTTAGTGAAGCTGATAAGTCTTTTTCTTGTCCTTTTTCCTCCTCTTCTGTATTAGTAGTATCTGTCGTTTCTGAAGTAGAAGGTGTAACCTCTTCCTTTTTGTTATTCGTTTTAGAACAACCTACTATAGAAGTTGCTAAAAGAATACACGTTAAAATAGTTGCCATAAGTTTTTGCTTTTTCATAAAATTCCTCCTTTTTTTTGATAGCTGTATCATAACAATCTTTCCTTCCAATCACTATGGAAAAACTTCATATTTCTTGATTAATTTTCACATGTTATGGTATTGATATCTTGATAATTCGTTCGTATTCCTGTTAAATAGTAAGAAATACATAGTTAAAGAATAAAACATAGACACTCTTCATACATATAGTATATTGAGTGTCTACATTGTTTTTAAGCCGTTTTTCGATACTGTGCAGGGCTTGTACCAGTATTTTTTTTGAAAACCCTATTAAAATTCTCCACATTACGATATCCAACCATCTCTGCTATCTCATATATCTTAAAATTAGTTGTCTTTAATAAATCTTTAGCCTTTTCGATTCTAAGGGATGTAAGATAACTTATGAATGTCTCTCCTGTTTCTTTTGAGAATTTACTTGTAAAATATTTCTCATTCAATTCCACATAATCGGCTACTTCTTTCAGCGTTAGATCAGAATTTTCATAATGGTTGCCTATATACCTTTTCGCTTTCAGTATAATATCATTTTCTTTAATGTATAGTTTTTCTACCGAATAATCAATAATCCAATCTATGTAATTTGTTAGCCATAGCTTTAAACTACGAATATCTTCTATCCGTTCTAATTTCTCATAATAATTATACTGTTCACCAAAGATCTCATAAAAATTGGCATGGTTCGAATAGAACTTCTTTGCAATTTCAAGAATCAATCCTAATACATGTAATTGCCCCTCTCTAAGTGATGCTTTATTCAATACTTCAAACAACTTTTCTTTTTCCGGAATAACGGTCCTTTCATCAGCTATATATAAAGCTTTGGAAAAATCCAAATATTGATTTGAATATTGTATTATTTGATCCATAAGTTCATCTTCTTTATTACAATCAACAATGGCATTCTTTCCTTTCAGAAAACGGAAATCAAAACTACCTTTCAAATGCTCTAATTCCTCAAGAAAATTCCCATAACCATATTGCTTTTTGCTAATACAAACAGTAATATCAATTCCATGTTCACTATATGTTGATTTTTGCAACTCCTGTATCATACTATAGATATTTACTACATAATCTTCTTCTGTTATACGATAGAATGCATACATGATAGTAGGATTCTCAATATATGCAATACATCGTGAACTAAACCTTAGGTTGCGTTCAAAATTACAATGGAGCTTTTCCATCTCATTATACTCGCTCTCATTCGTTTTACCTTTATTAAGAACAAATCCTAGAATAACATAACTATCTTCAAAAAAGTATTTTGATTTTCTATTCACCTCAGCTGGAGTTATCTCACCAGTAATCATTCCTGTAAAATAATCCTCTAATGTTTTTTCGCTAGTCCTTACTTTCTCTTCATAATCAGAAATTAATACTTGTAATCTTCGTACCATTGAATTAAAAGAATGAATCATTGTACGAATTTCATACTGTCCACCTGGTTCAATATGGATTTGTAGTTCCCCCTCTTCAATCTGTCTTAAACCATAATTTATTCTTTGAATTGGCTTTACTATACTTCTCAAGAAATAACTAGAATAATAACCTACTAAAAGTAATATAATCAATGCAACTAATAAAACCCAAAGCGCAACCCTCCAAAAACTTGCACTCAAATCACTTGTTTTTATGTAACTGTTTATGTACCATGTATCCGAATATAATTTTAAAGGTGTTGTAATCTGTGTATATTTCGAGTTGTTATAATTCTCTTCTCCATCTAACGTAGTAAATATATTTTCTCCATCACTAGATTTCATTTCCATAATACCGAAATTATTATTTCCCTTTAGATATTCTCTATTATAATTCTTAATTTTATCAGCAACCCCTGAATTTTGGTAAAACATAACCATCTCTATCTTCTCAGATCGATCGGTCCTACGATCAGGCGCGAAAGCAAACACTAATACTAATGAATTCTTTTTTGCTCCCGCGTAGAGGCCGTTGTTTAAATCATTATTTATGAATCCAATAACTACCTGATTCTTGTTTTTAACTGCGGTCCTATAACATGTACTACTACTTGTTTCCTCATATGATTTATTGATTGTATTCTTATAATATGAGATTCTTTGATCCTTCATATAAAATCCCACGGAAATTATATTAGATGCCGGCTCCAAAGCCAGACTACTTGCTTGATTTAACTTTTGAGAAGAATCATATCTAGATTTCAGGTCCTCTGAGTCTGTTCCTGCTGCATAATCTAATATTTCATTGTTATTACTGTAGATTAGATGGGATAATCTCATAGACATAACTCCAATATCAGAAACCAATTCCGTTACTATTGTTTCGTGTACTTGCTTAATATTTTCAATTGCCTGCTTTTTAAATTCTTGATTAAGTATATTCAGTACCGTAACCAGCACAATTAATATAGGACATATTATAAAGCTAAAAAACGATATATAAAAAACTGTCTTTAGCTGCATTTTAGACCATTTTATACGCTTTAATTTCATAAGAATCCTCCCAGTACAAGTATCTAGCCACATTTGATATTTTGTTGATTTTTATTGCTTAGAAAACATACAAATTAGCTAAATAGTATAATTATATTTTGTAAACCATCTTATTATTTAGTAGTTTTGCAATATATACTCATCAATTATTCAATATTACCATACATATCATCTATTTACAAAACAATTTTTACAAAACAACAAAATGGTACTTTGCTAATATATTGCATACATTAGCAAAGTACCATTTATTAGTTATTTGTGGTCATTCTCCACATATCAACACTCTTAAATCTACCTTCTTCTATTACCTAAATCTTAAATTTACCGATTGCTTGTTGTAATACTTTCGCATCATTAGTAAGTCCCTCTGCTGCACCCGCTAATTGCTCAATCTCTTCCGATTGACTAATTGCAGTCGCACTAACTTCCTCGGAGGCTGCCGCCGATTCTTCAGAAACTGCTGAGATATTCTGTATAGAATCTAAGGTATCATTCCTTGCACTTTCCATGCCTGCTACATACTGTTTAATCTTATCAAGTTCTAATACCAAATCTTCTACTAGTTTATTAATGCTACCAAATACTTGAATCGTATCTTGTAAAGCCTTTTCTTGTGTTAGAACAATTTGTTCTGCCTTCTGTGTTGTTTTCGCTGTTGCATTTGTTTGATATTGAATGGAATTAATGATTTCTTGAATCTGATTTGCCGATTCCATTGACTTGGTAGCTAGATTTCTAATTTCTCCTGCTACTACTGCAAAACCTCTACCAGAATCACCAGCTCTAGCTGCTTCAATGGAAGCATTCAATGATAGTAAGTTTGTTTGTTCAGAAATCTCATTAATTGCATTAACGATATTCTCAATGGAACGAGAATTCTCTTCCAGGTTTTTCATTCCTATTGATATCTCTTTTGTTATCTGTGAAGTTGCCTTTGCTTTATCATTCAAATTATTCACAATTGTCAATCCACTTGCCACTGTTTCCATAGTATTCTCGAACAAGCCATCAATTTCATTGGTTTCATCATATACTTTATTAACCATGTCTGATAATGTTGACATCTGTTTCAAACAAGAGTCTGTATCAATTACTTGTTTGGAAGAACCTATCGCAACTTCATTTATTGCAATTGATATATTCTTTGAGGATTCTAACACAATTGAAGAGGTATTCGACAAGTCTTCTGCCGAAACATTTACCCTGTCACTAACCTCAGCTACTTCTTTTACAAGGTGTTGCATGTTACCAATCATATTGGACAGACTGTTTTCTAATATCTTAAACTCATCTTTTCGCTTAGTTTTAAACTGAACTGTCAAATCACCTTGTGCTACGCTTTCCATTGTATCTTTCATGTCTCCAATTGCTTTACCAATACCTCTTGCTAATGCTGTCCCAATCATCAATGCTATAATCGCAGACACAATGGCAAATGCAATACTTGCTTTTCCGATTGAAGTTGCATTCTTAAGAATAATTGTTTTCGGAATCAAGTTACATAATACTAATTCTGTTTCTCCAACTTTGCTATATGTAAATAGATAGTTCACATCGTTTAAAGTCACATATTCATGCCCACTTGTCTTCCCCGATTCTAATACTTTTATGTAATAATCTTGATTAGCAAATATATTGTCTTCTCCAACTTTTGACTCAGTAGAATATACCTCTACTCCATCTTTTGTTACGATGGAAGTAATTGCTCCTTCTTGATACATATTATCAAGCATAGACTCTACATATCCATGATCAATATCGGTTATTACGTATGCTTTTCCCTTTAGCGCTTCCTTAATGTAGGATAACCCATACCCCTTTTTTTCTTTCGCATCAATTGCACTATGCGAGCCATACCAACCATCTTTTTTAGATTCTCCCGCTATTAAATCTGTAGAAGTAAACAGTTCATACGGTGAATTTTGAATTTGATCATTGCCTGTAACAATAGGAGCTCTATTATTACTAAGGATATACATACTTCTTATCCCATCTATAAGCACACTGTTCGTCATAACATCATTCTTAAGATTCCTCATGTACTCTAAGTTCTCGAACATGTCATCACTTTTTCCATTATAGTAATAATCGAAGTTCTTATTCGTAATGATTTTAATTGATTGTGTGGCAACTTCTTCAAATATACTTTCCATATATCTAGCATTTGCTTCTAAGATATCATTGGAAGAACTCTCATAATTCTTAATCATCGCATCTGATGCTAGATTATAAGATATAAATCCCAAGGAAAATATAAATATTACTGGTGCAGCAAAACCCATTAGTAGAGCAGTACGTAACTTCCTTTTTCTAGATTCCTTCTGAGATATTTCATTTTGCTTCACTTTCTTTTTTGATCTCTTTACTTTCTCTTTTGGTTGCTTTACTTTCTTTTTCTGTTTTTCCATTTCCTTTTTTGCTTTTTTCATATCATGTACCTCCTTAACCACCAATTAATTATGCATTCAAACAATAGTGAAAAACCATAATTCCCCTAGTCATGTTAAATTCACTTATATGCATTGTTTTTTTACACTAATTTTGTATATATTTTATATTGTACCATATATTACATAATACTTCTATTGATTTTAAAGAAAAACTAAATTAAAAGGATACTTATGAATTTAATCGCTCCCTACTTTGAAACTATTTCCATTTTATTAAAAAAGGTAAAAAAATAAGGACGCTATTTATTAACGCCCTTTTTTTGCATACTCTTAGAAACAACGACCTGATTCTTTCCTCGCGCAATTCTCAATCACTTTACCAGATTGGCAATGATAACATACTTCATTCGTTAAACATTCCCCTGCAAAGTACTCATCAAAGTTATCAATTGTAACCTTAGCGATATTCTCTAATGCTTCATTGGTTAAGAAGGCTTGGTGAGAAGTTAATAATACATTTGGCTTTGATACAAGAAGGGATAACATATCATCTTTCACAATAGCTCCAGACATATCCTCAAAGAAGTAATCTGCCTCTTCTTCATATACATCAAGACCAGCACCTGCCACGGTTCCATCATTCAGTGCTTCAAGTAAAGCTTCTGTCTCAATTAACGCACCACGAGAAGTATTGACAATATATACACCCTTCTTCATCTTAGAGAATGCATCTTTTGATAATATATGTTTTGTTTGATCTGTTAATGGACAATGTAAAGAGATAATATCACTTTCCTTGAATAAGGTGTCTAAGTCCACATATTCAAGATCTGTATTCTTAGCAGGATACAAATCATATGCAAGTACACGCATACCAAATCCCAAGCAAATCTGAATAAATGTTTGTCCAATCTTTCCTGTTCCGATAATACCTATTGTCTTCCCATATAAATCCATTCCCGTCAATCCGCTCAGACTAAAGTTGAAGTCTCTTGTACGGTTATATGCTTTATGAATCTTACGATTAACTGCTAACAAAAGTGCCATCGCATGTTCTGCTACCGCATGTGGTGAATATACCGGTACACGTACAACATGTACCTTGCCAAATGCCGATTTAAAATCAACATTACTATACCCAGCACATCTCATTGCAATAATGTTAATTCCAAGATCATAAAGTTGATCAATTGTTTCTTTACAGATTTCATCATTTACGAATGCACAAACGCCTTGGCATCCTTTTGCTAGTCCTACTGTTTCATTGTTCAATTTACTCTCGATAAATTTGAATTTATAGTTTGTGCCTAACTTTTCAAGCCATTCCTTATCATATGGTTTTGTATCAAATACTGCAATTTTATTCATAATTTTCCCTACCTTTCTGTAATCATTCTTTATTCTAATTCATCAAAATCAAAAGCTGCTGCCTTAGTATAATTAGTAACTTTTGCTTCAAAGAAATCTGTCTTCGTACTATTTAAGTTGGCAAAAGATTCCAACCAAGACATTGGATGTTCTTTAATATCAGGATATAATTCACTGATTCCAATTGCTTTAAGTCTTAGGTTTGATAAGTACTTAATGTATCTATCAATCAATTCATTGTTAATTCCAAGAATTTGATTATCTGTTACATATTGCCCCCAGGATATCTCGTGCTCTACCCCAGTTTTCATCATCTGACGAATCTCTTCTTCAAATTCAGGTGTAAATAACTCTTTATTCTCAATTCTCATCTCCTTGATGATGTTTTGGAATAATACAAGATGCGTAACTTCATCACGGTTGATGTATTTGAATATCGTACTTGTTGCTGTCATCTTACCTTGTCTTGCTAAGGTATAGAAGAAGCTGAACCCTGAGTAAAAATAAATACCTTCTAGGATGTAGTTGGCTATAATGGCACGTACAAAATTATGCTCATTCGGATCTTCATTAAATCGTTGATAGATATCAGCTATAAATTTATTTCTTGTTAACAAATGCTCATCTTCACGCCACATATCATAAATCTTATCACGTGTAACTGGATTCGTTACTGTGTCAAGGATATAAGAATAACTCTGTGCATGAATCTCTTCTTGAAAGGCTTGAATATTTAGCAGAGAGGTAACTTCTGGTGCTGTAATATATCTCGAAATATTCGGGAGATTTTCACTTTGAATGGAATCTAAGAAATTCAAGAAAGAGATAATCTTATCGAACGCATTTCTCTCTCCATCCGTTAGATACGGAAACTGTTTTATATCCTCGTTCAATGCAATCTCTTCTGGAATCCAAAAATTATTCAGCATAGTCCGATATAAAACCCTAGACCAATCATACTTAATTCTATTCCATTCTCGTAGATTGGTTGTATTCCCATTTATCATACTACTTGTACCACGTACACCAAATTCGTTAAATATTTTCTTTTTATCCATATCTTTTCCTCTCATTTTTCTTTATATATTTCGTATTAAGGATTCCAAAGGTCCATTTTTATCTCCAACGTTATTTATGACCTTATGAACCTTGATTCATTTAAGTTAGAGTAATTCTAGCTTGAACAACTTGTACATTCATCCATCTCAAGGGATTGGTTTCTTATATAGTAAATCGTCTTAAGTCCTTGCTTCCAAGCCTCTACATATAAGTTTAGTATATCTTTGGCTTTATATTCAGGCGTGATATAGAAATTAATGGATTGAGATTGATCAATATGACGTTGACGAATTCCACAGGCTTTAATGGAATATTGTTGATCAATTGTATGGGCTTCTTTGTAAAACCAATAGTTTTGATCATTCAATTCCGGTGCAGTTTTTGTTATAAAACTCCCCTTCTTCTCTTCTACGAAGAAACGTCTGAAGATTGGATCAATTCCTGCGGAAGTATTGGCGATATTCGATGTACTTCCTGTTGGTGCAACCGCCATAATATATCCATTACGTAAACCATACTTAGCTACATCTGCTTTCAACTTCTGCCATCTTTCACTTGAATACCCACGTTTATCAAAGTAAGCTCCCGTCTGCCATTCTGAACCTTCGAAGGCATCATAAGCTCCCTTTTCTTTCGCTAATTCCATAGAGGCCTTAATCGCTTGGTATGCGATCTCTTCAAACAATTCATCCGCTTGCGCTAAATGTTCTTCGCTTTCCCATGGGATTTGATTTTTCGCAAGATAATGATGATATCCACTTGTTCCAAGTCCAATTGCACGATATTTATCTGATGTAATCTTAGCGTCTAATTCAGGAACTTGATTCAAGGTAATAACGTTGTCAAGCATTCGAATCTGTAGAGGAATATTATGTGCTAAATCTTTCTTTTCGACTTTACCAAGGTTAATCGAGTTCAGATTACAAGTAACCATATCGCCCGGTTTCATCTTATGAATGATTTGTTTGGAACCATCTGCTTCCTCTATTATAACTTCTTCTATTAATTCAGTCTCGCTCATATTTTGCGCAATTTCTTGACAAAGATTTGATGCATAGATCATTCCTTCATGCTTATTGGGATTTGCCTGATTTACTGTATCTCTAAAGAATAAGAAAGGTACACCTGTCTCAACAGCACTTTTCATAATCTTCTTCATAATATCAAGTACTTTCACTGTGATTCTAGGTAATTCTTCACAGGCTTCACAGGCGAGATATCTTCTTGTAAATTCTTTATCTTCTACTTCATCGTAACTATCTTCTAAGGAGAATCCCATAACTTTCTTTACCATATATGGATCAAACAGGGACCACTCCCCTCTAGTCTCCAAACGTTCCATGAACAAGTTTGGAATGCTTAATCCTGTGAATATATCGTGAGCCTTTCTACGATCATCTCCGTTGTTCGTCTTAAGTTCAAGGAAATCATATAAATCAGCATGCCAGATATCAAGTGTAACAGTTGCCCCACCTTTACGGCGACCTAATTGATCAACTGCTACAGCAGTATCATTATATAGACGTACCCATGGGATAACTCCTCCTGATGCATTCTTGTGTCCTCGGATCTCACTATTCAAACTACGAATCTTACCTAAATAGATCCCTAAAGCCCCACCATGTTTACTTACCTTTGAGAACTTTTGGTTGACATCATAGATTGACCAAAGATTATCCCCCACGGTAGATATGAAGCAACTACTTAATTGATAGAAGCTAGTTCCTGCATTCGCTAAAGTAGGAGTCGCTACTGTCATTTGCAATGTGCTTAAAACATCATAGAATTCTTTTGCATACTTAACTCTATTCTCACCTTCTGGTATTGCAAGATGCATTGCAATCACTAGAAAACGTTCCTGTGGAAGTTCACAACCGCCCCCATCCCTGCTACGTATAAGATATCGATCAGCTAATAATTTTACGCCTTCATAATTGAATAGATAATCTCTCTCAGGTTTGATGTACTCGCCTAATTCCCGAATCTGTTCTTTCGTATAATTCTCTTTTAGATAAGTGCCATATTGATTCGAAGCTGTTAATGTATCCACTAATGCTACAAAATCACCATAACCAAAATGTTTATACCCTCTACTGATAGCTGCTTCCTTATACAAATCAAATACAAACAATCTTGCCGCTACGTACTGCCAATTAGTATTGGTACGATTTGTTATGTTCCCGAATTCATCTCTTGTTGCATGAATTACTTTTTCAATTGCTGTCTGGATTAATACTTTCTGAATAGCTTTGGTAGTCATACCATCAACGTATTGTATTCTTGCATCTAGCTCTAATTCAATAGGATCACAACCGTCCAATCCTTCACATGCAAATGCAATCATTTTCTTTGTCTTTTCCACGCATAGTGGTTCTATCGAGTTATTTCGTTTTCGAATGTTAATTGTCATTACTGACGCCCTCCCAGACCTTAAGTTCTTTTATTTTTATCTATATATTGATTTAATCTATTACTTTTATCATCTCAAACACATTATATAGTATTGTAATAATAATTACTATTACTATATACTTTTTAAGATAAAATATCAAGTGTTAGTTTTCCTCTATATCAATTTTATTTATCTACAGAACAGGTTATACTATGCATGGCTCATTCTTACATACCAGAGTAAAAGAAAGAAAAAGAGACAATTTTTATTCTCTTACTTAAAGGCATGTTTAACGATCAAACTGAGTGCCAAAAGAATAAAAATTGTCTCTTATCTTGTTACTATAATTACTTACTGGTTAGAGTGTCAAAAGCTAATTTAAATTTCGTCAATTTGCATAAATTTATGTGTGAGTATGTTATGTCAACGTAGTCCATTATGCTTTAGCTTCTAATCGCTCAAAATTGTGCAACCAATCTACTTTCTTATAATAAATTAAGAATATAATAGAACTTAAGGACCATGTTAATGGATAAGCCCAAAAGATTACTCCAATCTTTGGCACGAGATGAACTGCTACGGTGATATACGTAATACGAATCAAACACCAAGTAATCAACATTGTTATCATCGGAACAATTGCTTTACCTGCGCCACGCATAATTCCGGCTATACAGTGGGAAAACGCTAATAAGCAATAAAACAATGCTTCAGTCCTTGATTGTTTTGTACCGAAAGCAATAACTGTTGGATCATCGTTGAATAGACGTATAAATATTGGTGCCCCTATCCATATTATTATTCCGACAATCTCTGCCATAGTCACAGAACAGGCGATACCGAATTTGGCTCCTTTCTTAACCCTGTCGAACTTCCCAGCCCCAAGATTTTGTCCAACGAAGGTTGTTAATGCCATAGAAAAACATGTAATTGGTAAGAAGGCAAAACCTTCAATTTTTGAATATGCCCCACAACCAGCCATTGCATTAACACCAAAAGCATTAATATTCGACTGAACAATAACATTAGCAAAACCAATGATAGAATTTTGCACCCCAGATGGTAAACCTAACTGTATAATCTGCTTAAACATCGGGCCATTAAAACGAATCTTACTTAATGAAACCCTATATACTGTATCATAATGCATTAAGCGATAGAAGCACAATATTGCACTGATTGTTTGAGAGATAACAGTCGCTAAGGCTGCTGACCCAACCCCAAGCTTTAATACTCCTACAAAGAAGAGATCTAAGGCAACATTGACAATAGAAGCTACAATCAGGTAATAAAGTGGGTGTCTGCTATCCCCAATTGCTTGTAATATACCAACTGCTATGTTATACATAACAACTGCTGTTACTCCAACAAAGTAGATACGGAAGAATAGAATTGAATTCGGTAAAACCGATTCTGGTGTTCCCATCCACTTCAATATCTGTGGAGTGAATATAATTCCTAGTATCGTTAAAATTACACTTGCTACCAAACCAAATGCTATGTCAGTATGTATTGCTAATTGTAATTTCTTATAATCTTTAGCTCCAAAATACTTTGATATGACAACGCCAGCTCCCATGGCGATACCATTGAAGAAACCAACCATTAAAAATATCAAATTACCAGAAGAACTTACTGCTGCTAGTGCATCATTACCGATAAAATTACCAACAATCAGTGAATCTACTATGGTATACAACTGTTGAAACACATTTCCCCAAAAGACTGGTATTGCAAACAAAATAATTTTCTTCCAAATACTCCCCTCCGTGAGTAATGTTGAATGATTCTCTTTCACAACTACAGATCCTTTCGTATATTAATCCAAACAATAAAATCGATGGCTCCAATTTGTATTGTACACGAATTTGAACCACCGACATATAAGTATAACAGATTCTATTGGATATAAAATGTAGTTTCTTATAAATAAAAAGTAGTTTCACGTAAAAACTTAATTCTAAACTTCAAAAAAGGTAAGTACACATCCGTCAATCGTTGTAACTGAACAAGTTTTTCCTCCCCACACTTCCTCTTTTACTTCAGTAACCTTGTTCCAACCATTCAACTTAATAAATTTATAAAGGTTATCTACTCCCGTGATTAACATAAATCCAACTACTCTTTCTTCTGGTTCTCCCTTAAACAAATGAATTCCTGTGAATGGTGCTATATGCAGTGCTTCCATCTCCATTGGAATATGATTTACACAACCATACAAACCAAGGCCCTCACCATCACGTGATTCAATCTGACCATACCAACCAAGAATCTTCTGAAACCATTCTAACGTTTTATCCATATCCATGGTGTGATAAACAGCTCCTGTTTCCCTAACAACATAACCTCTCTCGCTTAATTTACTCATAAGTCCTTTCCCTCCTGATAAATTAGATTTAATATCAATTCTAGAGAATACTTGCAGATTGGCTTGTGTTTTTCTTGCTTCTGACGGTGTAATCCCATGAAATCTTGTAAATGCTCTTGTAAAACTTTCATTCGTCTCATATTGATAATCAATTGCAAGATCCATGATAGAAGTTACTGCATCAATAACTTCATATCCAGCAAGCGTAAGCCTTCGATTGCGAATATATTCACTCACTGTACAATTACATAGAAGTGTAAACATCTTTTGGTAGTAAAATGTAGAAGTATATATACTACCTGCTAACTCTTCTAGCGTTACCTTATCTTTAATATGATCTTCAATATAATTGACTGTACTTTGAATATCCGTTACCCAATCCACAACATCACCTCCTTACAAGTAAATAATAACAGTTATTTTACTCTCTTTCTTGACTTTATAGGTTCTCATTTGTTCAATTTTAATCTATGGTTTCAGTATTTCTACAGCTTATATAAGATAATGCTAATTAGAAATTATAAGGTAGTTTCACGTAATTAAAAATCTAAACATTAAAATCTTCCGATTTACTTACTATAATACTTTCCCGTAAATACCTTAAATCGCAGAACCTTCATAAAGTATTCCTTTTTACTACATTCGCTACTGCTTTACAAAAACTACAAGGAGAATAATAATCTTCTTGATTAATGTTAAGTTCCTTTTGTCCAACGACTTCTACTAAACCTTTTATTCCATCTTCAATTAAAGCTTTGGTGAATGGATTTTCATATGGATTGTATCTTTTTAATATCGATATGATATCTTCCTCCAATATATTTCCTATGACAAAATTACAAGGTAGCACATCACCATTACAATCAATCATGATTTCAGATACCTGATCGAGCGGTGTGGTATACAAGGCTTTACCACATTGAAAAGAGTAATCCATTGGTTTCTTTTCAAAGAAATCCTTTAGATAGATACTCGCACTACCTTCTGGAAAGATAACACCACCTTCATTTCTTTCTATATGTAGATCATCAAAGTAAGCAAGGCATTCTCTTGTCTTCTGGTTATACGGATTATCATCTTCTTCTGCTACTAACCAAGCTGGTTGAAGACGAAGTCTTCCTGTATAATATTCACACAATGCTGTGACAAATTGTCTCTCCCATTCAAGTGGGAGAAACTCAGAATGAAAGCAATCTACTGATAGCAAGATATCATTCACTCCACTATCTTCTAGCATCATAGCAACTTCTTTTATTCGATTATTATCCTTCGAAAAACACCCATTGGTTATTAATTGTCTCTTGGGAATTCCACATTCTTTGGCTACTCTATGAATATCACATACTATTTCTGGATAAATCAATGCCTCTCCACCAAATGTCATGACGGAACGAATTTGATTACATCTCGATAAATCTTCAAGCGCCATGGCTGCTCGTACTGAATCTAAACGATGGGTAGCTGGTAGTTTCCCCTCTGAACAATGCTTGCATCTACTGGTGCAGGAATTATTAACAGTAAACTCTACTCTATGAATGTTTTTTATGTATGTATTATTAATCTGCATAAACTGTCTCCTTTTCATTAACTAACATAGTAAATAGACATGCTCGTCGGTACCACTCGCTTTCAACGAAATGACTTATAGGAATTAGATTACCTTATTATACCATGCCAATATATCGAAGTAAAACATATACTTTCTGTCATTATGCTACCGATCTTTTCTCGTTTAACCATTGTCACTTTATTAACAAAATTAATTCTGACCACTTGACATTTAAACATTCAAGCGTTATATTGTATATAGCGTATATATACAATATAACAAAGGGGTGCATTCCATTGGATATCATTATCAACAATTCTTCTGGCATTCCCATATACGAACAGATCTATAACCAGCTCAAATCCTTAATTGTAACAGGCAAATTGAAGGAGGGAGACTCCCTTCCATCGATGCGATTATTAGCCAAAGAATTACGAATTAGTGTTATCACTACCAAGCGTGCTTATGAAGAATTAGAACGCGATGGATTGATTGAAACTATAACTGGTAAAGGAAGTTTTGTGGGAAAACAAAATATTGCGGTTATTCGTGAAGAATACCTGAAAGAAACGGAAGATTATCTTAGCAAAGCAATCGAAAGCGCAAGGCATGCAGATTTGTCACTCAAAGATTTAACAGACTTATTAAAGATACTATATGACTATGAATAAAGAAGGGAGAATATTAGCTACTATGGAATACTGCCTCGAAATAACGAATCTAAACAAACAGTATACGAATTTTCAACTCAGGGATATTAGTTTTAATTTACCCAAAGGTACCATCATGGGATTTATTGGAGAAAACGGTGCTGGAAAAACTACTACAATCAAATCTATTCTCAATCTTATTAATATCGATTCTGGTAATATTGTATTTGATGGTAACGATATCACTAGGGATATGAGCCAACAGCAAAAGGAAGCAATTGGTGTTGTATTAGATGAAAGTTGTTTCCACGAAATGTTACGAGCGAAAGATATACAAAAGATTATGAAAAATATGTATAAAAACTGGGACACTACTATGTTTGAGTCTTATATAAATAAATTCAAAATCCCCACTAATAAGACAATCAAAGAATTCTCTAAGGGAACTAAAGTGAAACTGAACTTGGCCGTTGCTCTTTCTCACAAACCAAAACTATTGATACTCGACGAGGCAACAAGTGGTCTGGACCCTGTTATTCGAAATCAAATCCTTGATGTTTTCTTAGACTTTATACAAGATGAGGAACATACGATACTTCTCTCCTCTCATATAACAACTGACTTAGAGAAAATATGTGACTATATTACATTTATCCATGAAGGTCAAATCGTATTCTCACATACCAAAGATGAAGTTTTAGAGAACTACGGTATTGTCCGTTGTTCTAACAGCAATGCAATAACTTATGATTCCTCCTATGTCGTTAGTATGAAGAAGACACAATTTAATTCTTCTATACTAATCAAGAATAAAGGTCGTTTTGTAAAGCAATACCCTACTTCAATCATTGAACCAGTAACATTAGAAGAAATCATGTTATTCCATTCAGGAGGTGGTCAGTCATGTTAAGAGGATTATTGCTCAAGGATCTATTAATTCTTAAGAAAGGATTATTAATGGGAGGCACAATTCTCGTATTTTATAGCATATTGGGTATATATGGTGAAGAAGCTTCCTCCTTTAGCGCTTATTTTTTATTATTCTTTAGTTTAATAAGTATCTCTTCCTATGCTTATGATGAACAAGCAAGATGGGTTCCTTATGCTCTTACTACTACAATTAATCGTACCAAATTAGTACAATCCAAATATCTTCTTGCCTTTTTCATGATTGGTTTAGGGTTTTTATGCTCCTTCCTCTTATCCTTACCATATCAGATTGTGCAGTCAAATACGTTTGTTTTAACCATATCACCTATCACATGGGGTTTTCTCTATGTGAGCATACTTTTTAACTTAATACTACTTCCAATACTATTTAAACTGGGAAGTGAGAACAGCCGTATAATAATTTTTGCATTATGTGCTTTACCTACAATTCTTCTTGTTATTCTAGATAAGTATAACTTTCTACCCGATATGAATCAGGCAACTATAGAGAGTATAATAAAATATCTACCTTATATTGGAGTAATTACAATCCTTATCCTTGGGTTACTTTCTTATTCCATAAGTTTGAAAATTGTAAAAAAGAAAGATTTCTAAATTAAACCAAAGGAATCAATAAAAACCATGATGAAGCGTCTGTTCTTGACACTTCATCATGGTTTTCTCTAAAATCAACTTATTTCGCATAGTAATCATCGATTCCATTACAGATACCTTCCACCATCTTGGCTTGGTAACTATCTTGCTGCATCTTCTTATCTTCCGATGGATTACTCATAAATCCCATCTCTAGTACAATAACAGGTATTGTACTCCAGTTTGTTCCCGTTAAGTCATCCCTTGCTACTGTACCTCTATTCTTAGCTCCAGTCTTATCACAGAATTTCGTTATAACCGAAGAAGCTAGCTTCTTACTCGATTTACTAAGACCTGATACATATGGATTCTTTGTAGATGGATATAAGGCACTCGCACCACTTGCACTTTGACTTGTTGATCCATCTGCATGAATACGAATACAGATATCTGCACCGCTTTCATTAGCCAATATAGCTCTTTCTTTATTACTTATGTTCACATCATTCTTATCACGAGTCATAACAACTTCATAACCCCTGTCTAATAAGGCTGCTTTTAGTTTAAGTGATACTTCTAGTGTTAATTTGTATTCAGGAACTTTCGTACTCACGCCTGATGTTCCTGATGCTACTTTTGCTTTTTTGTTAGTTGAGCCTGGACCAGTTGCCTCTGTCTCACTATTTCCTTTGCTCTGGTGCCCTGGATCAATCGCAATAATCTTCTTACCATTAACAGTTACTTTTACTTTCGTAGATGCAGAACCTGCTTTAGCAGTTATTGTAACTTTCCCCGCTCTCTTAGCCGTGAACTTACCCGTTTGTGTGATAGTACCAATCTTCTTATTGGATACCGACCAAGTAATCTTTGACGAGGTACCTTCTACTTTCGCGACAAAGGTATAACTCTTTCCTGCGGTAATTGTAGTTTTCTTCTTCGTTATACTAACTCTTTCTTGTCCCTTTGCAGTTGAAGCACTTGCTATACTCGTATAGTTTCCTACATTTCCAAGTAAAACGATACAAAGTACGATACTCCACATACTTTTAATAAACTGTTTTCTTACATTCATATTATTCCCCCGTAGCACCCATAATCATTGTATTCCATTATTCTTCTTGTTCTTCACACGCTGCTTCTTGTTCCTCACCTGGTGAATCTTCCATAACAACTTGCAGCTTCTTGCTGTTTCGTAAATTAACATCGTCTCGCAATAAGGAATATACCGTAGATACAACAGGTATGAAGAATAGCATACCTGGAATTCCAAACAAACTACCACCCAAACTTACTGCTACCAGTACCCATATAGAAGGTAACCCAACTGAATTACCAACTACTTTTGGATAAATCAAATTACCTTCAATTTGTTGTAATATCAGAAATAGAATGATAAATAAAAGCGCTTGTGTCGGATTGTTAATTAATATCATAAATGCCCCGACAAAACATCCGATAAAAGCACCCACAATAGGGATTAATGCTGTAAATGCAATCAATGTTCCTATTGTTGTCGCATATGGCATCTTAAATATAGACATAGTTATTATAAACAGTGTGCCAAGAATTACTGCCTCTAGACACTGTCCACATATGAAATTGGTGAAATTACTATACAGTCGGGACATCACATCTCTAATTGCAGAACTTACTTTTTCAGGTAGATATGCTGTTAGAATTCGCTTTCCTTGATCAGATAGCTTCTCTTTTTGAATTAATATATAAAGTGCGAAGATTATACCAATCGTAAAATTAATCACTTCGCTTATAATACTTCCAGCCACTGATACTGTTGAAGATAACGTAGAATATAACATATTGCCTACACCATTCTTCATAAACTCAACAAAGTTAGGAATTATCGTTTCCCAATTAACTTCTATGTTTTCTAATTGCATAATTTGTTGTTTTAAACCCGGGTACTCAACACTCCATTGCTCTAACTTTAGTATAATTCCCTCTACAAACAATGGGATTTTATTGCCGAGTTCCGTAGCTGTCTTCGCTAATTGTGGTATCACCGCTATGATTACGAGTGTAATAATTAACAATACCGTTATGACTGATAAGAGTATGCCAACTGATCGTTTTAGCTTTCTTGCTGATTTCCCTTTCCACTTTTTGAATACTTTAGTCTCATACGCTTTCAATAGTATGTTTAAAACAAATGCAATACCCCCACCATAGATAAATGGTTTCAATATTCGAATTCCAATAGCCACACCTGCTAAAACCGCAGAACTATTCATAAGTGCTAATATCATAACTGCAGTAAATACAATCAACCAACGAATTTGCTTCAGTTTTGTTTTGTCAAAACCCACTATAATTTCCTCCATCTTATATTTATTTATCCAATTAAATATGATCCAAAATCTTATAGAATAAGCACTGTCTAATTTCGATTATAGAACAAATACCGTATTTATATCATGATATCATTATTCAATGGGGCAAGCAATTAAAAAATCTTAAATTTTTCTCAATTACGTTTTTATACTGCATTTTTACAAAAAATTACTGTTGCAATGCCCTTAATCATTTTGTTTCATATGATTACATCGATACAAAAAACAGCGAAATACTCATTACGAATATTTCGCTGTGCCTTAGTTCTTTATATTATTTACGTAATATTATCGGAATGCTATTGAATTCCATCTAAGTTCGTTCTTGAATCCACGAATCGTTGTATCTTTGTCAATAACAACACATTCGATTCCCATAGCTGCTGCCCAGTCTTCCATCTGTTCCGTTGTTAAGTCATATGAGAAGGCTGTATGATGTGCTCCACCAGCTAATATCCAAGCTTCTGCTCCTGTATTCAAATTAGGTTGTGGTGTCCAGAATGCAGTTGCTACTGGTAATTTTGGCATTGGTTTTTCCACTTGCTTACACTCTACTTCATTTACGATTAAACGGAAACGATTTCCCATATCTATTAATGAAGTGGCAATACCTGAACCTGATTTAGAAGTAAACACTAAACGTGCAGGATCTTCTCTATCCCCCATTGTTAGCCCAACCACTTTGATTCCAATCTTACTATCTGTTATAGAAGGACAAACCTCAAGCATATGAGCTTGTAAAATACCTTCTTTTCCTGGCACAAGATTATATGTATAATCTTCCATGAATGAAGTACCTTTCTTATCTTTCATATCAGCAGTCATGATCTTCATTAAACGTACCATAGCGGCTGTTTTCCAGTCACCTTCTCCACCAAATCCATAGCCTTTTTCCATTAATCTTTGAATCGCTAACCCGGGGAGTTGTTGTAGACCGCCAAGATCACCAAAATGTGTAACAATTGCTTGGTAATTCTTTTCCCTTAAAAATCTTTCAAAACCTATTTCAATTCCTGCTTGTGCTGCTACGTGTTTCTTGAATTCTTCTGGGTTACGGCCCTCTAGTAGAATATCATATTTTGAATAGTATTCTTCTACCAATGTATTAATATCAGCAGTGGATACGTCTTTCACATAATCAACGATTTCATTCACTGGGTATGCATCAACTTCCCAGCCAAATTTGATTTGTGCTTCAACCTTATCCCCTTCTGTAACTGCAACATTTCTCATATTATCCGCAACACGGCAAACACGTATATGAGAAGACTCCATTAATCCGATTGCAGTTCTCATCCAGCTTGCAATTCTTTCTTGAACGTTCTTATTGTTCCAATGTCCAACAATTACTTTACGTTCGATTCCCATACGAGTTACAATATGACCGTACTCACGGTCGCCATGTGCAGATTGATTTTCATTCATGAAATCCATATCAATTGAATCATAAGGAATCTCTTCATTAAATTGTGTATGTAGATGCATCAATGGCTTTCTATATTCCTGTAAACCTAAAATCCACGATTTTGCTGGTGAAAATGTATGCATCCATGTAATAACACCGGCGCACTCTTCGTCTGCATTTGCTTCGTTAAATGTCTTTCTAATTAATTCATTGGTAATTAACGTAGGTTTCCAAATAACTTCAAAAGGCAAAATTCCTGATTTATTTAAGTGCTCAACTATAATTTTAGAGTGTTTTGCAACATTTTCTAAGCATGTATCACCATACAAATCTTGTGAACCAGTTGTAAACCAAAACTTATAATTCTTACTTCCTGTCATAACCATACCTCCATAAAATAATATTTATACTATTATTCTAAAACTTGTACGGTCATCCTGTAAAGTTGTCGTAAAACAAAAGTAAAGAGTCGACACTCGGTAACTACTTGCGAATGGTCGACTCTTTGTATTAATACCTATGTATTCTTATGCAAACTAATTATCAAATCGGAACACTAATTTAAACATTTCATCTATTATCTTTTCTTCGGTTGTATATTGATTCTCTGTATAACCTCCAATTGTCTTATACCAAAAAGTTTTTGCACGAATATTATTCTCAGCCAGATGTGTAAAAAGACTCCATTTACCATGATGTTTTTCAAAGATTTCAATCATAGCTTGATATGCGATAGATTTTCCTCTAAATGGACTTAAGAGAAATGTCTCATATACAAAATAATCTACTCCTTTTGCAACATATTTACCACTTCCTACAAGGCAAAATCCTGCTGGTATATTATCAACCACTATCAGATATGGATATAATACATTGGGATTTTCAAACCATACTTGCTGAATATCATATTGCTCCGCAAGCGTTCTTATTGGTTCTTCCTCAAAGATTCCATACTCATTGGGTAGAATGCCGTGGATTCCAGAAATATCATGTAAATACAATGGATACATATTTTTAATTATAAAACAATTCGTATTATCTGTTAATTTTATCTCAATTTTCATTTTGAATTGCTCCTTTAACTATAAGATTAGTAAGTACTTATATATCAAATGCAATTCTTTTCTATTGAATTATTTTACTTGTATCAATATGACGCTCCATACATCTCAATAATCATATCAAAGAATTGCATGGAGCTTACTACTGAAACTTTTCACTCGAAATATTCTCATATACATTAAAATACCCCTTTCCCTTTTATCACCATATCATGGAATTTCTCTTATGTCAATTTATACCTTCTTGCTTATCATTGCTATTCTTCTAAGCTTAGTTATTATTGATAAAACGCAGTTAATGACAGCGAGAAACTCCCATGCTAATATTGCGTTTGGCATCCATACCCTAATAAAATGATAATTATAGTTCAATAAGTATGGCCAGATAATGATAAATACCAATAAAATTATTCTTAATACTAATCCTATTATAAGTCTTCCCATTTTATAAGATGTCGTATTTTCATTTTTAATCGTTTGCTTTTTCTGTTTAACTAAATATATAATCTTTATACATAAACTCACCAGTGCGATTATGGTTAAAATTGAAAATACCAAATTCAGTAATATGGTAAAATCATCATAACTAAATCTGTTCATCTGCCTTCCATTCATATGATCATATATATTATAAGCTATTTGTGTAGGTACACTTGAATTCAAATTTGCCAGTACAAATATAGCCTCCTGTTTTTCTAAATCTATAATTACTTGTGCAGAATAATTGGGATTACTTGCGCTATGATTAATAACTCTAGCTTCTATATCAATACTCCACCCATACGAATAATAGTTATTCGTATCTTCATGTCCTGCAGTCTCTTTATTCACTTCATGGGATTTACTTATGGCACTCTTAAGCTTATCCGGTATATCGCCAATACCCAATTGAGCATTAACCCAAAACCCCAAATCCTTGACATTCGTCACCAAATATCCAGCTGCAATATTTCCATAATATCTGGGCGCACTATACTCTATGCTTTTCCCAAAGAAAACCTTATACCCTTTGGTGAGTTTGTCCGACACATTTTCCTGCCCAGTTGAAAAATAACTTTCTGTCATTCCTAAATGAAGTAGTATATTATCTGTTACGAAATCTTGATACCTCCGCCCTGTAACCTTTTCAATAATAAGTGCTAGTACATCATAGTTTATGGTAGCATAGTTATGTTTTGTTCCAGGATAGGAATCTAATGTAATAGTGGATAAATTACGTATGGTTTTTTCAAGCATATCATCTGAGGTTCCTTCTGGAATTAGCCGAATACTCCAAGATGGAATACCACTGGTATGAGCTAACAGCTGGTCAATGGTTATGTTCACTTGTTCCCCGTTATAATTGGGTGTAAACCAAGAAAGGTAATCCGTTATAGCATCTGAGCTAGCCAAATATCCCTCTTCCTCTAATAAAATTATAGCCAAAGCTGTAAATGCCTTTGTCGTTGAAGCTAGCTCAAACAATGATTCAGCATTAATATTCTTATGATTTTTTTCATCTGCGTATCCGTAACACTTATATTCTATCTCTCCTTGCTTTGATAGTACTATAGCCACTCCCGGAGTCGAAGATTTATTCATCATGGTTTCTACCATACTATCCACATCGTTATAGCTACCTGAAGAAAATAAAGTACTAAGTTCTTTCCTCCAAATTACCATGATAATAATAACAACAATCAAGCTAATACTTACTACTGTTCCTGCCCTCTTTATTATCTTCACCCTTATATTCTCCCTCTTTCCCCCTCTTTTTTAATTAAAAGATAGTGTATTTTCAATTTGCCTGAAATCTACCCTTGATTTCCAATTCATCCGTCGTTAAACTACTATGTCCTCCACTACTACCGGACTAGAACCTCAATTTGATATTACTTTTGAGTAAAAAAGAAGCACTCTATCATTTTTGACGTGATAGAGTGCTCTACTTTAATATATAGCCTGCTTACTCTTGATTAAGCGCTGCTTGAGCTGCTGCCAAACGAGCGATTGGTACACGGAATGGTGAACAAGATACATAATCAAGTCCAATCTTGTGGCAGAATTCTACTGAAGATGGATCTCCACCATGTTCTCCACAGATACCAATATGTAAGTTAGGACGAGCAGCTTTTCCTAATTTAATTGCTGTTTCCATTAATTTACCTACACCAATTTGGTCAAGTTTTACGAAAGGATCGTTTTCAAAGATCTTAGCATCATAGTAAGCATCTAAGAATTTACCAGCATCATCACGAGAGAAGCCATAAGTCATCTGAGTTAAATCGTTTGTTCCGAAGCAGAAGAATTCAGCTTCTGTAGCGATTTCATCAGCTGTAAGAGCAGCTCTTGGGATTTCGATCATTGTACCAACTTCATATGTCATATCAGAACCAGCTGCTTTGATTTCAGCATCTGCTGCTTCAACAACCATCTTCTTAACATAAACTAATTCCTTAGTATCACCAATTAATGGAATCATAATTTCTGGTTTGATTGTCCAATCTGGATGAGCTTTCTTTACATTGATTGCTGCACGGATAACAGCTGTAGTTTGCATCTTAGCGATTTCTGGATAAGTAACAGCAAGACGACAACCTCTATGTCCCATCATTGGGTTGAACTCATGTAAAGAAGCGATAATTGCTTTGATTTTCTCAACAGATTTACCTTGAGAATCAGCAAGTTTCTTAATATCTTCTTCATCAGTTGGAACGAACTCATGTAGTGGTGGATCTAAGAAACGAATTGTAACAGGGTTACCTTCAAGAGCTTCATATAATGCTTCAAAATCACCTTGTTGTACAGGAAGAATCTTAGCAAGTGCTGCTTCTCTTTCTTCTACAGTATCTGCACAAATCATTTCACGGAATGCATCAATTCTATCGCCTTCAAAGAACATATGCTCTGTACGGCAAAGACCGATACCTTCTGCTCCAAGTTCTCTAGCTTTCTTAGCATCTGCAGGAGTATCTGCATTTGTTCTAACTTTTAATCTTCTATATTTGTCTGCCCATAACATAATTCTTTCTAATTCACCAACGATTGTAGCATCAACTGTTGGCATAGCACCATCATAGATATAACCTGTAGAACCATCGAAAGAAATGATATCTCCTTCATGATATTCTTTACCAGCTAATTTGAATACTTTATTCTCTTCATCCATGATGATTTCTGAACAACCAGATACACAGCAAGTACCCATACCACGAGCAACAACTGCTGCATGTGATGTCATACCACCACGAGCTGTTAAGATACCTTGAGCTGCTTTCATACCTTCAATATCTTCTGGAGAAGTTTCAAGACGTACTAAAACAACTTTTTCTCCTCTATCTGCCCATTCTTTTGCATCATCAGCAGTAAATACAACTTTACCACAAGCTGCACCTGGAGCTGCTGCAAGAGCTTTCGCAATTGGAGTTGCTTTCTTCACTGCTTCTGTATCAAATTGTGGGTGAAGTAAAGTATCAAGATTTCTAGGGTCAATCATCTTAATAGCTTTTTCTTCTGAGATCATTCCTTCATCTACTAAATCACAAGCGATTTTAAGAGCCGCTTTAGCAGTTCTCTTACCGTTACGAGTTTGTAACATGTAAAGTTTTTTATCTTCGATTGTGAATTCCATATCCTGCATATCTCTATAATGATCTTCAAGTTTATTACAGATTCCCATGAACTCATCATAAACTTCTGGCATAATTTCTTTTAATTGAGCAATTTTTTGTGGTGTACGAACACCAGCAACAACATCTTCACCTTGAGCGTTCATTAAGAATTCACCCATAAGTTTTTTCTCACCAGTTGCAGGGTTACGAGTAAATGCAACACCTGTACCAGAAGTTTCTCCCATGTTACCAAATGCCATCATCTGTACGTTAACTGCAGTACCCCATGAATAAGGAATATCATTATCACGACGATAGATGTTTGCACGAGGGTTATCCCATGAGCGGAATACAGCTTTGATAGCTCCCATTAACTGTTCTTTTGGATCAGCTGGGAAATCAGAACCGATTTTTGTTTTATATTCAGCTTTAAATTGATCTGCTAATTCTTTTAAATCTTCAGCTGTTAAATCAACATCTTGAATGATGTTTTTTTCTTTTTTCATTTTATCGATAAGTTCTTCGAAGTATTTTTTACCAACTTCCATAACTACATCTGAATACATTTGGATAAATCTTCTGTAACAATCCCAAGCCCACCTTGGATTACCCGATTTACTTGCTAATACATTAACAACTTCTTCATTTAAACCAAGATTTAAGATTGTATCCATCATTCCTGGCATAGAAGCTCTTGAGCCTGAACGAACAGATACTAGTAATGGATTTTCTTTGTCACCGAATTTCTTTCCAGTAATTTCTTCCATCTTTGTGATGTGCTCCATGATTTGACTCATGACTTCATCATTGATTTTTTTTCCATCTTCGTAGTATTGTGTACATGCTTCAGTTGTAATTGTGAAGCCTTGTGGTACTGGAAGTCCCAAATTAGTCATTTCTGCTAAGTTTGCTCCTTTACCACCAAGCAGATTTTTCATTCCAGCATTTCCTTCTGTGAATAAATATACCCATTTTGCCATTATGTAACTTACCTCCTAATATTTTTTTCGTATGACACGTAGATTGCATGTCAATGCATGATCTTTTTTCACTATCTATGTGCAAATATTTAATTTGATAGTAGGTGTCATACCAATATTAACCAGATTTTTTCTGATTTACTAGTGTACTTGTCCTATTTATACCCCAAATGGTTTCAAATACACGACATAACAACATTTTTTGTTATGTCAGTCACCAAATTTATTATAGCATAGTTTGTATAGTTAAGGAACATTTTTTTTTGTAATTTTTACTTACATGATATCTGTAAACCATTCTTATCCATATGTATTATGCACTTTGTCTAATATGTTTAATATTTATAATTTTTATTGTGCATATTATCTTGCTGAATTTTGAAACAATTCAATAAACAGTATTATCCAATCTACTTAATTTGAACAATTTACTTAAATATGGTATTTCGTGAATTTTTTATCCATTGCTAGCAATTCGATGTTTTCTTTTCTTTTTATTCCTATTAATTTTCTTTTATTGGTTATTTAAACGCAATAAACACAATATATTGTATACAATATATTGTGTTTATTGTTCTTTGTTATTATTTTAACAATATTTCATTGAATACTATTCACTTTCTAAACAGTTATCCAGTACCATTCATATTTTATTTATATCACAAAAACCCCCATAGAAAACAGTATTTTCCATGAGGGTTTTACTACTATATTAAACTAATTAAAATTCTAATTTCTTTTCAAAATACTCTTTTAAGTCAGCAATCTTAACTCTTTCTTGTTCCATAGTGTCACGATCTCTAACAGTAACAGAAGCATCTTCTTCTGATTCGAAGTCATATGTGATACAGAATGGAGTACCGATTTCATCTTGTCTTCTATAACGTTTACCGATGTTACCGCGGTCGTCGTATTCGCAGTTGAAGTATTTACTTAAATCAGTATAGATCTTTTCTGCACCTTCTGCTAATTTCTTAGATAATGGAAGTATACCAACTTTAACTGGAGCTAATGCTGGGTGGAAATGTAATACGGTACGAACATCTCCCTCTCCGATTTCTTCTTCATCATAAGCACCGCATAAGAACGCTAATGTTACACGATCTGCACCAAGTGATGGTTCAATAACATATGGAACGTAGCGTTTGTTTTGTGTATCATCAAAATAACTCATATCTTCTTTGGATACATTTTGATGTTGTGTTAAATCATAGTCTGTTCTATCAGCGATACCCCATAATTCTCCCCAGCCGAATGGGAATAGGAATTCAATATCTGTTGTTGCTTTACTGTAGAAGGAAAGTTCTGCTGCATCGTGATCACGTACACGCATCTCTTCTTCTTTCATACCGAGATCTTTTAACCAATTGATACAGAATTCTTTCCAGTATGCAAACCATTCAAGGTCTGTATCTGGCTCGCAGAAGAATTCTAATTCCATTTGTTCGAATTCTCTTGTACGGAATGTAAAGTTACCTGGAGTAATTTCGTTTCTGAATGATTTACCAACTTGACCTATACCAAATGGAATTTTCTTTCTTGAAGTTCTTTGAACATTCTTGAAGTTAACAAAGATTCCTTGTGCAGTTTCTGGTCTTAAGTAAACTGTATTCTTTGCATCTTCTGTTACACCTTGGAATGTCTTGAACATTAAGTTGAATTGACGGATATCAGTGAAGTTATGCTTTCCACAGGTTGGACAAGCAATTTTATGTTCTTCAATGTATTTAGCCATTTCTTCATTAGACCAAGAATCCACAGAACCTTCAATAGCAATACCATTTTCAGACATATAATCTTCAATAATCTTATCTGCTCTGAAACGTTCTCTACATTCTTTACAATCCATTAATGGATCAGAGAAGCTTCCTAGATGTCCTGATGCAATCCATGTTTGTGGATTCATAAGAATGGCACAATCAACACCTACATTGTATGGGTTTTCTTGGATGAATTTTTTCCACCATGCTTTTTTAACATTGTTTTTTAATTCCACACCTAGGTTACCATAATCCCAAGTATTAGCAAGTCCACCGTAGATTTCAGAACCCGGATAAACGAATCCTCTTGCTTTGGCTAATGCTACAATTTTTTCCATTGTCTTTTCCATTTGCTATTCAACCTCTCAAATCTTTTTTATATATCTTTTTCTATAGTTATCTGAAATTATATATGATAATTATGTGTTTGTCCAATCTATTATTATAATAAAATCTATTATTATAATAATAAGTGAAACTATTCGTAACTACGTCTTTCACCTAGTTATACTATTTCTTTTTCTCAAACACAACTACCGTTACGTTTTCTCCACTGGCTTTTAGTACATCTTTTTCTGCTTTTTGAGCATTGCTATAATATAAGATAGTTCCACCAATCTTAATATCTAACGGTTCCTGAATGACTAGAACAGTTGCTCCTTCCTTACTTAGAGCAGTTTCTCTTGACACTGTATCACCACTTTTTGCGTCTACAAACTCTACCACAGAAAGAATGGAATCATCTTGTAATGCCTGAGATGTAGTGAGTACTTTGGCATTTATTCCATTAAATACAGCATAATCATCTATATCATTATAATTGAATACAACACTTGCTTTTTGATCCGCAACATGAATAGAGTGCATCTTAATCTGATCTTCCCCATTCTTCTCGTTGTAATCGGTTACTTCTTCATTAATAAATGCTTCTAATTCTTCCTGACTATAATAATCCTTATCAAAATCCTCAACTATCGATGATTGCACCGTGTTATCTTCTTTTATTACTATTGTATTCGTAGTAACATCCTCTGCAGTGATAGAAAGTTTATTCTTCCCACAACCAGTCATAGCTACAAGAAATATTGTTCCTAACAACACAAGTGTGACCTTTTTCATTCATTGTACCTCCCCCACTCGTTATTTATCCAACCCTTGTAATTGTAACCTTAAATAACCATATTTTCAATAGCAATTTAAAACATATCAAGCATCTCCAAGGTTTTGAACTCCTTGTCAATATACATAGTTATATAATGTTTCATACAATAACGCAGTTCTGATAATACCGAATCGGATACCGTAAATGTATATAATTTTTCAATTGATGATGCAATAATAAACTGCATAGCATAGATTGTTGAATCTTGTAGATGTATAACTCGCCCTTCCTTAGTTAAGCAGTCCAAGCAAACTAATCCTCCACTAGATAAACTTAATGCATTTAACTTCTCTTTCTTACCACACTTAACACATTCAAATACTTGAACCGCTTCCCCGTTCAATGTCATAATTTTAAGCTCGAATATGTATCGGATGAGAGGGTACGGTATGGTTCCTTTCGTAAGTGCTCGTAACGATTGGTATAGAAGTTTTAATATAGCTGACTCATCTATATTCTCTCTTGTTAGATACTCTGCAAATTCACAAAAATACAACCCATACGTTACTGCTTCTAAGTTATTACGTAGTTCAACAAAATAATTCTGTACATCACAACCATTTACTTGGTAGGAAGTTCTGCCTTCATAAACTGTAAATTGACCAAAGGTGAATGGTTGCGCGCATGCAAGTAAGGCGCTATTTTGTTTTCTAGCGCCTTTTGCAAATGCTGTTATCTTTCCGCGTTCTTTCGTTAAAAGAACTACCCTCTTATCATACTCACCAACTGGCATTGAAGCCAGTACTATTCCCGTTACAATCACTGGTGAAATCACTTTCTCCACCTTCTCTGACTTGATTATTTTCTTCTTCCGCATCATCCATATGTTCACTTGTACAAGCAACATAATTCAAATAGTCCGAAATATTTCCTGACTTTTCAAATTCTGACCAATAATTATCTTTTTTCATTTATTAGCGCCCCCTAATTCTTTTATGTTCTTTCTAAACAACGTTATTGTTGTTCTATTCATTAGGTTGCCCATTTCTGTACTACCTTATTCTAATTATATAAAGATACTAACTTTTTATAGATTAACTTATTATTCGATTTCTCGTTTGCTATATCCATAATTCTTAAGTAAGAAGTCACTGTCTCTCCAGTCTTTCTTAACTTTTACCCACAATTGAAGATTTACTCTCATATCAAGTAAGTTCTCGATTTCTTGGCGTGCTAACGTTCCGATTTTCTTTAACATTGCGCCTTGTTTACCAATAACGATTCCCTTATGAGAATCTCTTTCACAGACAATCGTAGCATCGATGTCAACAATATTGCCCTTCTTACGTTCCTTCATGCTTTCTATAGACACAGCTATACCATGAGGAATCTCTTCATCAAGTAGACGAAGTGCCTTTTCACGAATTAATTCAGCAACAATTTGTCTTTCCGGTTGGTCTGTAATGGTATCTTCATCATAAAATTGTGGACCTTCTGGAAGATAATTAAAGATTGCTTTCATTAAGTTCTCTTTGTTCTCACCATTAAGTGCTGATACCGGCACTATTTCTGCAAAATTGCAGATATCTTTATACGCACCAATGAAGGTTAAGATTTCTTCCTTCTTAACTGTATCAATCTTATTAATTACTAAGATAATTGGAGTTTTAACACGTGTTAATTGTTCTGCTATGTGTCTTTCCCCTGCTCCAATGAATGTTGATGGCTCAACTAACCATAAGATTACATCTACTTCATTCAACGTTCTCTCTGCCACTGTTACCATATATTCTCCAAGCTTGTTTTTTGCTTTATGAATACCTGGTGTATCAACAAATATAATTTGTCCATCATCACATGTATATACCGTTTGAATACGATTTCTTGTAGTTTGTGGCTTATCCGAAGTAATCGCAATCTTTTGACCTATTATTTGATTCATAAGTGTAGACTTACCAACATTTGGTCTACCTATTAGTGTAACAAAACCTGATTTATATATATTCTTCATCCTATCCCATGCATATCGCAACCCTTACGATATTGCCATATTTACAATAGTCAATTGCGAAACTCTTTGTAAGTCGATATGGAGAGGAGTTTCGTAATTGTCTATTATTAAAAGTGTGAAAGCTGGCAACGCATGGTCCCTTTCTTTAGTGTCGTTTAATCTTTCACACTACTATTTCTCTATATAAGGCTTTTTATTGCGCCAAACATATCTGCATTATCCTGTAATTTTGTTTCATTACCGATTACACATAAGTTGTTGTCTGCAAGAATTGCTCCAACTAAACCTGCTAAAGCACGAATATCTCCTTGTGTTGCAGTTAAAATCTGTTCTCTTTCTCTTTGGAAATCCATTGTCGTCATATCACTTAGGTAAGAAGCTAGTGAACGACCACCTTTTGCGGCTGGATTTAATGGTGTATCTACACTACTGATTGTTCCTATAATATATTTTGTCATATCACGATCATCTACGTCAAAGTTAGCGATATAGTCAACTACTTGGTCGTAGATTTTATTCGTTTCTTTAAGGTTAGGGTCACGATATGAAGTGAAATAGCCGTTTCCATCAAAGCTAAATCCACACATAGATCCATATGCTCCGCCCTTAACACGAATATTGTTCCATAGATAATCAAAGCTTAAGATAGACTTAAGAACACGTAATACTCCCGTATAAGAATAGCCATCTTCTCTATAATTGCCAGTACGAGCTACGTATTGAACCTTAGAAGCTGTCTTGAAACCTTCATTCAACTTCTTACAGTCAAACTTACCTAATGAAGTATTAATTTGCACATTACTTAACCTATCGATGAATGGTTTAATGAATGGGTCAAATAATTGATACCCCTCATCATCAGCAGTAACACTTAATAATACCGTATCTTTTCTAAATAAGCAATCCATAACTTGCTTTAAATTATTAGTAATTTCTTCATGTTTGTTATCAAAATTATTTACAAGATTATCAATAAAACGATAATAAGAGATACCATTAGTTAGTTCATCAAACATAGCCGCTTGTGAATAGTACGAGGTAGCACGGCTTACCGCAACAGAATGTCCGGATGAATTCAATTTCATCTGAAGACGAGATTTAATTTCCATAAGTATCTCTAGCATTCTCTTACTGTCCCCAAGTTTACTCTCATGAATAATTTCATTTAGTAGCTCCATTGCTACCCCAAGTTCTTGATATAATACCTTAATCTTGAAGGCTAATACTGGTTTGTAGTTGGTAATATCGTTTTTCTTCACATAGGTACTAATGAACGTATTAATTCCACCAGTATGAATATTGATTTCATTAGATAACTCTAAGAAACTGTTTTTTTCAGTATCCACATAACCTAGAACGGTTGATAACAATCCTATATAAGGAACTAAATCATTTGGTACGTATTTTGCATCAAATAGTATTCTTAGATATGCAATTTGATTTGTAAAAATATCATGCTGTACAACTGTTGTAGAATCAACCATCTTAATCTTATTATAGATTGGTTGTGCATCTTTGCCTATATCTTCCCTATCAAGTAAAGGTATTGACTGTAATTCTTCTGCTGTTGAAGCTTGTTCTTGATATTTGGTTAATTCTTTAGTATTTTCAATAATTTGATTAATCTCATCACCGCTTAGACTTGCTTTATATGATTCAAGTTTCTTCTTAATCTCTTCTTCAACTTTTGCTGTTAAACCAATTTCAGGTTTCACAATAACAACACTCACATGATTATTATTGATAAGATATTGCTTTATTAATTCCTCAAAATAACCGCTATTAATCTGTTCTTTTAAGAATGCGAATATCTGGTTGGCCTCCATATGAGCAAATGGTTTTGAATCATCATATAACCAACTTTCCAGTAATTGAATACCATACATAAGTCCCTTAGGAAACTGTCCAAAATCTGCTTCTCTATATTTGAATTCATAAAAATTAATGGCTGCACGTAATGCTTTCTCATCAATTCCATCTTTCACAATCTTCTCTAATGTCTCTTCAATTACTATTAGGAATTGATCTTTATCACTTTCATTAGCATTCTTCGCAATAATACTGAACATTGGTTGCATAATACTACTATCATAATCACTAAGGATATCTTGACCAATCTTAGCATCTAGTATTGCTTGCTTTAGTGGTGCTCCAGGTGCGCTAAGAAGTACATATTCAAGTATCTTCATAGACATAACTAATTTGGCATCTAATGAAGTACCCACTACTGCGTTATAGCTTACATACGTATTATTCTCAACAGGCTCTTCTGCAGAGATGGAATAGCTAGCTACAACTTCTTTTGGCTTTTCAAAAGATTTTTGCATCTCAATATGGGAATTCACTTGTATTTGATCAAAATCTGACAGATATTCTTTATCTAACCAATTTAGTTTTTCTTCAATATCCACATTACCATAGAGATAGATGTAACTATTCACTGGATGATAATATTTCTTATGAAAATCTAAGAATTCTTCATAGGATAAATCAGGAATGTTGTCAGGATCTCCGCCAGATTCCGTACCATAAGCAGTATCTGGGAATAGAGATTTCTTAATCAAACGGAATAAAACTTGCTCTGGAGAAGAAAATGCACCTTTCATCTCGTTGTATACAATACCATTAATTTTTAACTCATCCTCTTTATTCTCTAATTCATAATGCCAGCCCTCTTGTTCAAAAATCTGCTTTTTATTATAGATATTCGGATATAAAACCGCATCCATATAGACATGCATTAAGTTTTGAAAATCTTTATCATTACAGCTTGCAATCGGATAAATTGTTTTGTCAGGATACGTTACTGCATTAAGGAAAGTATTCAATGAACCTTTCTCTAATTCAATAAAAGGATCTTTAACTGGAAAATTCTTTGATCCACATAAAACAGTATGTTCTACAATGTGAGCTGCACCAGTTGAATCCATTGGTGGTGTTTTAAATCCAACGAAGAATACTTTGTTATCATCATCGTTAGACATTACAACAATACGTGCTCCACTTTTTTTATGCTTTAATATAATACCTAAAGTTTTTAACTCATCTATAGATTGAGATGTTACTATTTCGTATTGAGGCATGATGCCTAATTCATCAACACTTTTTATATTTTTTGACATGCTGTGTTTCCTCCTAAATTTGAATGGTCCATAGGACCATTATCCTATGTCGGCTACGCCAATCCTAATACATTTATACAATCCGTGCACAAATCTAATTAATTCCCATATTCTTTCATCAATATAAGTATTTACCATCGTTTTAGATTATAGCATACTACTTACATTTTGTCACCAAAACCCCATATTTAAACGCTTTTGATATATTTTTTTATCTTGGTTTTTTTGTTTGATAAATTGACTTTTTTCGATAAATATGTTAAATTTAAGTAAGACTATTCATTAAGTCGACGGTTTCAATTTGAACCTTGTTTAAATAGCCATCGGCTTTAACCAAAAGGGATATGATTTGTCTAAATCAGAGAGGGATATAATACCCGCTATAATGTATTAGGAGGCACTATTTATGAAAAACGGTACTGTAAAATGGTTTAATGCTAGCAAAGGATTCGGATTCATTACTGATGAAGAAGGAAAAGATATCTTCGTTCACTTCTCAGCTTTACAAATGGATGGATTCAAAGTTCTTGACGAAGGTGACAAAGTTGAATTTGATGTTGTTGATGGAGATAAAGGACCTCAAGCAACTAATGTAGTTAAACTATAAAATCAATACTATGTTACATAAAAGAGGTGGGAAATTTTTTCTCCACCTCTTTATTACTTTTCTATTTTCAACTTGTACATTTTATCCTTTATGAGATACTATTTGTTAAACTCTTTTACTAACTCAACATCTGGTACTTTCGGTTGACAGATAAACCATAGACAACAGCTCCCTACAATTGCATGAATGGATTTAACACATAACATCATCATCATTGGAGCTACACAATTCTTACCAATCTTATTCATTACATCCTTAATTCTTAACATACACTACCTCCCATAATTAAAACATTATTTAGTTACTACTATCACGATTAAAAATCGGTAACAATAAAATACTCTCAACTAATACTCCCGCCACTGCACTATTTATAATACTTTGATTACTCTTAACTGTAATAAGCAGAAGTATTATAATAATTTCAACAACAATTACTACTCTACTTTCGAATCTTAATTTTATTCTTTGCATAGCTTCTAATCTTTTATTCTTTGAATCAATTGGTGCTAAGATAAATACAAACAACCCACTAATTATCAAACAAACCAACCACGTAATTGCCATTATTGAATAACTCGGAAAACTATTAGTCATTGCTGTAATACTCTTAATACTTACCACTGCTAATAGTAGATAAGTAGTTATGCACTTCCAATGTAGATTACGATGTGCTCCACCAGCCTTTCTTCTAAGTATCACATAGAAGGCCATATAAACCAACATCTCTAGCTCCATATTCAAAAATATCCCTGTAAACAATACGAGAAGTGTATTTAACGCAATGGATAGTATCCCTTCAAAACCATATTCATATAATGGACGATATTTCTCTTGTGCAAGGTTACTAAGAATCACATAATTGGTAATCTTCTTTGATAAATATTGGTACACGTTATCTCGCCACCTCTCTAAAACTATTTGATTTCTTCAGGATTCTTAACTATTAATGACTCCACTTTACCACAAGAATCACAAAAATTAATGAGCAATTCCGATCCTCCAAGTCCTACCTTCGAGTCCAAGGAATGAACTGATGCAATTCCAAATAATTTTCCTGTCTTAAAACTACCATTTCCACATTTTTCACAAATTTGTTTTGATTCCATATTATTTCTCCTTTTAATAAATTATTTTTCTATATCCATCTTTATAAATTTCACATAGGAAACTGTTCCAAATAAAAACATATACATAAAGCAAACCACGGCTGCCATACCTAAGTTAACGGTACTAAAAGAGGCTGCTATTGCCTTCAAATAATAGGTTCCAATATAGCTTGATAGCCTTGGTAGCATTGAGCTTAAAATACTACTCACTAATGTAATACCAACAACTACACCAACGATAATTCCACTGTTTTTTATATATAGTGCTAAGAAAAAATTAAAAACTATCCATGTGATTAATGGAAGTAAACTCCAAACATAAGCTGCTATATTATAACCCACATCATTTTGTATTACAGCTGATCCGAACGCTAGGAAACTACCTAAATATGAGGTAATGTAAACGACTACAAGCATAATAACTGTTGCTACAATTACCGCCAATACTTTTGAAATGATAATTCTATTTCTACCATATCCACTTAATATTGATAACTTCAATGTTCCTTCATTGTATTCATCTGCTATTAAAAAGGTAATCATCAAAGTTGCAAAGATTGGTAACAGCAAATCAGATACTGTGCTGAGTAATTGAAGTGGATACTGAACTGCTAGCTCCTTCAGCGTTATGTCTTCTCCAAACTGTCCTGCCATATACACTTGTTTTACAATGAGGGAAAAGACTAGGGCAACAAACGCTAGAATTCCACAAAAGATGTAAATTCTTTTACTTCTAAAAATCTTATACATCTCATTCTCAAACAACTTTTTCATAAGGTTCCTCCTTTACGAGCATAAGAAAAATATCTTCTAAAGTAGGATCAATCTTAATAATATCTTGATCTTCAAGTTCCAAATCATCCAGTAGGTTCATTAAGTCTTCTCTAGTACTATTACTCATGCTAACGGTAACGGAATCAAAATCCGAAGTAATAACTTCATACTCTTCAATTTCAAAGAGTCTTTTTAATACTTTCTCTGTATCATTCGTTATAACCTTATACAGTTCTTTACTCACTTCGTATATCTTCTCTGTATTACCATAATAGACAGTTTTACCATGATTTATAACAATGATCTTATTACAAATCTTTTCGAGATAGTATAATAGATGAGATGAAATTATTACCGTTACTTTTTCTTCTTTCGCTAATTTACTAATTAGTTGATATATCTCTCGCATCCCCTGCGGATCTAATCCATTGGTAGGTTCATCAAGGATAATGACTTTCGGACGATTCAGCAAAGCCCTAGCTAATCCTAATCGTTGTTTCATCCCTGTAGAATAAGCCTTCACTTTCTTGTTCGCTGCCTCCGTTAGACCTACGAATTCTAAAAGACTACGGATTCTATCCATATCTACGTTAGGATACAGGTTAGCTATTAGTTTAAGATTCTGAATTCCTGTAAGATAATTATAAAAGGAAGGTGATTCTGACGTAAATCCTACATCACGAGATATTACATTGGAGTTATTATCTAGTTGTTGCCCATTAATATATATATCCCCACTGCTTTTACTAATCAATCTGGTGATAATCTTCATTGTTGTAGATTTTCCAGCACCATTAGGTCCAATTAATCCAATTACATCGCCTGCTTCAGCAGAAAAGCTGAGGTTATCAACGACTTCCTTATCATTATATTTCTTACATAGATTATCTACTCTAATTATCGTTTTAATCATGCACTCTCACCTTATTTCTATTTTTTAGATAGACACTAATTATTTCTATTACCTTCTTGCCAAGTATTACTGCCAAGATTAACAAGATTACTCTAAACTCATATAGATATTGCGAAAACGTATATCCCCTACTCATTCCTTTATTGATTACACTCATAATCCATCGTATCTCGAATCCAATTACTGTAGCATAAAAACCTACCGATACTAAGAAATAGATTGTATATAATCCATGGAAAGAATTCTCTCTACCAAGTGCCCATTCTTTAAATTGTTTAAAGGAGCCTTTTCTTAGATTTGGTCTTTTTAGTATTGTACTTAACATAAAATATCCATCTAATGGAAGCAATGGAGATATATTAGCAGCTACAAGAGATATATTCGTTGTACATACTAATAATAAAAACTTATATACATTGCCTTCTGCAAATTGTAGGAGAATTCCCGCGAAGGCCGCTATACTCATGTTGCAATAAATTCCTGCGAACCAAACACGTAACCTAAGCTTTGGCTCAATTGTGTAGATTCCAGGCATCTTCACATAAAACATTGGAGTTCCCACATATAATGCAAGTACCAACTGAGAAGGTTTCAATCCATATCGATACCCAACAATTGCATGTGCAAATTCATGAATCCCAATACTTAGTACAAATATCCCAAGCATTGCTACTATACCTAATCCTACCGAACCACCTAGCATATAGTTTCTTAATGTAAAGAATTCTTTCATGTTGAATATCATTAAGATTAATCCAACAAGTATTAAAGTACTACAAACCCAAGTAACTGGAGTGAGTAACTTATCAGTAAATTTTTGAAAACTAGAGTATAACTTCTTCAAATTGACTTTCTTTAAAGTAACAGATAGGTAATCCATCTCTTGTTTCTCTACTTTATATTCTTCTAGTGGATTACTAATCAATCCAGCCTTACATAGCCAAGTATATAAATGCTCCATATTTAATTTATATCCATGACTTTCTTCCAAAATGCTTTCTATATCTTGTAAACTATGTGAACCATCCATATAACCGACAGCCGCTTGAATTGCCTCCTTATTGTTCTCGTCTAGTTGAATAAAGCGATCTTCCTTGATACTACCCATGCAATAAATGTTTCCGTCTTTCTTCTCAAACAACGTCCAAACATTAATATCTTCTTCTATAATTGGTTTAATATAATTCTCATGCACTCTTATCACACTCACATTCTTTTTTACTAATCTTATATAGATTAATAATCACTCGTTCTGTCATTTTACGGTACATATCACAACTAACCTCACTATTGGTAAACACATCTTTTGTTTCAAGTAGATTAATTCCAAGGCATCCTGTGCAGCTTCTTCGAATAAAGCACTCTTTACATTCTGGTATTGTCGTTTTATTAAAATTCTCAAGTCTTGTAACAGTTTTCACAAAGTTCTCTGACTCAAATAAATGTTCATCAAAGATACTACCAATACATAAGGATTCATCATCTGTAAACATGAAACATGGATAGACCTCACCAAGTGTTGATATTGAATACTCAGCCAATCCAGCCGCGCATATATATTTGCTACTTCTTTTTGTATAGAATGCATTCACAACTCTTTGTACCAAAGAATACGTATACGTATGCATCTTCTTAGGATTTTCAAACACATCATCAACAGATTGAATGAATTCATCTCGATTTTTTAGTACAAAATCACAAGTTTGTTCTCCTCCAGCTGGAACAATATGCAGTGGAATCTCGCCGAATTCAGATCTGATATATTGAATAATATCTGCAATATGAACATCATTTTTAATATGATTTTCATTGTAAGTTACTTCAATCGTTGAAGGTTGATCTGTGTTTTCCTTTAGTTTCCTTATATTTTTAAGAATTACTTCCGATGTACCAAGACCATTTTCATAAACTCGCATCATATCATTAACAAGTGGTACACCATCAAAACTAACCGTAACTTGCATCTGATACCTATTAACCAGTTGAATAAAATCCTCTCCTATCATGGTTCCATTCGTTACAATTCCAATTCTCGTCTTTATTTCTTTGTTCTCATTCTTTTCTGCTATATACTCACAGATATAATGAATAAGTGGCATATTCATTGTTGGCTCTCCACCAAAGATCTGAATCATATGAATAACTTCAAATTTGTTAAAGAAAACATCTAACGCTTTCTTAGCTACAGATACTTCCATCATATTCTCATCAGATTGATAACTTCCGCCGTTGGCATAGCAATACTTACATCTCAAATTACAACTATTCGAAATATTTAAAACTAACTTTTCTAACCCTTCAAACTCTTCCTTATTAACTTGTTCTTGACTTTTTTCAGGAATCTTACTTCCACTTTGTAACAACGAATTTACTTTATTAATATCATTTTCAGATACATCAAACATTGTCATTATCTCTTCCTTAGAATAACTATTTTCAATTGCTTGAATAACACCTGCTGTCTTCTCATTTACTTCAAAAAACCTCATACTATCTGGTAAATATGCTAAACATACATTATCTTCTTTAATTATCTTTGTCTTCATAACCACCACCAACCTTTTCTTTTTTCTTTTTCTTCATTCTTTTTTCTTTATACGGCGACCTTCTTATGAAGTCGCCGTATATAATTTTAATTTATTTAGGGCATCCGAATCCGCACCAAACTCCAGCCGCTATACAGCCTACGCCACAAAGTGCTCCACCTGGTTGAATGCCTTCTTCTAATACGGCAACTGTTTCAAGATCTACTTCTCTCATTCTAATACAATCATCTTGTTCTTTTTGATAATTACTCATTGTTTAATCCTCCTCTAATTATGTATTTCTTAACATGATGCTTAATTAGCACCAGATACCACAAACTGCTCCGCCACAGCCTAAGCCACATAATCCACCAAGTGCAGGTGTAATTGTTTCTTCTAAAGCTTCTGTTTCTGTGATTTCAACTTCCTTCATTACAATTTCATTCTTATTCAAATCGTTCATCTTCAATTTCTCTCCTTTTTCTTAATATTAGAATCCACAAAGTAGTCCGCCGCAACCGCCACCACATGCTGCACCAGCACAGATAGCAAATCCACAAGCACAACCACCAATAATAAGAGGCATATCACTAGCTGGTAAAATATCAACCTCATTAATTACAATTTCTGTAGTAAGTACTTTTTCTTGCATTACATTTTTGTTTTCCATCATACTTTCTCCTTTCTTTACCTCAATAATGTTATTTTCTATTTTTAATTTATTAATAAGACATTACCGATTCACCCGGGTTTTTCTTTTGGCTTTGCCTTACTGACAAGTTAATAATACTCAATATTCAGTATGCTATCTATAAACCGAAGGTATTTAACCAATAACTCATTGTATTTTACATTTTTATGACTCCTCATACTTCAATCACATGAAATTCAACCAAATTATTGAACTGTTTGGTTTCAACCATCTCAGACCGTTTTTATATTAATAAAACATATTTTTCTATAAATTAAAGAAGAGCAGTCGATTGACTGCTCTCTAGATTACTAATTTATTTTCCACCGTAGTACTGCTCTTTTACGATCTTACTGAATTTTCGTCCCAATGTAAAACTCATAGAATTTTTTAATACTACTTCGTTACTTTCAATTGTTGTAATATAGTTCTTATTCACTATGGTTCCTTGATTAATCTGGTAAAACATCTTCTCTAATTTCTCAATCATATTCGTTATGGTAAGGTAACAATAATGAACCGAATCCGTAGTATGTATTGCACACTGGTTATGTTCTTTTTCTATATATATAATCTTATACTGTGGAATCTTTTTCTTAACATTATCCTCCACAATTGTAATCATCGTACTAACTATTTTTGATTTCTGCATGATAATTTGATTAACCGCTTTAATTATCCATTTTTCTAACTTTTTAGGATCTAATGGTTTTACAAGGTATCCAATTGCTTCTGCCTCGAAAGCTTCCAAGGCAAATTCAGCATGTCCTGTTATAAAGATTGTAACCATATCATTGTATAATTTCTTCAGTTGTACAGCCGCTGAAATACCGGAAATTTGTTTCATATTAATATCAAGAAATGCAATATCAACACGATGTTTCTTCGCATATTCTACTAGCTCTTCTCCACTTTCAAAACACTTTAGATCAATATCTAGGTTATGTTTTTTCGCTATCTCACTTATATATACTTCATTAATCTTTAGCATCATTGTCTCATCATCACAAACAGCAATACAATATTTCATAACTTCCTCCAGTTCGTGGATAATATGTCCATATTAAATCACTTTACATATTCTTTTCTTTTTGATAGGATCGATTACTTTCTTTTGATATGAATATCTTAACAATAAAATTAATATCATCCGTACTGTATTCAAGCGTTCCGTTGTACTTTTTGATTATATCTTGCATGGTGCGACTACCAATACCATGCGATTCCTTATTCTTTTTGGTTGTCATTAATCCTTCCTCGGTAATTAGTGGTGCCTCTACAAAAGGATTCTTACAATCTATATACCAACCCTCTTCTTTCTCAACACAAACAAACTTAATCTCTCGATCAATATCGATAGCGTCAACCGGCACTTTATCTGTTGCCTCGATCGCATTATCTAGTATATTACCAATCAAAGAACAAATCTCAATTTCTGTAAGTATGAAATCCTTTACTTCAATCCAAGTAACTAACTGTATCATCTTCTCGTTAGCTAGATGTTTTTTATTGTTCAATATAATACTTAAAATTTCATTATTTACAATAATTATATCGTTTGCTTCCTGTAGATTCTTATATATACCATTCAAATAACTTTTCAACTTATTGTACTGCTTCGTATCTAACAATCCATAGATTACCCCAATATGATTGTTCATATCATGGCGTAAACTTCTTAGATTATTTGATAATATATTCATGTTTTCATTCTGCTGTAATTGCATCTGCATATACTGCGTCTTTAGTCTATTCTCCGTTAATTGCCGAGAAAATCGAAGTAGTCTGTAGATATTAAATATGAAAACGATAGTCACTATAATAATGTTAAATATAATTAGAAGTAAAATCATCTCTGGTGAAATTCTACTAATATTCAAGTAAAAGATATAAGTTAAAAATACTAAGGAAAAATCTGTAATTATCATCAAAAATATCATATCTTGTAGTTTATTCTCAACACCTACAATATTGTTCTGCCAATCATGAAATTTTCGAATTAAGGTTAATACTATATAGCGACTTATAATTGAGATCAATGTAATTACAATAGTGGGTTTACTAAAATCATTAACAACAGTTTCCTTAGTTAGTAAGAAAATTCCCATTACTAATATATCGGATATAGCTAATCCTACCATATATAGTAATACAATAAGAATCTTTAATCTTAACGAATCTTTAAATAAATATACTGTAAGGAAAAGTATAATCCCAAAATTAATAAAGGTTAACATAGAATTAAATACAGCATTATCATTATCCCAACATAGTACAGATTTAGTAATCATAATAACAGCCACTATTGCTGCTGCAAAACTAGCTACATTCACAGAATATCGCCTTTTTAGAAACAGATTTACAATTTTAAACCAAACATACGCTTCAAATACATTTAACAATATTAATAACAGACGATTTAGTATCATCACTTTATTAAACTCCTCTTATACGTTATGTAATTCTTTAAACTTTTTCTTTTTAACTTTATAGTTAACTTTCTTAATTTCTCCCATTCCAATCTTGTAGCTATAATCAAAAAAATCATTGCTTAATACTGAATCACTTGATAATATAATACCTATTGCATTCTGACTATCAATATAACACTGAAGGAATTCTATAATCTTATCCTTACAAGCAGAAGAAGAATATAACCAAAAATCTTCTAATAATATTAGCTTTGGTCTTTTTTGTGATGTTGCTATGATTTCAATCAACAACTTCTCATCTTCTGATACTTGTGACATATTTTGTTCTAAAAGATAGTCCAAATTCATAAAGTGCAACATACTTTCTATAAAACTAAAAGATGTTTCATGATCCTCTCTCTCCACAGTTAGCACACTAAAAATATCAATATATTCTCTAACTGCAATATTATCAATTCGCTTTCTATTGTTAAGAGAGATGTATTGAATTAATTTCATGTAGGCTGGAAGATCTGCAACCATACTTGTCTCATTAAGTATAATGTCTCCATGATAAGGAGTCTTCCCTAAGAGTACATCAAATATAACCCTTGCTAAATCTCCTTCGAATTTAACTATTGAATTTTCTTGAATATTCATAAAATATTTGCTGTTTTGTCTATTACAGCTTGCTATGTTTTTAATCCTTATATTAAGCACCCTTTTTACTCCCCTTGTAATTTTCTTAAGGCAGTAGCCATCTTATGTTATCATATCACTTTTTTAACTGGTACATTAATATTCTAGGATATTCTACATTTATTTCGTGACATTCAACCGTGTTATCTTGTATATTTTACCATAACATTCCATTATTTACAACCAATTGCTTCCTATAGTATAAATTATCCATTTTCATCTTTCTATTAGTTACTTATCAACAATAATACTACAAAGAGGTGGAGAAAATAATTTCTCCACCTCTTTGTAGTATTATTGTAATTGTTTCTTCCTTCCCATTGAGAATCTCTCCTGTCCAATTCAATTTCCGCTCTTCATTAACTCTGTCATATAGTTTCTCTTGGTTATATAATAGAATATACTTTGTAATACGAAATACAATAAAATTACCACGCTTGCTGTTTGAATAAACTGTTTTATGATATCTCCACCACCAACAATAAAGGTCATGAGATAGATTAAGGATACTCCCATATAACTTCCAAATACCAATGGCAAGTAGAAGATAATTACTAACTCTTTTCCTATGATTTGGCTAATTTCTTTCTTTGTAATTCCGATCTTATACATCTGAAAGAATGTCTTCTTCATCTCTCCAATCTCCGAAAACTGTTTAAAGTACAACACACTTCCACTTGCAACAAAGAATAGAATTCCAAGTACCGTTGTTACGAACAAGAACACAGAATAGCCTTTCTTTAAGTCATTGTATCCCGTAATTGTTGAGTTAATAGGATACTCTGCTTTCTCGTTTAGTTGTTCCTTTAAGGCTAAAACACTGGCACCAGAATTCTTCCAATCTCTAAACTTTAGTCCATGGTAATAATACTGGTTTTCCAAGCTAGCCAACCCGTGTAATTTCTTATAGTCATTGTCATTCATAACAATAATTCCATCATTACCAAGCGCAATGATATTCCATGTACTCCGAGTAGAATCCTTCATCGTTGCCAATATACTCGTCTCCCCAACAAGTATATCATAGCGTTCTCCTAGAACAACTCCGTGCAATCCTGGTGTCCAATCTAGTATATATTGAATTACCTCACCCTCATCTAATGTAACATTTTGTTCAACTATCTGATTATAATTAGTAACAGACATTATTGGCTTTTGTATCGTTTCTACGCTTCCATTTAACCTAATCCCGCCTACAAGGAACGGAAGATCTAATGACTTGTGGATATCATACTTAGAAAATATATTATCTAACTCTTCACCACTAATAGTATACGCATTACTTCCTTCTATTACTTCTAGATTATATGGATTCAACAAGGCAATATCTTCTGATAATCGTAGTAACGCAAACGGTGATGCAACTAAGAAAATTGTCATTGTACTAAGGATACTTAAGATATATATAATCTTCTTATTCTGATTGAATTTATGATGGATCTGCGTAATAGTCACCAAATACTTATAATAATTTCTACTTTTCTTAAACAGGTGTATGACATAGTTTCCGCCATGACTAATAGCCATATACAAGCCAGCAAAAGATACAATCATATAGATTGCTAGTATTGCAGGGTTAGAATTCCATTTATCATTGGAAGCAATAATTGCCACAGATACAACACTTACAATCATTATAACAAACCCCAAGACCCCAAAGACAGTATCTCTCTTTCTATATTCTAATCCTTCTCTTTGGCGAGCTTCTTTTAATAATAGACCAATGTTCATCTTCTTCATCTTCATGTTGGTTTCTAGGAATACGATTGCAAATATTATCAAATACACACCTATGGTTACCATATAAGACTGCATAGATAATTGAAAATCAATATTATCAATTTCCATCATTGATAATACAACCATCTGAAACAGTCTTGATAACAATGTTCCAATTGCAATACCAACAACCATAGAACCAATGCAGATTAGCACATTCTCTAATAATACTAGGTTTTTGATATCCTTTTCATTCATTCCAAGACTCATATAAATCCCAAATTCTTTATTACGGCCTTTGATGAAAGTCCTATGGGCATAACTTATAAAGAATATAGAAAAGGCTCCGATTGCCACCAAGGTGATTGGAAATACATAGCTTACCAACTCCATCTGTTCTGTACCCTTTAAATCTTCGTTAAAAAGCATGGTCGTATACATAAAAAACAGCATTATGGTAAAGCAACTACAAAGAAAGTATGAGGAATAATTTCGTATATTCTTCTTAAAGGTCTTAACTGCGACATTCCTAAAAGTCATTGTTCTCACCTCCAAGGGCGGCCTGACAATCTAAAATTCGATTAAAAAATTCTTTTCTTGTTCCCTTGTTTGCTACCTCTAAGCAAATCTTACCATCTTTGATAAAGATTACTTTCTTACAGAAACTAGCAGCGAATACATCATGTGTAACCATGAGTATGGTAGCATTCTTTTCCTCATTCATCATCTTAAAACAATTCATAACCGCATTGGCTGACTTGGAATCTAGATTACCTGTTGGCTCATCTGCAAAAATCATAACCGGATCATTCACAAGCGAACGACAAACTGCCGCTCTTTGTTGTTGCCCACCGGAAATTTCATAAGGATATTTATCTGCGATGTTTTCAATCTCGAATAGCTTCAAAACTTCTGCTGCTTTGGAATTCATAATAGCACTATCTTTCTTATCAAGTACCATTGGCAATATTATGTTCTCTTTTACGGTTAAGCTGTCTAACAGATTGAATTCTTGGAATACAAATCCTAAACTTCTTCTTCTGAAAAGTGCCATATCAAATCGGTTCATCTGATCAATTCGTTTTCCACTGATAACAACACTTCCTGTGGTTGGCTCAGTAATTCCACTTAATATACTAACAAGTGTAGATTTACCACTACCACTTGGTCCCATAATCGCAACGAACTCCCCTTCGTCTACTTTAAAATCTACTCCATTCAACGCTTTCGTTGAATTCTCACTTTTTGTATCCCCATAAATCTTTGTTACTTGATTTGCTTCTAATACCCTCATCCGAATAGCTCCTCTCCTTGTTTTTCAATACGTTTATCATATCGTATTTTTTCTTTCAATAACATCGATTTAACTAAAGAAAGCTTACAGTATTGTAAGCTTCATTTATTCTCCCTTATTAGTTAAAAACATTACTCGGATAATTCCTATATATAATCTTTACTTTCGTTCCTGCTGCTATGCTTGATTCTATACTTAATTGGCACTGGATATGTTCACTAATTTCTTTGCAAAAATACAACCCGATTCCCGATGCATTTCTCCCATTCCTTCCGTTTTCTCCTGTGAAGAAGGGTTCGAATACTCTAGGTAAATCAGTCTCTTCCATTCCGATTCCTTCATCTTCCACATATAAAACAGTTTTTTTTCCCTCTTTTGTTAATCGGAACGTTACATTCTTTGCCTCGCCCTCTTCCTTCGAATATTTTACTGCGTTAGAAATTATTTGATCTAACATATGGCGATTCCATTTGCGGTCTGAAAGCACCTTGCTACTCGCACCCCCACATTCATTAATCACCTTAGGAAATACCTTCGAATAAATAAACAGGCGTTTATTATTGTTGATAATTTGATTGATTTCATCTGCTAAATCAAATTCTTCCGGCACGTAATCCTTGGCAAACTCCTGTAGTCGCATAATATTCAACACCATGTCCAAACTCGATAGGAGTTTATCATTCTCTAAAGTAATATCTTTCATAGCTGTCTTTTCCTCTAATTCTCCACGGCTTGCTCGTTGAATTATTAGACTCTCTACCGTAACAGGTGTCTTCATACTATGAATCCATGCAGATAAAAACCTTCTGCGCTCTTCTTCATCACTCTCCATAGATCGTATCATCTGTAGATATTCACGATGTATCTGATTGAAGGCGCGATTAATGGCAATCTCATCTTCCTTGGTAAATCTTCCTTCATAAGCACAGTTTTTTTCCATCCTACTAAGACTCTGATAGAAACTTCTATATGATACATAACGGATGCACATCCATATAAAATAAATCGTTATGGCGATACTGTAAGGATAAATTACTTCTACGGATTTTTTAGTACTTAACTGATAGAATACGGTAATTAAAACTATTGCCATAAAATAAAAGATCGTATCTGGAGCTATACGCTTTACATACATTCTAAGTATATCTTTTTCCTTCAAAGTAACAACCACTCCCCCTACCTACTATAAAGAGACGTGAATACTTTCACTACTCTCTTTCTCAAATCGCTCCCTTTACAGTGCCTTAGATATCAAAAACATATCCAACTCCACGTTTCGTCTTAATACAATCATCATATCCTAATTCAGATAATTTGCTTCTTAGCCTGGTTATATTCACCGTCAAAGTATTATCATCTACAAAATCACTTTGATCCCATAAGTTCTCTAGCAATTCTTCCCTTGTTAATACTTCATTTGCTTTCGTTATAAACACTTTCATTAATTTAAATTCGTTTTTACTAAGTTCTATTACCATATTATTAGTAGCTATCTTAAAGCTTTTTTCATCTAACCTAAGTCCGCCAGCTACTAATTTATAATCTACCTCGTTTCTTATACTCAGAGTATCCTGTGCATAATCCCCGTAAGTACGTCGTATCATCGCATTTATCTTTGTCGTGAAAAGTTCGACAGGGAAAGGTTTTACTATGTAGTCATCCGCTCCAAGTTCAATACTCATAATTTGGCTCAAGTCACTATTTCTTGCCGAAGTTATTACGATAGGGACCTTGCTATGCCTACGAAATATTCTGCAATAATAATTCCCATCATAATAAGGTAAATTAATATCTAGCACGATTAAATCGGGTTTACTTTCTTGAAACCGTTCTTCTACTTTGTGAAAGTCTTGTACTGCCACTATCTGATATCCATACGATGAAAGAATCTGGCTCATCTGTTCTCGTAGTTTGGCATCGTCTTCAATTATCATGATCTTATACATAGCTTACCTCACTAGTGATATATTCTTCCTTCTTTTCTACTTCTTTAAATACCTATAAGAAATACCTTTCTAAGAATACCAATTCATTCCATTCGGATAAATTATATCACACCTTCTACTATTTATCAAAATAAGGGATGGTACTACTTCAAATCTTGCAAACGTAGTATCAAGTTGTTAAAATAGATTTGTTCCTTTTGAAACATCTCATCCTTTACAATATGCATAGTTAGATTCAACTTTCCCTCCAAGGTAACAGCTCCACAGATTCTATGAGCATATGGTACAATAGGTGGTAGAAAAGCAAGATGGTCAATCCGCATCTCACCATAGTTACTACGTATATCTACCTTCATTAGATTGCTAACTCCAATATCACGTAGATTTTCTGAATATTGCATTAGATTACACAATGTATTAGAGGGACTTCCTGCTTTATGAACGTATCGATTCACACAAGCGGAATCAATAAAAGGCCCGTCTAGTAAATCAAGGAATCGTAAAACAAAGTAGTTAATCTTAGGATTTATCAGTTTCTTTTTTATAACTTTATGAACCCCTTGTGCATTTTTTATTAAACTCCTTCTTTTCTTATACTTATATTTAAAAGCAATTCCTGTAACTAGATTCGCCATTCCCCGGTAGTTCTCTCGTATGGAGACTGCTTGTCCTACATCTGCTTTTTTGCTATAAGTAGCAAGCATTACAGTAGTTAAAAGGCTATTTACTGTTACAGCCGCATTTTTTGCATACTGACAAATATATTCGGTCTCCTCCTTAGTAAATTCGTGATTAAAAAAGTCATGATCGATATGATTCCAATATTCTTTAAATACTTCTTTGCAATCTGTAAAGGAGTATATCTTGCGTTCTCTTAACCATTTATTATTTAAATTCTTTATGTACAGTTTAATAAGAAAAGGCATCTTACTTTCTTTCGGTAAATCCTGCCCCTCTATAATCTTCAATTTCTTAAAACTGAGTTTTTCACCAGATAGAATATTCATGATATCCTCAATCAGATACGTGATTGAATTCCCATCTCCCGCTAGATGATGGGCGATAATAACCAATTCCGTTTCGCACTTTTTAGGAATAAGGAAAAACCGAATCAATTCGCATACGAATACGAGCCTGTTTTATAGCAATTGTTCCCCATTCTTCATAAACGATAGTAATCGGAACAGCAACTTTAGTTTTTTCATATCTAGATTCTCCATCCTCATCTATGATAATCTTACAATTTAAAGATTCCTGCAAGTCACAAGCATTCCTGATTGCATTTTCCAATGCTTGCATAGATGGTACCCCATATATACTCACCTTCTGAACGATTTGAATATTGGGGCCAAACAGATGTGTTCTCTCCGTTCTTAGCCTCATACCAAATATTCCTTTCTATATCCTTCTATATACACTATACAATGCTTGTTCCACCATCAACACAGATATACTGACCTTGCACGTAATTGGAAGCATCACTTGATAAAAATAGAATTGTGCCATCCAGTTCTCCATTCTCTCCTGCCCTGCCCGCTGGTGTAAGCATATTATACCTTGCTTTAAACACGAATGATTTATTCATTCGGTCCGTCATCTCCGTTTTAAAGTAACCAGGTCCAATTGCATTTACCGTTATTCCATATTTGGCATATGCAGCCGCCATTCCCGTTGTTAAGCCAACGATTCCTGCCTTAGAAGAGTTATATGCTAATCGATATAATTGTTCATGTTTATCTCCTATAATCGCATTAACGGAAGCCATATTAACAACCTTGCCGTATCTTTGTTTTATCATATGTGGCACAACATATTTACTTACAAGAAACTGTCCACGACAATTAACAGAAAAACTTCGATCCCACTCTTCTACTGTAGTATCTTCCAGTCCACCACTAACTGCTATCCCTGCATTATTCAAAAGAATATCAACTCGACCAAAGGTATCTATAATTTTCTCTACAGCGCCTTTGATACTTTCTTCCTCGGTCACATCACAAGGAATTGCTAATGCTCGCCTTCCTAGTTTCTCTATTTCTTTTTGTAATTCTTGTAAACGTTCTTCTCTTCTCGCTAATATACATACATCAGCGCCTGCCATGGCATACGCTAATGCCGCATCTCGACCAATCCCCGAAGATGCACCTGTTACTACAGCCACCTTATTATCTAATTCAAACATGTAATTACTCCCCTTTCACCAATAACGTTCTACTTAAATCCTTCGCTTCAATCATCTCATACTGCGTAGTAAAAAGTTTCTTCAAAGCGTATAGATAGACAACTCCCCAATAATAATCTGCTAACTTCATCGCATTACCGGTTACAACCGTTCCTTCTTTTTGTCCTTGCTCAATAATAGCTGCCGTACATTTGTATAATTCCGATTGATATGTTGTATCACTAGAAGAATTATAACAATCTTGTTCCAGCATCATCTGTGTATTCAATGCAATCATTCCAGCAAAATTTTCATCTTTTGATAATCTTGCTAATACCGTTTTAGATAAGTTCATTATCTTCTTTTTTGCTGATATGGGAAGATGCGCTAATAACTTCATTTCTTTTATGTCCTGCTTTTCTTCAATCATCTTTTGTATCTCTTGAAACAAGTCTTCCTTAGATGCAAAGTATAAGTATAATGTTCCTTGACCAATTCCTATATGCTTTGCTAAATCACTAATTTTAGTTCCTGCAAAGCCATTCCTTGCAAAATAAAGCATGGAATCATGTAAGATTTTCTTTCTTGTTTGTTTTTTTATTTCATTACACTGTTGTTCTGTCTTTGGCATAGAATCCCCCTCTTTTTTCTATGAATGAATATTTCTTCATTCATAGATTAACATTAGTGGTATAAATTGTCAATACAAATCGGTAAACTTATCAAATCTTATGGAGCTAGGTTTGATAAGTTGCTCCCTACTATCTAAAAATAGAAAGCAAAAAAACAACTTTTACTATCATAAACTAAAGTTCTACATTTCAGTATCACATTTAGATCTACTATATAAAAGTTGTTTCTTTATAATTATTTAATTATAGATGTAACTATTAATTAGTGTTTAAAATGTCTCATTCCAGTGAATACCATTGCAATTCCATATTCATTACATTTCTTGATGGAATCTTCATCACGGATTGAACCGCCTGGTTGAATGATTGCTGTAATTCCAGCTTGGTGTGCTGCTTCCACACAGTCATCAAAAGGGAAGAACGCATCAGATGCTAATACAGCACCTTTTGTAGCGTTTTCATCAATTAATTCTGCTGCATGTTCGATACTTTGTTTCGTTGACCAAACACGGTTAACTTGACCTGGCCCGATACCTACTGTTTGCTTATCCTTTGCAAGGGCAATACCGTTAGATTTAACGAACTTAACAACTCTCCAAGCAAATCTCATATCTTCCATCTCTTTCTCAGATGGAGTACGATCTGTAACTACTTTAAGATCTTCTTCATTCATTAATTCACTATCGATTGTTTGAACGATAAGCCCACCGTTAACCTTCTTTAGGTCATAAGCATTCTTATCTTGTGGTACTTCAATATCTCTTAATTCAAGTACACGTAAGTTTTTCTTAGTTTGAAGTAATTCAAGGGCTTCTTTTTGGTAACTTGGAGCAACTAATACTTCAAGGAATACTGATTTCATCTTCTCTGCAAGCTCTAGAGTAACTTCACGATTCACTGTTACGATACCGCCATAGATAGAAACTTTATCTGCATCAAATGCTTTATCCCAAGCCACTACGATATTGTCATCACTACCAACGCCACATGGATTACCATGCTTACAAGCTACTACTGTTGGCTCTGTGAATTCTTTTAATAACTCTAATGCACCATTGGTATCGTTGATGTTATTGAATGATAACTCTTTTCCGTTTAATTGAACTGCATCTGCAATAGAGCCCACTTTCTTACCGATTTCTCTATAGAAAGCAGCTTTTTGGTGTGGATTTTCGCCGTATCTCATATCTTGAACTTTCTCGAATGTCATTGTTAATGTTTCTGGAAGTTCATGATCATTTCTTTCCTTCTTTAAGTAATCAGCAATCATAGTATCATAGTTTGAAGTATGCATGAATACTTTTTGCATTAAGTAGAATTTTGTATCAAGTGAAACTTGCTTTTCTGATTTTAATTCATTTAATACAGTTTCGTAATCTCTTGGATCAACTACTACTGCAACATCTTGATAGTTTTTAGCTGCACTACGAAGCATAGTTGGTCCACCGATATCAATATTCTCAACTGCTTCATCTCTTGTAACACCATCTTTTAAGATCGTTGCTTTGAATGGATATAAGTTAACAACAACCATATCGATTGTTTCTATGTTTAAGTCCGAAAGTTGCTTCATATGTTCTGGTTTACTTCGCATTGCTAATAATCCAGCATGAACAATTGGATGTAATGTCTTTACACGACCATCTAAACATTCAGGAAAGCCAGTTAATTCTGAAATTTCAATAGCAGGTATACCTTCGCTCTTTAACTTGCTATACGTACCACCTGTTGAGATGATCTCAATTCCAAGGCTCACAAGTTCCTTCGCAAATTCTACAATACCTGTTTTGTCTGATACACTAATTAATGCTCTCATGTTCTCTCTCCTTTGACCTAACTATTTGTTATGTTGCGTCTATAGGTTCCACACATTTTTGTTTACCAAGGCTTATTTTCTATGGTTTGGTTTATTTGGTTTATTGGTTTATAGAGTGTATTAGAAAATACAGTATAATTGCCGTGCTTCAATAAACATCTAGGATTATGTTCTCGAACTATTCGGCAGATTATGTTTGAATTTCCCAATAGGTATAGAAAAACCGCCTAGGTAACCAAAATAGTGTGGTTGCCCAGGCGGTCGGCTTATCATATTATTCGTACTCCCTATGGGTGCTCCCATTTTCCGCCAGTCATACGAATCTCTACTGATACTATACTACATAAATTCACAAACCGCAAGATTACAATTCATTAAAAATTGTTTAGTTTGATATAACTCATCCTTATTAATAACATAATGATTTTTGATTATTTATCTTAATTGTTAATGGCATCTTATTTTTCTACTTTTTATATCCACCTTTATTTCTTTTTTCTTTTTTTATATTTTGTATCTATTGTTATAATTGAGTTGGTGTTTTTACCATAACTTTCTCCGCAAATTTTTTATCATATGTTTGAAATTGGTCATCTGATATACTATGGAATACATCATCTTCATAATATCTTCCCGAAAGCTCCCCTAAAGCTCCCTCTCTTAGTTCTAATGCCATAAATGCATCGAAACTGCTACCATCTGACATAGTAATTTCATACTCTGACGCACTTTTAAATCCAAATCGATGATAATAATCAGGATTACCACATATAAGGATTGCCACAAATCCCATCTCTCTAGCTTTGTTAATGGTCCAATTAATTAGAATCGATCCAATCCCATCGCGTTGATATTGTGGCAACACACTGATGGGACCAAAGCCAATTACCTCATGAACTCCTGCTTGATCATCAACAATCTTACCTTTACAATACACAATACTGCCAATAACTTTCCCTTTATATTCAGCAACATAATGTAATTCTGGCAAATAGGTCTCTTTTCTTCTTAATTCATGTAAGATAAAATGCTCATTACAACCAGGATTGTATACGTTCCAGAATGCCTCTCTAGTTAATTCTTCCGTTTGTTCAAAATCTCTTTCGTTTTCAAGGCGTATTATAACCTCTTCTAGGTTCTCTATCTGCCTTTTATTTGTCTTTCTATGATTGTTATCAAATCCGAATTGTTTCAGTAACTTGTTATCTATATCTACACTACATAAAATATTTTCATAAGTATATTGGTTGAATTTTAGGATATACCATAAAAAAACTTCTTCAGCTGCAAGTTCCGCAGTAACAAGGAAAGTTACGATTTCAAGACTATTTTCCTCCCTTTCTTTGGTTACTGCTATACCACACAATTCTGGATTATATAATCCAAAAATCTGTGATTTTTCTTTTGTTTGCTTTAATTCCTGTCCATGTTCTATGCAATAATTATTTGCCTCAATTAATAATTGCTCTATTGATGGTTGCTCCATTGTTTGTATTAACTGTATCTCTAACAAAATTATCCCTCCTTACACTCTATCCATGAATACTGACAAATCTATTGTCTTAGTCAAAAGTTATAGTTTAATTAATCTTCTACTGTGTCCCCTCCTAATTGACATAATTCCTCTCCCTTAATTACTATTTATTTACATCTTATTAAATGATATAATATATTATATAAAGCAAAATAACTAACCATGTTGTTATATAACTATACAGGAGGTATCTATGAATTCTACTAAACGAACAAAGACTACACTTATTACTATTCTTACTGCTCTATCTGTAGTCTTTTTATTAACGCTACATACTACTAATACTACTAAATTAATTTTTACTAACAGTTTGATTCCATCTACAGTACTTTGTGACAATTCAATTACTCCCCATTTGCCTAAGATGATCGAAGGACTTAACTCTACAACACAGACAACAGACTATCTTATTGAGGATGAATGTGGAATTGCTGACCCATTTATACAAAATCCTAATGTTGTACCTGAGGTCCTCCTACTTGTTGAAGATATCAATTCGTAATATCGTCCCCAATTCTTCATTTTATCCTTGCATATCTTAGGTAGCTTGTATCATATATTGGAGTAAACCAGTAATCCAATAAGGAGAGGTATGAAATCTTATATTATTCCTGTTCCAATTTGTAGACAAGCAACCTCGTACACCTGCGGTCCTGCCGCCTTACAATGTGTATTTGGCTATTATCTTGATGAATACCAAGAAGACTATCTGGCTAAAGAACTTCATTCTATTCCCGTATCTGGTACTGACTTTCGAGATATTCTAAGATTATGCAATTCATTATCCTATGAAGCTGAATTTCATGAGCACATAAACATCGAACAGCTGAAAGAACTCCTAACACAAGGCATCCCCGTAATTCTTATGATACAAGCTTGGGCGGACACATCTATTGATTATGAATACTCCTGGGATAATGGCCATTATGCAGTTGCTTGTGGATACAATGATACTTCCATTATCTTCATGGATCCTTCCACATTAGGCTACTATACTTATATACCTATACCCGATTTATTAAAACGTTGGCATCTAAAAGATAACTATGACTGCTACTATCAAGGCACAATTGTAATAAAAAGCACCAAGACATCGAACCGTTATCAGCAGACCTTGCTGAAATATATTGGTTAATTACATATATATTTGTTATACCCTCTTCCCTTTCTTTTAGCTCTATTTACTTATTCTTACACAAAACTAACAATAGTGCAACAAAAAGGTACTAGGATCATTACTATTATCCTAGTACCTTTTGTATTCCCAAACTGTTACGCTTAATTAAAGTAAACCAATTTCTCCTTTGGTTCACCAGTTAATACTATACTCTTAGCATAGAGTACTGGTCCTTCGCTCTTATACTCTTTTTGATATTCTTTACCAATCTTAGCAGTAACATTAACCCACTGTTTGCTTACGAAGTTTTCAGCACCTTCATATTTACAGATGAAACCAATGAAAGAAACATCATCTGCACAACATGTCATTGCGAATCTACCTGGTACTAATACTCCTTTTGGGAATCGATCTGATTTATATACATATCCACGAAACTTGATTGTCTTTCCAACATAATTATCTAGGTTATCCAGTGCATCCATGTACCATATTCCGAAATCTTCATCCTCCAAAGTTATAACAGGAGCATTAATATCAAAAGGTAATTCTTCTGGTTCTTCATCGATAGCATCACCGTTAAATCCTTCAAAATACACTTGTGCCCGACGATTTACTGCCTTCACACTTCTTCTACAGAAGGATTGGTTTGTCTTATCTGTAGATCGATTAAAGATTACCATATCTGTCACCTTGAATTGTTCTACCATAATAGAACGCATATTATTCATATACGATTCAAACGTTGTAGCATCTACCAATGTAATAATCTGAACAACCGTATATGGATTTGGAAGCACTTCATTAATCAAACGCTCTACTTTCCACATACCATTGTATTCAATTAAAACACGAGCAGGACGATATGTTTTCTGAAGCTCAAGCATTAATTCTTCTGTTAAATCTTCTTCCTCTTCAATTACAACTTTCTTTACATTCAGCTGTTCTAATTCTGTATCATCATACTCTTCTTCTCCTTCTTCACAAGCAATGAGTAGAGAGAGTCCTCCATCTAGAAAATCCTTATCCTGGATTGTTTCTGAAAGAAATGTAGTTTTTCCACTTTCTAGAAACCCAGAAATTACGTAAACTGGTATCTCAGCCATATTAATTAATAAGCTCCTTTCCATAGCCTTGAGATTTTGTACATAGCACGCATCTCCGATCGAAAACCTGCGTTTTCAACCTTTCTGTCTTACACATATTGAATTGTCTTCCCTTTTATTTGGGTAAACAAGAAACTCTTTGTAATGGGTGTCATATATCCATGTGTTTTATGGCTGCCATTACAATTCCCTTGTAATAGTGTTGCCTCACTCATAAGAGTCTCGTTATCGTCTACTTCCCTTTTAAGCAATATGGAATAGTTTTTCTATATCATCTGTCTTTAATTTTGCACCAATTACACACAATCTACCTGTATAATCAGCTGCTCCATGGCGTACTTCAAACTCACCTGGTACTAAATCGAAGTGTAACCATGTATTGTCAGTACTTGGTACGATTCCTTTAGCACGTAAAACCATACCATAGGCATCTGAATCAGAAAGCTTTTGAAGAATTTCTTTTAATTCGGATTCCTCATATTTATGTGGTGTTTCAACACCCCAACTTGTAAACACATCATCTGCATGGTGATGTCCATGATGGTCATGGTCTTCTCCATGATGATGTCCATGTCCGCAACACTCATGTTCGTGATCATCTTCGTGATGGTGTCCATGTCCGCAACACTCATGATCGTGATCTTCTCCGTGATCATGTCCATGTCCGCAACACTCATGTTCGTGATCTTCTCCGTGATCATGTCCATGTCCACAACACTCATGATCGTGATCTTCTTCGTGATGATGTCCATGTCCGCAACACTCGTGATCATGCTCTTCTTTATGATGGTGTCCGTGTCCTTCATGATCATGATGATGCTCCTCACCGTGATGGTGTCCACAAGTTGGGCAAATATCTTCATCTTCCAATAATTCTTTCACGAGGTCAGTCTTTCTTTCCATTGCTTTTAAGATTGTTTCACCAGTAATATCTTCCCATGGAGTTGTGATAATTACTGCGTTCTCATTATGTTCCTTTAACGCTTTTACACAAGCATCAAGTTTCTTTTCTGTTGTTGCTTGTGTACGGCTAAGAATGATCGTATTTGCATTTTCAACTTGATTATTGTAAAATTCACCGAAGTTTTTCATATACATACCGCATTTGTTCACATCGGCAACTGTTGTAAAACTATTTAATACGATGGAATCATTTTGGTCTTTTACTTTTTGTACCGCATTAATTACATCTGATAATTTACCTACTCCTGAAGGTTCGATAATAATTCTTTCTGGAGAGTATTTTGTAATTACTTCTTGAAGGGCTGTCCCAAAATCACCAACTAATGAGCAGCAGATACAACCTGAGTTCATCTCGGTAATTTCGATTCCTGCTTCTTTTAAGAAGCCACCATCAATGCCAATCTCACCAAATTCATTTTCAATTAAAACTAGCTTTTCACCTTTGAAAGCTTCTTCTATTAATTTCTTAATTAGAGTTGTTTTACCAGCTCCTAAAAATCCTGATATAATATCAATTTTAGTCATTTAACTAACCTGTCCTTTCCAAAGCTCGACTATATGCCTAGCAAAAATCTCTAGTTGAAAACCCATCGTTTTCCAACTTAAAACCATGTTACTAACTGTTACTATAGCACTTCTTTTTAAAATATGCAAATCTTAGCAAAGGTTGTCTATATTCCTTGACTTGAGTTTACCTACTATGATATCATCCCTATTATTCCATCTAATCGTCATGCAAAAGGAGCTTATATGAACATAAATAATAAAAAAAATGTATCGTTCAAGTTAACGAATATTTTAATCGGAATTCTATTCACGTTATTCTTCATATCCATCTCAGTAATTATTATATTGAACACAAGATCCCTTTACTATAATTCTATTAACCGTTTGGAGCTAGAACAATATTCTGGTCTAGATCGAGAAACAATTATTGAAAACTATGATGCATTAATAGACTACTGTTCTCCGTTTTATCAGGGTGAACTAAAATTCCCTTCGCTAGCTTCCTCTGAAAGTGGAACAAGTCATTTTGCAGAAACAAAAGTAATCTTCGTATCATTTTATTACATTGCAGCAATAACAGGTGTTTTACTCCTATTTATTATTCTGTACAAAAAAAAGCATCGTGATACCTCTTACTTACGTACCTCTGCAATTACCGTTATTGTATTACCTTCCATTATTGGTATTGCAACAGCTCTAAACTTTGAGAAAACCTTCCTACTCTTTCACAAACTTGTATTTCGTAATGATGATTGGTTATTCGATCCTACAACTGATCCAATAATCAACCTCCTTCCTGAGGAGTTTTTCATGTACTGCGCGATTGGAATCGTCAGCCTTGTTTTAATTGGAAGTATAATTTTATTCCTTATTGATTATTTCATTCGTAGAAAGCGATCTAAGAATTGCATATAAGCAACATATATCATTTTTCCACTTATTCTACAAGAATTTTATCTTAAACTGCTAGTTACGGAGAAACTTTCTCAGATAGAAACGTTGCAAAAGAGTTCTTCAATTATATAATATAGTTGAAGAACTCTTTTGTTATATCCTCTAAAAGAATACTAATACGGTAATTCAATTGTAAACTTTGTGCCTTTGTTTAACTTACTTTCTACTTTTATCTTCCCATTGTATCGTTCAACAATATGTTTAACTATTGATAACCCAAGTCCAGTTCCACCCGTTTTTCTTGCGCGTCCCTTATCAACTCGATAAAAACGTTCAAAAATCCGTCCAAGATGCTCTTCTTCCATTCCAATTCCAGTATCTTCAACACACAATACTAATTTATTCTTCCTCTTTTCACATTGGATTGTGATTGTACCAACCTCTGTGTATTTTACAGCATTATCTAGTAAGTTAATTAACAATTGCTTCATTCGATTTGCATTAGCCGGATAATAATCCATATCTGGTTTCGGACTATATACGATTACTACATTCTTATGAGCAATTTTCGGTTGTAGTAACTCAATTACATCTGTAATTACTGTATCCATATTACATGGAGCAACCACTTGTTCCTCTTTCGATTCTATCTCAGATAATAATAAGATGTCATTAATTAAACTTGATAGACGTTCTGATTCAATATCAATAATATCAATAAAACGAGCTGCTACTTGTTCCTCTTTAATTGCACCTGCTTTTAATGTATCTACAAATCCTCGAATAGAAGTTAACGGTGTCTTAAGTTCATGCGTAACGTTAGATACAAAATCTCGTCGCATATTCTCTAGTTTACGAATCTGCGTAATATCTTCAAGTATTAGTAAGATACCTAGATTCTTATTGTTATCTTTTAACAAAGGTGTTGCTGTTACGCGTACCATCTTTTCATCTGCTAAAGCAATTGTACCTTCACGCATAACAGTTTCTTTCGTATCACGTACTTCCGTAATAATTTGGAACAATACGGCATTTCGCATAAATGTATAAAATGGCTGCCTTTCAATCTTATCCTTGTTACATTCCACCATTTGGCTGAAAACATCGTTTGTAAACATAACGATATCATTATTATCAATAGCAATAACACCACTTGCCATACTCTTTAACATAGCTTCGAATTCAATATTCCTTCTCTTAAGCGCTCGAACACTTGTATTAAGGTTATCACTCATACGATTAAAAGCTTCTGCTAAACGGCCTAATTGTTGTGTATCATTGGTATAAATCTTAGTCTCATAATCTCCACAAGAGATTCCTTCTGCTGCCTTAGTGATATCATCAATCGGTTTCGATAGATTTCTTGTGAATAATGCTGCTAATAAGGTTGCTCCTAGCATACAAAGGATTACCGTCATCATAATCGTCCCAAATAGATTCTTGTACAAGGTTGTGAACTCCGATACTGGTAAAGAGATTCGCATTACACCATCAAAATCGTCCTTATGAATTGGCACTGCGCTATATGCATACCTCTTATCCATTGTTTGAGAATACCGTATCAAGGATACATGTTCCCCCTGAAGGGCGCGAATAACTTCCTCTCTCGTCGAATGGTTTTCTAATAGTTCTGTCGTTTCTGAATCAGCAACGACCGTACCATCTTTACCAATAATCGTAATTCGTACTCCATATTTTTGACTATAACTATCTGCAAAGGATTCAAACGATTCTAAGTCAGCTTCAGAGAATATATCCGCTAACATCTCTGCTTGCATCAAGTGATACCCTTCTCTTTGATATCCTATGTAATTATATCCTTTCGACCACGAGGCAAACATGGATATCCCTACAGCTGCAAGAATAATAATTAAATAAGAAAACATTAGCTTCTTCTGCATTATTTCTCTCTCCTTTGCACAATCAGTTACTTGTTAATACAGCCTCTCATAGCAACAAAGACGCATTTTCTTATTATCCAAATTTGTATCCAATTCCTCGAACTGTCTTTATATAAACAGGGGATGTATCATCTTTCTCAATTTTCTTTCGAATATTACGAACATGAACATCTACCGTTCTTGTCTCTCCAAGATAATCATAGCCCCAAATCTTCTCAAGTAGGTTCTCTCTTGTGAATACAATTCCTTTGTTTTTAGCGAGCAAATATAATAATTCATATTCTTTTAGAGCTAAGTCCACGCTCTTACCATCGACCTCAACCGTTCGTCTCGTTTTATTAATTACGAGGGAATCAATCTTAATAATCTCTTCTTGTTCACTCGAAGTAACTGGCTGCACACCACCACTTCTTCTCATAACGGCTTTCATTCTCGCTATTAATTCATGTACCCCAAACGGCTTGGATAGGTAATCATCAGCACCAATTTCTAATCCTACAACCTTACTAATTTCATCACTCTTAGCTGTAAGCATAATAATTGGTACATTTCTATATCTCTCATTCATACGAATCCGCTTCAAGACTTCGATCCCATCAATCCCTGGTAACATCCAATCAAGTAGTATTACTGCAAAATCATACGATTGATTTTCAATATAATTCATCGCATCCTCTCCAGTTTCTGCTTTGACTACCTCATATCCTGCACTTTCTAAATTGTATTGAAGAAGCTCTAATATATGTGGTTCATCATCAACTGCCAGAATTGTTTTCGTACTCATAAGTTTACTTCCTTTCTCCACCTTACTATTGGTATAAGTGATTAACTAATGAGAAATTATTAATTTCCCTCAATCATAGTTCCAGTAATGATGTATTCAATCCATTCCGCTATATTAGTTGCATGGTCAGCCATTCTCTCTAAGTATTTGATAATCATTAGATAACTAACACAAGCAGGAATCGCTTCTTTGTTTCCTTGCATAATTTCCGTTAATTCATTACTAATACTAGCAAAGTAATTATCTACAATATCATCTTTCGCAATTACTTGATTTGCTTTTGCACCGTCTACTTCTACAAAACTATCAATCGTCTCTATTACCATGCTTTTCATAACATTAACCATCTCTTTCAGATTCTTAGGTGCGATTACATTGCTTTGTTTCGTTAACACAATAATATATTCAGAGATGTCAGCACAATGATCTGCTATTCTTTCTACATCTGTAACAATCTTCATGATAGAAGTTACTTTACGCAAATCTGTTGCCAACGGTTGTTGTTTTGCAATCATTGCAATACATTCTCTCTCTATTTGATGTTCTAAATCATCAATCGCATCATCGTTTTTAATAATTTCAGTAGCAAGAGAAGCATCAAGCTTTTCTAGAGCTACAATTACATCATTAATGGATTTCTCTAATAAGCTACCCATACGAATTACGTTCTGATTTAATTCACGTAATTCTTGCATAAATAAATGTCTAGTCATACACGGTCTCCTTTAATCATAAATTAATTTTAAATAAAAATCAACCAAATCTACCTGTAATATAATCTTCTGTCTTTTGCTCTTTCGGATTATTAAAGATTTGACTCGTCTCACCATATTCTACCACTTCTCCATGTAAGAAGAAAGCAGTCTTATCAGAAATTCTACTCGCTTGTTGCATGTTATGCGTAACTATGATAATTGTATACTTATCTTTTAACTCTTCAGCCAAATCTTCGATTTTAAGAGTTGATATTGGATCAAGTGCAGATGTTGGTTCATCCATTAAGATAACTTCTGGACCTACTGCTAATGTTCTAGCAATACAGATTCTTTGTTGTTGTCCACCGGATACTGCTTGCGCATTCTTCTTTAACTTATCTTTAACCTCTTCCCAAATTGCTGCCTGTCTAAGGCTTTTCTCAACGATTTCATCTAATTGGCTTTTCTTTTTAATTCCATGAATTCTAGGACCGTAAGCAACATTGTCATAGATACTCATAGGAAATGGGTTAGGTTGTTGGAATACCATACCTACTCTAGAACGTAGATTAATTACATCAATATCTTTGTAGATATTAACCCCATCCATATGAATAGTTCCATCGATACGTACTCCTTCTATTAAATCGTTCATACGATTGATTGTTTTAAGAAATGTTGATTTGCCACAGCCAGATGGTCCAATGAATGCCGTAATCTGATTCTTCATAATATCCATATTTATCTTCTTTAATGCTTGGAAATCACCATAGTATAAATCCAAATCACGAACTTGAAATTTCACATTGTTCTCCATTTAAAAGCTCCTTTTCTATATTACGTAAAATTTTATATTCTTAATTTTTAACAGTAAATCGTCTTGTAATCCATTTTGATAATAGGTTTAACACCCAAATTAACACGATTATAACAACTGCAATGGAACAAGCAGAAGCAACATCCCCTTCTTCTTTTAACAATTGATATAATTTGGTAGTTAAAGTTGCAGCACTTGCTGTATTACCTGTTAATGAACTAGGAATCTGCGCAATTGTACCTGCAGTCCAGATTAAAGCAGCTGATTCACCAACAATACGTCCAATACTTAAGATAATTGCTACAAGTATACCCGGTAAAGCATTCGGTAGTACAATCTTAAAGTTCGTCTGTAACTTAGTAGCACCTAAACCAAGAGAAGATTCTCTGTATCCTTTTGGTATTGCTTTCAGCGCTTCCGATGTCGTTGATATAATCGTCGGTAATAATAAGATACTTAAGGTAAGTGCACCTGCTAATATTGAATACTGCATCTTTAACATCTGCACGAAAACCAACATACCAAACAAACCATAGATAATAGAAGGAATACCTGCTAACATCTGTATCGCAAATTGGATTACTACTAGGATTTTACCTCTTTTCGCATATTCAGTAAGAAAAAGTGCTGATAGGATACCTATCGGTGCAGCAATTGCTAACGATAATAATATGATATATAGAGTCGATACAACCATCGGCTTAATACCGCCACCTGGACGTGTCACTTTAAGCTTTAATGTTTCACCATTCATAGCAGCATCATTAAATTGTTTGTTTAACTCTTCTAACGTTATATTTTTTGTATCTGTAGCTAATACTTTCGTAATAACATCATCTACTTTAACTTCATATGCAGCACCTTTAAGATTCTTAGAATCTTTTAGGACTGAATCTTTTTCTAGTTTTGTTACTGCAATATAACCATCTTCATTTTGTTCTACATGTGCACCTAACGATGCAATATAAGAATCCGAAAGATTTGTGTCTTCGGTATTCTTTAACTCTACGTTAATAAAAGTAGTTTTGGCTTGCCATTGTCTTGTTAAGAAGTCAATGTTAATACCAGGTAATCCTTTTACGAATACGAAACCAATGATAACAACCAAAGTCATTACACTTAATGCAGAAGCTAGATATAGTAATATCTTACCTATTGTATCTTTAATTATTCTTGATTGATTGTTCTCTATCTTCATTCTTACACTCATACATATTGCAAGCTATCTTGCCATGTATGACTCCTTTCTCTACAATCTTGAATTTTATCAATTCTTTTCACCTGCTTTACGTGTAATACGCATTACTGTAATATTAACAAACATAATAAATACGAATAAAACAACACCTGTTGCAAATAACATCTCTTGATGTCTACCAGAAGCATACCCCATCTCCATAGATATATTAACAGTTAATGGACGTACTTTATCCCAGATGCTTGTTGGTATACCACCAATTGCATTACCAGCGATCATCATAACCGCCATTGTTTCACCAATTGCTCTACCAATGCCAAGTACTGTGGCAGATAAGATACCTGATTTTGCAGCTGGAACTACACTACAGAAAATTGTTTGCATCTTAGAAGCACCTAATCCTAGGGAAGCTTCACTATATGAATTGGGTACGGCACGTAGTGCACTTTCGGATAATGTTATAATAGTAGGCAAAATCATAATTGTTAAAACACAAATTACTGCTAATAATGATTGTCCTTGTGGTTGTGGTGATATTTTCTGAATAATAGGTAATATAATACCCATACCGAATGCTCCGTAAATAACAGATGGAATACCCGCAAGTAATTCGATTGCAGGTTTAATAATGTTCACTATGCTTTTTGGTGCAACTTCAGCAATAAATACTGCTGTTAATAATCCTATTGGAACCCCAACTAAAATCGCACCAGCTGTAGCGAATACAGATCCTGCTATCATATAGAATACACCATATTGGTTATTCTCTGGGTTCCAATGAACACCAGTGATGAAATCTGTAAAACTGTACGCATTTTCTCCAAAGAACGGTTTAAGTCCTTTGGAGAATACAAATGCTATTATTGCTACAACGCTGATAACGCTTATAAGGGCACATATTAGGAATAATGTTTCAATGATTTTTTCGCGTATCTTTGTCGTCTTCATATTAATCTATCTTAATGCCTCCGTGTGCTTCTACATAAGATTGGCCATCCTCGCTAAGTGCAAATTCAACGAATGCTTTTGTCTGTGCTGTATAGTTGTTTTCGTCATACACGAATAAGAAAGGTCTTGATAATGGGTATGAACCAGCTTTTGCATTTTCAGCAGTTGCCTCAACGCTTTCTACTGTAAGAGCCTTAACTGTATCATCAATGAATGAGAATGATACATAACCAATTGCATTTTCATTACCAGCTACTGAAGTTTGAACGTTACCGTTACCTTCTACTACCATTGCATCTTCTGTTAAGCCGCCTGCATCTTCTAATTTAATTAATTCTTCAAATGCACTTCTTGTACCTGAAGCTCCTTCTCTTGAAACGATTACGATAGGAGCATCGTTTCCACCAAGTTGATTCCAGTTAGTAATTTCACCGCTATAGATTTTTGCAAGGTTTTCTACTGAAATATCTGTAACTGTGTTTGCTGGGTTTGTAATTACAGCAATTCCATCATGAGCGAAAACTACTTCTTTTACGTTGTCTGCTTTTTCTTCATCTTTTAATTCTCTTGATGAAGCACCAAGATCATTGCTTCCTGCTATTGTATCTGCGATACCTGCTGAAGAACCAGTACCAGTGTAGTTGATTGTTACATCTGGGTTAATTGCTTGGAATTCATCAATCATATCATTTAAGATTTTATCTACTGAAGTCGAACCAGTAATAACTACTGTACCACTTAAGTTAGATGAATCCTCTGCAGGTTGCGCTGTTGTATCTGTTGATGTACTATCTTCTGTTTTATTTGTTGTTTCTGTTGTATTTCCGTTCGTTTTTGCATTGTTTTTTTCGTTCTTTGAACAACCAGCGAATGATAACGCCATTGCTCCAACCATACATAATGCTACTAATCGTTTTAATCTCATCTTAATTATCCTCCATTTTATAAATGTCGTTTATGTTGTAAGGTTAACCCGTAGCCCCTTTTGCTACGTTAGGTAACTCTCTGGAATACTTTACGTATTCTCTCTTTTTTTCATTACCTCTTCCTTACAGTACTTAATTTACACCTATAATGTTACCTTCATATTTTTTGAATGTTAAGTTTATGTAAAGTCCTATGTTTTTTTTTCACAAATTGAATCGACTTACATAAAATAGGGGATACTATTTCTATTTCGCTATATTTTATCTAGTATTTTATTTACATATGGTGTATTTCAATGTTAAAATATAACCACTGTAACTATGACTCTCAGATCTTGGTTACTAATAATAGAATGTACACTTTGTTTTCTATTATACTTAATTCCAAACAACGGAGGTGCTTTATGAAAAAACAAGACTATATTAATTGGGATGCTTATTTTATGGGAATCGCATTGTTATCTACAAATAGAAGTAAAGATCCTGGTACTAGTGTTGGTGCTTGTATCGTTAGTCAAGATAACAAGATTCTATCTGTTGGATATAACGGAATGCCATATGGCTGCTCCGATGACGAGTATCCATGGGAACGTGAAGGTGACCCCTTCGATACGAAATATTTCTATGTATGTCATGCGGAACTTAACGCAATACTTAATTATACAGGTACTGATATAAAAGGTTCTAAGGTATATGTAACACTTTTCCCATGTAACGAATGTACGAAAGCAATTATTCAAAAAGGAATTGCTGAAATTATCTATATGGATGATAAATACGCACATACACCAGCAGTACTTGCCTCCAAGAGAATGCTGACATCTGCAGGTGTTAAATTCACTAAATATACGCCAATCGGCAAGGATATCACACTTTCTTTATAATAAGAAAACCAAATCAAACTACAAGTTTTAATTTACTAACTGTGACATATAACAAGCAAAAGAGTCGCTACTTATAGAATGATCTATAAGAGCGACTCTCTTCTTATATATAGGTTTTGCATTATTTATTCTTTGCATTCTCTTCGATTACTTTAAACACATCTTCTTTGAATTGTTCCCAGTCCTCTTCATTCTCTACAAAATACTTCGGGCAAATCTTACCTGTAACATCGTAATGTCTTATAATATCCTCTTTCTTTAGATTATATTCCGAACAAATCCATGCGGTAAGTTTGACCAAGGATTTATATGATTTCTTTGTGAATTTTCCTGTCTCATCTGGATGGCACACTTCAATTGATATGGTATCTTCATTTCTACCATTTGATGCATATGCAACCTCATTCAAAGGGACGCACTGAATGATATTTCCTTTCAAACCTATAATAAAATTACTACTTGAGTAGATATAATTACCATTGGCATAAGTTTTACCTTCTTTAAGTCCCTCAAAGTAATTTCGATTTGCCTCTGCATCGGTTCCTGGATTAGCAGTATAATGAATTACCACACCCTTAACTTTCTTAAGTCCTGTCTTCGGCCTTGAATATTCATTCGGTGTAAGCAACATCTCTTCTATATTAAGACTATCATAGAATCCATCTATCATCTTTAGTGTCGGTTTACTCATTACTCCAAACAATCCACCTTGAAGAATCTTCGATATTCCTCCACCTAAGAGGCATACCCCTGTCACAAACATTAATACCAAACTACTAAGTATTAATAATCGTTTCATCTTTTTCTTTCTTCTATATTGTGCCTTAGTTAATCTTTTCCTCATTATATTAACTCCATCTGTCTTACTTCTGTACTCTCTTCTCCTATTATTCCACAATTTTTTCTATGTTTCAACCCATTAAGAAATTCTTAACTATTCTATGTAATAAATATTATGAAACATATGGGGTAAGTCACTTACTTTGAAGCATCGCGATTGCCAACGTTTGAGTTATATACACAATCAGATGCAACAAAAAAAAACAATCTTTCAACTGTTTTGTATATGAGGCACGGATTTGTAAATCCATGAATCCACATACAAAACATGAAGATTGTCTTATAAATTTGAGTTAATTTATATAAATCAATTTATTGTTCTACACTGTAGTTAGGAGCTTCTTTTGTGATATGAATATCATGTGGGTGACTTTCTTTTAATGAAGCAGCGGAAATCTTAACGAATTTTCCTCTTTCCTTTAACTCTTCAATTGTAGGGCATCCACAATAACCCATACCAGAACGAAGACCACCCATAAGTTGGAATACGGTATCTTCAACAGTTCCTTTATAAGCTACACGACCTTCAACACCTTCTGGAACTAATTTCTTAGCATCTGTTTGGAAGTAACGATCTTTACTTCCGTTTTCCATAGCTGCGATTGATCCCATACCACGGTATACTTTGTACTTTCTACCTTGGAATAATTCAAATGTTCCCGGACTTTCATCGCAACCAGCGAAGATACTACCCATCATACATACGTTAGCACCTGCTGCGATTGCTTTAGTCATATCTCCAGAATATTTGATACCACCATCAGCAATGATTGGTACGCCATATTCTTTTGCTACTGCATAAGAATCCATAATTGCAGAGATTTGAGGAACACCGATACCAGCAACAACACGAGTTGTACAGATAGAACCAGGTCCGATACCAACTTTAACTGCATCTGCTCCTGCTTCAATTAATGCTCTTGTTCCTTCGCCTGTAGCTACATTACCAGCAACAACTTGTAAGTCTGGATATTTTTCTTTTACCATCTTAATTGTATTAACTACGTTAAGGGAATGTCCGTGAGCTGAGTCGATAACAATTGCATCAACTTTAGCTTTCACTAAAGCATCTACACGAACTAAAATGTTGTTTGTAATACCTACAGCTGCTGCACATAATAATCTTCCTTGTCCATCTTTTGCTGATAATGGGTATTTAATTTGTTTTTCAATGTCTTTTATAGTAATAAGACCTTTTAGATTTCCGTCTTTGTCTACGATTGGTAATTTTTCTTTTCTTGCTTTAGCAAGGATTTCTTTTGCCTCAGATAATGTAATTCCTTCTGGTGCCGTAATCAATCCTTCTGTTGTCATACTATCTTTGATTTTCTTAGAATAATCTGTTTCAAACTTAAGATCACGGTTTGTAATAATACCTACTAATTTCTTGCCTTCTGTAATTGGAACACCAGAGATTCTAAATTTTGCCATCAAATTGTTGGCATCTTCTAATGTATGTTCTGGTGATAAATAAAATGGATCGGTAATAACGCCGTTTTCCGAACGTTTTACTTTGTCTACCTCTTCTGCTTGTGCTTCTACTGACATATTCTTGTGAATAACTCCGATGCCACCTTGTCTAGCCATAGCAATTGCCATTCTATGTTCTGTAACTGTATCCATTCCTGCACTCATCATAGGAATATTTAACTTAATCGTCTTTGTTAAGTTAGTAGCTAAGTCAACTTGATTTGCAATATGCTCTGAATATGCTGGTACGAGTAACACATCATCAAATGTAATTCCTTCACCGATAATTGTTCCCATTTCAAATATCCTCACTTTCTCATTGTAGTTTTGAATGACATTTTTTTAATAATGTCTTTCTGTCGTAGACAGTAATTTTCACAAGTATAACTAAAAAAAATAAACTTGTCAACCTATTAAATACAAAAAAAAGATTGTTTCTCACAATCTCTTTTTGATTTCAGTTATATTCTTAACTATTTAGCTCATTTTCTTACTTTATATAATTATTTCTTATAAACATATTAATAAAATGCAGCAAGTCATTGTAAACCCTGTTTCTTCCATATCTGTAAGCACACAAATTGAATATACTATATTCAATTTGGTGCCAGATAACTCGAAAAAGTTTTATGCAATGAATGTTATTGCATCATTACTTTACGAGGTGCTTTGTATCTCATACATTCAAGCATCTTCTCGCTTGGCTCAAATAAGATCTTGTATCTTGATTCTCCCGAAACAGAATAAATCGCATAGGTTTTTGCATCTTTTCTTAATGAACTAAAGTTCTTAAGAGTAAAACTCTTGTTATTACGATAAGAGTCAAGTGCATGTGAAGTCTCTGGTGCAACAATTTCCACTTGTTCCATATCGATACGTAACATTCTCTTTCTTTTTGCTTTTCCACTGATACGATCAAAATCAATTTGTCCATCACAGTACACATATTCATATTCAACATTAAGTCTAGGGAATATGAATGAAATTGCCACAATACAAACTAATACGAATGTAAATAAAGCAGGTGATACCGTTAGTGTTAAAATCACGGATGCGAATGTAAGTACAATTAATAAAAACTTAATAAGGTATGTTTTCGCAGTAGGTAATCTAGATACCCCTGCTTCTGCATAAGTTTCTCCCATATAAAACTTCCTCCTAATTACAATCATGCTACTAACTAATCTTAAGCAATTAAATACATTATACTAAAAAATGCACGGAAAAGAAAGTGGTATGTCATAAAATTTATATAAACTGCCATGAATCCTAATCATTTTCTCTAAAATAAAAAGGCAATTTCCATATGATACTATGTATTATCACATAGTATCACCGAAAATTGCCTTCTCTATCTATGATGCTATACTAGATGACTATTTTGCGAATGTATATTTGATTAAATTACATCATTCCCATTCCGCCGCCTGCACCTGCTGGCATAGCTGGTTCATCTTTTTTGATTGTAGCTACAACAGATTCTGTTGTTAGTAATGTAGATGCTACACTTGTAGCGTTTTGTAATGCACTTCTTGTAACCTTAGCTGGATCAAGGATACCATTCGCTACCATATCAACATATTCTTCTTTTAATGCATCGAATCCCATTCCTGGTTCTTGTTCTCTTACTTTACTAATAACAACAGCACCTTCTAAACCAGCGTTTGCTGAGATTGTGAATAATGGAGATTCAAGTGCTTTTAAGATAACGTTAGCACCAGTCTTTTCATCACCTTCAAGTGTATTCACTAATTTAGCAACTTCTTTTGAAGCGTGAATATAAGAAGATCCACCGCCTGCGATGATACCTTCTTCAACAGCTGCTCTTGTTGCTGCTAAGGCATCTTCCATACGTAACTTAGCTTCTTGCATTTCAGTTTCAGTAGCAGCACCTACACGGATAACAGCTACACCACCAGCAAGTTTAGCAAGTCTTTCTTGTAATTTTTCTTTATCGAAATCTGAAGTAGTTTCTTCGATTTGAGATCTGATTTGAGCAATTCTAGAAGCGATTTCTTCTTTATCGCCTTCACCATCAACGATGATTGTATTTTCTTTTTCTACTTTAACAGATTTTGCACGGCCAAGTTGATCCATTGTTGTTTCTTTTAAATCTAATCCAAGTTCATCAGAGATTACAGTACCACCAGTTAAGATAGCGATATCTTGTAACATAGCCTTTCTTCTATCACCATAACCAGGAGCTTTAACAGCTACTACTTGGAATGTACCTCTTAATTTATTAATAACTAATGTAGTTAATGCTTCACCTTCAACGTCTTCAGCGATAATTAATAATTTAGCGCCTGATTGAACGATTTGCTCAAGTACTGGTAAGATTTCTTGAATATTAGAGATTTTCTTATCAGTGATTAAGATATATGGATTGTCAAGGTTAGCAACCATCTTATCCATATCTGTTGCCATGTATGCTGATACATAACCACGGTCAAATTGCATACCTTCAACTAAATCAAGTTCTGTTTTCATAGTTTTCGATTCTTCAATAGTGATAACACCGTCGTTAGAAACTTTTTCCATAGCATCTGCAACTAATTGACCAACTTCTTCATCTCCTGCAGAGATTGCAGCAACTTTAGCAATTTGCTCTTTACCTGTAACATTTGAGCTCATCTTCTTAATCGCTTCTACTGCACATTCTGTTGCTTTCTTCATACCTTTTCTTAAGATAATAGGATTAGCGCCTGCTTCAAGGTTCTTCATACCTTCTACAACCATAGCTTGTGCTAATACAGTAGCTGTTGTCGTACCATCACCAGCAACATCGTTTGTTTTTGTTGCTACTTCTTTAACTAATTGAGCACCCATGTTTTCGAATGCATCTTCTAATTCAATTTCTTTCGCAATTGTAACACCATCGTTTGTGATTAATGGAGCACCGTAAGATTTGTCAAGAACAACGTTTCTTCCTTTTGGTCCTAAAGTTACTTTAACTGTATTTGCTAATTTATCTACACCTGCTCCAAGAGCTTTTCTTGCTTCTGCACCATATTTTATTTCTTTTGCCATAATGTATTGCCTCCTATTTTTTATAATATCGAGTGGTTATTACATCTATAACTATTCCGTTTCTTATGTCTTAATCTTCTACTATTGCAACAATATCATTTTGTTTTACAACAATGTATTCATCTTCACCAAGTTTTACTTCTGTTCCAGCATATTTCGAGTAGATTACTTTATCTCCTACTTTAACTTGCATAGTAACTTCTTTACCATCTACGATTCCGCCAGGTCCTACCGCAATGACTTCAGCTTGTTGTGGTTTCTCTTTCGCTTGACCAGGTAAAACAATTCCTGATTTTGTTGTTTCTTCTGCTTCTAATTGTTTTAATACAACTTTGTCTCCTAAAGGTACTAATTTCATATTAATATTCCTCCTTATTCTTGTTTACGGAAAGTGTATCCTTCACCCGTAGTCATTACTTATTTTTTTAGTTATTAGCACTCACTTTGAACGAGTGCTAAAAGTTATTTATATATTAGTAAATTTACCTTTTAAATGCAACTGAAAGTTTTTCGCAAACTTCGTGATTTTCGCTCCATACCTTTCGTTTTCTCTCGATTGCTCTCTTTTTCTCATTTTTACTATCTATTTCTTATTTTACACGATTATCTCTCGCATAGTAGAAGAGATATTGTTGAGCATAACCTCCATACTCACCAAAGTGTTCTTTCGCAAACGCTTGCATCTCATCTTTCTTAACAGGCTCATCAAAATATAGTCTTTCCAAAATTCGAATCATCCATACATCAATAGGAAATGCTTCTCTTCTTCCAAGACCAAATAACAAGATACAATTACCTACCTTCTCACCAATACCTTTTACAATCTGAATCTTCTCAAGGGCTTCCCCATAGTTCATCTGACGTAACTCGTTCTCACACAGTTCTTGACTCACAACTTTTTTACATGCATCCACTAAGTATTTGGCTCGAAATCCAGCCTTCATATCGAGAAAATCTTGTTCCGTCGCTTTACTTAGTACTTCAGGAGTTGGAAAGCTGTAATACTTCTTACCATTCCATTCCCCAATATATTCACCAAATCTTTCTGATATACGCTCAACAATCTGCATTATATGTGGAATTTGCTTATTCTGTGATATTATAAAGGTAATAAGCATCTCAAAAAATTCTTGGTTTAATATTCTGACACCTGACTTTTGCTCAATTGCTTCTCCTATCAGGTTATCTCTTTCATTCAACCATTTCTTAATTGTACCATAATCCCTATTCAAATCAAAATATGGACACCATATGGACTGTACCTCTTCCATAGTACTATTATAGAAGAACAGTATGTTATCTTCTTGTTTTATATGAAGCGTACGATTCTTAGCTATAACAAGGTATTCATTATCACTAATACATTCATACCGAAAGCATTGACCACATTCTAGTGTCTGCTTTAAATCAAAGTGTTCTATTTCTTCTATCACGATACACGTTTTGTCTGCTATTATTCTCATATTTATATGGCCCCTTTCATACTTGTTTATCAATACTCTAACAAATGAATACATTATAGCATAAACACTTGAATCTATGTTATAATAAAAATACTGGCAATTCATAAGATGCCTATACACATGATCGGAGGTTACACGATGAAAGAACAATTATATACAATACCCGTAATGGATGCCTATAGAGAAGATTGCGAATGTCCCGTTTGTTCCATGTATAATAGCTTGGAATTAAAAGCAATTGATTTCACTATGGGACCAAGTTATATGGAAGATGATATTCGTGCTGTTACTGATAAAATAGGTTTTTGTAACACTCATATCAAACAATTATATAATAACCAGAATCGACTTGGATTAGCTCTTATGCTTAAGACACATATGGATAAGACTATTGATGACTTAACGAAACTATCTGGTTCAGAAAAAATATCTGCACCTTCTTTGTTCAAGAAAAAAACAGAATCAAAAGGAGTTCCAGCTTACATAGAGGCCTTAAAACACTCTTGTTATGTATGTGACCGTATTGAAATGACCTATAAGCGTTATCTAATAACTGTTTTCTATCTATACAAAAAGGAATCCGAGTTTCGTGATTTGTTCCGCGCTTCCAAAGGTCTATGCACAAATCATTATGCAGATCTCTATCAAATGGCACCAGAACAATTAAGCGGCGATATGTTGCAATCCTTCCTCGCTGACCTCAATAAATTATATCTCGATAATATGAAGCGCGTACGTGATGATTTATCATGGTTTATTGACAAATTTGATTATCGTTACGTGAATGAACCTTGGAAAAATTCACAAGATGCATTACCAAGAACCATTCAAAAAACAAATAGCTTCCAAGTTGAATAAATAAAAAAGAAAAGACAATTTTAAATAAAAAACATGCCAATATGATTTTCTAGTCCATATTGACATGTTAATATTTAGGATTGTCTTTTAATTATCTCTTTTGTTTTGTACAATAAGCTCTTTCAAATCACGCGCTTTTGACTTAATACGTTCATTTGCATCTCTTGCAATAAGTACCCTAGAAATCCATCTTCCTGCTTCATCAAATTTGCCACAACGTCTTGCTAAGTCAGCTACTAGATATGTAACAGTATTCTCATCCATTCCACACATTGGGAACATCTCTTTTGAGAATGCTGTTGTAAATCCTTCGTAAGCATTATAGATAAACTCATCCTCTTCTGACTTTAATTTAGCAATTTCTTTGTCATAGTTATCCGTGTCTGCTGGTAACGTCTCTGCCTTACCTCTTAGTAACCATGCAATTTTCAAGCAAGTATAGGCTCTCTCACTATTCTTTGCCTTCTTAACTATTGTATTCACAAGAACTAACTTATGACGAGCAATTGCTTCGTCATAAGTATAGATTTCTCCTTCATTTTCAATACCACGAAAATTAATTGTAATTTGATCTTTAATTAATTTGGCTTGTGGTGCAGTCATGTAATTAAAGAAACGATTTAATGCACTATATCCACAACTCGGACAAACAATTGCATCATATTTTAATGAATCAACAAGTTGATACTTTGGACGTAAATCAGAATCAGCGCCAAGTAATTTCACCTTACCAGTTTTTACTGACTTTGATTTGAATTCGTTATCACAAACTGGACAAGTATGTGTCTTATCAAAGATAAAATCGTCTTCCGTGATCTTTGGTTTCTCTGCTTCTTTGTCCCCTTCTTTTTTGTCACCGTTACCTGTATTATACACATCTAGGCCTTGTAACTCGCCTAGTCCGAAATTCTCTAATCCCGAAAATAAGTTAGCCATTTTTCACCCTCCCTAAGCTGGTTTATAAGAACTTTTTAATGATACAATTCGGTTAAATACTAAATGATCTTCTGTTGAATCTTTGCAATCTACACAGAAATACCCTTGTCTTAAGAATTGGAAACTATCTAAAGATTTTGCTTCTTTGATTGCAGGCTCAATATAACATTCCTTAAGAACTGTTAATGAATCTGGATTTAAGTTAAGACTTCCATCTTCATTATACACCCCTTTTTCTTCGTCTACTATATTCTCATATAAACGTACTTCAGCTTTTACAGCAGTATTAGCTTCAACCCAATGAATTGTGCCTTTCACTTTTCTTCCTGTAAATCCAGTACCATTCTTAGTTTCAGGGTCATACGTACAGTGAACCTCTGTAACTTTACCATTCTCATCTGTTATATAATCCGTACACGTAACAAAGTATGCATTCATTAAACGTACTTCATTACCTGGGAATAATCTAAAGTATTTCTTTGGTGGCTCAATCATGAAATCTTCACGATCAATATATAATTCTCTTCCGAATGGTACTTTTCTTGTTCCCATCTCTGGATTTTCTTGATTGACAGAGGCATCAAGATACTCAATTTCACCTTCTGGATAATTCGTAATAACTAGTTTAATTGGATCTAGAACTGCCATCACTCTTGGTCTTTTAAGTTTAAGGTCTTCACGAATACAGTACTCTAACATAGCGTAGTCAACCGAACTGTTACTCTTAGACACACCACATAATTCCATGAATTTACGGATAGATTCTGGTGTAAAACCTCTTCTTCTTAATGCGCTAATAGATACTAATCTTGGATCATCCCAACCGTCTACAATGTTCTCTTCTACTAGTCTCTTAATGTATCTCTTACCTGTAATAACGTTTGTAAGATACATCTTAGCAAATTCTATTTGTTTTGGTGGATTCTCATATTCTAATTCTTTAACAACCCAGTCATATAAAGGTCTATGATCTTCAAATTCTAAGGTACAGATTGAATGAGAAATTCCTTCAATCGCATCTTCTATTGGGTGAGCAAAATCGTACATAGGATAGATGCACCATCTATCTCCTGTATTGTGGTGGTGCATACGAGCCACACGATATATAACTGGATCTCTCATATTGATGTTTGGAGATGACATATCAATCTTGGCACGTAATACTTTCGTACCGTCTTCGAATTCACCGTTCTTCATTCCTTCGAATAAAGCAAGGTTTTCTTCTACGCTTCTATCACGATATGGACTGTTTTTACCCGGCTCCGTTAATGTTCCTCTGTATTCTCTAATTTCGTCTGCTGTTAAATCACAAACGAAAGCTTTACCCTTTTTAATTAACTTAATAGCTGCTTCATACATTTGGTCAAAGTAATCCGATGCAAAGAATAGACGATCTTCAAATTCTCCCCCAATCCATTTTACATCCTCAATAATAGATTGAACGAATTCTGTCTTCTCTTTTGTTGGGTTTGTATCATCAAAACGAAGATTGAATTTACCATTATATTTTTTTGCTAAACCATCATTTAATAATATAGATTTTGCATGTCCAATATGAAGATATCCGTTTGGTTCCGGCGGGAATCTTGTAACAACTTGTTTGCAATGCCCTTCTTCAATATCTTTATCAATGATCTGCTCAATGAAGTTCTTAGATATAACTTCTTTTTCTGTTGAAACATTTTCCATGATTCTATGTCTCCTCCTAAGTTACTATTATATAATCATGTATATCGAACCATTTGTAGTCAAACAGATCTTCACAATCTGTTATTTCACTATCCATAAGCTCTAATACTTATAAAAGCCCAAAAATATTACTGGTTTCAATTACCAGTAGCAAGAAAGTAGATTACTTTCAACTTTATCATACCACACTTGCTCCATTTAGAAAAGTAGTATTAATAATATTTTCCTATATTGATACTTATATACTAGCAAAATAATTTAACACATGCCTTTGCTTGGTATATACAAAAAAAGCCGTTACACTTTAGTCGTGTAACAGCTATATATATTACTTAAATTGATGATCACCTAATGTGAATCTTGGATTTGATAATCTACCACTAAAACCATAGTATCCACTAAGATTTTTACTTAAAGATTTACCATTTTTCGTATATTTAATCGTTTTTACTCCACTCAATGCTGCTTTCGCTGCTTTGATACATTGTTTCTCTTGAGCGGAAGTAAACCTACCATTATCGTATTCGTTTAATGCTTTATTCAAAGAACCGTTTCTAACCGGACCGAATTGATGTTTTTGATATATAACGCCTTTTAATGAATTAGGGTATTTTTTTGAATCCATTCTATTTACTACAACAATACCTACTGCTAATTTTCCGGCATAAGACTGGTTTCCTGCTTCACAATAGATTAGTGTTGATAATAATCGTACCTCAGCACTTGAATAAGACGCAGCTTTCGTTGTCTTAGCTGATGTCTTTTTCTTAGTTATGCTAGTTTTCTTTTTCGTTGTTGTTGTTTTCTTTTTCGTTGCTTTTTCAGAATCTGTTTTTTTCTTAGAATCTGTTTCATCATTCTTACTATCTTTTGATGATTCTTTCGTTGTATCTTGTACTACTTCTTGGTTTGACTCATCATTCTCTGTCTTAGATGTATCTTCTGTTGTTGAAGTACCTTCGGTGATAGCAGAATCTTTTGTATTGGTAGAATCCCCTGTAGTAGTTTCCCCAGCTTGTGTATCTACATCAATCACTGATGTGTTCACAGCTTCTGAGTTTTGTATCTGTTCAACCGTATTCACTTCCGCTGCAAATGCGTTGATACTTACTGTATTCGCTACAATTAATGCTGTAGTAGTCATACAAAGCAAGAATTTTTTCATCTTCATATAAAATCTCCTTTTAATAACCTTCAAATTGGTTATCTTTGGTTACATAATAACAATTGTTATATTATTATGAATTTGAAATTGTAAGTGCTTGTTCAAACACTCACTTGCAGTGGGAAAGCAATTTTACCGCAATCCACTTATTACTTACTAATCTTCGTAATAGATCATAACAATTAAGAAACAAATCTGAAAAGCAAGTAACATTTTGTTAACAATTACTTAATAAGTATAACATAGTTGATAAATAAATCAAGTCTTAAACGTGGGTTTTTCATCCATAATAAACTACATATATTTACATTATGCATTTTTCATAGTATTTGTGCATAAAAAATAATGCAATCGGAAAAGTTATTTTATAACTTTTGCCAATTGCATTGATTAATCAATAGAAACATTTATTTAATATTCTAAAAATAATTTGGTATAATTGTTAAGTTTTACACTTTTCACAGCTCCATATATATCCATATTTTTCTATTATACTTCTATTTCACTATATTTCTTTCAACACCAGACAAATAAGCACTCATATTCAAACATACTTCTTCTACTACACGTCTTCTTGTTTCAACTGCTGCCCAAGCTATATGTGGTGTGATAATAAGTTTTGTACTATCTTGAATGCGTAACAATGGATTATCTGCTGCCATTGGTTCACTTGCCAATACATCAAGTGCTGCTGCCGCAATCTTATCATTCTCAAGTGCCTTGGCAAGATCAGCTTCATTAACAATTGAACCTCTTCCAAGATTCATTAATACCGCTGTATCTTTCATTTTGTTAAATTCAGCTGCACCAATCAAGTCTTTTGTTTGGTCGTTAAGTGGAGCATGAATGGATACGATATCCGATTGACTTAATAGTTCATCTAGTGTTACCCTCGTATATTCTGAATTATCATTCTTACCAGAAGTTGAATAATAGATTATGTTACAACCGAATGCTTCTGCAATCTTCGCAACTCCTCTTCCAATCTCACCAAGTCCAATAATTCCCCATGTCTTTCCTTTTAATTCGAAGAATTTCTTATCAAAATGGCTGAATATATCATTCTTAACATAAGCTCCTGATTTAACAAAATGATCATAGTAGCTTAAATTCTCATATACATAAAATAATAATGCAAAGGTATGTTGCACGACTGCCTCTGTTGAATATCCTTTTACATTCATTACCGTAATTCCTCTTGCATTGGTATATTCGGTATCAATGATATTCGTACCTGTCGCTGTTACGCAGATTACCTTTAGATTCTTTGCTTCTGATAAGGTACTCGCATTCATCGGCACTTTATTCACTACAATTACTTCTGCATCTTTTACACGTTCAGGGGTTTCCGAGGCTGTTGATAAACCATATACGGTTACCTCTCCGAATTCTTCAAGACATGTTAAATCCACGTCATCTCCCAAACAATTTGCTTCTAAACATACAATCTTCATACGTAACCTCCGCTGTCTAATATTATGACTTTAATTCTATCTGTTTTTATATAAGATTGCAAGTAACCACTTCCTTTGCTTTTTTTCTTTTACATTTTTTTCTTTACAGTCTATATATATTGCAATTAATACTTCTATAAATAAAAAGAGAACCACCATAAACTTAATTCAAATGATGTTTCTCTTTCTATTATTATAATTATTGGATTATATAATAAAATTATTTATTTTGCATAATTTGCATATTCCATAATGTTTTGATTAATTCCCTCACCTATAATCTCTACGATTTTCTCATAACAATCGTCTGTTTCGCTATTCATAACTTTAACATATAGCTCTGACATAGCAATTTGTGTATAAGCACTATTTACTCCTACTTTAATTTTAACATTTAAACATTCGTCTTCCACGGATATGTTCATATCCTCTGAATCTTTTGTTTCTGCACACAAACGCTCAATTGCTGTATTCACTTCATGAATCATTTGAAATGAAATTGTTGCTTTGTCAATAATACCTTCAATTGATTTGCTCACTACAAATTCCTCCTATAAGCTTTTTCTACATTATACTTGGTAATTTGATATTTTCCAATCAAATCTGGCTAATTTTACTTGAATTAGGTACAATTTCACATGCTTTTTACGTGTTTTTTTTTCATCGCTGGAGATACTATATTTCATAAGCGAAGTATCTATAACTTACAGTTACGTAACTCGATCAATTTTTCTAGTTGTTTCTGTATTGTTATTATACTATTATAATAAAACAATTGTAAACTCGCTTATAAAAAGTTGTTCTTCATCTAAACTCTCTCATGGGTTTCTACTATTATAATCATGTGTGAGATTATGCTAAATGGTGTTCACTTAAGTATTCTAATTTGGATAGCGACAAGTAATCCAGGCAGATGCATACTTGATTCAATATAACTCAACGACAAATTGTATAACCAGCACGGGAAGTGAGGTCACATTATGTCTTATATTGCTCCGCAGGTAAAACCAAAATTTGATACACTATCGGTTGGTCTACGTAACATCATTCTAGAGAAAGATGTTCAAATCAATACGATTCATGACTTGATTCGTGTTTTAGAGGAGATTGTCAAAGAAGGCGAAGAAGAAGGATAATTATTATATTAGGATAACTTCCTATAACCAAAAAAGCAACTTTTCATTAGTAGCACTAGTGAAAAGTTGCTTTCTCGTTATTATACATAAAAATGCGTCTTTTGCTATTCTCTATCTATTAAACTTTGAAAGGAATTATAAATATTAACCCTACCATAGCCCCATGAATTATTGGGATAAGCAATACCAGATTCTTGAACAGCCCCACGGATTAGTAATGTCTTAATCTCAGGCGTCGCCATGTTAGTAAAATTGCCTCGAACAATTCCCCATTCTAATAGCATCGCCGCTAGGCCTGTTACATGGGCTGCCGCTAACCCAGTACCTGTTCCAGTAGTATACGATTTTTCTAAATTAGGACCTAATATATTCACCCCAGGTGCACAAAAATCAGGCCTTAAAGTTCCTAATCTTGTTGGCCCTCTACTAGAATTCACATAGATACTATTATTTTCTGTATTATAAGCTCCCACTGTTATAAAATAGTCTGCATTTCCCGGAGATTGTACAATTGTATCTGGATTCGGTTTTAGAAATAAGGTATCCTCTGGGATAAATCCTTTCGATGGTAACCACATATGAAAGGCTGAGTCTATTGGCACTCTAGAAGTTATACGAAATCGCCAAACACCAGCAGACGGGTTTTGAAGTCGGAACAGTATAAGCTGATCTCCCGTCTGTGACTCCAAACTAATATTGTTTACCCATATTGTAGTGTTCTCAAAAAGAAAATCCTTTCTTCTTGTTTCTATTATTCTAGTAGGAGGAGAAATTAAGGACTCCCCTGTGGGTGAAATGATTTCAGCGGTTAGAGAACTAGGTACGGAACTCCATAATTCTAATGAAAAAGAAGGCCTTGTAACGCCGACATTTAACTCAGCAATAACCCCTGCACTATTTCTCTCTACCACACCATAAAAATGATGTCCGAGGTTAAGCTCATTTCCAGCAGAAGTGATGATACCAACTCCTGCATACTCTGAATATCTTGACACGATACTACTCAATACTCCTTTGTAATCATGCCCCCCTTGGTTTGTACCCAATCCAATACATATTGCTATTGGGCGTTTTATTCTAGATGCATATTCTAACAAATACCTCGCCGCTAATATAACATCTGTCTCCTGATAACATAAAGCGTCTTCTGGTATTAAAAAGAAACTCTTTGTAAAGGTTTTTGCTTCTTTTAGTTTCACCACTATTAAATCAGACTCCGGTACGACACCAGAAAACCCCTCCTTATTACTTTCTGTACCTGCAGCAACACCTGCTAGCATAGTACCATGCCCATTCGTATCTGTACTTGGGACAACATCTAAGGGGTTATTACTTTGTAACGCTAAATTAATCTGTTCTCTACTGTACTCCGTTCCATAATAAAAACCAGGAGGGTACGAATCTTCTGACTCAATTGTCTGATCCCATATAGAACTGATTCTAGTAGTTCCATCGGCATGTAAAAAAGCAGGATGCATATAATTAATACCTGTATCAATAATTCCAACTAAAACATTGTTTCCACGGAGTCCCAAATAGGGTACTTGTTGTACTCTAAGAACCCCCGAGGCCTCCAAATCAACAGTAGAAGCAAGATCAAGACATGACGGAAACCCCTCATATTCATACTTATTTATACTATCTTTACTCAGTTCGTCCACAGGAATATGTATAATAGCATATCTTTCATTTAAGATTGTCATGTTAGAGGGATCATATTGTCCCTTATATCTACTAAACTCTATAATAATATCTGCATAGTCGTTACTCGTAATTTTATATCGTTCCCTTTCATTCATATGAATATCCTCTCCAATTCTAATAGCTACTATGATTTGTATAACTAATTCTGACGCTTAGTTAACATATCTACGAGGGGTATTATAAAACCAAACTACTCACTTGGTACTTCGGTAACAAAATTATTCAATAAAAAATATCTTAAATATCAAATGTATTATAAATATTAACTGCTCCAAATCCCCAAATGTTATTAGGGTAATCTATAAACTGATTCCTATTAGCACTTTGTATTAAGTAGTTTTTTATATTGATTGTAGTCATTGTGAGTAAATTTCCATTGGTTATCCCCCACTCTAAAAATAACGCTGCAATTCCTGTTAGATACGCTGCCGATAATCCCGTCCCACTTCCATATACATACCTATGATTCAAAAATGGTGCCTTCAAATTAACCCCAGGTGCCGCACAGTCTGGTTTAATAATGTTGATTCTTGAGAATCCTCTACTAGAGTCATTATATATGTTACCGGATTGCAAATCATATGCACTTACTGTAATAGGCAAAATAGAATTCCCTGGTGATACTATGGTGATATTGGAGCTTGAATCTAAAAAATAAGTGTCAGATGATAGGAAATACCTAATTGGTAGCCATATATTGAAGTTCGATTGATAACTAGTATTCGTACTCACTTGAAATCTCCAAATCCCCTCTGTCGGTGTCCTAAACCGAAAAAGAATTAGCTCATCGTTAGTGTCTGGTTCTAATAAAATATTGTTTAACCATATGGTGGTATCATCTTCCGGAAAATCTAATCGCCTACTAACATAGTCATTAGGGCTACTTGTTGTGAACTCCTCACCCGAAGGTGAAATAACATGAATCATTGTCCCACTATTCGGAGAGCCCCAAACCTCCATGCAAAAGGATGGGCGACTTTTTCCAACCATTAGCTCAACTGTTGTATAACCACCAGATGGATTAACTCTTCCTTCATAATGATTTCTTCCATTTGCTTCATTGCCTCCCGCTATCACAATAGATACGCCTGGGTTTTGACTAAAGCTAGATAACATATCACTTAATTTCCCTACACCAGCATGCCCACCCTGATTAGTTCCTAATGCTATGCATATAGCAATAGGACGGTTAACCTCCTGTGCTACCGATATTAGATATTTCACCCCCAACATAATATCATTCTCTTGATAACATATTCTATCTTCAGGAATAAGAAAAAATTCTCTAATTGCTTCCTTCGCCGGTTTAAGTTTTACAACTACATATTCAGAATTTGTAGCAATACCACTAAACTTATTACCTAAATCACTACTACCACCTGCTACTCCTGCTAGTATAGTCCCTTGACCAATCGTATCCATCGTAGCTACATGTTGCAAAGGGTCAACACTTTTTAATGCCTCATTAATATCCTGTTTTGAATAGACGCACCCATAATGAAAGACGTTTACACATTCTTCTTCATTGATGGTTTGATCCCAAATACTAACTATTCTTGATGTTCCGTCCTCATTTAAAAATGCTGGATTCGTATAATCGATTCCTGTATCAACTATTCCAATTAAAACATTCTCCCCTTTTAATCCAAGACTCGGTAACGTTCTATTTTGCAAAATATTTATAGATTCATTCTCAATAGAAGCTGTAAGGGTATAACAAAAAGGAAACGAGTTATAACCATATTTATTAATACTATCTCTTTCAACTACTTGTAACGGTACATATACTACCGCATAGTTATCATCTATAATATTAATAGCCTCGATTTCCTCCTGTTGTAGCAAAGGATTAGATTTGTAATCTTTAATAATTAGGTCTGCATATTGCTCGCTAATAATTTTATGTTTATCGCTATGATTCACTACATTACTCCAATCGTCTTTTTACAAATTATGTATCTTTGTTTATATTTATGACTTATTATTAGCATCGATGGTATTCACAGTTTTTATAAATATTTCTTAACAAACATTAGCACAAGTTAACCTTGACACTTTGCATTATTTGCATTACTATAACTAATACAAAGAAACAGATAACCCCTATAGATAAGGAGGAATTACATGCTTCTGTCACTTGACTTTTCCAGTGATATTCCTATCTATCAGCAGATTAGGAATCAAATAATTATCGCTATCTCTGATGGGAAATTACTCCCTGGTGACCAATTACCAACGATACGAAATCTTGCAGATCAATCAGGAATTAATATGATGACGGTTAGTAAAGCCTATCAACTATTGAAGCAAGAAGGATATATAACCGCTGACCGGAGAAACGGAGCTAAAGTAGCACCTCGAAACGTTTCTTCCAGTGAAATACCTAGAGTTCTTCATAATGAACTTCAATTGCTAATATCTCAGTTTCACCTACAAGGAGTGAAGGAAGATCAATTCTTATCTCTATGTAAGGAGCTTTATAATAAGGAGGGTTAATCCATGTTCATGAAAATCATTCTGTTTGTTTTCTGTTATCCCATACTTCCAATTATGTACTTTATAATAAAGAACGAATTAGAACCACACAAGAATATTATTCTCGGAGTAACCTTACCATCCGATGAATTAAGGAATCCAAAGGTTAAGGAGATTATATCTAGGGCTAAGAAAAGTATGCGAAGAATAGCTATTGTTCTTGCACTCCTTCCTTTCACCTCACTCTTAACCAAGTACGATTCCATTGTATATGCCATATTCATCACTTGGATAACCGTACTTTGTTTTATCTTCTTCCTTCCATTCATGAAAGGTAATCTACAATTACATAAGCTAAAGAAAGAACAGAATTGGCATCTTGATGAAGAAGGTACAACAATTGTTGATCTTAAAGTTACTTTAGAAGAGCCAAATCCTTTGAGCAAGTATTGGTTTTTACCAGCTATCGTATTAACCTGTATACCAATCATTATTGATTTGTGTACAATTACAAGCAAAGATTCTAACCTGTTATCCCTTGCCACTACTACATTAGTTGGATTAGTAACCTTCCTATGCCCTTTCTTGTTTCACATTGCATATAAGACGAAACAAGAAATTGTTAGTCAAGATTCTTTACGTAATCAAACCCTTACAAGAATTCGTCGGTATAACTTTGGTAAATGCTTTATCGGTCTATCTTATACCAATGCTATATATACAATCTTATTTTGGCTGTATATTAATCATTATATCGATAGTATTATTCTCTTCTTAATTATTACCTTGCTCTATACTTTCTTTCTATTATGGTGGGTACTTCGTGCCGAGTTTAAGGTTCGTTTGGCACAACAACAATTCAGTATACAGTCAGAGGATTCTTTTACTGCAGATGAAGATAGTTACTGGATCTATGGTTTGCTTTATTACAATCCAAACGATAAGCATTTGATCGTCCCAAAAAGAGTAGGGCTAGGAACAGATATGAATTACGCCAAACCAGCAGGCAAAGTCTTCGGCGTTATCATTGCATTAATTATATTAGCTATGCCAATCTCTGCAATTGGACTAATTCAAAGTGAATTTTCTCCATTACTATTAACCATTGATGAAGAAAGCATCACAGCAAAGCATTTTCATACCACATATGGCATAGATTTTGATGATATTAAAACAGTTGAAACTTGGGATGAATTACCCAATATATCAAAAGACAATGGAACCGGATTCTCTACACTCTGTAAAGGTACCTATAGTATAGCCGGTAATGGTTCATGTACCGTATGTTTTAATCCTACCAATCACCTTTTCATTGTGATTACTAAGGAGAATGATAAAAAATATGTCTTCAGCGGTTCAACGGATAAAAAGACAGAAGAAGTCTATAACATACTTATTACTAAAATTCCTTAACCAAGGCAACCAAACAAAGCTGTTACAAAATGGCTTTCTTAACCATTTCGTAACAGCTTTGTTTTTCTTTCACATCTATCTAGAAAGCATGTTTTCTAGTTTTTTTCAGATACCTCTGTTAATTTATTCGTTATTTTATCAATTTTATCAATTTCAATGGAACAATTATTAATTGCTTTGTTATGGATAGTAATGTTCTCAGATATGCTCGTTATCATTGCATCGTTTTCTTCGGAACAGGCTACTAATGCCTCTATTTCACCATTAATCAATTCAAAATTCTGCTTTATCTCATGAATTAGTTGGTATTCTTCTTGTACCACATCTTCAGCAGCATTCGCATTACGATTAATGTTATATAGCAATTTCATTAATTCGTCCATCTTAGCAACGCCAATTCTAGCAGCCTCTGCTCCTTTTGTGGTCCTTTCTGAAACCAGTTCCACAGTACTTGATAATTTAACAATTATATTATGAATATTAGTGGAAGCTTTCGCACTCTCTTCTGATAAAGAACGTATCTCATCAGCTACCACAGCAAATCCTCTTCCATGTTCACCTGCTCTTGCTGCCTCAATGGAAGCGTTTAATGATAAAAGATTCGTCTGTGATGCAATGGAATTAATCTCGTCTAAAATACCTGTAATTCTACTCATCTCTTCTAGTAGTATTCCCGTGGCTTCTTGTGCAGACTGTACTGTATTCCCCATATCATCAAGCGACGTTTTCACATCGTTAGCCCCTTCATTACCTTCCTGCACAGCATTAGTTACTTCTTTGAAACGTTCATCTAGCTTGTTTGCCAGCTCATAATTCCTGTCTACAACTACAACTGCATCACCGATTTTCTCATTTACCGTCACTACTGCCTGTGTCATACTTCCTACAGCTTCTCTCATCTGTTCCGTAGATAATTGAATATGATTCGCTTCTCTAGCCATTGTATGTACTTCACCTGTGGTCTGCTCTAAAGAATTACTAAGACTCATTGCAACCTGAGCTGCTACTTTTTTATTCTCAGATAAATTCTGTAACATCAGCGCTGACTCTTTTACCATATCCTCTCCACGTTTTGTGGCTAGATAGATAACGTATCCAGTGAACGTAAACAAAAGTCCCTTAGATACAGCTCCTAATATTGTAGTCCCTTCAGATCCTTCAATTGCCTCTGGCATAATTATTCCTATTATCACTACTAATATTCCGACTGGAATAAAATATAGTTTCACTATCTTACAGCTAAAATAAGAAGCTGCCATAGCTAATGTTACATAAAGTGTTACAAATGCCGTTGAACTACCGCCGATAACAACCGAATAGGCAATGGCACAAACAGATATAATCCATAACATGCCAATTGCTTTTTGGTCCAATATAAGTCTACTATAATAAATTCCTATGGATACTATTAATCCTAACATCAGACATACAATAGATATCAATGTTTGGCTAGAAATACCATACTTTCCAACTGTCATCACAATAAGCAAAAGTACACTCACTACAACTATAATTAAGTTCCTGTAGAGTAATTTTTTCATCTGAGATCCTCCAATAACTATGTTTATATTAAGTTTACCAAATTATTATGATATTTCAACATATTATTAAATACTACACCATTCTTATTTTATATCTATTGTGATTGTGTTAATAAAAGTGTCTTTATAGAAGAGGGTATTTTAAGTTAAATCAAAGGCGTCAATTTGGACTTGCTTCAAATTGACGCCTTTGACTTAACTGATTTTTCCTCCTCTTCTAGTTCAATATATCCGTTAGCTAATCTAGATCTTAAATACACCTATTTCTTTTTCTAGGTTCTTTGCTTTTTCCTCCAGTGTAATAATTATCTTGTTTAAATTCTCTACACTTTCAAACTCATAATCAGTCTTATCACTTACTTCCCTTGTTGCTGCTGCCGTTTGTTGTGATACTGCTGAAATATTACTGATCGCGGCTAGGGTATCATTCTTAATATTCTCAATTGCATATACTTCTTCTTTAATCTTTTCGATCTGCTTCATCAATTCTTTCATCTGTGTACTGATGTCATTGTAACCTTCCATCGTCTTATTCAAAGCGATTGTCTGCTCCGAAACAGTCTCTTTAGCAATCAAAACGTTCTTTGACGTTTCTTTTGTTTGTTTTGATATGCCTTCCGCTATTACTTTCACCTCCCCGGCAGCCTCTAATGATTGTCCTGCTAACTTAGCAATTTCATGAGCAACAACTGCAAATCCTTTGCCAAAAACCCCTGCCCTTGCAGCTTCAATTGATGCATTAAGAGATAATAGATTCGATTGCTCCGATATATCTTCTATGGTGTCTATAATCTGTGTAATCGAACCAGATTGCATAGATAACGCATCCATATCAAGTACAATCTTAGCTGTAATATCAGAAGTACCTTGCGCTTTCTCATATAGTTCCTGTAATGCTTCATTACTTGACTCTATTATGTTATTGGTATGTTTCTCAAGAGAAACCATTGTTTCTGTACTTTCTGTTACTTCATTAATACTGTCAGATAATGTATTCATCTGATTCAAGCAACTATTGGCTGCATCTGCTTGTTCGACCATACCTTGTTCAATTTCGCCTACAGCACTAGATATTGCTGCCATTGAACTGGTAATAACCTCCGAAGATTTTGATACTTCTATCGTTGAATCCTTAACTTCCAAACTAACTATAGATGTATTGGTAATTAATTTTTTCATATTATGTCGCATATGATCTAGATTCTCTGTTAATGTTCCAAATTCATCTTTTCTCCGGGTATTAATGCTATATGTTAAATCGCCTTCTGCAACTTTTGAAATCCCTAGTACAGCTTTTTTAATTGCTTTACTTAAGTTTGATGCATAGATTGATGCTATAATTAATGCTAGAATACTTGTACTGATAATCATCATTACCGTGTTTTGCTTAATACCATCTGCACTTTGATAGATTACACTCTGTTCAATTAGGCTGCTTAACATAGTATTCGTCTCACCAATTTTACAGTATGTATATAGATACTTAGCTCCATTGAATGTTACATACTCTGATCCTGATTTTGACTCTGCTGTTAGACTTTTCTGATAGAATGTGGTATCCACCATACTTTCGTTAGCTCCATCGGAGAAAATCTCTCGTCCATCATCTGTTATGAATGCCATGGATTCACTCTTATCCGTAAGTTCATTCAACAAATCAACGATTACTGACTTATTAACATCAACAATGATAGCACCTTCCTTATCACTTATAAAACCATTAAGACTTCTTCCCATACTCAATCCATAGGAATTGGTAGTTGTACTAAGTACGGAATCTATGAATGGATGTGTCCCTATCCAACTAGTTGTATTTCCTGCGTTAAGTATCTTCTGCCCTTCTTTCGAGGCAACAAAGTCATCATAAAAAGTGCTCGCTATCTGAACTGGATTCGAAGTTAATACGGTATCATTTTTTACAATTAACATGATTCCATTAATATACTTGTCTGTGTTAACAATAGAAACGATTGTACTATCAATATTCTTCTTCGCACCTAAACGTACCTTTTTATCCGACGCATATACAGGAGAATAGAATCTTGTAACATTATCGTCAGTCATAATTCTAACAGCCTGTGTAGCTACATTCTCAAAAATTACTTCCATGTAATTTCCCGTGGCCATAAATGTTTGTTCTTTATCATTAACATATGTTTTGACGATTGCATCTCTTGCACGAGTATAGTTAAGAATCCCCATCCAAATCATCATAGCAATCAAAAGCAAAAACACACAAGTCATCTTGACTCTAACACCAAACCCTTTTTTTCTTGAATGTTTCATTATTACGCCTCCAATTTTACCAAAGCAACTTACCAATACTGATTCCATCCTTTGGTCATTCTAGTTAGAGCCTCCATGTAGAAATAGTCTCCCCATGAATTACACTCATCTACACCATAATGGTTACATGTATTATAAGGTGAATGATTCGAATACGTACTATGTAAGACTAATCCGTTGGATTCTTTGCTATCCTTAACTGCATAGGAATCAACTACTGATTTCATCATCTGCTTAGCTAATTTTGTATAATAAGCAGCATCTACTTCCTTCAGATATTTTGACATCTCAAGCATTCCACAAGCCGCAATCGAAGCACTTGATGAATCTCTTGGTTCTGTTGATCCTTCACCAAATTCTAAATCCCAATATGGTACCATATCTTTTGGCAGATGCTCTAGGTAATACTGTGTTACATTCTTAAATACTTCAACATATTCTTCTCTTTTTGTATAGCGGTATGCAAGAGCAGAACCATAGATTCCCCATGCTTGACCTCTCGCCCAAGCAGAACCATCACGATATCCCTGACAAGTAGCACCATGATCTGGCTCTCCTGTTTCCATATTAAAATAAAAGGTATGCCATGTGGAATAATCTTCTCGTATTACATTCTTGATTGCAGTGAGGATATGCTTATCAGCAATTTCACGGTATTTTTCTTCTTTCGTTTCTTCCGTTGCCCAATATAATAATGGAAGGTTTAACAAACAGTCAATAATGAGACGATAGTTATCTTGTTCATCCATTGCACCCCAAGCTTGAATGAAGCCTCCCACAGGATGAAAACGTGTTATTAATTGATCTGCTGCTTTAATAGCTGCTTCTCTCGCCTTTTCACTTCCCACTAACTTGTATGCTGCAACACAAGAGGGAGAATATAAGAATCCCATATCATGATGGTCTACCCCGATCTTCTGATCAATACGATTAAGGAAACTATCTACTTGTATTAATCCTGCTTCTTTAATTCTTTCATCTTTACAATGTTCATAAGCTAACCATATTTCACCTGTCCAAAATCCAGTTGTCCAATAATCGTTTTCAATTGGTTTATAGAAACCACCTTCACTATAGGCATTTTGAAACATATAAGTAAATTCAGGTAAATTGTTGATAATTTGATTGGACGCAAAATCTAAGGCTTGATTCATCTCATCTTGGTTAATAATAGGCATGTCTTTAAATAATTTTTTCATATATATTCTCCTTACCTTGTTTATATTTTTGTATCAGCCTAAAACAAAATAGGAGGTGCAGTGGCAGTCCCCCCCTACACCTCTGATTTTTATATTTTTTTACTCAAGCTTCGTACACAAAAAACTTCATTTAGAGTAAGTAATTGCTATATTCATATGAAAAACTATCTGAACACGTCAGTACTTGATTTCGCAACGCGAGATCTTAGTACTGCTACGTGTGAAGCTAAGCGAGCGCGGATTTTTTCGTTGAATATAGCAATTAACTACTCTTCGAAATCTTCAAGTTCGAAGTTTGAGTTTTATTATCCTTTAATTCCTGTTGCAGCTACACCTTCTACAAAGTACTTTTGTAAGCATAGGAATACAATTAATACAGGGATTAATGATATTACAGAAGCAGCCATGATTAATCCATATTCAGATGAATATTGTCCAATAAACATACGCAAACCAATCTGTAATGTCTTCTTACTTTCCGTTGTAAGATAAATACTTGGTCCAAGGAAGTCATTCCATGTTGCAACGAATGTGAATATTGTCAAGGTTGATAATGCTGGTTTTGATAATGGAAGCATAATCTTCGTATAAATCTTATACTCGCTCATACCATCAATTCTAGCCGCTTCACATAAGGAATCCGGAACCCCTTGGTAAAATTGTCTCATCATGAAAACACCAAATGCTGAGAATGCTTGTAAGCATATAATTGCTAAATGTGTATCATTTAAACCGATTGAACGCATCATGATAAATTGAGGAACCATATATACTTGCCAAGGCACTGCAATGGTTGCTATGTAACCAAGGAATAAGGCATTCTTACTTTTGAATCTTAATTTTGCAAAAGCATATGCAGCAAAACTACTTGTTAATAATTGAAGGACTGTAACAATTAATGTAATCTTCGAAGTATTTAATACGAACTTCATAAGAGGAATCTTAGTCCATATAACTTTATAATTATTCCATTTTGGATTTTCAGGAATCCATTTTATTGGTACTGTGAATACATCTTTATCGAATTTAAGTGACGCAGACACCATCCATAAGAACGGAACCAACATTACTACTGTAATTGTAATGAGTACTACATATAATAGTATTTTATTAAGTTTACGCTTACTATTTTTATTTAACATTATGCCACCTCCTGTATCTCAATATCTTTAGTCATTTGCATAGTTCTTCTCTCCTCTGAACTGAACCACTGTTACTAATAATACCAGTGCGAACAGTACCATTGAAATTGCGCTTGCATAACCATAATCAGATGAAGTAACAAATGCAGTTTGATAGATGTGATATACAAGAACTAATGTTGATGTACCTGGTCCACCTTGCGTTATCATATAAACTTGATCGTATACTTTGAAACAGTTAATCGTAAGCATAATGATTACAAAGAATGTAGTTGGTTTTAATTGTGGCCATGTAATATTCCTGAATTTTTGCAATGCATTTGCACCATCTAAGCTCGCTGCTTCGTATAATTCTCCTGAGATACCTTGTAATCCAGCGAGGTAGATAACCATGTAATACCCCATAGACTTCCAAACACTGAATGCTACAACGGTGAACATCGCCCAGTCTGCATCAGCAGCCCAACCCGGTAAGTTTTGTTTTGCTACACCTAGATTAGTAAGCATTACGTTAACAAGACCAGCACCAGGACTGAATAAATTATTCCATACTGTTGCTACTGCAATTAAAGAAGCTACATATGGGAAGAATCCGATTGCTCTAAAGATTGCTCTTCCTTTTATCTTCTTATTCAATAAGATTGCTAAGCCAAGAGCCGCTGCCAATGTAAATGGCACAGTTGCAATACAGTATACAATTGTATTCTTAATTGCTGCCAAGAAGCGTGTATCCTCAGCTAAGCGTTTGAAGTTCGCTAGACCAACAAACTGAATTGGATTATTACCATCCCATGACATGAATGCCAATATGAATGCAAAAATAACAGGAAGTAAAGTAAATATTGCAAAACCTATAAAGTTTGGTGCGATAAATGAATATGCCACTAGACTACGTTTAGCGTCTCGGCTAAGTAATTTTCCTGTCTTTAATTTTTCAATGGTCCTCTGCGTTTTTTGCATTTCTCTAAGAAGTTTATCTTTTTCTTTAATTTTGTCTTTATCCTTCTTACTATCAAGCCCCCAAGTATTGAATTCTGTCATCAATCTCTCTTGAAGCTGCTTCATCTTCGCATTAAGCTCATTTAGTTTTTTTTGCTTTTCTTCTGCTTCTTGTAAAGATAATTCTCTATTTTTCATATGATCATAAGCCAATAATGGCCTACCTCCTCCTTATCGTATTTGTTATATAACACCATAACATTTAGGGCATAATATTAGTTCGGGTATCAAAAGTCATGTACCTTTAATAATCGATAATATATATTTTCATAGCTTGATTATTTGGCTTTTGACACCCGAACTAACATTTTTACATGTATTAGCATAGTGTTGTCTCAACTTGTTGCCCTGTAACTAAATAGTTACCCTATTTTTTTGTCAGGTGGTTATTTTTAGAACCACCTGACTTTGCCAATAACATATTGCTTTTTTCTATTGATTATTTATTAATAATTTTATCTATTTCTTTATTCATATAAGCGATACCTTCATCAATTGTCATTGTTTCCGTCATGATATAATCATGTCCGTCATTTAAAACAACTTCGATTTCAGCACTCTTATCATAAACTGGCATTTCAAGGTAAGTATTAGCAGTTCTTAATGCTTCCGCACTGTTAGCATCAGTAGGGAATCCTTCCATGCCTGAGATAGCATCAACTACGCTGTCCGTCTTGATTGCTGGAAAAGTACCTGTTGATGCAATGATCTCAGCACCTTCAGCTCCACATACAAAGTTCATGAAATCAGTTGCAATTTCTTTGTTCTTAGAAGCACTTGTTACTGCTAATGAAGTAATAGTTGCTAAAGTTGATCCCGGTTCAACACCTTCTGCATGAGGATATTTTACAAGTCCCCAGTTTGAGAGTTCTGTATATTCGCCAATTTTAATTTTTTCGATTAATGTTGGAATAAACCATGACCCCATATTCATCATAGCTACGTTACCTTGAGCAAATGCTCCAGAGTAATGTAAACTACTTGTCTTAAGTGTTGCATAGTCTTGGCAAACGCCATCTTTTTGCTCATTTAGAACCATCTCATAGTATGGTTTTAAGAAATCATAGTTTCCATCGATGATTGAACTTTTACCATCAAGAATACCGAATAACTGAACTGCTGATCTCCAAGTATGGTAATGAGCACCATATACTTCATTACCTAAATCAGTCTTAGTAACTTGACGAGCTAAATCATCATATTGTTCAAAAGTCATATCGTTTGTTGGGTAATCAACACCAGCTGCATCAAAGATGTCTTTGTTGTAGAATACAACCCAGAAATCACTTCTATATGGTAATGCATAGATTTGATCGTTAATTTCGATTTGTTCAGTAATACCACCATATACAGATAAGTCAAGTGCACTTGTGTCAACTTTTTCTAAAACGTTCTTAGAAACTAAGTTTGTATATCCTGGAATATCTTTTACGGTAACTACATCTAAGTTTGTATCGTTTCCTGCTAATTGTGTTGCCAATGCAGTCATGTAATCTTGTGAACCAAGATCTACTAATTCGATTTCTACATTAGGATTCTTTGCTACATATGCATCGATAACTGGTTGATAATATGTAGTTGCTGCTACGTCCCATACAGCCCATCTGATTTTAGTCTTTTCAGCTGTCGAATCTGTTGTATCCGTAGCTGAATCTGTTGTCGTATCAGTCGCTACATCTTCTTGTTTTGTTTCTTCTTTGCTGTTGTTTTTCTTAGTACCACAACCAGTAAACATTGTTAATACTAATGCACAACTTAGTACTAAACTAATAACTTTCTTTCCTTTTCTCATAAAATACCCTCCTAAAAAGTTTTGTAACAGTTGTATGTATTCCTCAACCATGAACTTATTATATAGTTTTGAGCTTATTTATAAAATGTAATATTTTTATTATAATATTCATTATTTCAATCTTTTCAGCGACTTTTTAGTTTTTATTCTCAAAACATATATTATTTATTTAAAAACATGTAAAATATTATAATTGTCAGTAATTTGCCTTATTTTCTCATGAATATAGCCTCAATTTTATTGACATTAAACAATTACTTGTATATCATGAATATATCTTATCGGTAAAGTAGGTGCAAAAGATGAAATATTACAAGTCACGCAGTATAAAAGTCACAATCATTAAAATGACCATGGTATTTACCTTGATTTTATCTGTTTCAATCTCTTCTATTTGCTTTATTTCTTTCGAATCTCTACTAAAAAACAGCTTACAGCTCTCTACTTCGTCGAATCTAAAATTAATAATGAACTCATTTACGTCGAATATGACAGATGTACAGACATTAGCCAGATGGTGTAGTATGAACTACACTTTAGCTAATTATCTTACCAATGAAGATGATGACAAAAAGATATCACTAGAAGCGTGGAACCGGTTGTCAGAAGAATATCGCAACAATCTTGCCTATTACTATATAGAAAGGGTTGTTGTTAGTAACTTCGAAGGTAAGTATCTACAAGCAACCAGTCGAAGTACCACGAAAGCTACTAAGATATCAGAGCATATACAGGAATCCTCCTATTTTGATGAGCTCTATAATGATTTTACATTCAAGTGGGTTGGATTGTTGCCCAATGATATCGGTGATAACACAAAAGATTTGATTATTCCTATTATTCGTCCTATCTACAATAAAAGTTCACCTGATAAGATAGGCTGGGTATACATAAGTGTAACTTCTAATATCTTAACCGATGCACTAAAATTGTATTCGATTCCTAGTGATAGCAAAGTGTATCTTACAATCGAAGATAAGACATATCTAATTGATAATGGCAAGTTCTCGTTAACAAATGATTTAGATGATGTTGTTTCATTAAACAAAAAGACTGCCAAATCAACTATACGTACCATTCGAACGGAATCAGGTAAGAAAGAAACACTGGTTACTTATACTAGTAATCTGAGTGGTTGGTCACTCTCTCAAACAATCTCTGCTAGTGTCTTTAATAAGCAGAAATCTATGTACATATTTATTATTTTATTAATCATTGGAATCGTAATGCTACTTGGCGTACTTTTGTTAATCGACCTTAATAGGAAGATTAATCGACCAATTTATAAAATCAAGAAAAAACTTGAGTGTGTTGCCAAAGGAGACTTTAGTATCGATAAAGAGATTGAATGGGATAACGAACTTGGCACAATTGGAATTGGTATTAACAAACTATCCGGAGATATTGCGGAATTAATTAATGACAAAATCCAGGATGAAAAGGAACGACAATCACTAGAATATCAGATGTTACTGAGCCAGATTAACCCACATTTTCTCTATAATACTCTAAACTCAATAAAATGGATGGCCACAATCCAGAATGCTACAGGTATAGCAGAGATGACTACTTCTCTATCAAGGCTGATGAAATCCGTATCGAAGGACACCAATCAAATCATCTCTATACAACAGGAATTAGATTTACTTAATAATTATTTCATTATTCAAAAATATCGTTATGGTGGAACGATTCGATTAGACATTCACGTAATTGACGAAGACTTATACCAATGCCAGATTCCAAAATTCACATTACAACCAATGGTTGAAAACGCAATCTTTCATGGCATCGAGCCAAAAGGTTCTGTTGGTAAAATCATTATTACAATCGACTCTCTTGATGATCAGACGATTCAAATAACCATCGAAGATAATGGAATTGGACTATCAGAAGAACAAATATCTTCCATCTTAGCAACTAACGATAATTCTAGTTCTGGTTTATTTAAGAAGATTGGTATTAATAATGTAAACCAACGAATTAGATATGCTTTTGGCGATAACTACGGACTACAATTTCATAGTAAGGAAGGTGAGTACACAATAATTACGATTTTATTACCAAAGTTAATTACACCACCAGCTTAATCGCTGAGCTATGAAAGGAATTAGAATCTGGAAGGAGTAAGATTTAGATGTATAAATTACTAATTGTTGATGATGAGCCTCTTGTGCAGATAGGAATTAAATCAATCTTGAACTGGAACGAATTCGGTATTGAGGTATGTGGTACTGCAATGAATGGAAAACAAGCTTTCGAATATATTGGAGAGTTTATGCCGGAGATTGTTATCACTGATATACGAATGCCCCTTATGAACGGTTTAGAACTAATCAAAAATTGCAGAGAACTCTACGGAAAGTTACCACTATTTATTATTCTTACTAGTTATGAGGACTTTAGTTTTATTAAAGAAGCTATTAAATATGGCATTATCGATTACCTTGTAAAGCTGGAATTAACTGCAGAATCTTTACGTGAAGTGCTTCAAAAAGCACTTCAAATACTAAAGGAACAGAATACTGCTGCTTCAATACCTAAGACGGAAACAGCCTTTAAAGCTTTCCATGATAAGTTCTTCATCTCACTCCTTCATAATTTATTTAAATCCAACGATGAATTCCATGAAGAGGCAAAGGCACTCTCCATTGATTTTATAGCTAAAAGTTACGCAGTAAGTCTATGCAATATAATACCTGAACAAGTAGAGAAATTAAATCCACAAAAAGCAATGGATTTGTACTTTAGTGCTATGGAGATGATGCAAAACATAGTGAGCAAGTACGTAACTTGCTATTGCACTTCATTAGACACTAAACACTTTTGTATTATATTTCTATTACCGAATACCAATGTAGAGGAATGTAATGCTTTGATTGAAGAAGCACTTACCTCTGCAAGCAATATGATTCATAATTACTTTAATGTTTGGATATTATCAAGTGTTGGTAGACAATATGAAGAACCACTTCAAATTGCGGATTCGTATGAGAATGCACGCCAAATTAACACCTATGTTACATTAGAAAAAAAATTACTTATGTATGATACATTAATACAGAGTTCACACAAAATTGATTCGAATATCTTCAATTTAAGTCTATTCAAAGCGTCAATTCGAAAAGCTTTTGAGGAATATGATGCTGTTGCTTTCTCCGATACAATATCAGAGATTATTGAGTTGTTTCGAATGCATCCAACAAAATATATCCAAGCACTGGATGCAGCCTGTAATATCCTATATCTATCCGTTTCGCTCCTTACTGATGGAGAAACTATTATAAATAATATCTTCTCCTCTTACCCAGATGGATATCATTCTATCTATCTGCAAACTACGATGGATCAATTATTATCTTGGTTAGAATTTTTCAAGGTTAATTTATGCAAGCATCTACAAAGTCACCATAAATCTTCCAAAGAGGAGTTGGTTGACAACATTATCGACTATATTAATTCTCATATTGACGAAAAATTAACCTTGAATGAAACGGCATCTGAATTTGGTATTACTCCGAATTATCTTAGCCTGATATTCAAAAAGGAATCCAACATAGGGTTTTCCGAATACATAACCAATCGGAAGATTTCAAAAGCCAAACTCATGATGGCTTCCGGTAACTATAAAATCTATGAAATTGCTGACCAATTAGGATTTGAGAATGCATTTTACTTTAGTAAAGTTTTCAAAAAAGTTGAAGGTTGTTCACCGAGAGACTATCTGCAAGCCAATAATTCACCTATTACCTAAAAGAAAGGATAGCGACTATGTTTTATGAAATAGCTAAAGATTTTGACGGTATACTAACTAATTTCCTACCTTACGCTACTGCTACACAAAGAAAAGAATGGAATTGTCTTGATCCTATATGGAAAGAATCTACCATCGAAGCGGGACGTTCTTTCAGATCCTTTTCCTTTGATCCCCTACCAGCAACCCTCTTTCTAGATTTTACACGAATCGGAAATCGTTCCAATTATGAAGATATTTACTTTACTAAACGACGTGCGCTTAATGCATTAGTTCTAGCTGAATGCGCATCAAATTCCGGTGAATTCATAGATGACATAATTAACGGCATCTTCTCTATATGCGAAGAATCTGCATGGCAACTACCAGCACATAACTCCTATATTAGAGATACCCCTTGCTTATCGTTACCGGATGCGACCGATCCCGTTCTTGATCTATTCTCGTGCGAAACAGGGGCGCTTTTAGCGACGATTCACTATTTATTAGAAGATAAGCTCAACGCTATAAGCCCATTCATAACCAAAAGAATACGGAATGAATTACAGCAACGAATATACACGCCTTATCTATCTAAACACTTCTGGTGGATGGGCAATGGAGATGAACCAATGTGTAACTGGACGATCTGGTGTACACAGAACATACTATTATCTGTTTTCTTACTACCTAATTACCCCGATTTTATGAAGCAAGTCTTCCTAAAGGCGTGTGAGAGTACAGACTATTTCCTGAAAGATTATGGACAAGATGGTTGTTGCGATGAAGGGGCCCAGTATTACCGACATTCCGGACTATGTCTTTTTAATACAATTGAGATTTTGAATGCTATTACCAACAACTTCTTTATTAATGTCTATAAAGATGAAAAAATAAGAAACATGGCTACTTACATAATGAATGTACATATTCATGACAAGTATTATACCAATTTCGCTGATTGCTCCCCTGTTGCTGGTCGGGCAGGTGTTAGAGAATACCTCTTTGCTAAGCGAATTAATACTCCTGCAATGATGCAATTTGCAGCACAAGATTTCCACGCCTCTAATGATCTTATACTTGCAAGCGAAATTAATCTATATTACCGCTTGCAAAATGCATTCACGGTTACTGAAATCAAAAACTACCTAACGGAAGAAGAACTGATTCACCCTGACATCTATTATTCAAGTGTTGGACTTTTCATTGCCAGAGATTCTAAGTATTGTCTAGCTGTTAAAGCTGGTGATAACGGTGACAGCCACAATCATAATGATACAGGAAGTTTTACCATATACAAAGATGGCAATCCATTCATAATCGATGTTGGTGTTGAGACATACTGTCAGAAAACATTCTCGCCTAGAAGATATGAAATCTGGACTATGCAATCAGCGTATCACAATCTTCCAACAATTAACGGAATTATGCAAGACCCAGGAACTAGTTACTGTGCTACTAATGTTGATGTTTCGTTATCAGATGATGACTGTCATATTCGTATGGATATCGCTTCTGCCTATCCAAAAGAAGCTGGTGTTCAAACGTATCAACGTCTTGTAACCTTTAATAAAGAATCTTCTATTACAATTGATGACTCCTTTACGTTAGATTCTAATGAAGACGGTCAAGTCGTAATAAGCTTAATGACCTATGAAAAGCCTCGCGTTATCCACTGCGGTAATTCAACTGCTTGTATAACAATGATTCAAATCGGTAACCTGGGGACCATATCCATTCTTACAGAAATCGACCTTACTATTGAAGAAATCGGGATAACAGATGCAAGATTACAAACTGCCTGGGAACACGAGATTTATCGTATGCTAATCATACCAAAAGAGAGTTTATTTAAATTGCAAATTAATGAATAGCACTATTATCCGACGTCATAGAAATGCTGGGCACACTACAAAAAAGGACAATTCCCAAGAGAAATGTCCTTTTTTGCATAGTATGCACATCTATATTAATTGTTTGATTGGGGAATATACTAATACTATTGCATGTTCTGAGAAAGATACTCAAATACTTCTCGTTCTGTAGTAAGTTGCAATGCTTTCTCAGCAATTTCTTTTGCTTTATCCAGTGAAATCTCAGAAATAGCCTTTCTTGTTGCCAGAATAGCTGAGGAACTCACACTGAATTCATCCAAGCCAAATGCAAGAAGTAATGGTATTAATCTTCTATCACTGGCAGCCTCTCCACACATTCCTACCATAATACCTTCTGCTTTTGCAGCTTGAATGATGGTTCGAATGCTACGCAAAACCGCCGGTTGATAGGTAGAATACAATGCTGCAACCTTAGCATTACCACGGTCAACTGCCATCGTATACTGTGTTAAATCGTTAGTTCCAATACTAAAGAAATCCACTTCCTTCGCTAATAAATCTGCTATTATCGACGCAGCTGGTGTCTCAATCATTACACCAATTTGGATATTCGGATTATATGCAATACCTTCCGCGTCTAATTCCTGCATATACTTTTTAAGTAATTCCTTCACGCTACGGATTTCTTCCATACAAGTTACTAGTGGCACCATGATTCGAATATCACCAAATGCACTAGCACGAAGTAATGCACGTAATTGAGCTCGGTAAATCTCAGGACGATCCAGACAATAGCGAATTGCTCGGTATCCTAGGAAAGGATTATCTTCTTTTTGAATCTCAAGATAAGGAATCTCTTTATCTCCCCCGATATCAAGTGTACGAATGATAATTGGTTTTCCATTCATAGCTATAACAGCTTCTTTGTATGATTCAAATTGTTCTTCTTCAGAAGGTAGTGAGGACTTGTCCATGAATAAAAATTCTGTACGGAATAACCCTACTCCTTCACCGCCAGATTCAACAACCGTCTGTGCTTCCTTTGGTGTTCCAATATTACCGAATAATTCAACTTCTATCCCATCGGCTGTTTTGGTTTTCATACCTTGGAATGCTAATAGATCTTTTTTCTCTTGTTGATGCTTCTTGTATCTTTCTTCATATTCTTCCACTTGTTCTCTCGAAGGATTGGTAATTACAATGCCCTTATCTCCATCCACGATGGCTTCTTCTGAATCTTGTAAGCTAGTTGTACAGTTCTCTATACTTAAGACCGCAGGTATTTCTAACGCTCTTGCTAGGATTGCAGAATGTGAAGTTACACCACCAACTTCCGTTATGATACCAACTACATTCTCTTTCACAATTCCTGCAGTCATAGACGGAGTCAAATCGCGTGCTACTAGAATCGTTCCAGCTGGTACTTTACTTATATCTACATCATGAATTCCAATTAATTGTTTTAAGAAACGTGTCTTGATATCATGGATGTCACTTGCACGCTGTCTCATCATCTCATCTTCAATAGCTGAGAACATCTGAATGAATGTGTCACAAACTTCTTCCATCGCTTGTTCAGCGCATTTGCCTGATTTGATTGCTGCTTCTACTTCTGTTTTCAAGGTTGGATCAGATATAATCATAACTTGTCCTTCAATAATTTCGGCTTCCTTATCTCCAATCCGCTCTCTTACATCTTCTGCAACTTGCATTGTATTCGTAGTGAATACTTCCAATTCTTTCTTGAACCGTTCTAATTCTGCTTCTACGTCAACTGATTTGTCCTTATCATATTCAATTACTGCTTCTCTTAGTAAAACAATATGTCCGATACCAACTCCAGCAGACGCTGCAATGCCATGATACATAGCAATACCTCCTATCTACCTATGTCGACGCACCATCAACCTAGGAATTATTCACCAAATCCATTGTTGTATAATTCATCAAACTTTGCTAATGCTGCTTCCTCATCTGCTCCATTACACTGTACTTCAATCTCTGTACCACATTTTATACAAGCTGCCATTACGTTCATAATACTTTTTGCATTAATTGTTGCTCCATTAACTGCAAAACTTACATCTGAATTAAATTTCATCATTTCCTTTGTTACTAAACCAGCTGGTCTCATATGAAGTCCTTGTTCATTTTTGATTGTGTATTTTTTACTTACCATGTTTTTATCTCCTTTATGTCTTAATAGTATAGTTAATTACAAGTTTTTACAAATCATATAGATATATCAAAAGTCTTTCATTTTATTTCATTCAGTTATTATATCTCTATTTATCATTCTTATGCTTTAGTGAATCTCATGTTTAATTACTAATTGGTTTCTTCCAGAAAGATAGAATTAACATACCAGTTACAGAACCTACTACTAACGCTATAATGTAACCTAACACATTACCCACTACAGGAAATACGAAGATTCCTCCATGAGGCGCTCGAAGTGTACAGCCCATTGCCATTGAAATTCCACCAGCGACTGCAGATCCGATAATACAAGAAGGAATTACACGTAGTGGATCTGCTGCTGCGTAAGGAATAGCTCCTTCTGAGATGAAACATAATCCCATAATATAATTTACAAGACCTGATTTTCTATCCTTTTCCGTCCATCTATTCTTAAAGAATGTTGTAGATAATGCAATTGCTAATGGAGGAATCATACCTCCAATCATAACTGCTGCCATGATATCATAATTGCCACTGGCAATCGCTGCTGTTCCGAATACATAGGCTGCTTTGTTGAATGGTCCACCCATATCAATTGACATCATTCCTGCTACAACACAGCCAAGTAGTACTTTACTTCCGCTACCCATCGCATTCAATCCATCAGTTAATGCTGTATTGATTCCTGCTACTGCAGGGTTAATGGCACACATAATCAAACCAATTAGTAGAATACCAAGGAGAGGATATAACAATACTGGTTTAATTCCTTCTAAACTATCAGGTAACTTGTCACATAGTTTCTTTAACCCAACTACAAGGTAACCACCAATGAAACCTGCTAATAATGCACCTAAAAATCCGGCAGGAATACCTGTCTCTGCTGTTAATGTCATACCTGTTGCTGCAATGGATCCACCAACAAAACCAACAGCTAACCCTGGTCGGTCTGCAATACTCATAGCGATATAACCTGCCAGTATTGGTAACATGAATCCAAATGCGGTACCACCAATATGTTTAAAGAATGCAGCAATTGGCGTATTCGTACCGAAGTTAGCAGGGTCGATTGAATAATCATCTAATAAGAAAGCCAAGGCAATTAGAATACCACCACCAATAACAAATGGTAACATATGGGATACACCATTCATTAAATGTTTATATAATTGTCTACCAAAGCTTTCATTTTCTTCATTCCCATCACCCGAATCCTCTCCAGAGTGATGATAGATTGGTACTTCTTTATTAATAATCTTATCGATTAATTCCTGTGGTTTATGAATTCCATCAGCAACTTTAACCTTAAGTACTGGTTTTCCATTGAATCTTGCCATCTCAACATTCTTATCTGCTGCCACGATAATACCATCTGCTGCTTCAATCTCTTCTTTCGTTAAGACATTCTTTGCCCCACCTGATCCATTGGTTTCAGCCTTTAAGGTATATCCTAACTGATTTGCTTTCAACTCTAAGCTTTCAGCTGCCATGAAAGTATGTGCAATTCCTGTCGGACACGCTGTTACTGCTAAGATCCGATAACCTTTCATTTCTTCTTTCTCAGGTTCTCCGAATTTCTCAATCTCTTTCTCATTAATAACTGCTAGGAACTCTTCTGAAGTCTTCGCCTCTAATAAACGTTGTCTGAATACAGGATCCATTAACATAACGTTAAGATTAGCTAATACTTCTAGATGTACATCTCCACCATGTTCTGGTGCTGCTATCATAAAGAATAGGTTACTAGGTGCTCCATCCATTGAATCACAATCCACACCCTCTGGCACTGTCATTGCTGCAAGTCCAGGTTTTAAAACTGCTTTATTCTTTGCATGTGGAATTGCTAAGCCTTCTCCAATTGCGGTGGTTCCTAACTCTTCTCTAGCAAGAATACCAGCTTTGTACTCTTCCTTATCTTTAATATTACCAGCGCTTGCATGTAAATCGATCAAAATCTGTAATGCTTCACTTTTTGAATTTGGTGTCTCATTTAATGCGATTGCTTCCTTTTTAAGAAGATCTGTTATTCTCATTCTACTACCTCCTATCATTCCTATGCTTTGTTATAAACTCTATTAATTGGACCACTATCTACTAAATAGCTGCCATATTTCACTCTAGCTTCTATAACTTTTGTAACAAAGTTTCAATCAGTTCTTTACTTCCTAGTCCTGGCGAGAATGCTGTCGCACTCCCTGAAGCCGTCCCCAATCGTAATGCTTCACTATATTCACCGGTTTTCATATAACCGGCTAAAAATCCCGCAACCATAGAGTCCCCTGCACCTACTGAGTTAACAACCTTACCACTTGGAACTCCCATACGATGTACCATGTTATTCTCATCTATTAAAATCGCACCCTCTGAAGCCATAGAGATTAGTACGTTACGTGCACCCATATTTTGTAATTCATAAGCGTATCGAATAATATCGTCTTCTGTTTCTAGCGTAACACCAAACATCTCTCCAAGTTCATGGTTGTTTGGTTTAATTAAGAACGGTTTGTATTTAAGGACATTTTTTAATAAGTCATTCGTAGCGTCCACTACAAATCGAATATCTTTCTTATATAAGCGCTCCATAATCTGCTCATATATATTATCTGGTAAGGTGCTAGGTATACTTCCTGCCAAGACTAAAGTATCACCCGCTACTAATTTGTCTAACTTTTCAAACAGATCCGTAATTGCAGATTCCGTAATAGAAGGACCGTTCGCATTAATCTCTGTTTCACTTTCAGATTTAATCTTAAGATTGATACGACTTATACCTTCTGGTAATCGTATAAAATCTGTCTGAATTCCTTGTGCTTTGACGCCCTTTTCAATCTCTTCTCCTGTAAATCCAGCTATAAACCCAAGCGCAACACTATCTAATCCCAGTGTTTGTAATAACACTGACACATTGATTCCCTTACCACCATAGTAGATTTCTTCACTAGTTGTTCTGTTTACATGCCCTGTTATTAATTGCTCTACTCTTACTACATAATCAAGTGCTGGATTAAATGTTACTGTATAAATCATTGCTTACATACCTCCTTTACAATGGCTACTTCTTTATATTTATCATCTGGTGCATAGTCAGTTATGATACAAACTTTATCAAGTGACGCAAAAGTTACAGAAGAAACCTTACCAAACTTCGAATGATCAGCTAATATGTATGTCATATAGCTACGTGTTACGGCTTCTTTTTTCATAAGACCTTCTTCGATTTCAGGTGTTGTCATTCCTTGATTAATACTAATACCATTCGTTCCTAGAAATCCTTTTGTAAAGTTATACTTTCTAAGATTATGAATACCTTCCGCTCCTACTAACGCTTCTGTTGCTAACTTAAGTTCTCCACCAATTACATAAGCCCTACAACCTTTTTGTACTAGCTTCTTAGCGTGTGCAAAACCATTGGTCACATAGACAGCTTTCTTATTCGTTATATAGTCAACAAGCTTTAGTGTTGTTGTTCCTGCATCAATATAGACAAAATCGTCATCTTTTATTAAGGAGGCTGCATAACGTCCTATTTCATTCTTCTCATCAATATTCAACGATGATTTTGTTTCTACATCTGCTTCAAACGATGTTATATCTTCTAATACCGTTGCTCCACCATGTACTTTGTTTACTTTTCCCATCTCATGTAGTGTAATGAGATCTCTTCGTATTGTCGATTCCGATGCATCTAATTCTTTTGTAAGTTCTGTTACAGTTACAGCCTTTCTTTCTTGTAATACTTGAAGTATTAGATTGTGTCTCTCCTGTGTTAGCATATTTATTTCCCCCTCGAATTCTCATTACTAGTATAGTCATATACTATCATTATTTTCTTTCAAAGTCAATCATTTTCTTTCATTTAAATTCATTATCATTCATTTCCAATCATATAGAATCATTTCAAACTTCGTTTTCTCCATTTTCATTCATATTCATTCAACACTACGTAAAAAGTGGTTATCGTGTATAGTAACACAATAACCACTTTTACTTATATTCTATCAAAATTATATGCAATTATTCGTTATCTCTTTTTCTTTTAAAACTGGATTTTTCTTAATCTTAATAATTAATGGAATAACCATTAGTATCCACACAATTGGTTCAGCTAGAATTATCCCCATATAATCAAGATGAGGAACGAGTATAATCACAATTAATACTTTCCCCACAAGTTCTATCATACTAGATATAATCGGTGTGGTATGGTCCCCTATTCCTTGCATAGAATTACGTAACACGGTAATCATTGCGGGTACAAAATAAAATACGGTATTGATCTTTAAGTATAAAGTTGCTGTTTGTACAATCTCAGAATCACTAGTACCAGTTACCATATGTACTAACCATGGTGCAATTGTATAACTAGCAATCATCATAATTGCTGACCATATCCATGTAATTACTATAACGCTACGGATTCCTTCTTTTATACGAGAGATCTGACCTGATCCAAGATTCTGACCACAATAAGTAGTCATCGTTGTGCCACAGACACCAAACATCAGCATATAGATTTCTGTAATCTTTCTTGCTGCTGTATGAGCTACAATTGTTTTCGTTCCGAATGTATTGATTGCACTTTGTAATGCTACAGTTCCAAGTGAAACTAATGATAACATAAATCCCATCGATAATCCCGACAGATACATCTGCTTGACATAGGACCACGTCACCTTAAAGTCCTCTCTTTTTAGATGTAACATCGGATACTTCTTCCATATATATGTAAAACACATTACTACCGAACATATTTGTGATATTACAGTTGCATAAGCAGCACCTTCCACTCCCATATGAAAGCCTTTAATAAATAAATAGTCCAATCCAACATTCAGTAAAGCTGCTAACATTAAGAAGATAAGAGGAGTTATTGTATCTCCAATTGCACGCAACACACTTGCACAGATGTTATATAATAATGTAACAATCATACCAAGAAAAATTATTCGAATGAATGTGTGCGATTGGTGTATTACTTCTTCTGGTGTATTTAAAACCCGAAGTAGAGGCATTAAGAAGGTCACACTTATGACCGTAAGTACCAAGGTCGTTACTATACCTAAGGTCACCGTCATGGCTGTTGCTTTACGTAATGCTTTTTCATCTTTTGCACCAAAACTTTTCGCGACGTTAATTGCAAAACCATTGGTTAACCCTATTAAAAAACCTATTATTAATGAATTAATTGAATTTGTTGCTCCCACAGCTGCTAATGACTGCTCTCCTAACGTCTCCCCAACGATTCTAGTATCAATCAAATTATATAATAATTGAAATATGTTACCGACTAATACGGGTAATGCAAATTGAAAAATTAATTTGATTGGCTTTCCTTTTGTTAAATCTTTCATACTATGTACCACAACTTTCTCATTATATTGCTCCGATAACTACTATAAATCCATAATTACAGACCAATTGCCACTATATCATATTGATAGCAACTATGCAATAATGCAGAATAACAAAAAAACTAAGGCAGAATACTATGCGTACTTGTAAAAAGATTTTCATAATGATAAAATTTTTCTAATAAATACTCTAGAAGAGTTGAATCAAGTGCTAAGAAGAGATCCATAAGTTTGCGGGGAAGAAACCCGCGCTTTTCCTACTTCGAGTGATAAAATGAGTTATGAGAGGAACTAATATGATTGAAAAATTTAATTTCAAAACTAAACTATTGATGGGTTTTACCTTATTCTCCATGTTTTTTGGAGCCGGAAATCTGATTTTTCCACCCTATTTGGGTGCACAGGCAGGAAGTCACACATGGACAGCCTTTTTGGGATTTGCAGCCAGTGCGGTAGGACTTCCGGTACTGGGGGTGGTTGCTGTGACCCTTTCCGGGGGGCTGAACGAGTTGGCGTCAAGGGTACATAAAAAATTTGCTTTTGTGTATATTTTAGTACTCTATCTTGCTATCGGCCCCTGTCTTGCGATTCCCAGAACCGCCAGTACTTCATTTTCTATTGTATTGAAACCCTTTATGCCGGAGGGAATATCTCTGGGACCGATACAGCTTGTTTATTCTCTTTTATTTTTTACAATAGCAGCTTTGGTAGCCATGCACCCAGAACGACTCACAGAATACTTAGGAAAGTGGCTGACACCTATTCTTTTATTCTTGATTGTGTTTATATTTGTGGGAACACTGATGAAACCTGAGGGAGGGGCGGCTGTACCTTCCGAGAGTTATCTGAAAATGGCTTCGGTGCAGGGATTTTTAGACGGTTATCAGACTATGGACACGCTTGCAGCTCTGAATTTTGGAATCATTGTTGCTATGAATATTCAAGCAAGAGGAATCAAAAAAGAAAAATCTGTGATGAACGAGACAATTTGGGCAGGTTGGATTGCGGGAATTGTACTTCTGATAGTTTATGCTATGCTAACCTTTGTGGGAATGAATTCGGGAAAGAACTTTCCAGAAACGACGAATGGAACGGAGGTACTGATGAAAATGTCTGAATTTTTATTTGGACGGATGGGAATGATTATTCTGGCAGCCAGCTTTTTGATTGCCTGTTTTAATACTTGCGTGGGCCTATTTAGCTGCTGTGGAAAATATTTTAACGGAATTTTTCCGAGAATCAGTCACAAGGTATGGGTATGGAGTTTTGCGGCAGTATCCGTGGTAATTGCTAATATTGGGTTAAACGCTATTTTAAAATTCTCTGTCCCTGTACTGAACGCTATCTATCCTCTTGCGATTTTGCTGATTGTTCTGGCTTTTACTCATCGTTTGTTTAAGCGTTTTGAATACGTTTATCCATGCTCCGCAGCTTTTTGTGGAATTAGCAGTATGCTTCTAGTTTTGGAACAGCAGAAGCTTCTCTTTCCGGGAATCTCTAAATTTCTTCGTATGATTCCAGGTCATGCGATTGGCTTTGGTTGGCTGATTCCTACTCTGGCGGGAATCGTTCTGGGGGTGGTATTTAGTAGAAAAAAGGGAAGCATTTAGAAACGGTATCATGTTGACACTACGTTAACAGTTCAATCACGGTAGATTCGTGGTAAAAAAGATTTATTCGAGATTACAATGATAATAATTAATTATAGAAAGTATAGTTTTCCATAATGTACAGATACTATGCTTGTTTATGTATCGTTAGTCAAATGCAAACTCTTCTCAATTACAAAGCGTTTACAATTGCCTATTACGTCTCATTAATATAAGAAAAGAGGGAACTATATGCCTGTTGATTTTAAAACAAGTGAAACTAGAGAAAATCTAATGCGTGCTTTTGCTGGTGAAAGCCAAGCCCGTAACCGTTATACTTTCGCTGCTGAAATAGCTCAAAGACAAAAGCAAAAAATGGTAGAAGAATTATTTACCTTCACTGCCAACCAAGAACGTGCTCATGCTAAGATATTCTATGATCACCTTCAAGAATTCACTGGAGAGAATATCGAGATCTCCCAAGCTGCATATCCAATTAATGTTTCAGAGAATCTTGAGGATTTATTAAACTTTGCTAAGCATAACGAATATGAGGAAGCCAACGATGTGTATCTCAAATTCAGTCAGAAAGCACAAGAAGAAGGATTTGTTAAAATCGCTCATTCCTTTTCTGAAATTGCTAAAGTTGAACAAGTTCATTGTGATCGATTCGAGAAATTAGCCGAATTAATAAAGAATAGCCAATTATATACTGCATCCTCCCCATCCGTTTGGGTTTGTGTGAATTGCGGTTATATCTTCGAAGGTACCCAAGCTCCTTTGAAGTGCCCAGTTTGTCTATATGAACAAGGTTATTTCTTACCTGTTGATTTACTTAGTTGTAAAGATTTCTTAAAAGGAAAAAATAATTAATAATCTGTAAAAGGGGCTGTAAAAAAACTCCCCTAAAGAAAAAACGCTGTCGTTCATAGAACGTACAGCGTTTTTCTGATATAATTAGTTATGCGATTAACTA
>NZ_FRCP01000001.1 GCF_900142955.1 Anaerosporobacter mobilis DSM 15930 | reverse complement strand
CTTGGTTTCCCTTCGGCTCCGAACTTTCTGTTCTTAACCTTGCCAGTAAACGTGACTCGCCGGACCGTTCTACAAAAAGTACGCGGTTGTGCACATAAGGCACTTCCACAGTTTGTAAACATAGGGTTTCAGGTTCTCTTTCACTCCCCTCCCGGGGTTCTTTTCACCTTTCCTTCACAGTACTATGCGCTATCGGTCACTAAGTAGTATTTAGCCTTGGGGGGTGGTCCCCCCGAATTCCCACAAGGTTTCTCGTGTCTCGTGGTACTTTGGAT
>NZ_FRCP01000010.1:225435-275644 GCF_900142955.1 Anaerosporobacter mobilis DSM 15930 | reverse complement strand
GGTTATGCGGTCTTAGCAGTCGTTTCCAACTGTTATCCCCCTGTATGAGGCAGGTTACCCACGCGTTACTCACCCGTCCGCCACTAAGTCAACTCTCTTGCAAGCAAGATAGTTGCTTCGTTCGACTTGCATGTGTTAAGCACGCCGCCAGCGTTCATCCTGAGCCAGGATCAAACTCTCAAATTAAAATTTTGATCTCTTTGTTCAGAACTTACTAACCTAAAACTGGCTTTTAGTTTCCGTATGTCTTTCGACATAAATTTATAAAAGCGAATAAATTCGCTTGGTGTATCAAATTTGATTTGTTATTGCTAACTAATCACAATGACACGGTTCGTTTATTTTTTGAAAATCTTTTTTCGCATTCTATCAAGTAAAACTTGTGAATACGATTAGAATTTTCAGGGTTGTTTCACTGTTTAGTTTTCAATGTTCTGTTTGAATCAGCTTGAACAGTTTATCACATTCATTTAAGCATGTCAACTATTTTTTTAGTTTTTTTGAAACCCTTTGAAGCTGTACGGAGAAGGTGGGATTTGAACCCACGCGCCGCTATTAACGACCTACTCCCTTTCCAGGGGAGCCCCTTCAACCTCTTGGGTACTTCTCCAAGCAAACCAAGCTGATTGATTACAATTGATAACACATTCATGTTATAATCGTCCGCAATCTTACATCGCGACGGAGAAGGTGGGATTCGAACCCACGGCCCCTTTCGGAGTCACTGGTTTTCAAGACCAGCTCCTTAAACCACTCGGACACCTCTCCATGTGTTGCTTGAACAGTATATCATTCTAGCTTTTTGTTGTCAAGCATTTTTTTGAATCATCACCAAGCAAAATCACTAGATTTTCTTACTTACAAAAGCAATTTGCTTCAGCAACGTAAGTTAGTATATCATTTTCTTAAAACAAAGTCAATACTAGTTTTTTAATTTTTTTTATTTTTCAAACAATTGGCTAATTTTGTGCAATTCAACAATATTGTACTGTTCTTAAGCCAACAGTTTATGTGATTAACTATACAATAAACCTACCTATCAGATTCTATAATTCTAATAATATCTCTGCTATCTTTATATCCTCCGGAGTTGTTACTTTAATATTCTTATAATCTCCTTCTACTATTTTAATACTTTGCTTACTCCCGTGCTCAACAATCATCGCATCATCAGTTATCTCAAGGTTAGTACATTTCATAACCTCTTGGTATGACTTCATCAATAGATCAAATTCAAAGGCTTGTGGTGTCTGTATTATATATGTCAGACTTCTCTTTGGGGTGTATTCTATTGTCCCTGCTTCATTAGCTATCTTTATAGTATCCTTGCTTGGAACTGCAACTACTATTGCTTTATTACTCACTACCCCTTGTATAGCATCTTCTATTATCTGCTTTGTAATAAGTGGCCTAGCCGCATCATGTATTAATACATATCGATTATCCCCCTCAAGAATACCGGTAACTATTCTTTCTTCCACAGTTCGTAGTGCGTTATACACGGATAGATACCGTTCCTTCCCACCTGTAACAATAGCCTTCACCTTATTAAATCCATAGCGATCCAAAATATGTTCTCTACAGTAGTCAACTTCATCCTCTCCTACTACTACTATAATTTCATCTACTACACTATCCTGGAATGCTTTTAATGAATAATACAACATCGGCTTCCCATTTATATCCATATATTGTTTTGCCACTTTTGATTGCATTCTTCTCCCTTGACCTGCTGCCAATACGATTGCTATATAGTTATCCCTCTTCACCATAACAATATTCCTTTCTACGGTTAAATGGTTTTATGTGTATCACAAACTGTATTCAAACTCATTATAATACTAATGCATATCACAAGTTTACTAGTGATGCTGACCTAACAAACAGGTTGAAAGAAAACAACTCATGATTTCGTTATCGTTCTAACCTACTGTCTTTGACCAATCTTCAAATTAGGAATGGCGTTCAAATCAAGACCATGTCTTGTTCCATTCTTATATTCATAATAAGCTGCAGAGGCAATCATAGCAGCATTGTCCGTACAATAAATCGGTGATGGATAGAACAAAGATAAGCCATGCTTTTTACATGCCAGTTCCATTCCTCTTCTCAAGCCCTTATTCGATGCAACTCCACCTGCTAATGCTATCTTCGTCATTCCGTATTCTTTCGCTGCTGCCATCGTCTTAGATACCAGCACATCTACTACTGCTTCTTGGAACGATGCAGCGATATCAGCACGATTCACTTCTATCCCTTTCATCTCACAATGATTAATATGGTTTAAAACTGCAGATTTTACTCCGCTAAAACTGAAATCAAATGGAGCTCCTTCAATATGTGCACGAGGAAATGCTATAGCCTTGCCGTCTCCCTCTTTTGCAAGCGCGTCAATCTTTGGACCACCGGGATATCCTAAACCTATTGCTCTTGCCACTTTATCAAATGCTTCACCTGCCGCATCATCTCTTGTTCTTCCTATAATTTCATACTTCCCATATTCCTTCACAATTACCAAATGTGTATGTCCACCTGATACAATAAGGCATAAGAATGGCGGTTCTAATTCTTTATTCTCAATATAGTTAGCAGACACATGTCCTTCTATATGATGTGTCCCCACAAGAGGAATTCCAGTTGCATAACTAATTGCTTTCGCTTCCGCCACACCTACTAATAACGCACCAACTAAACCAGGTCCATAGGTCACACCTATTGCATCAATATCTTCAAATGTAACCTTAGCTTCTTCCATTGCTTCTTCTATAACTTGATTAATCTTCTCAATATGTTTTCTTGAGGCGATTTCTGGTACAACACCGCCATATAATTTATGAAGATCGATTTGAGATGATATCACATTCGATAAAACTTCTCTTCCGTTTTTTACTACAGCTGCTGCTGTTTCATCACAAGATGATTCAATTCCTAGTATCAATATATCTTTTTCCATTTGTTATCTCCTAACTAAACTGTTACGCTATAGTATTACTTAATAATAAGTTCATAATACTTTCCTTATAGTTGTATATCAACAGACAGGGCACTCATGCAAAGCAACTCTTTACATTCATGCCCTATTATACTACTTCCTACTTTATAATCAACTACCTACTTTATAAACCATTCTTCAAACTTTTAATTACATATCGGTATTTGGTTTTGAAATCAGTTCCCAGCCTAATATTCTCCATTTACCTTGATCATCTTTTCTTAAAATATATCTCTCATAGGTCTTAGTGACTTCATTATCCTTTGATGTATAGCTTGCTATTATACCCGCATAATCTCTACCTGCATCGCTCCAGTATTTAACCGTGCTACTCTTTGCTACCGAACTACCTACCATTTTTCTCTTCGACTTTTGATAATCAAGAATCTCTTCTTTTAACCCCTCTAATTGTGTATCAAATGAATTCGCTTCTAATAACTCTTGATCAAACAATATTCTTTCTTGTTCCATGACTTTTTCAAGAGTCTTATCATCTAAATCATTTTTATAATAACAATCGAATATTTCATTCAATTGTATTATCACTTCACGTGGTGTACTAGGGTAATCCATCTCAAAATCAGTACTTATTACTTTTTGTACCTGCTCTGTTAACGCTACTTGTTCTACCTTCTTATTGTCTCTATTCGTGAAAAAGAAATATAACGCGATCAATACTATCGTTCCAATAACAACAATCAATGTTTTGTTACGGCGTTCCCTTTTACTTACTTCCATAGCTATTCCTCCCTTGTTAATCCTTAGTAACTATTCAGTTACACCGCTTTTCCAATACTTGATACAAACAAAATGTACGAGACATGTTCATTTTAGCACCGACCGGGATGTTTTGAATCGTTACAATTCTTAAATAACTACTCTTCATCAAATAGTAAGGTTATAGATTTTCCGTCCTTTGCAGTCTTTGTATTAGCGAATATACCTCTTACCTCATCAACAAACTCATCTGGACGAATCAATGATGGACTATAGTGTGTAAGCCACAACTCCTTTACATCTGCTTGCCTTGCTAAAGTAGCCGCTTCCCCAAATGTCATATGTTTATGTGCAATTGCTTTTTCTTCCATACCTTTCTCGCCGTACATACCTTCACAAATAAACAAATCAGAATGGCTTGCATTTTCTGCGATGCTTGGAACCGGTCTAGTATCCGTACAATAGGTTAATTTAATTCCCCTACGAGGTTCCCCTAAAACCATATCAGGCACAAAACATCTTCCGTCTTCTTCAATCACTTCACCTTTTTGCAAACGACTCCAGTACTTTTGTGGCACGTTATTCTCACTAGCCTTGTCTGGCCTAAATTTACCTGCACGTGGTACACATATACTATATCCGTAACAAGTAATATTGTGACTTACTCGGAAAGCCTTAATAACATAATCTTTTATTTGGAAAGTCTCTTCTGCTCCTGATATTTCTTTATAAATAATTTCAAATGGTAGTTCAGGAGCTATCACTCTTAGCGAATTAACAACACGTTCAAGTCCCTTAGGACCAATCATTATAACAGGTTCTGTACGATCAGAATTCCCCATAGATAACAACAAACCTGGCAATCCACTAATATGATCTCCGTGGTAGTGCGTAAAACAGATTACATCAATAGGATGAACACTCCAACCCTTTTCTCTTATTGCTATCTGAGTTCCCTCTCCACAATCTATCAACAAACTGCTTCCATTCAATCTAGTCATCAGTGCCGTTAACCATCTATTCGGTAGGGGCATCATACCACCTGTACCTAACAAACATACATCTAACATCTATTATCCTCACTTACTGTAATTATCGGTTACTATCTCAATATTATTAACATTTCGACTTCATCTTAACACATTTTAGTAATTTCTTCAATGAACAGGGCAACAAAAAAATTGTATATGACAGTTTGTCCACTTAAATTATGGCAATTTGTCATATACAATTCTTATTCTACTATATTCTATTCCATGGCGGTACAACTTCATAATTATGCTGATTCATTAATTATCCTTACATGACTTCTCTCTTCATAGAGACATCAACAGGGATCACAAAGTTCGAAACCATTTTATTGTAACATTTTTCACATACATTAAATGTGTGTATTTGTAAATCTTTACGAGAAAAATATCCCCATTCTTTCTCAGCAGTAAAAACATCTTCTTTCAAAATGCCATGTTCAATTTTTAACTTCTTTCCACATACGTTACAACGCATTTCCTTAAGCTTCAATTCCTGTACATTTTTCATCCACTTCACTACCTATCCCTCCTACCATTGCACACCCACCAGATACCTATATTATACAAGGAAATCCCCAAATATTGTAGTGGAAATTACTTGTAAAGCAACATAATAATTGCATCTTCGACGGGTTTTTCATAGAACTTTTTTCTAGTTCCCACTTTCTCGAAACCTAGTTTTTCATATATATGAATTGCTGCATTATTACTTGCTCGTACTTCCAGGGTAAAATTACACGCACCTTTATCTATGGCATGCTTAATCAGTTCATTTAACATATCTGTGGCTACATGGGCGTTCCTATAGTTTTCCTTAACAGCTACATTCGTAATCTGTCCTTCATCCTGAACAACATATAAGCCACAATATGCTACTATTTCTTCTTGATTTTCCACAACCAGATAGACACACATATTCTGATTCAAAGAGTCCAAAAAGGATTGTCTGCTCCACGGATCCGAAAAGATACTCTTTTCAATCTCAACTACCTGTTCTAAATCACTCTCTTCCATTAACCTAATATCAAACACTTCAATTACTCCTTTACTGGGCTTGCTGGGTTGCTTTATTCTTTTCGGCAAGTTCTCGCTCCGCTTGGGATAATCTTAGATATTCTGGTTTATGATCACGTGCTGTAACAATCTTACCTTCTTCATAATATCTACACGCAAGTGCTCCTATCGCTCCTGCTCTTTGTCTATCCAGATGTACTGGACTAAAGACATATGGTACCTTTACATATTCAGTAATTTGATTTTTATAAACAGGTACACCATCTCCTAAGAAGATGACTTTCTTGCCCTTTGCGTTAATTTCATCAAGTATGTCAGTAAGTGAGACCGCGCATTCCGGCTTTACTACCTGGAATTCTCCATCTATATATTCATAAATACCTGTATATACCTGATTTCTCTTGGCATCCATTAGGGGACAGATACTATAATCGGTAGCACCAATATTGTAGGCTAGTCCATCTACTGTTGGTACCTCAATAATTGGTTTATCAAGTGCTAATCCAAGGCCTTTTGCTGTAGACGATCCGATTCTTAGACCTGTAAACGATCCAGGGCCCATGGCAACTGCGATTGCATCAATATCTTTTAAATCCAGTTCCACCATCTTCACTACAGCATCTAACATTGGTAGTAATGTTTGTGAATGTGTTTTTTTAAAGTTAATTGTGTATTCACCTATTAATTCATTCTCAGAAACAATTGCTACAGAAGCAACTAATCCCGAGCTGTCTATTGCTAAGATTTTCATATTTACTCCCATCTACACTAGATCTATATCCGGTGTTCATACAAAGGCTACTAAGCGGTGCAAATCATTCGCTTTCTTCCCCCTTGTTCTTTATAGACTCTCCTCAATTGTTATCCTTCTATAATCAAATCCTTTTTCTAAATCTTTCTCAATCTTGATTACAGTAAGTTCAGTCGGTAAAATCTCTACGATAAGATTCGCCCATTCAATTAGGCATACCCCTTCCCCGTAGAAATAGTCCTCGTATCCGATTTCCTCCATCTCTTCCACATCAGCTATGCGATATACATCGAAGTGATAGAGTGGAATTCTTCCCGACTGGTACTCTTGTACAATTGTAAAAGTAGGACTACTGATGGGTTCCTCAATTTGTAACCCATCAGCGAATCCTTGAGTAAAAACGGTCTTACCAACTCCCAAATCACCAAGGAGACAAAACACATCTTTTTTATTCGCTTTTCTTCCAAGATCATATCCAAGCTGATATGTCTCTTTTTCACTAAAACTTTCTATTACCATACTAACTCCAATCTATTTACTTCCTTTAAGTTTACATTTCTTCTCATCTACATGGCTTCGGATTAAGTCCATCAGATCTGATTTCTGTTCTCCCATTTGGGATTTTGGAAGAATATAACCTGTTACTTTTGAGAAATAAATAATAACCAGTTTGTTGGTCTCCACTACCTTAAAGGTATCATTCCAAGATAATTCTGCTTGTTGATCATTCTGCTTAACAACAATTCCATTATCGCTAAATTCATAATCAAGTGGAATCTTAAACATTGGATTTAGGCATACTTGTTGTTTTGCCTTAAAACGTAACTGAATTGGATTTACTATAGTAAATAATGAAGCTATTAATAATAACAATATATTCTGATAAGCATCGGATTTATTAAGACTTATAAGGAAAAATACAAATGCTACTAAGCTAATACCAACTCCTACTAATCCTGCTACACTGGTATATGCATGCCTTAATAAGAATTCATACATCTCTGATACTTTCAGCTCGATCTTTAGGTTTACCCTTTTGTCCATCTTCAAGCTCCTGCCTTTCCTAATCACCGACGCAGGTTTCAAATCCATTATTACGTCGACTTACTTTACTACTTGTATTATAGCAGATACTAGCAAAAAGACAACGGGTAATCCACTAAATCCTACTTCTAAGTGGTTTATAAATATACCAACTTACAATTCCAAGGATAATTCCCTTCACTATGTTAAATGGTGTGATACCAAATAATACGATCGTTCCTAAATCTTTAATTGCTGGTATCATCTGTGAAGATACTCCTATAACCGCATCCATCCCTCCAAATACCTTAGCATATAGCGGAATCATAATAAAATAATTCACTAGCCCACCTATTACTGTCATTGATATAGTAGCGATAGAAAAAGATACAAACGCACGTCCTTTTCCTTTCATTCGTCTGAACAAAAGTGATCCAGGTAATACGAATGCTGAGCAGATCACAAAGTTTGCAAATTCTCCAACACCACCTGTTGTTGTAGCTGTAATTGCTTTGATTAAATTCTTAATTAATTCAACAATAATACCAACCGCTGGTCCATAGAGAATCCCACCTATGATAGCAGGAACGTCACTAAATTCTAACTCTAAAAATCCGATGAATTTGAATGGTAAATGTAATAGCATCAATACATATGCCACTGCCGACAAGAGTGAAATTAACACTAGGTTCTTGGTGGAGAATACCTCCTTACTGGCTAATGAGCCAACCTTTTTTAATTGATTTGTCTTCTCTGTCATTACAATCTCTCCTTATTATTTGCTTTCTCTTGCACGAAATATGTAGTGCGACACCTATGCAAGGCAATCTAAGAAGGTTCTGGAGCGCTTTATCTTATATCCCTTTCTAAAGCTTTATAAGATAAAAAAGCCCTGAACGAAAACATTCAGGGCGTTTGCTATTCATCGTCAATTATTACTATTCTCATCTATAACAATCTAATTATAGCGTGATAATAATATCCAATGTCTTCTTCTCTCATCCAGACTATACTGTCGGTTTTGGAATTGCACCAAATCAACTGCTTAACGCAGTTCGCGGACTTTAACCGCCGGTCGGGAATTTCACCCTGCCCCGAAGAACTATCTTATTCATTTTTGTTTCATCTTGCAGCTTTTCTAAAATCTAATGCTAACGATTCGCAGGTTAGCTTACGCCAGAATGAATGTTTTTCCTTCATTTTACGCGTATCTAAATCCGAAATAGCTGGGTAACCATACAGTTACCTATTAAGATTATAATATACATTTTCTTCTTTTTTGTCAATACGTATATCCATATACACCTTACTCTTTATAACCTTCTTGCTTACCTAAAATAACTGATACATTACTTCTATTACAGCTTCATTGTTAACTGGATTCTCTTCTTAGCTAAATCAACATCCATAACTTTCACATCAACAATATCTCCAACACTCACTACATCAAGAGGATGCTTTACGAACTTCTTATCCGTTAATTGTGAGATATGAACTAATCCATCTTGATGAACCCCGATATCAACAAATGCGCCAAAATCAATAACATTCCTTACTGTACCCTTCAAGATCATACCTTGTGATAGATCTTCCATTGCGAGTACATCCGTGCGTAGAATTGGTTTTGGCATCTCTTCTCTAGGATCTCTTGCTGGTTTTTCTAACTCCTTCACAATATCTTCTAAAGTAATTGTTCCTATACCAAGTTCATTCGCTGTTTTGTTTTTATCTGTAATCTTATTACTAAGTCTCGATAATACCGGTTTACCAGTTTCATCTTTTCTCGTTATATCAGCTAACGTATAACCTAAGGTATCTAATAGTGATTTTGCTGCATCATATGTCTCTGGATGCACACTTGTTGCATCTAACGGATTATCTCCCTCTGCAATTCTCATAAACCCAGCACATTGTTCGTATGCTTTTGGTCCAAGTTTTGCAACCTTCAATAATTGTTTGCGATTTGTGAATCTTCCGTTTTCCTCACGGTACGCAACGATATTCCTTGCTATTACTTTCGTAATACCTGATACATACTCAAGCAGGGAGGCACTTGCCGTATTCAAGTCTACACCTACCTTATTAACACTATCTTCTACAACACCAGATAGTGCTTCTCCAAGTTTTTTCTGGTTCATATCATGTTGATACTGTCCTACACCAATTGCCTTAGGCTCAATCTTAACAAGTTCAGCGAGTGGATCCTGAAGTCTTCTAGCAATAGAGGCAGCACTTCTTTGACCTACGTCAAAGTTAGGAAACTCTTCTGTTGCTAATTTACTTGCTGAGTATACACTAGCTCCAGCTTCATTTACAATTATATATTGAACCGGACGATTCATCTCCTTAATCATATCTGATACGATTAATTCCGATTCTCTAGATGCAGTTCCATTACCAATTGAGATTAATGTTATGTTATATTTCTCAATTAGTGCTTTCACAACTTTCTTCGCTTCCACTACCTTATTCTGTGGTGCGGTAGGGTATACAACTGTTGTATCAAGCACTTTCCCTGTTGGGTCTACTACCGCTAACTTACAACCAGTTCTGAATGCTGGATCCCAACCAAGTACAGTTTGTCCCACAATTGGTGGTTGCATAAGAAGTTGTTCTAAGTTCTTTCCGAATACTTTAATGGCACCATCCTCCGCTTTCTCCGTTAATTCATTACGAATCTCACGTTCGATAGCTGGTGCAATTAATCGGTTGTAACTATCTTCTACTACTTTAACTAATAAACCCGTTGTATAGGCATTGTCCTTACGAATAACTTGCTTTTCTAGATATCTTAAAATCTTCTCTATAGGAGCATTCACTTTAACCGTTAGTATCTTCTCTGACTCGCCACGATTCAAGGCAAGAACACGATGTCCTGCTATCTTAGCAATTGTCTCTTCAAAGTTATAATACATCTCGTATACTGATTCTACTTTCACATCTTTTGCAACAGATGTAATGGTTCCTTCTTGCATCGTTACTTTACGAATATAGATGCGATAATCTGCTTCATCTGAAATACTTTCAGCAATAATATCCATTGCCCCTGCTATTGCATCCTCTACTGTATGAACTTCCTTTTCTTCTGATAGGAACTCTTTCGCCTCTTCTTCCACTGGCTTAGTAAGCATCTGCATTACAATTAGATTAGCAAGTGGCTCTAAACCTTTCTCTTTGGCTATCGTAGCTCTTGTTCTTCTCTTTGGCCTATAAGGGCGGTAAAGATCCTCTACTACTACTAGAGTAGCCGCTTCAAGAATTTGTTTCTTTAATTCTTCTGTAAGTTTGCCTTGTTCTTCTATGCTAGCTAATACAGAAGTCTTCTTATCTTCAAGATTACGTAAGTATAACAATCTTTCATGTAAATTACGTAGCACTTCATCATTCAACGAACCCGTTACTTCCTTACGATATCTAGCAATAAACGGTATGGTGTTCCCTTCATCAATCAGCTTAACAGTAGCTTCTACCTGCTCTAGTCTGATTCCCAATTCGTCTTTTAACTGTTTTAATATATCCATCTAGACAAACTCCTTTACGACTTTCTTATAAATTCTTCTTTACATATCGGGCAAGTTATGCAGATTTTCCCTTTCCCTTTGGGAACGCGAACCGTCTTGCTACACTTTGGGCATTTAAAAAACCGATGTGTTTTATCCTTACTACGTTCTACCCTCTTCGTAAATGTATTACGTATTGGATTCCAAAAAGATAAGAACTTTTGGTTCTCTTCATACCTTTTTCTTGTATTTTTTGAAAATGTTCTGAAATAGCAAAGTAACAACGGTATTAATGCCAACGTCGAAAGCACGTGCGTCTTTGGAAAAATTCCCACTATTGTTAGTATAACCGAAATCACAAGAAGTGCAATAGACAATTGATCCACACCATACCTACCAATCATAACTCTTCTTAACCAATTCATACTGATTCCTCACTTTCTAATTTTCTTATTAATCGCAAAACTCAATACAGTGCTACAAGACTTAAATCTCTTTTGATAAGTTACACTAAGTTACTAGAAATGATAATGCTAAATCAACAGAAATACAATTAAATAATTATTAAAAAAATATATAAGTTAATTCTGTCAAATCTTCAACTGATATGATTGGCTCTTATGGTTATCAACTGATATGATATGCATTTGCAAAATAACTTATAGATTCACTAACATGTTTTTAGCAACTACGTACAATAATTTGCGACGACAAAAAAACCTTCCATAAGATGCATGTCAGAGACGAACGTTTATGTCCGCCTTAAGGCATACTTCGTTGGAAGGTTGTTTTTATTGCCGGCGTATGAATGTACTTAGTTACTAAATATACTTACTTTTAGTTTTGCAAGTGATATTCAGCTACATAAATGCATTCTGTTAAGAACTCCTTTATTATAAACCTAGTGCGAATCTTTCATGAACTGCGTTAGTTGCTACTTCTACTGACTTGTCATCAATTAATACAGTAACGCGAATTTCTGATGTTGCAATCATCTTAATGTTTACTTGTACACCATATAATGCTTCGAACATCTTAGCAGCTACACCTGGATTTGACATCATACCAGCACCAACGATAGATACTTTAGCAACATTTCTTTCAACGTCTACTGATTGACATTTTAAACTTCCTTCGCTGTGTCTCTTAATGATAGCAACTGCTTCATCTACTGCATCTTCTGTTACTGTAAAGCTAATATCTTTTGTTCCTTCACGTCCGATTGATTGAAGAATAATATCAACATTAATGTTATGGTTTGCTAAATGGTTAAATAATTTAAATGCTACCCCTGGTGTATCTTGTAATCCTACTACCGAAATACGTGCTACGTTTCTATCTGCTGCTACTCCACTTACTAACATTTTTTCCATTTTAACTTCCTCCTTGACAACGGTTCCTTCTGATGTATTTAAACTTGAACGTACTACTAGTGATACTCCATATTTCTTAGCCATCTCAACAGATCTGTTGTGTAAAACTCCAGCTCCTAATGTAGCTAAGTCTAACATCTCATCATAAGTAATTTCATCAAGTTTCTTTGCATTCTTTACCATTCTTGGATCAGCCGTATATACACCATCAACATCCGTGTAGATTTCACATGCATCTGCATGCAAAGCTGCAGCAAGAGCAACTGCTGTTGTATCGGATCCCCCTCTTCCAAGCGTTGTATAATCATCATATTGATTTATACCTTGGAAACCTGTAACGATAACAATTTTCTTATCTTCAAGTTCATGTTTAATTCTTTCAGTATCAATACGTTTTAATCTTGAATTCCCATATACTGATGTAGTGTGCATAGCTACTTGGAACGCATTTAACGAAATAGCCGAAACTCCTAACGAATCCATTGCCATAGCCATAAGTGAAACAGAAGTTTGCTCACCAGTTGTTAACAACATATCTAACTCTCTCTTAGAAGCTTTTGGATTAATATCCCTAGCCATATCTAGAAGTACGTCAGTTTGTTTACCCATTGCAGATAATACAACAACTACTTGATTGCCTTTTTGATAGTCTTCAATACATCTTTTAGCAACATTTAAGATTCTTTCCTTGTTTGCTACCGATGTTCCGCCAAATTTTTTTACTATTAGCATAACTGCCTCCTATACTATATACATATTTAGAACGCGTACACAAAAACTTACGCAAAAACACACTTACTAATTGGACATACATAAGTTTATAAAATAATAAATTATTATTTTTCATATGTCATTAATTTATTAACCATTTTATAACCTTCTGCTACATAATTTCCGCTGTCCTTTGCTTCTCTTTCATTATAACTCCATGAAGCCTTCATATCAATTGTGCTGTCATATAAAAGATAAGGAACAGGATCACTGGTATGCGTTCTACACCAGATTGGTGTTGGATGATCTGGCATAACCAACATTCTATATGGCTCTCCCCATGCATCCATCTCAGCTTTTACCACCTTTATTACTCTTTGATCTAGTGATTCTATTGCCGTTATTTTGTTAGGAATACTTCCCTGATGGCCCATCTCATCTGGTGCCTCTACATGGATATAAACAAAATCACATCCATCTTCCTTTAATGCTTTAACAGCAGCATGTGCTTTACCTTCATAATTTGTATGTAACGTACCGTCTGCACCTTCTACTTCTATGTTCATCATGCTTGCTCCAACAGCAATACCCTTTAATAAATCTACTGCTGAAATCATAGCACCCTTTTTCCCTGTCTTCTCTTCAAAGGAATCTAATCTTGGTCTCGTACCTGCTCCCCAGAACCAAATTGAGTTTGCCTTATTCAAACCTTTCTTGGCTCTCTCTACATTCAATGGATGATTATTCAATATATCATAACTTTTTTTCATCATTTCTCTTAGCTTCGTATCTTCTGGTAAATACTCACCAATCACTTTACCAAGTATATCATGTGGAGGAGTTAATTCTACAACTTCTCCTTTATCCCATATGGTTAAATGTCTATAACTTGTTCCTACATAATATTTATATACATCAGTTTCCAGTTCGTTACGGATTGCCTCTAGTAAAACAGCAGCATCTTCTGTAGATATCTCACTGGAACTATGGTCAATAATAGTTTTCTCCTCGTATGGAAGATCATCCTCTGATACAGTTACGATATTACAACGCAAAGCAATATCCGTTGGTTCCATATCCACACCAATACTTAATGCTTCTAAAGGAGAACGCCCTGTATAGTATTTCTTAGGATAGTATCCTAATACAGCAAGGTTGGCTGTATCACTTCCTGGTTTCATACCTTCTGGTATTGTTTGCGCTAGACCAACCTCCGATTTCAACGCTAGGACATCCATCATAGGTGTTTTGGCATATTCAAGTGGCGTTTTCATTCCCAACTCTTCTAGAGGTTCATCCGCCATTCCATCTCCTAATACAACAATATACTTCATGCTTTTTCTCCCTTTCATTAACGGCAGAGCTACCTGCTATATGTATCTAATCAGGCTGCTACTGTAATCTATTATTCACTGATTATTAATCAGAATTAATCTTCACGAGTACCAGTTAACAAATGTAGGTGTAGTAAGCTGCCCTAGCATTTATTAATTGGTGCTTACGGAGATTCTGACTACATAATGATTGTACCATTTACTAGAATCCAACACGAATTCTGTTAAGCATATTCGTTAATTCTGATTGCTTTTGAGCAAATTCGCCTTCTGCAATTTCCCCTGTAATGAAAGCATATTCACCAGCAATAACTTCTTCCACATCAGTAACTGCACCAAAAAGTTCATTTACTTTGGCAATGTTCATATTCTTATCTCCTGATAAACGAACGAAGAATTTTTGTTTTGCTTTCTTGATATCAGATAACTCTAATTTCTTATTACTCCATATAGTCATTATATTCGTTCCAAGATGTTTTGCTGCATCCACAACGTCAGCAACAACAGCGCTTGCTGTAGGTAATTTACCAGCCCCTCTACCGTAGAACATAACATCTCCAAGTACATTACCACTAACGAAGATTCCGTTGAATACATCGTTAACACCTGCTAACGGATGTTCTTCACTAATCATCATTGGTGAAACCATAGCGAATACTTCATCATTCACTTTCTTACTTGTTCCAAAAAGCTTAATACTTGCATTCAATGCTTTTGCATACTTCATATCTACATCTGTAATCTTTGTGATTCCTTCTGTATAGATATCTTCATAATCTACTTGCATACCAAATGCTAATGAAGATAGAATAGCAATCTTTCTACATGCATCATAACCTTCAACGTCGGCTTCCGGATTACGTTCTGCATACCCTTTGTCCTGAGCGTCTTTTAACACTTCATCAAAGGCAAGACCTTCTTTACTCATCTTAGTTAAGATATAGTTAGTCGTTCCGTTAAGGATTCCTGTAATCTCTTCAATTTCATCCGCAGTTAAGGATTGATTCAATGGGCGAATAATTGGAATTCCTCCACCAACACTTGCCTCAAACAAGAAGTTAATGTGTTTGCTCTTAGCTATCTCTAATAGCTCTGCACCGTGTTTTGCAACCAATTCTTTATTAGAAGTACATACGCTCTTTCCTGCTTGTAACGCTTTCTTAACAAAAGTATAAGCTGGTTCAACACCACCCATCACTTCTACAATAATCTGTACATCTGGATCATTAAGAATAACGTCATAATCATGTACGATTTTTTCTTGTATTGGATCCCCCGGGAAATCCCTTAAGTCTAAAACGTATTTAATATTAATTTCATTTCCAGCTTTTTTATTGATACTTTCTTGGTTGGTATTCAAGACTTCTACAACACCCGAACCAACCGTACCATAACCTAACACACCGATATTTAACATATTAATAACCATGCCTTTCCATAACCTGCAAACCTTGGAATGCAGGCACATATTTGCATGTGAAAGATTCCTCTTTCACACTACTCTCTAGCTAATATTTTTAAATAATGAATTCCATCTAATCCTTCAACCGCATCTATTAGCGCAGACAAACTTACACTTGATGGAAGAACTTCTACACTGATAGTAACCATAGCGATTCCATTAACCGGTATACTTTGATGTATTGTTAATATATTTGCTCCATTTTGCGCTACAAGATTAAGAACCCTAGACAATAATCCAGGTTCATCATCCATTTGTAACATAAATGTAATTGTCTTACCTCTAGAATTATCATGAAACGGAAAGATATCGTCTTTATATTTATAAAACGAACTTCGACTTATACCAACTGTATCAGTTGCTTCTTGAACAGTAATAACCTTTTCTGAATCCAGCAAATGTTTTGCTTCAACTACTTTAAGAAGTACTTCAGGAACTGCTTTTTTCTTTACAATAAAGTATTTGTCCTCTTCTAACTTATTATTCATAACCGCTCCTATTCACCTACTTTGGTGTTTGTACAGGAAACACACTTGTTTTTCCTAGGAAGATATTAACACACTTCCTTAGCGAATGCAACCTTTTTATAAATATTCTCCAAAATGCATAAAAAAAGACAAGTTTCTGACATATATTCTCGTAATAATTCAAAAATACACATCAAATTCCTATCTTTTCATATTATATATTACATGTCAATTGTCGCATTATGACTTAAGCATGTATTTTTATTAGCTACCCTTGGGCTTCTGAAGCAACTTTTTCAAGCGCTCCCTTTTCCGCCTCACTCAATATACCGTCCAAATTTAATAATACAACTAACCGCTTATCCACATCTGCAACATAATTAATATAGGCTGTACTCTCTGCTCGAATAATAGCTGGTGCTTCATGAATATTACTTCCTGGGATTTCTACAATCTCATTAACAGAGTCAACTTCAAACGCCATCATTATATCTTTCGATTTTGTAACAATTAATTTCGTATCCTCATCAACAGACTTTTTAGAAAGGCCAAATTTACTTCTCAAGCTATACACAGGAATAACATCGCCTCTAAGATTAATAATACCTTCAATATAACTTGGTGCATTCGGAATCGGCACAATATCCATGTACTTTTCAATTGCCTTAACATACAATATGCCCAAACCAAACTCTTCGTTTCCTAATTTAAATATGACTTGCTTCGTGTTATCCATACTTACTCCTCCTTATTTTTACCCATACTTACCCACTTCAGGTATGCATTAATAAAAGGATCAATATTTCCATCGAGAACACTAATCGCATTACCTACTTCTTCATTTGTCCTATGATCCTTTACCATTGTATACGGTTGCATTACATAAGAACGAATCTGACTTCCCCATCCAATTTCCTTTTGTTCTCCTCGAATACCAGATTCTTTCTCTAAATTCTCTTGTTGCTTAAGTAGATATAACTTTGCCTTTAACATCTGCATGGCTTTATCTTTGTTTTGAAATTGTGATCGTTCATTCTGACATTGTACTACAATACCTGATGGCATATGTGTAATACGTATCGCAGAGGATGTTTTGTTGATATGCTGTCCTCCAGCACCACTAGCTCGATATGTGTCGATTCTAATATCATCATCCTTGATTTCAATATCTATATCATCTTCTATATCTGGCATTACATCACAGGACACAAAAGATGTCTGACGCTTTCCAGCTGCATTAAATGGAGATATTCGCACAAGTCGATGCACCCCTCGCTCCGACTTAAGATACCCATATGCATTCTCACCATTCACCTGTAATGTAACAGATTTCACGCCAGCTTCTTCACCATCTAGATAATCAAGGACTTCTGTTGTAAAACCTTTCTTATCTGCCCAGCGCTGATACATTCTGAATAACATATTAGCCCAATCGCAGCTCTCTGTGCCACCTGCACCTGCATGTAAAGTAATAATTGCGTTATCTTTATCATACTCTTCTGATAACAATGTTGCAACACGTAAGCTTTCGAATTCTCTAATAAATTCATTCACCGCTTCTTCTACTTCCGCTACTAAATCAGGGTCACTTTCCTCATACCCCATTTCTATGAGGGTCTGGGCATCTTCGTAAGCTTGTACTAACTCATCAAACTTTTCAATCGTAGCCTTTAATTCCTTAATTTCCTTCATATAATCTTGAGATGCTTTCGCATCTTCCCAGAAGGATGGCTTCTCCATGATTTCTTCAATCTCTTGGACTCTTAGCTTCTTATTTGCTAAGTCAAAGTGAATCCCCCACTTCTTTTAGTGGCTTCTCATACGTACTTAACGTATATTTGTATTGATCTAATTCTACCACTGCTTTCACCTCTTTCATTTTAATAAATTATAAATACTTGACTACTAATGTTAAATAAGGTAAAAGGGACGTATTTAATCTCCGTCCCTTTCCATTATATTATCTGTTTACTTAATAATTCTTACCACAACATTGTTTGTATTTCTTACCACTACCGCATGGGCATGGATCGTTTGGTTGAACTTTCTTACCAGTACGTTTAACTGGTCCTTTAGCTGAATCATCCTTGTTTGTTCCAGTAACTTTCGCTACTTCTTCTCTTTCTACGTTCTGCTCGATTCTTACATGCATTAATGCACGAATGGTATCTTCAGAAATCGCTTCAATCATTTCATCAAACATTTCAAATCCCATGAATTTGAATTCAACAAGTGGATCTCTTTGACCATATGCTTGTAAGCCAATACCTTGACGTAATTGATCCATATCATCGATATGATCCATCCATTTTCTATCAATAACCTTTAACAAGATAACACGTTCAATTTCTCTTAACTGTTCAATCTCAGGGAACTCTGCCTCTTTTGTCTCATACAATTTAACAGCTTTTTCTTTTAACTCTTGAATTAACGTGTCTTTCTTCATTGTTTCTAATTGTTCTTTTGATAATACAACTTCTTCTATCGGTATTACTGGTAATAATAACTCGTTTAATCCTGTCAAATCCCAATCTTCTGGTAATTGATCATCACTTATGCAACGGTTAACAAACTTCTCTACAATGTCAGTAATCATCTTATAGATAGCATCTCTCATACTCTCGCCATCAAGAACTTTTCTACGCTCAGTGTAGATAATTTCTCTTTGGTCATTATTAACTTGATCGTATTCAAGAAGATTCTTTCTGATTCCAAAGTTATTGTTTTCAATCTTAGTCTGTGCTTTCTCAATTGCATTCGATAACATCTTATGTTCGATTTGTTCACCATCAGGAAGTCCTAGTGAATTGAACATACTCATTAACTTCTCAGAACCGAATAAACGCATAAGATCATCTTCAAGAGAGATGAAGAATCTTGATTCACCTGGGTCACCTTGACGACCTGCACGACCTCTTAACTGGTTATCAATACGTCTAGATTCATGTCTTTCTGTACCAATAATTTTAAGACCACCTACAGCAGTCACACCTTCACCAAGTTTGATATCCGTACCACGACCAGCCATGTTTGTAGCGATTGTAACCACCCCTGGTTGACCTGCATCTGCAACAATTTCTGCTTCTAATTCATGGAATTTCGCATTCAACACTTTGTGCTGAATACCTTTCTTTTTAAGAAGTTCACTAATTTCTTCTGAAGCCTCAATTGTTATAGTACCAACAAGTACTGGCTGCCCCTTCTTATGACTTTCAATAATATCATCAATTACTGCATGTAACTTCTCACGTTTTGTTTTATAGACAGCATCTTGTCTATCAATTCTGGCAATTGGAACATTGGTAGGAACTACAATTACGTCCATACCATAGATATCTCTGAATTCTCTTTCTTCTGTTAAGGCTGTACCAGTCATACCCGATTTCTTTTGGTATTTGTTAAAGAAGTTCTGGAATGTAATTGTTGCTAGGGTTTTACTTTCTCTCTTTACCTTAACTTTTTCTTTTGCTTCAATTGCTTGATGTAAACCATCTGAATAACGACGACCCGGCATAATACGTCCAGTAAATTCATCTACAATTAATACTTGATCATCCTTAACAACATAATCTTTATCTTTGAACATTAAGTTATGCGCACGTAAAGCAAGAATGATATTGTGTTGAATTTCAAGATTTTCTGGGTCAGAAAAGTTTTCAATATTAAAGAATTTTTCTACTTTATGAACGCCTTCTTCTGTTAAACTTACATTCTTGTCCTTTTCATTAACAATAAAGTCGCCTTCTTCTTCGATCTCTTCTTTCATGATAGCTGCCATCTTAGTTAATTCAGCACTTTCTTTACCGCGCTCTAATTGTCTAGCTAATACATCACATGCTTCATATAACTTAGTAGACTTACCACTTTGTCCAGATATAATTAATGGTGTTCTAGCTTCATCGATTAATACAGAGTCAACCTCATCAATGATGGCATAGTGTAATCCACGCATAACCAGTTGTTCCTTATAGATAACCATGTTATCTCTTAAGTAATCAAATCCTAGTTCGTTGTTCGTTGCATATGTGATATCACATGCGTAAGCTTCACGTCTCTCGTCATTAGTCATACTATTAAGTACAACGCCAACTGTTAAGCCTAAGAATTGGTGAACTTTTCCCATCTCTTCGGCATCACGATGTGCTAAGTAATCATTTACTGTTACTATGTGGACACCTTGTCCTTCTAAGGCATTCAAATAAGCTGGTAATGTAGACACTAATGTTTTACCTTCACCAGTTTTCATTTCTGTAATTCTTCCTTGATGAAGAATTACACCACCGATTAACTGAACACGATAGTGTCTTAATCCTAGAACTCTTTTAGAAGCCTCACGCACTGTTGCATATGCTTCTACTAATATATCATCAAGTGTTTCGCCTTTTTCTAAACGAGCTTTAAATTCTTTGGTTTTATTTCTTAATTCATCATCCGTAAGTTTTACAAACTCCGGTTCTAATGCTTCGATTCTATCTACAATTGGATTTATTCTTTTTAATTCACGTTCACTATGTGTCCCAAATACTTTATTTATTAATCCCATTTCTTTTCACTCCTATAATATTGGTGATGTTCAAACTATTTTCTATTGTAACATTAGTCCCTACACTATTCAACTAATTTTTTTAAACAACCTCCATTCTTTTACATTATATATACACAAACTTAATCATTTTTCCATTATGCGGCAAATAATCACGGAAAAAGTCAAGGGAGAAGAACTTTAATAAGTACCTTCTCCCTTGACCTATATATTATTATAGTTATCTCTAGAATTCTGGTTCAATCAAACCAAATGTATTACCTTTGCGTTTGTAAACAACATTAACTTCATCAGTATCTGCATTTTTGAATACAAAGAAGTTATGTCCTAATAAATCCATCTGGATACATGCTTCCTCTGCATCCATTGGTTTAATTGCAAATCTCTTCGTACGAATAATATTAACCTCTTCATCTTCATGATCATCTTCAACATCATCAACAAATGCTTGATTAAAATTGATAGATGATTGTTTTTGTTGAATTAATTTATTCTTATATTTTCTCAATTGACGTTCAATAACTTCTTCAACTAAGTCAATTGATACATACATATCTGTGCTAACTTGCTCAGCTCTAACAATATTTCCTTTCATCGGAATTGTTACTTCTATTTTTTGTCTCTCTTTCTCAACACTTAGAGTTACATGGATTTCTGTTTCAGGAGTGAAATACCTTTCTAGTTTACCGATCTTTTCGTAAACTGCTGTTTTAAGTCCTTCTGTTACGTCAATGTTTTTACCACTTATAATATAACGCATAATGTCCAACTCCTTCTGCTTTCAATTAGAAAACGACATCTGCTATCGCTTATGTCTTTCCCCTTATATATTAACTAGCTTTCGCCTATTAATATCATACTTATCATAAAGTCTTTTCATATTGCATAGTTTGTATACATCTAATATTTACTAAAATTACTATGTATTTGTTATATATGTATTATACCATAATTATAAAATTTATCAAGAGATTTTATAGTATTTTAACAAACATATTTCTAATATATTTGTAATTGTCTGATTTAATGGATTAATAGTTAATAATTAACCTAATATTCTCTGATTTAAAAACACATTCTTAATATTATTTGACAATACTAATGTCAAGAAAAATAACCGAAAAATTACGTCAAATGTATTTTTTATCAAAAAAAACAAAACACACATTCTATATTGACATAGTTATCCATACACAGATTCTACCTCATACACTGTGGATAATGTGGATAACTCCGTGCATAACTCAAAATGCCCATAAAATATGGCTTGTACAATGTGGATAACTTTATTCATAATCCACATCCTCAAAAGTCGAATTTTACATTTTTTACTAATTCCAACAATGACATTGTGCATATTGCCAGTACCCATAAATCAACTACTTTTTTATAAATTTAAATTGAATTTCTATTTCTATTATTGTCACATATCTTGTCTTATTTGTTAGACAACTTACCTCCCTTATATACCTTTTATGACAATTATAAATGAGCAGTAATGAAAAAAAACGGATACACATATTAAAATATGCGAATCCGTTTTTATTATATGTTTATATTCAATTATATTCTTATTAGCGCACAATTCTTCTGGCTGTATAAGGTGTTCTGTAGTTTACAGAAGAAGTCTTAATACCTGTTCTTGGATTACTAGCATGTACTACTCTTCCACCACCGATATAGATGGCAACATGATTAATTCTTCCTGATCCACCCGTATAGAATACTAAGTCTCCAGGTTGTAAAGATCCCATATCTACTCTGGTACCTGCTGTAGACTGTGATGAAGAGGTTCTTGGTAAACTATAACCAAAACTCTTATAAACCGACAGTACAAAGCCTGAACAGTCAGCACCATTTGTTAAGCTTGTACCACCATATACATAAGGGTTACCAATAAATTTTTGTGCATATGCTGCAATATCATTACCAGTGCCTGATCCCTTAGGCGCTTCTGTATTAGAAGAGCTATTTGATGAACTTGAACTGTTTGAACTACTTGAATTGTTTGAGCTTGAATTGCTTGAACTTGAGTTACTTGAACCCGAATTGCTTGATGATGAATTTGAGCTACTTGATGAACTTGAATTGCTTGATGATGAATTGTTTTGTTGTTGCTTTTGCTCTTCTTGTTCTCTTTGTAACCTAGCTGCTTGTTCTTCTTCTGCCTTACGAGCCTCTTCTTCCGCTTTTTTCTTAGCTTCTTCTTCTTTTATAGAAATAGCAGTTTCAAATTCAACCGTAATATCTACAAAATCTTTTGATACATAACCAACTACACCATTATCTTCGTCCTCGTCAGAGCCACCATCAATAGAAACTTTAACCCATTCATCATACTCTTTAAGCACAACATAGGATTCTCCGATTGGAATCATAGTTAATACTCTAGAGTCAGTACTTTTCTTTTCTCTAACTTTCAATGTAGTTGTATTAACTGTTGCAATTTTAGTACCGTATTTTTCTACTAACTCTTCTGCATCAAATCCAATTGCTAAATATTCCGCATTAATGTATCCTTCTACATCACCAGATTTAATTTTAACCCAATCACCTTTTGTTTCAAGGATGGTTGCTGCAGAACCTTTATATAATTTACCCATTACCTCAGAATCGGTATTCGCTTTTTTTCTTACATTAACATATGTAGGGGCAACTGAGATACCAACATTAGCGTATTCAGAAACTGGTTCTTCAACTTCTTCTTCCTTCACATCTTCTGCTTCGGAATCATCGTTCTTTACGTCGTCTGTTAAATCACTTTCTATATCCTCAGTTGTTTTTTCATCATTATCTGTAATTGCAGCTTCTTCTCCAACCATTCTAGCTGAAAGAACACCAACAACCTCACTATCTCTTACTACATTACGAGCACTACTGTTATCACCAAGTGATAGTTCAATACCAGCTACACCTATCTCACCTGTAAAGGATACCGCCTTTGTATTCACGATAGAACTAGTACATAATACTACAGTTGCTGCTAGACAAATTGAAGTCCGTTTTAAAACCGCTCTTTTCATTCGAATACCTCCATATATTAAATATCTATTGTAATTGTTACGAATTTGTTAATTAAACACTTGCTAATTATAACAAAATTTATCATTTTTGTCAATACTGTGTCATTTTTTTATTATACTGAATTAACAAATTATATACAATTGCAAATCAGAAATTATCAAGTTGATCAATAAATTCCTGATTTAATATATTTCCGGCAGTATCTTTTCCTTTTATTTATTAAGCAAATTCATTTAAATATTTTTCTACAGCTGTAATCGCATTAGCACCATCTGCTGCTGCTGTAATAATTTGTTTTAAAGGCTTTGTACGAATATCGCCCGCTGCATAAATGCCAGGTACATTTGTTTCACAATCTTCATTAGCAACAATATAGCCTGCTTCATCCATTGCAACCACACCCTTATACACATCACTGTTTGGTAGATTTCCTACTGCAATAAACACGCCATTCGTCTCTATTCTTCTTTGTTCTTTTGTTTCACGATTTGTAATTTGGACAGCTTCAACAAGATCATTACCTTCAATCTTGTCTACAACACTATCCCAAATTATTTCAACATTCTCCATCGACATAAGTCGATTGCATAAGGTTTTTGCTGCACGGAATTCGTGTCTTCTATGAACCACATAAACCTTCTTACAAAGACGAGCCAAAAAGATTGCATCTTCTACAGCTACATCTCCACCACCTACTACAACAGTCGTTTTATTTCTAAAAAAAGCACCATCGCAAGTTGCACAATAAGAAACTCCCATTCCTGATAACTGTAACTCACCATCAACGCCAAGTTTGCGATAAGCTGCACCCGTAGCAATAATTACTGATTTAGCTTCATACTCTTCATTATTATCAAGGGTAATCTTCTTTACACCATCAACTACTTCAAACTTCGTAACATCACCGGTTACAAACTGTGCACCAAGGCCATCGCAATGAGTTCTGAACTTCTCAGCTAATTCGAACCCACTGATTCCAGGTAAACCTGGATAATTGTCAACTTCATACGTGTTGATAATTTGTCCTCCACTCATTGGATTCTTCTCAATAATAAGGGTATTTAATTCTGCTCTTTGTGCGTAAATACCTGCTGCTAAACCAGCAGGGCCTGAGCCAATAATAATAACATCATATATCATAATAATTTTCCTTTCTCTCTTCAATTTTTCTAAATTCTTACTTATATCTATCCCCAATTACTAAAATCTAATTCACCATCTATACTCCACTAGACAAACAGTTCATTTGCGAACATTAGTCCTAAACATATTATAATACCAGCAATTAACGTAATCGAGAACATACCACTATCTTTCTGTGCAATAGCCACTAATTCCTCTGGTCCATCCGATTCTTTTATAAGTGTTCCTGCTTTTTTCGAGAAAATTCCCTTCACATGATGCCACCTACCAGTGTTTTGTGCAATTGTTTTATATACCACATAAGCTAATATAGAAGCAATAATCGCTGATACAATATAATAGCCCATACTAGACATTATCGCTTCTCTTGTATCCATATCAGCAATGTCTACATAACCTTCCATATTACCACTTACCTCTTGCAAGAACTTAGTAATCTTTGGTGCTAGATATGTCATAATTACCGAATTCCCATTGATAATAAAGTGTACAACCATCGTTGACACAATGGAGTCTGTAGCTTCAATTAATAGCGCAAATACGATACCCATGGCAAATGCATAAGAAAACTGATTGAAGTTCTGATGCATGATACCAAACAAAAATGCACTTAAGAATATTGCCACTTGTATGTTTGATTTACGATACTCATTATAGAATACGCCTCTGAATATTGTTTCTTCAAACACGCATGGTATAAAAGCAATTACAAACACACTTAGAAACAATGGATTATCACTTACGATACTTGTAATGGTATCTTGAATCATATTCTGTGAAAATAATAAGGAAATTGCATTAATTAAATTCATTATTGGCATTATTAAAAATGCAAAAATGATACATAGAACTAAATTTGCCGGACTAACTTTCTTTAATCGGATCGCTCTTTTTAGATTTATTCGAGATGTTACTATGTATACCGCCGATGGAAGTAACAGCAACATCTGATTCACTAACATCAAGAGAAAAGAATTATCAATAACCAGGCGTAATCCTTCTATAATGAAAGCGGATGCTATACTAACTAGTACGGTACATAAAAAAACAATCCCTACCGTCTTTTTATTGTTCATAAAGTTTCGCTCCTATAATTTTCTGATATATATATTAATCCATTCATTATCTAGGAACTCTTGCCTACTGTCCTTCGTTATGAATACATCAATAATCTCTATATTCTGTTTTTCTCTACATTGTTCTAATACACTATGGAAAGTATCTTCCGTATATGCGAAAAAATTAATATCACTATTAAAACCTATAAAGTCCCCATAGCGAAAAGACATATACATAACGCCTTCTGATTTTAAGCAATCAAACACTCTTTGTAATGTTACCGGTAATTTATCTGGATCTTCATGAACCAATGAAGCACAAGCCCATACACCATCAAACACCTCATTAAAATCTAGTTGATCATACGTTAAGTTCAAAACTTCCTGGCCAACATGGATCTGTGCCAATTCACACATCTTCCTTGCACCATCTAAAGAAGTAACATCAAATCCTTCTTCCACTAAGAACAAACTATCTCTCCCAGACCCACAACCAAGGTCTAAAACGGCCCCTCCAACAGGTAGTAATTCCATAAATTGTTTTAATTGCTCTTGCATAGTCACGTTCACTGTCTTTTCATAATACTCCGAAGCGAACCGATTATAATAGTCTATCGAGTCCAACACAACTCCTCCTTTCAGTTATTTGTATTATAACAAATCTACTAGTAGTTTGCACTATGATAATTAACTCATAATAGTAACATTACATATATTATATAAATGGGGACTTTCTACGAAAGCCCCCATCTATACTCTATTATTGATTGTTTGATACATATTCCTCAATACGTTCGATATCCTCAGGTTCATAAGCAATTATATCTAATTGATCAATTACTCCCTCTGAAAATACACGCGCTAAAGATACATATTGGGACAATTTAGATTTCAGATTAAGGCGATCTCCCTCCTCTGAAACTAATTCTACTTTTCCTTTACAGGAATCAATCATCTTAAAGAATGCTTCCATATCTGATATATTCGTAATCTTCAACTTGTACTCCTGCTCCTTTCACAAAATATAATATTACTTGTATCTATTCATACTGATAAAAAATCCGCATAACTTGTTTTCTATTGTTTAATGGCAATGGCTTCTATTTCTATAAGTACGTCTTTTGGTAACCTAGCAACTTCAACACATGAACGTGATGGATAGTTATCCGTAAAATATCTCGCATACACTTCATTAATCTTAGCAAAATCATTCATATCTTTAATGAATACTGTAGTTTTAATTACTTTATCCATGCTTGAACCAGATTCTTCAATAAGAGCTTTTAGATTCTTAAGAGCTTGTTCTGCTTGTTCTTCTACCGCTCCTGTAACTAATGTGCCATCAGCCGGATTAATAGGAATCATACCAGATGTATAAATCACTCCATTAACTTCAACCGCTTGCGAGTAAGGTCCAATTGCTTGTGGTGCTTTATCTGTACTAATAATTGTCTTCATTCTAAGTCCTCCTATATAAATCCTTCATTCTATCTACTTATTATATACCATAATTTATAATTTTACAGTACTAAAATAAAATTGTTTCAATCTTAATCCCATGCATGTCCCAAGCAAGCTTACATTACTTTACAAATAGTGAACGATAAATTCCTTCTATCTAAAACCCCAAAACAATGTTATAATGTAACTTATGGAAAGTAGCAAAGCTACTTTCAGGGGTTTCACGTAGTGAAAGACCAGTACTCCGCAGGAGTCATAAGTTAACGAGGGAAATTACAACGTAATTTCTCGAGTCTATTTTATTTTTTAACTTTCTTTGAAAGTAGCAAAGCTACTTCCAGGGGTTTCACGTAGTGAAAGACCAGTACTCCGCAGGAGTCATAAGTTAATGAGCAGAAAGGTATGATTAGTAATGTATAGTTTTACAAATAGAGTTCGCTATAGCGAAGTAGACATAAACAGACAGTTAGATCTAGCTGGAATAATAAACTATTTTCAGGATTGTACTACCTTTCAATCTGAAGATCTACATGTGGGTATTGATTACATGAATGAAGTAAAACGTGCATGGATGTTAAGCTCTTGGCAAATCATCGTAAACCGTAATCCTATTTTCGGAGAGTCTATAACCACATCTACATGGGCATATGGTTTTGACAGTATGTTTGGTTACCGTAATTTCACTATAACAGATGCGTCTAATGAGGTTTGTGCTTATGCAAACTCAATTTGGATTCTAGTAGATCTGGATACGGGACATCCTGTTAAACTTGACGAAAAAATCACGTCAGCATACCCATTAAAAGATTGCATTGATATGGATTACGCACCTAGGAAGATTAAAATACCTAGTGAATTACAAGAAGGACAACCTATTATTGTTGCCAGTTCATTCCTAGATACTAATAATCATGTAAATAATGGACAATATATTAAGATAGCAGAAGAATTGCTTCCGGAAGATTTTATTACGCATGAACTGCGTGCAGATTACCGTACATCAGCTCTTCTTGGTGATACGATTATTCCTAAGTACACGATATCCGATAAGGAATGTATTGTTACACTCTGTATGCCAAATGGAAAACCATATGCGATAATACAATTTATAGCATAATAACTTATTATAGAAAGGATTACTATATGCATTTAGGAGAAATACAAACATTAAAAATAAACCGCTTTGTTGAGTTCGGTGCTTATCTAGTAGATGTAGATAGCAACGCTGACGGAGCAAGTGTTAAGAACGGCGAAGTTTTACTACCAAAAAAGCAGCTTCCTGAAAGGGCAAAGGAAAACGATACTATCGAAGTCTTCCTATATAAAGATTCTGAAGACCGTATGATTGCAACAACTACAATCCCACCATTAACTATCGGTAATTTAAGTGTTCTTACAGTTAAAGAAGTTGCATCAATCGGTGCTTTTCTTGATTGGGGGCTTTCAAAAGATCTTCTTTTGCCTTTCAAAGAACAAACTTCACAAGTTAAAGTTGGAGATCAAATTCTTGTAAGCCTTTATATTGACAAAAGTAATCGTTTATGCGCTACTATGAAAGTGTATGAATATCTACAAACAGATTCTCCATACCAAAAAGACGATAAAGTAGAAGGTATTGTTTACGAACTAAGTAGAAACTTTGGTACATTCGTTGCCGTAGATAGCAAATACTCTGCACTTATACCTAAAAATGAGCTTTTCGTAAATTATAAACCTGGAGATTTGATTTCTGCCCGTGTTATTAACGTAAGGGAAGACGGAAAGCTTAATCTAAGCATAAGAGAAAAATCTTATCTGCAACTTGACGAAGATGCTACTGTTGTTTTCGAAGCACTTAAATCGAGTAACGGTTTCTTACCATATAACGACAAATCAGATCCTGAAGATATCAAAAACAAATTTAACTTAAGTAAGAATGCTTTCAAAAGAGCGATTGGAAGGCTCTTTAAGAACAAACAAATCACCATTGAAGATGATGGTATTCATCTAGTATAGGATGTAAAAGAGACAATTTTCTATGAGTTTATGATCATTGAAAATTGTCTCTTTTTTTAGTTTTTCATTAACATTTCCATAGTAGCCAGTAATAGTTCTGGTTCTATTGGTTTTGGGATTAAATACTTTAGTCCTAAACTTTTAACTTCATCAATTGTATCTGCATCACATATAGAACTTAACATAAGTATCTTAGCACCTGGTTCTTCTTGTAATAACACAGAAGCTGTCTCCATTCCATCTATACCAGGCATGACTATATCTAAAATAGTTAGATCTGGTTTAATCTCTGTGAACATACGAATTCCTTCTTCACCATTTACCGCATGTCCCATTACCGTATAATCATGTTTCTGTGTTAACTCTGTTATCTGTCTTTTTATAAATGGAGAATCATCTATTATTAATATTGTTTTACTCATAATATTACCTCCTCTAAGTTATACACGATCTGTTAATTTCAAGCAACAGTTGATTGTGTATGCAACCTTTAAGATCATTTCCCCATATTCACTTCTAAAAAAAACACTAGCATAACTCTCGTATCTATCTGTAGCACCAATATCTAATTTACCGTTCTGAACTTCTGGGATACAAAATCTAGCTGATTTTCCTATATGATTATTAATTGTTGAAACAGCCCGTCCGCTTGCTATATTAATATATTCCTTTATATAAATTATTATATCTTCCTGTGAACTAACATTTCCATTACTCATATCATTTACGATTTGCTTCGCTAATTCCTGCGACATACAGCAAAACAAAACTAAATCGTATGGTGCATCGGGCTTAGTCTCAATTCTTCCCGATATACAATCCCCCTCTACTTCAAATGGCAATACATCTTTCAGTTCGACGCATGATAAATATGCTGTCACTTCTTTATATATGTTGATAAACAATTCCCCCACGTCCAACGTTAACTGATTCATTACAAGTCCCCCTACCTATAATAATTCTTAGTTATCTAGAAAACGCATCTTTGCTAAATTATATTCTTTCCTAACTTGTGGCTCTTGGACTTTTTCTTGATATAAATTACCTAAGTTATTTACCATCTTGTCCTTACATTTTTTACAGAAACGACCAGTCTTAATCGTTGATCCACATGATTCACAAGCAAGTCCAATTGGTGAATCATCAGAAAAGGCAAGTCTTTCCTCTCTAATCCATTTACGAATCTGTCCTGGCGTAACGTCATTCTCCTCTGCAACCTCTTGAACTCCTGCTCCTGGATGGTCATAAATATATTCTTTTACCTGAACAAACTTATCGTCTAGTTTCTTTAAACAAGTTTGGCACAAAGGTGCCCCTCCAATATAATTAAATAGTTTTCCACAATCTTTGCAATTTCTTACATCCATGCTATCCCTCCTAAAAACCTTTTCCTATAGTTAAGCTGAAAAAATCAACTTCTGTCACACCTGTTTGCAATAACACCTGTGCGCATGCATCTATCGTACTGCCAGTTGTATATATATCATCAACCAACATAACTTTACTATATGATGCAAAGCTGTAAGCCGGATTCACAGTAAATGCCCCCTGTAAGTTATTTGCTCTTTCTCTATCATTCAATCTCTTTTGAGCTTTCGTTTTATGGCTACGTAATAGGTAATTCTCAACAACCGGTATCCCTACACTTTTACTTATTCCTCTTGCTAACAGATATGCTTGATTAAATCCTCTCTCTTTTAATTTTGACTTATGTAAAGGCACGGGAACCAGTACCTCTGGCGATACTTTTATAATCTCTTGCCTATAATAATGTAAAATTTCTTGAATATAATACTTACTGTATTCGCGTCTATGATGGAACTTGAAGTTCGCGATTGACTTCTTAACCTTTTCATCATAGATCCACAGTGCAAAGCCTCTATTGTAATGAAATGTAGACTTTGTACAGTCAAAACAATACTCTTGTTCCTCCTGTTCTATTGGTTTCCCGCATTTCAAACACTTAGGACTTTTTATTACCTGAAATATATTAACACACCCTGGACAAACAGTTTGTTGCCTTGGTGTAATAATATCTCCACACACAGGACAACGGTTCGGATATACGTAATCAATTATACTAATAGCCTCGTCTCCCTTTTTACTTTAATTAACAATGTATATTGACATTATACATTATATTCCCTGATAATGCACCACTAAAAATCATGTTTTGTAAATGTTTTGTAAATGTTTTCTATAATAAACATAATAATTATTAGAGTTTTCTGTACTCTTTAACTATTTCATAATTTCTTTCAATCTGGTATCTAGGCTTGTATATCTCTCTTGTTCACTTACATTGTCAATCATAGATTGCACTACAGAACTACTACCTACCAACGTTACGCAGCTCTTTGCTCTTGTAACTGCTGTATATAATAAGTTTCGGTGCAAAAGCATCTTAGGTCCTGATAATACAGGAATGATCACCGCTGGATATTCGCTTCCTTGTGATTTGTGAATTGTTATTGCATACGCTAGTTCTAACTCATCCGCTTGTTGAAAAGAGTACTCCACATAACGTATCTCATCAAATACTACCGTTATAATTTCTGAGTATAAGTTGATTTCTTTAATGATTCCGGTATCTCCATTAAACACGCCAGTACCTTTCTCAAAACTCAATCCAAATTGACTCTTACACTCCCATTCAATCTGATAGTTATTCTTAATCTGCATTACCTTATCTCCCTCACGGAAGATACGACCTGATATCTCTTTCTCCCTTTTACCTGTCTCAACTGGATTAAGATACATCTGCAATACCTGATTAAGTCGGTCCACACCAAGTTCGCCTTTTCTCATTGGCGTAAGCACCTGAATATCATATGGTTTTGCATTTACGTATTTTGGCATCTTATACTTAATCAGCGTAAGCATGACTTGTATAATCACAGTAACATCATCTCGTTTTAACATGAAGAAGTCTCTACTCTTATTATCTAGTGTAATTGGCTCTCCCCTATTAATCTTATGGGCATTAACAATAATATCACTTTCTTTTGCCTGTCTAAATATCTTGTTTAATTTAACAACATGAAAAGCATTCGAAGTAATAATATCTTTCAAAACATTTCCAGGCCCTACAGAAGGTAACTGATTAACATCACCGACTAAGATCACTCTTGTTCCCACAGTAATGGCTCGTAAAAGTGCATTCATCAAGCTGATATCAACCATAGACATCTCATCGATAATAATGGCATCCGCTTCTAATGGATTCTCCTCATTCTTCTCAAAATTAAGCCTTGTATTAGAATCATCTGGAGCTCCTGATAATTCTAATAATCGATGAATTGTCTGCGCCTCATATCCTGTGGTTTCACTCATTCTCTTGGCTGCACGTCCTGTAGGTGCTGCTAATAGAAAATCTAACCCTTCTGCTTCAAAGAATTTAATAATTGTATTAATCGTAGTTGTCTTACCAGTACCTGGTCCACCGGTTATAACAAGTACACCATTACGCACTGCTTCCACAACAGCATCCCTTTGCATCTCATCTAACTCTATCTTCTCAATCTTCTCGATTTTCTTAACTCTATCTATAATTTCATCAATACCCACATCGTATTGTTCATTCAGATCATGAAGCATACGTGCTACATTTAGCTCGCTATAATAATAATTCGTACTATAAACTACTTTCTTATCATCAATTTCTTTGATTACGACTCTCTTGTCAATCATCATATCCATGATATGTTTTTCAATCTTATCCGGTTCAATTATTAGCATCTGTGCGGTCTTAGCAATCAGCAAATCCATCGGCAGATAAACATTACCCGACTGGGAAGCTTGCAACAATGCATATAATACCCCTGCTTTAATACGAAATTCTGCATCGCCTCCTATACCTACTTTGGAAGCAATCTCATCTGCAATTCGAAATCCTACCCCACTAATATCATCCGCTAATTTATATGGATTTTCTCTTATCACTTCATACATACGACTTCCATATTGCTTATATATCTTTACCGCTAAATTATTGGTAATACCGTACTTTTGTAAGAATAACATTGCATCACGCAAATCCTTCTTATCCTCGAATTGGGTGCCAATCTCTTGCGCTTTCGCTACACTAATTCCCTTTACTTCTGCCAATCGCTCTGGCTCTTGTTCTATAATACGAAAGGTATCTTCCTTAAACTTGCGAACAATCCGCGCCGCAAGGGCAACACCAATTCCTTTTACTGCTCCAGAACCAAGATATCGCTCCATTGACATCATATCCTCTGGTTCTTTAATATCATAGCTTTGTACTTGAAACTGGTCGCCATATATTTGGTGCGAGATATAGTTACCTTGTAATTCTACATATTCTCCTTCATTGATAAACGGAAAACTTCCTACACAGGTTATATCATCATCTTCTCCTGTTAAGCTTAGCACGGTATAACCATTTTCTTGATTACGATATACTATTTTTTCAACATAACCCTGAATTGTTTCAGCCAATTGTTATTCCTCCATACTCGTGCTTTTTCATCATAATATTATTATACCCAGTAATAACACTAACTGCAAGATTTAAACAGCCGGAAGAGTATTGTTTTAGTCAAGATCTTTAAAGACAAAGAAAAGTGCTATTATGTTACAGTAATTCCTGCAACTATAATAGCACTCGCCTTATCTATTGACGTTTCATTGATTCGTATAACATCTGAGCAATTCCTAGTTCCCCAGTTGCACTCATATTCTTTGCATACTCTTGATACATTGTGTCCCCAAAATACTGCATATATTCATTGCTATCATCTTCACTTTCGGGAACCATGCTTGTCTTCATTGATTTGAATACTTGTTCTATAAGATACGATTCAAAGTCCTTGCAAACCTCCATAAGCTCTTCATCTGATGCTTTAGAAGTGTTCGTGTTGTTTAATTTATCTTTTAATTGTGTAGCCTGCGTATTTTGTTTATTTAATTCTGATATAGTGCTATTATACGAAGCTAAAGAATCAATTGACATATTAGCTCACCTTCTCTTTCCAAATTCTATAACCTGGCTATCTAAGGTTATTAGCTTGTTGAAGCATCTCATCTGAAGCTTTGATAATCTTAGAATTCATCTCATATGCTCTTTGAGCTACGATTAAGTTTACCATTTCATCTGCTGTTTGTACATTCGAGCTTTCTAAGTAACCTTGTTTAATTGATACATTAGGATTTGCTGCGGCATTCACACCCCAAACAGCTTCACCAGAAGCATCTGTTTCTTTCACGATACTGTCTGATGTTTTCAATAGCCCGGCTGGATTATTGAATTGTGCAACTCCGATTGTAATACCTATTGGCTGTGCATTATTCTTCTCATCCGGATAACAAAAGTTACCATTCGCATCGACTGACAATTTAGCTGTATCATATTCTGTTCCAAATGTAATTGCCTTACCATTAACATCAAGTACTGGATTACCACTTGAAGTGGCAAGTACCATACCTTCACTTCCCATTGATAAGTTAAAGGAACCATTTCTTGTATAACTAACAGAACCATCAGCCATCTGAACCATGAAGAACCCAGACCCTTGAAGAGCGAAGTCGTATGTATTTCCAGTTTCTTGTAATGATCCTTGCGCATAGTGTGTTGTAATCGCTGAGTTCCGTACGCCTAAACCTACCTGTGCAGATGTCGGTTTTGGATCTCCGTTATTATCTGTTGTGGTATCTTGGATTGTTTGGTATAACAATGTTTTAAATTCTGCCGACTCTTTCTTATAACCTACTGTATTAACATTTGCTAAGTTATTCGCAATTGTATCAACATTCGTCTGTTGGGAAGTCATACCAGATGCTGCTGTCCATAAAGAACGCATCATATCAAACACCTCTTTCTTAGTGATTTGTTTTACTCTCGATCATATACCTATCTATTCGTAGCCACTTCGTTGCTTCTATTATACCTTACCAACTTGATTAACTGTTTGGTCTAATAATTGATCTTGTGTTTTAATTACTTTTTGTCCAGCTTCATAAGCTCTAGTAATATTAATCAAATTAACCATTTCCGAGATAACGTTAACATTAGATTGTTCTGTACAACCTTGTCTTATAATACCCACACTATCTTTTTGAATAGCACCATCTACAGCATTGTAATAATTATCTCCAGCTTTCTCAAGATAATTGTAATCTTCAAAATCCGCTAACTTAACTCTACCTATATATTCTTTATCCGCATAGATTGTACCGTCAATATCAATTGTTACTGTCTGCGCATTGGTTGGTATCTGGATATCCCCGCCATCACCTTGCAGATGATTGCCGTACGAATCTACTATATATCCATCTTGTGTCATCTTAAATGAGCCATCTCTCGTATAGCGAATGGACTCATTACCGTTCTTATCTGTAGTTGACACAGCAAAGAATCCATTCCCTTCAATAGCCAAGTCATATGTATTACCAGTTTCGCGGAATGAACCTTGCGCATAATCGGTATAATATTCACCAAGTTTTACTCCTAAGCTCATCGTGCCAATAGGTCTATTCGTATAGGCTTCTGATGAATCCTTAATCTTGATTGTCAATGCTTCTTCGAACGCTTGGCTGGTAACATTTTCTTTCTTATAACCTACTGTAGCTGCATTGGCCAAGTTATTACTAATCGTATCTAATCGTTTCTGCTCATTAATCATTCCTGTATAAGCAGTATATAGTCCTCTAACCAAACTCTTATACCTCCTACTAAATCTATAGGTCCTATTGACACTATCCCTTATCCTATATTTCGTCATAATCCTACGATTGCTTTATAGTACTTATAGTCTATTTAGCTTCTAGAAATACTAGATACCAATAAGATTCACATTCCACCTAAGATGGAATGTGAATCTTATTATCTAGTCTCTTTTACCACTTAAGAATTCAACGTATTTTCCTGTTCCAATTGCAACAGCTGTCATTGGCTCTTCTGCTGTCATTGTATTGATTCCTGTCTTTTCTTCAATAAGTTGCTCTAAACCATATAATAAACAACCACCACCAGTTAAAACAATACCACGATCAGCGATATCAGCTGCTAATTCTGGTGGAGTTTTTTCTAATACACTGTGTACTGCTTCAACAATTTGTGAAGTAGTTTCTTTTAGCGCTTCTTCTGTTTCATCAGAAGTAACGGTGATAGTCTTTGGTAAACCTGTAACTAAGTTACGGCCACGAACATCTAAAGTAGCCACTTCTGGTCTTCTATACGCAGATCCTATCTTAATCTTAATATCTTCTGCTGTTCTTTCACCGATTAATAGATTATGTTTCTTACGCATGTAGCGTACGATTGCCTCATCAAAATCGTCTCCTGCAATCTTAATTGATGTACTAACTACCGTACCTCCTAGTGAGATAACAGCAATATCTGTAGTACCACCACCTATATCAACAATCATGTTTCCACATGGTCTTGATATATCAATACCTGCACCAATTGCTGCTGCGATTGGTTCCTCTATAATAGAAACATCTCTTGCACCTGCTTGGTATGTTGCATCTTCTACTGCTTTCTTTTCAACTTCTGTTACCTGACTAGGTACACATACACTAATTCTAGGTTTTCTAAAACGTTGTTTGCCAACTGCTTTTTGTATAAAATACTTAAGCATCTTCTCTGTTACTGTGTAATCAGAAATAACACCTTGTCTTAATGGTCTAACTGCTACGATATTACCTGGTGTTCTACCAAGCATCAATCTAGCTTCCTCGCCGATTGCCTTAATTTTGTTCGTATCTCTATCGAATGCCACAACAGAAGGCTCTTTTAAAACTACGCCCTTTCCCTTGACGTAGACTAATACGCTTGCTGTCCCCAAATCAATACCAATATCACTGCCCAACATATGAAATCTCCTTTCAATTCCAATCATTTATTATAATATAATCTTTACAGTTATTATCTAATTTTTTCCATTATTCAACTAATTAAACATATTCAATATTATTATATACGCATTAGTTGATTAAATCAAAGGAAATTTTTATTTTCTACATTTTTCTCACACCGCTATCTATCAGAATATCATATAATGCTACTTTGTACAACTCTCTAACATTCATTCTTGGCAGAGTTTCTTTACATAATAGGTTATAGCCTACTATTACGCAAAAAACATTGTATACTTATTATAACCAGTATACAATGTTTTATAATTAACGACAACAGAAAGTTAGCAATGCAATTATTCTATTGTATTCCACATAATGATTCGACTTATCTTTCTTCATCTACTCGTACGTACAATCCCGCTTTCATTAATGCTGGTCGTACAGCTACATATAATAATGAAGCGATTATAATCGAAGTAAGAGCATTAACGAAGGTTGTAGCAGCTGTGATCTTTGCTAATGATTTCGCCAAGTTATCTTCCATTCCAAGTAAATATCTCTTATAAAAATATCCCACAACTGGATCTGCTACTACATTGAATACCATACCAGCAACAGCAGAAATTACAGTCCATCTTATAATGTATGGTTTTTCATGTTCTTTGCTTAATTTCGCTATCTTATGGGCGACAAATCCTACGATAAGACCAATACACAACTTTAATAGGAAGGTTTTCGGTGCATATGTAACATAATCAGAGGTCAAATCTGCAATTGTCATTCCAACAGCGCCAGCAAGCCCCCCCCATAGTCCTCCAAGCAAGAGTGCACCTAATACACAAAATGTGTTTCCAAAATGAATCGCTGTTTTCTCCATACCTATAGGAACATCAAATCGCAAGAACTGAAATCCTATATAGCACAGTGCAGCCATCAATGCAGTCTGTGTAAGTTTTATTGTTGTTTGCTGTTTACTCATACTACCACCACTTTCTATTGTTTTTTAGTAGTATACTTGTTTACTGGCATATTGTAAAATGCCAATTATTAATTGTTTAATAGAGCCAGATTAGTAAAATTAATACTCTTTCTTACCTGTTGACATGGGTTTATCCCATGTCAACACTGGAAAGTAATTACCCACTACTAAAGTATCGGGAATCATTGTGCTGCTAAAAAAATGAATCATTGTGCAATCGGTTCACTACTTCTGTGATTCTTTCTTTTGCCTCATATCCAGTAGTAGAATTCTTAATATAGTTAACGAGTTCTTCCTTCTTACCATCAGTAAGTGCTGAGAAATTAGCCATCGCTTTCATATCAAGTGCTAATGACATCCCAAATCCAACAGGCAATTCACCATTATCTGTAAATGACATTGTTACACCTCCTACATTACTCATTAATTAATTCCTACCTAATTATTTTCTGTAATTTAAGGGAAATTATGAATGTACTTTTTTCCACCATATATTAAAAATTACATTTTATTAACATTTAACAAAGTTAATTACTTTTTAATAGAAATATGATATAATAGCTATAATTGCAACATACTATGTGATCCGACTGATAGCACCCAAAGTAGGTTGTCTATTATGAGTAATAGTAGAGCGGATTGCATATACCTGCTTTGGCTAAAGTATCCCATTAACATCGTTTTAACGGAGGATTTTATGAAACCATATAGAATATTTAGTGATAGTTCTTGCGACTTAACACAAGAATTATTAGATCAATACAACATAACAACGATTCCTTTTTATGTGTCATTTGATCAAGAAACATATCAAAAAGAAATTATTGACATTTCTATACCCGACTTTTATCATCGACTAACTACAGAGAAGGTATATCCTAAAACTTCGCTTCCATCTGTTGAAGATTACTGTGACAAGTTTGAAGAAGCAATCTTGGCTGGATACGACGTTCTTTGTTTAAATATTACCCTTAAATTTAGTGGTTCACACCAATCCGCTATGAATGCAAAATCCATTCTAGAAGAAAAATATCCTAAGAGTAATATCGAGGTTGTTGATTCGTTATTATGTACAGGTGGACAAGGGCTTTTATTACTTGAAGCTGCTAAGATGCATGAAGCCGGCTATTCACTTACTGATAACGTCGCTAAACTTCTAGAATTGCGTGAAACAGGCAGATTAATGTTTACTCTAGGTACTCTCGAATACTTACAAAAGGGTGGTAGGATAGGTAAGGTTTCTGCACTTGCAGGAAGTTTATTAAATCTGAAACCACTCATCGTATTAGAAGATGGTGAGCTTGCTCCTTATGGTAAAGTTCGTGGTTTCAAAAAAGCCATTGATAAAGTGTATGATATGATTTCAGAATATTTCAAAAACAATAATCTCGATTTTAATGATTATGAATTCTGTGTTATAACAGGTACTAATTTTGACGAAGCTTCAACTTTTCTTGAAAAATTACCTTCTATTATTAACCAACCAATTATTTACCCAATCTTTACTCTTGGAACAACAATTGGTACCTATACTGGTCCAGATATAGTCGGAGCTTGTTTTATACGTAAATATGATGCTTAGTGTATAATGAGCTATACGAAGCTTTCTAATGACATAATTTGTAACGCCAACAAAAACATAGTCTTGTTTTTGTTGGCGTTATTTTAATTTTCTATTAGCTTCTTTCTACAGACCAATTCTGATGGATTGTTATCTGATTAAGATAATATAAGTGACTAACACTATAATCCTTCTGTAACAAGTTGTGCATATTCAATAACAATCTTTTTCCATCTCTACAGCATTCTTATATACCTTTTCATTTGGGTTCTATACTAGCCCCCACTGTTACACCCAATTATCTAACTTATTCGTTTCCTAATCATTATAGGCGTTAAAGTATTATGAAAAAGCACCCCTTATAAATAAGGGGTGCTTTAATATCATCAATCTACTCGATTAATTATTCGATTACAGTAGCAACTTTACCAGAACCTACAGTACGTCCACCTTCACGGATAGCGAATGATAAACCTTGTTCCATAGCGATTGGGTGAATTAATTCAACTGTAATTTCAATATTATCACCAGGCATACACATTTCAACACCAGCTGGTAACTCGATAACACCAGTTACGTCAGTTGTTCTGAAATAGAATTGTGGTCTATAGTTATTGAAGAATGGTTTATGACGTCCACCTTCATCTTTAGTTAAAACATAAACTTGAGCAGTGAATTTTTTATGGCATTTGATTGTACCTGGTTTAACAAGTACTTGTCCTCTTTCGATATCTGTTCTTTGAACACCACGAAGAAGTGCACCGATGTTATCACCAGCTTGAGCTTCATCAAGAAGTTTACGGAACATTTCGATACCAGTACAAACTACTTTACGAGATTCTTCTTTGATACCAACGATTTCAACTTCTTCATTTACATGAAGCACACCACGTTCAACACGGCCTGTAGCAACAGTACCACGTCCAGTGATTGAGAATACGTCTTCGATTGGCATTAAGAAAGCTTGATCAGTAGCACGTTTAGGATCTGGAATATGAGCATCTACAGCGTCCATTAATTCCATAACTTTATCTCCCCAAGGACCGTGTGGATCTTCAAGAGCTTTTAAAGCAGATCCTCTGATGATTGGACAATCAGTGAATTCATATTCTTCAAGGTTTTCAGTGATTTCCATTTCTACTAATTCAAGTAATTCTTCATCATCAACCATGTCACATTTGTTCATGAATACAACGATGTAAGGTACACCTACCTGACGAGATAATAAGATATGCTCTTTTGTTTGAGCCATAACACCGTCAGTAGCAGCAACTACAAGGATAGCACCATCCATTTGAGCTGCACCAGTGATCATGTTCTTAACGTAATCGGCATGTCCTGGACAGTCAACGTGAGCGTAGTGTCTCTTTTCAGTTTCATATTCAACGTGAGAAGTAGAGATAGTGATACCTCTTTCTCTTTCTTCTGGAGCTTTATCAATATTTTCGAAATCTACAGCAGCGTTACCAGCAACTCTTTCAGAAAGTGTTTTAGTGATAGCAGCTGTTAATGTAGTTTTACCGTGGTCAACGTGACCGATAGTACCAATATTACAATGTGGTTTCGTTCTTTCAAACTTAGCTTTAGCCATTTTTAAGTGTCCTCCTTTAATATGCGCCCTTTGGGCTACAATACTGAATTCTCTATAGTGAGCCAGTTTAGCTGACTCTTGTTATAATCTTCTTACGAATGTATAACCCATTGAAGATTATTGCCTCATATCACTAATTATATTTCATATTAGGGATATTTTCAAGAAAAATTTTGCATAAATACAGTTTTTACAAGGTTTCCAGCACCTCTTATATGAGAGATTTTGTCACTTATAGTCAACTTATATTTACTCTCACTTGGCATGCGCCAAGTGAGGATTATTTATTGGTTAATAAATAAATTATTTACTCTTAGCAGCAATAACTTTTTCTTGAACTGATTTTGGAACTGGTTCATATTTTTCAAAGAACATAGAGTAGTTACCACGTCCTTGAGTTTTAGAACGAAGGTCAGTTGAGTAACCGAACATCTCAGCAAGTGGAACATAACCTTTAACCATCTTACCTCCACCGATGTCTTCCATACCTTCAATACGTCCACGACGTGAATTGATATCACCAATTACATCGCCCATGTATTCTTCTGGCATAGTAACTTCAACTTTCATGATTGGCTCAAGTAATACTGCTCCACCCTTGTTCATAGCATCTTTGAATGCCATAGAACCAGCAATGTGGAAGGCCATTTCACTTGAATCGACTTCATGGTAAGAACCATCATATACTGTAGCTGAAACACCAAGTACAGGGAATCCAGCGATGATACCAGCTTTAGAAGCTTCTTCAATACCAGCACCAACTGCAGGAATGTATTCTTTAGGAATAGCACCACCAACAACAGTTGATTGGAATTTGAATGTTTCTTCACCGTTAGGATCCATTGGCTCAAATTTAACTTTACAGTGACCGTATTGTCCACGACCACCAGATTGTTTTGCGTATTTACTATCAACTTCAACTGGTTTAGTGAATGTTTCTTTGTAAGCAACTTGAGGAGCACCTACGTTTGCTTCAACTTTGAATTCACGAAGAAGTCTATCTACGATGATTTCAAGGTGAAGTTCACCCATACCAGCGATAATTGTTTGACCAGTTTCTTGGTCAGTGTGAGCACGGAATGTTGGATCTTCTTCAGCAAGTTTTGCTAAAGCTTCACCCATCTTACCTTGACCAGCTTTTGTCTTAGGCTCAATAGCTAATTCGATAACTGGTTCTGGGAATTCCATTGACTCAAGAATAACTGGAGATTTTTCATCACAAATAGTATCACCAGTTGTTGTGAATTTGAAACCAACAGCTGCTGCGATATCACCAGCATAAACTTTATCAAGTTCTTCTCTCTTATTAGCATGCATCTGTAAGATACGACCAACACGCTCTTTTTTATTCTTAGTAGCATTTAATACATATGAACCTGAGTTCATAGAACCAGAGTAAACTCTGAAGAATGCTAATTTACCAACGAATGGATCAGCCATGATCTTGAATGCTAATGCTGAGAAAGGTTCTTCATCAGATGAATGTCTAACTACTTCATTACCATCTTCATCAACACCTTTGATTGACTCAATATCAGTTGGAGCTGGCATATACTCAATAATAGCATTAAGTAATCTCTGAACACCTTTGTTTCTGTAAGCAGAACCACAGCATACAGGAATTGCTTTACAATCGCAAGTAGCTTTTCTAAGAGCTGCTTTCAATTGTTCATTAGTTGGTTCTTCCCCTTCAAGGTAAGCCATCATTAAGTCATCATCTAACTCACAGATTTTCTCAACTAATTCACTTCTGTATAATTCAGCATCATCTTTTAAATCTTCTGGGATTTCAGTTACTTCAATGTCTTCACCCTTATCATCATTATAGATGTAAGCTTGCATTTCAAATAAGTCAACGATACCTTTGAAGTCATCTTCTTTACCAACAGGTATTTGAAGAATAATTGTGTTTTTTCCAAGTCTATTTTTGATTTGGTCTACTGCACCAAAGAAATTAGCACCTAAGATATCCATCTTATTGATGAATGCCATTCTAGGTACGTTGTATGTGTCTGCTTGACGCCATACGTTTTCAGATTGTGGTTCTACACCACCTTTAGCACAGAATACACCAACAGCACCATCAAGTACACGTAATGATCTCTCTACTTCTACAGTAAAGTCAACGTGTCCTGGTGTATCAATGATATTGATGCGGTGTTCTTCAGCACCTGGTTTTACATCAGTTTTATCGTGTAAAGTCCAGTGACAAGTTGTTGCCGCTGAAGTAATAGTAATACCTCTTTCTTGTTCCTGCTCCATCCAGTCCATAGTAGCAGTACCTTCATGAGTATCACCGATTTTATAATTTACACCAGTATAATATAGGATACGCTCAGTTAATGTAGTTTTACCTGCATCGATATGAGCCATAATACCAATATTTCTGGTTCTCTCTAACGGATATTCTCTTCCAGCCAAGGGTTTTCCTCCTTAAAATAATCAGTGTTCTCTCTTACATTTTTAGCAAATATGCAAGATAGCAAAGAAGATACGGGTATCTGCTTCGCTTGGTCAACTGTAACCTAGTTTTATTATAACCTCTTACATAACCAAAGTTACATAAGAGGTTATCAAACATGTTATTGGCTTATCCAGCTGATAAAGAATCCCTGCAATTAAGCAGCGAATCTTACCATCTGTAATGAGCAAACGCTTTGTTTGCTTCTGCCATTTTGTGCATATCTTCTTTTTTCTTAACAGATGCACCAGTATTGTTAGCTGCATCAAGAATTTCGTTTGCTAATCTTTCTTCCATTGTTTTTTCTCCTCTTTTACGAGAATACAATGTAATCCAACGAAGAGCTAACGCTTGTCTTCTATCTGGTCTAACTTCGATTGGTACTTGGTAAGTTGCTCCACCGATACGTCTAGCTTTAACTTCAAGCACTGGCATAATGTTGTTCATAGCTTCTTCGAATACTTCAACAGCATCTTTTCCAGTTTTTTCTGCTACTTTATTAAAGGCTCCGTATACGATCTTTTGTGCAACACCTCTCTTACCATCTAACATAATGTTATTGATAAGCTTTGTTACAACCTTGTTATTGTATAATGGATCTGCTAATACATCTCTTTTTTGAACATGTCCTTTACGTGGCACGGTGCTTCCCTCCTTAATACGTGTTTATCGGAATCCCGATAATTACACTTGTTAATTCATCGGTACTCACATATTGTGTCAATTACAAATAACATCTGCAATTGTTTTTCTGTGTTCGTAACCAGTTTAATATATTGTCACCTGCAACCTACAGGAATAAACTCATTAATCCGGCACCTTTTGAATCAGAAAATTGCGATAATGTGGTTACTTATGATTCTTATTTAGCGTCTTTTGGTCTCTTAGCTCCATATTTTGAACGAGCTTGGCGTCTCTTAGCTACACCTGCTGTATCAAGTGTACCTCTAACGATATGGTATCTAGTACCTGGTAAATCTTTTACTCTACCACCTCTGATAAGAACAACACTATGCTCTTGTAAGTTGTGACCTTCACCTGGAATATAACTAGTTACTTCAATTCCGTTAGATAAACGAACTCTGGCAATCTTTCTAAGCGCTGAGTTAGGCTTTTTAGGAGTTGCTGTTCTAACTGCTGTACACACACCTCTTTTTTGTGGTGATGATGTGTTAGTAGTTTTTTTGTTTAATGAGTTGAAACCTTTTTGAAGTGCTGGAGAAGTTGATTTCTTCTCTATTGTTTGTCTTCCTTTTCTTACCAATTGATTAAAAGTTGGCATTCTTTTCACCTCCTGCGGTAATGATGTTTTTTCTGTGGTTGCTGTTTTTATCAGCTTTAGCGATACAAGTTACTATTCTAGCAAAATGCACACTAGATGAGTATAATTCAAAGTTTTCGACTTGTCAAGGGCTCATAAATAAAATTATAGTATTTTGCACTTTAATAAAGACTTAGCTATACGCCTTTACGACAGCTGATATGATCACTAGACCTAGCGGACCTAACAAAAAACCAAGGATACCGAACAACTCAACTCCGATTACCATGGCCATAAGCAGATAAACTGGTTTGATCCCAATCCTATCCCCTAGCAATTTTGGTTCTAAGAACTGTCTCATTAATTCACAAATAAAATATATTGTGATAATCACCGTAGCATGTAAAATATCCTTTGACAACAGCTCTATTATAGCCCAGGGTATTAATACGAGTCCACAACCGACTGCTGGTAATGCATCCAAAAGTGAGATGAGAATACCAATTAACAGTGCATACCTATTCTTTATAAGAAGTAAGCCACATGTCATAATTGCCGCACTTATCATCATTATAATAGCTTGTGTTTTTAAATACGCAATACCCGTCTCTGATAGTTTACCAGTTACTTTATGAATATCTTCATAAAAACGTGACGTTTCATAAAAACCCTTATATTCATCATAGTCCTTCATCATCATTAGTACTCCGATAAATACGATAATAATTTTACCAATAATATTTATCATTAAGGCTGCAATACCTAAAGACCGTTGCGTGATCATAGGTACCATCTTCTCCTGGACTCCCACTACAAACTTAGCACCATTGCTGTATAGAAAATCGAATACCTGTCCTTTTTCTAGGCTAAACAGCCTGTCACAACTACCACATACCTTTTGTAATCCACTAATAATCACCTCTTGATAAATCGGCATATTCGTTACTAGACTACTAATCTGCTCAAATAATTTCTTCGTTAAGAAAAATAACGCGGTACCTATTATGCTCACCAAGATAATTAATAATATTGTAGTACTAATCATCTTTAACATCTTAATTTTGTTATATAACCAGTCGACAACGGGACGTAACAACTTAGTACAAAAATAAGCCAATATAAAAGGAACAAACATAAACAAGGCATAACGAAAAAAAAGATACACCACTATGGTTGTCCCTATTATTAATAATACCGTCTTTATCTTAGTGCGATTCGTATCTTTTTCCACAATTACACCTCTGCCACTTATCGTCATACCTTTTACTACACTTCCTTATATAGTGTCTGCAATTTCGTATAAATTATGTGACAAAAGCGCTAATTTTCTTGCTTTCTTACAAAGAAAAAGCAGACCCAAAGTCTGCTTAACTTCACGTTATAGATCAAATTGCTTAAAAACTCCATCCTTTGGGCTTGCATCGAACTGCATTCTTTTCTTTGATATCGGATGGGTAAATACTAACGTATGCGAATACAATCCTACATTGGCCCATCTCATATCTGGGTTTTGTTTCTGCCGTTCTATGAATGCGTCGTTGTATTTTGTATCTCCCCATAATGGCATTCGATTTCCAGCCATCTGTGCACGTATCTGATGATGTCTGCCTGTCTTAAGTGTAACCTCTATTAAAGTCACCGGATACCCCTTCTCATCCTTAGAAACTGCTAGAACTTGATAAAATAGCACTGCCTTCTTTCCATTCTTATCCTTCGCATTCGTAATCTTTGATGTATTTGTTCTTGCATCTTTTACTAGATAGTCCACTAACTCTTCTGCTTCATTACCTAACTTATCGGATAAGTCCTTATCTACAACAGCATAATACTTCTTCTCCATCTTTTGAAGTGGATTCTTGCCACCTTCTTCTCCACCGACTTGACTACTTAGAGATTTTGCTGCAACAGGTGTTTTAGCAAAGACCAAAACTCCACCTACTGGTCTATCCAGACGATGAATCAATCCTAAATAAGGTTCCTTTTTCTCTGTTTGCTTCTCATACAGATAATTCTTAAGCTCATTCACCATGTCAACGTCCATAGAGCGATCACTCTGTACTAACATACCGACAGGTTTCTCACATACTATTACATGGGAATCTTCATATATAATAGGTATCTTCATAACTCTCCTTACTTAATCCCTTAAACTTAGGAAATTGCGAAACGCTTTGTAATGGCGATAAACATATCAATGTGTTTTATGTCTGTCGTTACTGTTTGGTGAATTGTATGTGTAAGGCATACAATTTTATCCAAACTGTAGTAGACAGCTTTAAAACACAGATATGTTGTCGCCATGGAGAAGAGTTTCGCAATTTCCTATCCCTTATACTTTAAATCGATATCCAACGCCCCAGATTGTTTCGATATATTGAGGTTTTGAAGTATTTAATTCTATCTTCTCACGTATCTTCTTGATATGAACAGTTACGGTTGCGATATCTCCAATAGATTCCATATCCCAGATTTCTTGGAATAACTCTTCTTTCGTATATACATGATTAGGGTTTTGCGCAAGAAATGTTAACAAATCAAACTCTTTCGTTGTAAAGATTTTTTCTTCCCCATTAATATATACACGTCTAGCAGTTTTATCGATCTTAATACCACGAATCTGAATCATTTCATTTTCCTTTGTACCAGTTCCAATTAATCTTTCATATCTTGCTAGGTGTGCTTTCACTCTTGCTACTAATTCACTTGGACTAAAAGGTTTTGTCATATAATCATCCGCTCCAAGTCCAAGCCCACGAATCTTATCAATATCATCTTTCTTTGCAGAAACCATAATTACAGGAATATTCTTTTCTTCTCTTATTTTCTTACAGATTTCGAATCCGTCCATATTCGGAAGCATTAGATCTAATATAATTAAATCATAATCCTCCGCAATAGCTCTCTTAGCACCTTCGTCTCCAGAGGATTCAATATCTACTGAAAATCCACTTAATTCAAGATAATCCTTCTCTAATTCTGCAATTGCAAGTTCATCTTCAACTATTAATATTTTACTCATTCCTTAATACCTCCAATATCGTTCTTATTATCCGACTTCTTTGATTTCTCTTTCTGTGAAGAATGTCCTTCTTGAATTGACTTATTATCTTCGGATTTGCTTGATAAGTTCTTATCTGTACTAGACTTATCCTTTGCCGGCAAGAAGAAAAATCTATATTTACCTTCTCCTACCCTGCTGCTTTTTGAGTTCGAGTTGTCACCCACTTCTGGTAAATCTTTAAGTTCTTCCTTATTCTCTTGAACTTTTTTCAATGTAAAACAAATTGTTGTTCCAACAAGTTCTTTACTACTTGCCCAGATACTTCCACCATGATCTTCAATAATCTTCTTGGCAATAGCAAGTCCAAGTCCTGTACCACCTTTTGAAGAATTCCTTGATTCATCTGTACGATAGAATCGATCAAAGATATTCGGTAAATCTTTTTCCGCAATGCCTTTCCCGTTATCTTCTACCTCAATGCGAACATAATCTCCTAGGTCATTGATACGAACATTAATAATGCCTTTCTTCTTATCAATATATTTAACAGAATTTCCAATAATATTATTTACCACTCGCTTTAATTGCTCAGGGTCTGCAATTACTCTTACATTATCGTCTGCATAATTAAAATATGCTACATCAATATTCTTAACCTCAAGATCTAATCCTAATTCTTCAATACAATCAGTGAAATACTGATCCACATAGATTTTAGCAAAATTATATGGTATTGTATTGCTGTCTATCTTCGTATAGAACGATAACTCATCTACCAGCGATGTCATATCTACTGCCTTCGTATAGATTGTTTTTAGATATTTCTCTTTCTTCTCTGGTGTATCTGCAACTCCATCCATAATGCCTTCTGTATAGCCTTTAATAGCTGTTAATGGAGTCTTTAAATCATGAGAAATGTTACTAATCAATTCTTTCGTATCCCTTTCATACTGCATACGGACTTCAATTAATTCCTTAATTTTACGTCTCATATCTTCAAAATCTTCACATAGCGCTCCAACCTCATCATTCTTTTCAGCCCGTACAGAAAAATTCAGATTACCACACTTAATCTTGTTCGTAGCAACCTGTAATGTACGTAAAGGACGCAATACACTCCGATAAATCCAGATTGTAAGGATAATTGCTGTAAAGAAAATTATAAGTATAAATGAAACTATGAACTGAACAATGGAAGACTCTAACTGTGGAATTAATTTATTAACATTTGTTACTACAAACACGGAGCCTTCGGTTCCATCTTGGTAATAGAAATCTTGTTGTTTAATCAAGCAAGGATACTCACCACCTAGATAGATACCTCCATCCGTGCTAATCGTATAATCTGCGAATTCTGGTAAATCCTCGCTAATTAGATTTAATTTTTCTCTATCACCTGCATATTCAATCTTGTCTCCTTTTCGAAGCACAATAAAGGAATACTTCCCTACCAATTCAGCGTTTAATTTCCGGATATAATCCATATCCTCTAACTTTTCTGGTTCCTTCAATGCACATAACTTAATTTCATTATATACCCCTCTAGTCACACGATTTAATAACTGCATCGGATTGGTTATAACTTGAATTGTATTAGACTCCACATCATATGTTTGCTGAATGGATATGATTTGATTATTAATAATCAAGCTCCCCACTGTAGCAATCATAATGATAGGAAGTGCTATAATCGTAATGAATGCAATTGCGATTCTCCCACGCAACTTCATCTTGTCACCCTCTTTATTATACTAAAATAATAGACTTGTTAACTTATCAGTAAATATATACTTGTTAATTATGGCTCCTTGCGGAGTTACGGTCTTCCACTTCGTGTAAGACCTAGCTCTAGAACTTCGTTCTATCGCTAACTTATCAATATAGATAGACTCGAGAAATTACTTCGTAATTTCCCTCGTTAACTTATGACTC
>NZ_FRCP01000010.1:0-225370 GCF_900142955.1 Anaerosporobacter mobilis DSM 15930 | reverse complement strand
AACTTATCAATATAGATAGACTCGAGAAATTACTTCGTAATTTCCCTCGTTAACTTATGACTCCTTCCGGAGTTACGGTCTTCCACTTCGTGTAAGACCTAGAATCAGCTTCGCTGATTCTCATAAGTTATATTATAACATACGCGTGTTTGATTTACACATAAACTCTTCCATTACTTTCTTAACTTTTTCTAAAAAAGGTGGTTTTAGGCTATAAAAAAGATGTGCTACCTTTTTCATTCAATAGCACACCTTTATTATTCTTATAAATATTTCTTTAATACATCTACTTTGTCAACTCTTTCCCATGGTAGGCTAAGATCATTACGACCAAAGTGTCCATAAGCAGCTGTTTGTTTGTAGATTGGTCTTCTAAGGTCAAGCATCTTAATGATTCCTGCTGGACGTAAATCGAAGTTTTCGCGAATAATGTTTACTAATTCATCATCTTTGACTTTTCCAGTTCCGAATGTGTCAACCATGATAGATGTTGGTTGCGCCACACCAATCGCATAAGATAATTGGATTTCACATTTGTTTGCAAGTCCTGCTGCTACTATGTTCTTAGCTACATAACGTGCTGCATAAGCTGCTGAACGATCTACTTTCGTACAGTCTTTTCCAGAAAAAGCTCCGCCGCCGTGACGAGCATATCCGCCATAAGTATCTACAATTATCTTACGTCCTGTTAATCCACTATCTCCGTTAGGTCCGCCGATTACGAAACGGCCAGTTGGATTAATGAAGAAGTTTGTGTTTTCATCTACTAATTCTTTTGGAAGAATTGGATCGAATACGTATTTTTTGATATCCGCATGAATTTGTTCTTGTGTAATATCTGCTGCATGTTGAGTGGAACAAACTACTGCATTTAAGTGAATTGGTTTTCCAGCCTCATCGTATTCTACAGTTACTTGTGTTTTACCATCTGGACGAAGATAAGCAAGTGTACCATCTTTTCTAACCTTTGTTAATTGACGTGCTAACTTTTGTGCTAAATAGATAGGATAAGGCATGTACTCTTCCGTCTCGTTTGTCGCATAACCAAACATCATACCTTGATCTCCTGCACCAATTGCTTCGATCTCAGCATCTGACATCTTGTTCTCTTTTGCTTCTAATGCACGGTTTACACCCATAGCAATATCAGCTGATTGTTCATCTAACGCTACAATAACACCACAAGTGTTTGCATCGAAACCTTTTTCAGATGCATCATATCCGATTTCTTTAATTGTATCACGTACAATTCTTTGAATATCTACATATCCTTGTGTAGTAACTTCTCCCATTACTAATACAAGTCCTGTAGTGATTGCAGTTTCACAAGCCACACGGCTCATCGGGTCTTGTGCTAATAAAGCATCAAGAACTGCATCCGAAATCTGGTCACAGATTTTGTCAGGATGTCCTTCTGTTACAGATTCTGAAGTAAATAATAATTTTTCCATTCGTATTGTCCCTTTCTTTAATTATTATTTCTTATAGTCGTACACTTTCTTCGCACCTTAGCTTTATAGCAAACATAAATAAGGCACAAAAAAAGTCCACATAAGTGGACTTGATTCTATAATCACCAAATCCTCTTATTGCTCGATTTTACTCGCTCAGGTTGGCACCTTCCGCCTAGGGGGTTGCCGTGACTTCATAGAGCCTTTACTCTCCGTCACTCTGAATAAGAGAAATAATAATATTCATATAATTTTTATTAACATAATTAGCATACTCTAAAATTAACCATTCGTCAACTAGTAATTTTTTTACTCTCAAGCTTAGCCCTTCAAATCAATATCCCCAGACACAGTCTTAGCATGTATCTTACTTCCCTGATTTCCGAACGTGTAGTGACCACTCTTACAATCTGATTGGTACATTCCCATATATCCAATATTCACGTCTCCGGATACCGTACTAGCATTTAGTACATAACCATTTTGATTGTTATTCAAATGTATTCCAATATCTCCACTGATCGATTCGTAGTTAGCTTCCGCGTCCCCTTGCATTCTTACCGCAACATCACCACTAATGCTCTTTAGAAAATATTCTTTGGACACTGCATAACACTTCACATCGCCACTTGCAGATTGTGCCTCTAATCGTTCAGTAATTCCTTCGTTGATTTCAACATCTCCACTGCTACTATTGCATTTCACAAATCTTGAGTTTGTATACATAACCTGTACATCACCACTACTTGTTTTCGTATATAACGTATCTACATTACTGTTTTCTACTCTAAGATCTCCGCTGCTTGAATGTAAGTCTGCTTCTATACATACGGTTTGGTTCATATTAATGTCCCCACTAGCGCTGTACATAGCTAACTTCTTCAATTTCACACCGTCTATTCTACAGTCACCACTTGCTACTTTTACTTTAATATCCTCTACATGGCTTGGTAGCTGAACAACTAATCGAAGGTCTACGTTTCGTAAAACACGGAATAACATCTTACTGAAGTTTTCTTTAACACCTACAAAGAAGGTATCACCCTCTTGATAATGATAAAACTGATACGCCAACTTGTCTTTTTCGCTACCATTGTTGATGTAGTCAACTTTGAAAGTATCTCCACCTTTAATTACAATATCTGCACAGATTCCATCTACTTGAACTTTAGTAAATGGTGCTTGTGAGGAATCCTCTTTTTGTTGTTCACTCTCTTTACTAGCAACTGCAAACGTGTTCGTATTATCGATCTCATCTCTCCTCGTATCTTCCTTAGCCGTTTGATTAGCTGTTCCCATTGCGCTAATCTCTGCAACTATTTCCTCAACGGAGCCTAATTCCACACAAATCTCCTCTTCGGATTTGTTATACTTTATCCCCATCCTAAAGTGTTCTTCATAATCCCCGATAACTTCATCAATAATACCCTGATCTACTTTTGCTTCGCGTAATGCTGTTTTAATTTGTGATAAATAATTATCTCTGTTCATATTAGTTATCCTCCCTATTAATAAAATAATCTACTGCTTCTACGAATTCCTTCCATTCCTCTTTCAGTTTACCTTGATATGCAATACCACTTTCCGTTAAGTGATAATACTTTCTTGCAGGTCCTTCTCCAGACTCTACAAGATATGTCTCAACATAATTGTCATCTTTTAATCGTTTTAAAACCAAGTATAATGTGCCTGTAGCAATTACCATCTTTTGTGAGATTGCCTCTGTTAGTTCATAACCATAACAGTCCGTACCCAAGAGTTTTGATAAAACACATAGCTCTAAGGCTCCCTTTTTAAATTGTGGGTTCATCTTTCCTTGTTCCTCCCTTCCATACTTTCGTATTCTTCCTTGTTTGATATATCATACCACATACTATTATACATTGCAACATAGTATTTATAAAAAGTTATATATGAATTAATCTATTGTTTCTCTTAAGGATAATTCCTTCAAAACCAAGAGCTTCACCATCAATCTTTCTCCAAACACCAAAAAAGCTTTCCCCAAGTATTGCATTAAGGAAAGCCTTTCTATATCCTATTTATTCTTCTCTAACTAAATTGTTTGTCGACTTCATTTTAACAAAAAGCGGAACATATTCAATAATAACTGCTGAACTTTCTAATCCATACCATTGTATCTGCGTTCCAGCCACATGCCTTATAGCGTACTTTATGGATATTGCCATTCTTCCGTATGAAGCAATATCACTTTCTGGTGATATCATTTTTCTAATAATACAGAATCCAAAGTTACCAACATTTCCATCCGTTCCATAAATTGAATATTTTGGTTTCTGTGACGGTAACTCTTTAGATTCAATTAAATCCGTAACTATTTGTCGTAGATATACATTAATTCTTTGGTGTATCTTAAACCCAAGATACAATCTTACTCGAAATACATAATCTGTTCCAAAACTATCCACGGTATACCTATTTGTAAAAGGTTCATCAGTAACAATAACACTCACAATCCAATACGCTTTTGCTCTCTTTGGTTTTTTATTAAATATGGAATACAGCACATCTCGATCTATTATATCATTTTGAGTATTATGTGTAATGTAAACAAGATTGTCAGCAGTAAGCGGCAAGGATTCATCCTTTCGAAGCCTTTCAAACATAGATAAATATTTTTTAATATAAAAATAGTTTGCTTGCGAACGTTCCACTGCAGTTCCATAATGCCAAACTAACATAATTCCGAATAATATGACCGCAATTAATAATGCAACATAACCACCTTTAAAAAACTTTGTAAGGCTTGAGACAAAGAAGCTGCTCTCTAAACCACCAAATAAGAGTAAAAATACAATTGGTGATATACGTCGCTTCTTAATTTCCCATAGATACGTAAACATTAATATGGTAGTCATTAACATTGTCATAGTTATCGCTAACCCATATGCTGCTTCTAGTCGTGCACTAGAGCGGAAATATAAAACTACGCAGATACAAGATACCATCATAACTACGTTCACCAACGGAATATAAATCTGACCTTTTGTTTCCGAAGGATACCTAACCTTCAATCGTGGCATTAAATCTAGTCGTGTTGCTTCAGACACCAATGTAAAAGACCCAGTTATTAACGCCTGAGAGGCAATAATCGCTGCCATTGTACTTAAGATAACTGCAACCATCCTTACTTGACTTGGTAGCATCTGAAAGAAAGGGTTCATGTCTTCTATCTTAGCAAGCGCTATATTATTCTTATTATTCATAAGCCATGCACCTTGTCCTAAGTAGTTTAGAATTAAACACACCTTCACAAAAGGCCAACTAGCGTAAATATTTGCTTTTCCCACATGTCCCATATCCGAATACAAAGCCTCTGCTCCAGTTGTTGCAAGGAATACGCTTCCTAAAATCATAATCCCCTCTTTATTCATAGAGTGATTGAATAAGATGTTTATTCCGCGTAGGGGATTAAATGCTCTAAGTACATTAAGGTCTCCCCCCATATTCAATATTCCCGCTATCGCAAGAAAAAGAAACCATATCATCATAATTGGTCCAAACGTTTTACCAATTAAGCTCGTTCCCGCTCTTTGTACCAAGAATACTAAACTTATTATGACAAGTGTAATAACTACAATTCTAGCTTGACTATCACCAAGAATCTCATATATCGTCGGTATACTCCGAAGTCCTTCAATGGCTGTAGTAACAGTAACAGCAGGTGTCAATACTCCATCTGCTAGTAATGCAGCGCCTCCAATCATTGCAGGTACAATTAACCATCTAGCATATTTCTTTACCAAACTATATAATGCAAATATTCCACCCTCACCATGATTATCCGCCTTCATCGCAATCAAAACATATTTCACAGTTGTCAATAGTGTTAATGTCCAGATAATCAAAGACAGGGAACCCAGAATAAGTTCATCATTAACCTGATTTATTCCGCCATTCCCTGCAATTATTGATTTGAGAACATACATAGGTGATGTTCCAATGTCTCCATATACAACTCCAAGCGCGATCAGCACTGCTCCTTTACTAAATGGAATGGATACTGACCTTTTGTGCTCTACCATAATAATCTCCTCTTTTACTTGTTTCATCTTATATCGATACTAAACTGTCGTCTAATGTAATATTAATATAGATAATTTATGTACTTGCATAAATATCAGCATGAGTATAGCAAATGATAAATAAATTAACAAGATAAGATTTCGCCAAGATTTTAATCAATGTAACTTCTCCAATAATAGCGTTTTTCTTCATATTTTTAGTTGGACAATACTGATTTTGTAGAATACTAAAAATTATTGAATACATATATAGTATAAGTCTTAATAAATTGGAGAGTAAATTATGAATCAAGATAATATATGCTACACACAGTATCAGGTGGAATTACTGAATGAACTCCGTATGCTATGGGAACAACATATCCATTGGACACGTTCCTTTATCATTAGTACCGCAGCTAATTTAGGTGATTTAGAACCCGTAACCAATCGACTACTTCAAAATCCTGGTGACTTTGGCAAGGTTTTTCGTATGTTTTACGATAACCAAATTGCCTCTAACTTTGAGAATCTTCTTACACAACATCTGTTAATTGCAGCTGACCTTGTGAATGCTGCTAAGAATAATGATTCAACTGCTGCAGCAGAAGCCCGCACGAAGTGGTACAAAAACGCTGACGAAATCTCAGCCTTTCTTGCAAGTATTAATCCTTACTGGAATGAACAAATATGGCGTAATCTCTTTTACAGTCATCTACAGATGACCGAAAAAGAGGCAACACTTAGACTAGCAGGACAATATGCTGAAGATGTAAAGCTGTATGACATGATAGAACAAGAAGCACTAATGATGGCCGATTATATGTTCTATGGGTTTTTGAAAAACTTTAATTATCGCTAATAGTCATCACTTTATCCAGTAACTAGAGGTTGTTGCAAAGTTGTATATTGCAATAACCTCTTTTTTCCTTTCTCCTCAATGATATGTTGACTACCCTTTGTTTCTTCCAAACTCTGTGGTACAATAATATTATTTATAATCTAGTTAACACAACTCACTTACTTAGAACATCAAAGGAGATTCAAATTATGAATATACAACTTATTGCCAGTGACCTAGATGGTACACTGTTACATAATGGTGCACAGGAAGTTAGTAAAGAAATTATTACATATATCGAAGAATTAATAAGTCATGGAATACTCTTCGCTGCCGCAAGTGGCAGACAATATGCGAATTTACGTCGATTATTCGCTCCCGTACGAGATGACATTGCATATATTTGTGAAAATGGCGCTCTTGTAATGTATCAGGATCAGGTTATCTCTGAATCTTATATTGACCGTACCACCGGTTTACAACTAATGGAAGATATTATAGAAAAAGGTGCTTGTGAACTTCTATTGTCTGGTCAATCAACTGCTTACGTACAACCAAAGAATCCCTATTTCGCTTACTTTTTAAAACATATCGTCCATAATAATGTTACCATAGTTGATGATTTTCATACGGTGAAAGAACCATTTTATAAAATATCCATATGTGAGGAGGCTGGTGTTGCAAAAAACTCAGGTCCTTTCTTTATAGATAAATGGGGGTCAGCTTTAAAAACAACCATATCTGGTTTTGAATGGCTGGATTTTACTCATCCAGATACCAATAAAGGCGGTGCTTTGCTATCTCTATGTAAACATCTTCAGATAACGCCCGATCACGTTATGGCATTTGGTGATAACTATAATGATATCGAGATGCTCACCACCGCCAAATACGGTTATGCAATGGAGGGTGCAGCGGATGATATCAAAAGACTTACCCCTTACCATACAGCATCGGTTGAACGAACAATCCAAGATTTCTTAAAAACCTTATAGTGCACAATATAGTATTAATTATCTTAAAGCAAACAAATTTATATTTTGTTTGCTTTTTTGTTGACTTTTTATCTGAACAGATTTATAGTATGTTTATCTATATACAAACTATTATGATATTTGTTTGCTACTTTATTTATTTTTGAATAAGTACCTATGTTATAAAGAAAGGATGTTTACGATGAACTTACACTATGAAGTCAAGAACTATCTAGATAAACAAGGGCGTTTAACGATATTCCCCGCTAAGAAAAAGTATCAAAAAATTGTTCTCTTCTATCTCGCCTCTAAGTTTAATACGAATCAAACATATACCGAAAAAGAAGTGAATGCATTGCTTGATGAATGGCATACTTATGAGGATGCCTGCACGTTACGACGCGAATTATATAATAATCGTTTTATTGGGCGCACGATAGATGGGACTAAATACTATAAAGAAAATCCTCAACCAGTTCCAGCAGATTTTGATATCGTTACTTCCTTCGAACCATTTGATGTTTTTAACAGCTTTAAATACCTTCTTCCAAAATATCGATTGATTCGATTAACACGAAAGCACAAAGATGCACTTTATGAGCTAGAAGCCAGCAATCCTTATTACTTTTCCATTACACAAGATCACCCCGTCACTCCTGAAGAAAGTATTGCTGATTTAGAAGCTGTGCCAGAAAACTTTCCTATTAAACAAAAGTTTTACTTTGGTTTATATCAAGAAGAGCAAATGATTGCTGTTATGGAATACCTCGTTGGTTATGATTATGAACATACCTCTGATCTTCAGACAATATGGATTGGTTTTTTCATGGTCCATGGTAATCATAAAAATCAGGGGGTCGGTAAACAGATTATTCGCACTTTCATACAGGCTGCCAAAGAAAATGGAATTCACAAAATTCAACTAGCATGTATTGAAGGCAACAAAGAGGGTTACCCCTTCTGGACACAGTTAGGCTTCAAGGAAATTGCAAAGCAGAATTCCGTTCTCTCAAACAAAGAAACACGTTCTGTTATTGTAATGAACACTTCACTATAACTTAACTTCAAGGTGCTTGGTGATCCTAATTCATAAAAATAATTCTCTTACCGGATACTGTTCTCCATAAAAAATATCGAGATCAATATCGTATCATATCAAAATAATGCCCTTGCGCATTATCTGATACATCAACTCATTGATCTCGATTCGTTTCTATCTATCATTTGGTTCGAATGCGATTAACTGCACCTTGCCAACCTTGTATGCGGCTATATCTATCATCCTCACTCATATTAGAGCGAAAGCTTCTTGCTAAATGCCAGTTCTCTCTTATCTCTTCTTTACTTTGGTAATAGCCCACTGCTAAGCCAGCCAAATAAGCGGCTCCAAGTGCTGTCGTTTCAATACATCTAGGTCGTAACACGGTTGTATCCAATATATCTGCTTGGAACTGCATAATAAAATTATTGGCACTAGCTCCACCATCTACCTTAAGATGCTTTAAATCAATTCCCGAATCACTCTCCATAGCTCGTACAATATCGTGAACTTGATAAGCAATGGATTCTAGTGTTGCACGTACAATATGATTCTTGTTAACACCTCTTGTTAGACCAATAATTGCTCCCCTAGCGTATTGGTCCCAGTATGGAGCTCCAAGCCCCGTAAATGCCGGCACTACATATGCTCCGTTTGTATCCTCTACTTCCATCGCTATTTTCTCTGACATTGCAGCGTTTTCAATCAGTCCTAGTTCATCTCTTAACCATTGAATTGCTGCTCCTGCAACAAACACACTACCTTCTAAAGCGTACTCGATACTTCCTTTCATGCTTGCTGCTATGGTTGTTATTAGGCCATTCTTTGATTCTACCGCTTTATTTCCTGTATTCATAAGTAGGAAGCAACCTGTACCATAGGTATTCTTCACTTCTCCTTCTAGAAAACAACATTGCCCAAATAATGCTGCCTGTTGATCACCAGCTGCACCAGCAATCGGTATCTTTCCACCGATGGCCTCTATGTTTGTCTCTCCGTATACTTCACTAGATGATTTTACTTCTGGTAGCATACATTTTGGTATATCAAGTAATGATAGAATGTCATCATCCCACTTACACTCTTTAATATTAAACAGCATCGTACGTGATGCATTCGTATAATCTGTTACGAATACTTTTCCTTCTGTTAGATTCCAGATAAGCCATGTATCGACCGTTCCAAATAGTAAATCTCCATTCTCCGCACGTTCCCTTGCTCCTTCAACATGATCAAGAATCCACTTGATTTTCGTTCCTGAGAAATATGCATCCGGAATTAGACCTGTTTTCTCCCTAATCATAGCGTCCATCTCTGCCTCTACTAGCTGATCAATTATATAGGAAGTTCGTCTACATTGCCATACAATTGCATTGTATACTGGTTTACCAGTATGCTTGTCCCACACAATCGTTGTCTCACGTTGGTTGGTAATTCCAATAGCTGCAACGTCTTCTGCTTTCGCATTAATCTTAGCCATTGCCTCAGTCATAACACTAATCTGAGATGACCAGATGTCCATCGGATCATGTTCCACCCAGCCTGCTTTGGGATATATCTGTGTAAACTCCTTCTGTGCCATACTTCCGATATTACCTTGTTTATCAAACAGGATACATCTTGAACTTGTCGTTCCTTGATCTAATGCCATTATATATTTTTTCATGTAAATACCCAAGCTCCTTCCATTCTCTTCTCCTAAATACTTGTATATAAATCATAAACAACTATCCAAGTAAAATCAAGGTGAATTCTAAGTTAGATTTTATCATACTTCTATCTGTCTTCTTAAACCCGTTATAAAATATTATTCCAACTTACTGAGTTTTTATTTCTTGACTATATTGCATACTATGATATAGAGTAGTATAGGTATAACCGTGTCAAATAGGACATGAAAAATAAATAACCAGACAACCACAAATTTTCAGAAAGGAACCATGCAGTGAATTATCTAACCTAAATTTAATTAGCTACATATTTACCAATCCATATGCATGGCTATTAACATGACTAAATTACTTAAGAAAAGAAATGCTAACACATCACCAACTTCTAACAATCAGCACATAATGCGCCATTACATACTACGGATTATTATGCTTGCCATTCCTATTGCACTTCAAAACTTGATTAATGTGGGTGTTAGTGTGACAGATACCTTAATGATTGGAAGTATTAGCGAAGAACAAATGTCAGGTATCTCTTATGCCAACCAACCCTATTTCATATTCACCACCGTGCTATTCGGTTTAGCTTCAGGGTCAATTGTATTAACTGCCCAGTATTGGGGTAAACGTGAATTAGAACCGATTCGTGCTATACTAGGTCTTATGCTCAGAATTGGGGTTGTTGCAGGTTTTTTGGTATCCTTATTTGTACTTATCTCTCCAGAAACTGCAATGTCCATCTTTACCAATGAACCTGAAATCATTGTATATGGTACTAAGTACTTACGAATTGTTGGTTTCTCTTATATGTTCTCCGGCTTCACAGGTGTTTACCTAATGAGCATGAGAAGTACAGGCAATGTATATGTATCGGCTTGTATCTACGGAATTTCGTTCATATTGAATGTATTCTTAAACTGGACATTAATCTTTGGTCATTTCGGAATGCCGAGAATGGAGATTCAAGGGGCAGCAACTGCTACTTTAATTAGTCGAATCTTAGAAAGTCTCTTAACGGTTGGATATATGTATTGTCTTGAAAAGAAAATACATTTCAAACTAAAAGACCTATTCCATAAGACTCGCAAATACTGGTCAAATCTTGTACGATTCAGTATACCGGTCCTATTAAGCGAAGTTTGTTGGGGAGTTGGAATATCTGTTCAGGCTGCCATTATTGGACGCCTTGGAAAAAGTGCGATTACCGCTTCAAGTTATATTAATCAAGTACAGCAACTAGCAGGTATTATATTAATTGGTTTTGGCGTTGGAGCTGGTATAGTTATGGGGAACATCATAGGAGAAGGAAAAGAAAAAGAAGCATTACAGATATCAAGAGTATTGTTAAAGGTTAGCGCGGTACTAGGAGCTATCGTTGCTGCAGCTGTTATTGCATTTCGCCCTATTGCCCCGAACTTCATTAATTGTTCAAGCGAAACAGCTGTTATGATTCAGAATATGCTCTTTGGTGCAGCGTATCTTTTATTCTTCCAAGCCTTTACCATTCTAACTATGGCCGGCATACTACGTGGCTCAGGGGATACCATATACTGTACAACTCTTGATGTATTAACACTGTTTGTATTGAAATTAGGACTCGGAATATTCGTTTCAAAAGTCCTGAAGCTCCCTCCTGTAGTCGTATACTTTATTTTATGTAGTGACGAAATGATAAAAACCATACTTACAGTCCCTAGGATTCTGAAAGGAAAATGGATTCATCACACTACGGTAAACTAAACCCAATTAAATTAACGACATCAATCCAATTTTCCTCCTCATTCTCGAAAGCCTAATCTCAAACACCTGTAAGTAACAGACAAAAGGCTATTACAGACACAAATCTTACTGTGTCTGTAATAGCCTCTTATATTTTAGTTCAATATTCTATTCTTCATCATCAGATGCAAATACAAAATCCTCATCATCATCTGCTAGTAGAATTGACTCTGTGTCATCATCCATATCAACATCAATGTTGGCAGCGATTACATCATCATCTTCTCCTAAGTCATCTGATAATGTCAACTCTTCTGCAACATCACTATCAAGTTTTACAGAACGATATCTCTTCATACCTGTACCAGCTGGTATAAGCTTACCAATGATAACATTTTCCTTAAGACCAATTAATGGATCAACCTTACCTTTAATTGCTGCTTCTGTAAGAACCTTAGTAGTTTCCTGGAAGGACGCTGCTGATAAGAAGGAATTAGTAGCAAGTGATGCTTTTGTAATACCTAGCATTACTTGTTTACCTTCTGCTGGTTGTTTACCTTCTGCCAGAAGTTTCTCGTTAGTCTCATCATAGTCAAGAATATCAACCAATGTTCCTGGTAAGTATTCTGTATCACCATTTTCCTCGATACGAATCTTCTTTAACATCTGACGTACGATAACCTCAACGTGCTTATCATTGATTTCTACACCTTGTAAACGGTATACACGTTGAACTTCTTGTAGCATGTAATCTTGAACAGCACGAACACCTTTAATCTTAAGGATATCATGAGGATTTACACTACCTTCTGTTAACTCGTCACCAGCTTCAAGTATTTGACCTTCAGTAACTTTGATTCTTGAACCATAAGGAATAAGATAAGCCTTAGATTCTCCAGTTTCACTGTTTGTTACGATAACTTCACGTTTTTTCTTCGTATCACTGATTGTAACAGTTCCACCGAACTCTGCGATAATAGCAAGACCTTTTGGCTTTCTTGCTTCGAAAAGTTCCTCAACACGAGGAAGACCTTGCGTGATATCGTCACCGGCAACACCACCAGTATGGAAAGTACGCATTGTAAGCTGTGTACCTGGTTCACCGATTGATTGAGCAGCGATAATACCAACTGCTTCACCAACTTGTACTGGTTCACCAGTTGCCATGTTCGCACCGTAACACTTAGCACATACTCCAATATGAGAACGGCAAGTTAACATTGTACGAATCTTTAATTTAGCGTCGAATCCAGCATCTACAATTTCTTTTCTATTAACAATTCTTGCAGCACGTTTTGGTGTAATCATATGATTTGCTTTAACAATCACTTCACCGTTGTCATCATGAATTGTTTCACAAGAGAATCTACCTGTGATTCTTTCTTCTAAGCCTTCAATTACTTCTCTACCATCTGTGAATGCTTTAATCCACATACCTGGAATTTCTTTACCTTCTTGACAATCAAGTTCACGGATAATTAAATCTTGTGAAACGTCTACAAGACGACGAGTTAAATAACCCGAATCGGCTGTACGTAGAGCTGTATCGGAAAGACCTTTACGAGCACCATGCGCAGAGATGAAGTACTCCAGTACGTCAAGACCTTCACGGAAGTTTGACTTGATAGGAAGTTCGATTGTTCTACCTGTTGTATCTGCCATCAGACCACGCATACCTGCAAGCTGTTTGATCTGCTTATCAGAACCACGGGCACCAGAGTCAGCCATCATGAAGATATTATTGTATTTATCAAGACCAGTAAGAAGTGCTTCTGTGATTTCATCATCGGCTTCTTTCCAAGTCTCAATAACAGCTTTATATCTTTCTTCCTCTGTCATAAGACCACGGCGGAAGTTCTTAGCGATTACTTCTACAGTAGCTTCTGCTTCGTCAATAATTGTTTTCTTCTTTTCTGGTACTGTCATGTCAGAGATAGAAACTGTCATGGCTGCACGAGTTGAATATTTGTAACCAAGAGATTTGATTGCATCAAGTGTTTCAGCAGTGTTTGTTGCACCATGAGTGTTGATACATTTCTCAAGGATTTGTTTTAATTGTTTCTTACCAACATGGAAATCAACTTCTGGTTTTAAGAAGTTTTCATCTTTACTTCTATCTACAAATCCAAGATCTTGGCTTAAGATTTCATTGAAGATAAAACGGCCTAATGTAGATTCAATCATTCTTGATTCTTCTACACCTTCTTTGTTGATACCAGTTCTCTTAACTTTAATTCTAGCATGAAGAGTGATTGCACTATTTTCATATGCTAGGATTGCTTCGTTAATACTCTTAAAGCAATGTCCTTCTCCCTTATCACCAGGTCTTTCCTGTGTTAAGTAGTAAATACCAAGGACCATATCCTGTGAAGGAACGGCTACAGGACCACCATCAGATGGTTTCAATAAGTTGTTTGGTGAAAGTAATAAGAAACGGCATTCTGCTTGTGCTTCTACTGATAATGGTAAATGCACGGCCATCTGGTCACCATCGAAGTCGGCGTTGAACGCTGTACATACAAGTGGGTGTAGTTTGATTGCTTTACCTTCTACAAGAATTGGCTCGAATGCTTGGATACCAAGTCTATGAAGAGTAGGTGCACGGTTAAGCATTACAGGATGTTCTCTGATAACTTCTTCTAATACATCCCAAACTTCAGTTTGAAGTCTCTCAACCATCTTCTTAGCAGATTTAATGTTATGAGCAGTTCCTCTTGCAACTAACTCTTTCATTACGAATGGTTTGAATAACTCGATTGCCATTTCTTTAGGAAGACCACATTGATAGATCTTAAGCTCTGGTCCTACTACGATAACGGAACGTCCTGAGTAGTCAACACGTTTACCAAGTAAGTTCTGACGAAAACGTCCTTGCTTACCTTTTAACATATCAGAAAGAGATTTCAGAGCACGGTTACCTGGTCCAGTTACTGGACGTCCTCTTCTACCATTATCGATAAGGGCATCAACGGCTTCTTGTAACATTCTCTTTTCATTACGAACGATAATATCTGGTGCGCCAAGCTCTAATAGTCTCTTAAGACGATTATTTCTATTGATAATTCTTCTATATAAATCATTCATATCAGAAGTTGCAAATCTACCACCATCAAGTTGAACCATAGGTCTTAAATCTGGTGGGATTACTGGTACTGCATCAAGAATCATCCATTCTGGTTTATTGTTTGATTCTCTGAATGCTTCAACAACTTCTAATCTCTTAATAATTCTAGCTCTCTTTTGGCCAGTTGAATCTTTCAAACCTTTTTTAAGATCTTTTGATTCTTTCTCTAAGTCAATTGCTTGAAGAAGTTCTTTAACAGATTCAGCACCCATACCTACACGGAAACGGTTGCCGTATTTGTCATACGCTTCTTTGTATTCTTTTTCATTCAATACTTGTTTGTATTGTAAATCTGTATCGCCTTTATCAAGTACGATATACGATGCAAAGTATAATACTTTTTCAAGTGTTCTTGGAGACAAATCAAGAACAAGACCCATTCTACTTGGTATACCTTTAAAATACCAAATATGTGATACTGGTGCTGCAAGTTCAATATGTCCCATTCTTTCACGACGTACGCTTGCTTTTGTTACTTCAACACCACAACGATCACATACTACACCTTTGTAACGGATCTTCTTATATTTACCACAATGACATTCCCAGTCTTTGTTTGGTCCAAATATTTTTTCACAGAATAAACCATCTTTTTCTGGCTTTAATGTTCTGTAATTGATTGTTTCAGGTTTTTTAACTTCGCCTCTAGACCACTCTAGAATCTTTTCTGGAGAAGCTAATCCGATTTTTATCGCATCGTATGTCATTTCTGAAACATTTTCATTGCTTATATCTGACATTTATCTGGCACTCCCTTCGTTCATCTGTGTAAGGACTTTACTGCAAGCAGTAAATTTCCGTCCCAATGTCAATTAATTACAAGTACCCTTAGTACACTTGCAGCCAACCCATTACACTTAGCGAACTGCAACCCACCAAAGGCTATATCATATAACGATTACAAGATATAGGCACATCAAAACAAGCAACTACTGCTTGTTCTGATGTATAATACTTCTATCTCTTAATCTTCGTAATCCTCATCACTACTAATATCCACTTCCAAGTCATCTTCTGTATCAAAACCATCGAATACAGTTCCCTCTTCATCATCTGCTGAAGTTTCTGTGAATCCTGCATCTGCAAACGGTTCGTCATCAAAACGGAAATTGTCTTCTCCTTCAATTAACGGAGTTAAGTCTTCTTCACCGTAATCGATTGTTTCTGTCATCTGAATTTCGTCACCATTTTCATCAAGTACAGTAACATCAAGTGCAAGTGATTGTAATTCCTTAAGAAGTACCTTGAAGGATTCTGGAATACCAGGTTCTGATATATTCTCACCTTTAATGATTGCTTCATAAGTCTTAACACGACCAACAACATCATCAGATTTAACAGTTAAGATTTCTTGTAATGTGTAAGCAGCACCATAAGCTTCTAGTGCCCAAACTTCCATCTCACCAAATCTCTGTCCACCGAATTGTGCTTTACCACCAAGTGGCTGTTGTGTTACTAATGAGTAAGGACCAGTAGAACGAGCATGAATCTTATCATCTACCAAGTGGTGAAGTTTCAAGTAGTGCATGAAACCAACTGTAACAGCGCCATCGAAGTATTCTCCTGTACGACCGTCACGAAGTTTTACCTTACCATCTCTATTAATTGGAACACCTTCCCATTCTTTACGGTAATCCTTATTGTTTTCAAGGAATTCCATAGTTTCTGGATTAAGTGTATCTTTGTGTTTGTTATAGAACTCTTCCCATGAAGTATTAACGTAATCGTTAGCAAGCTCAAGAGTATCCATAATATCAAACTCGTTAGCACCATCGAATACTGGAGTCGATACTTTGAATCCAAGTGCTGTAGCTGCAAGACTTAAATGGATTTCAAGGACCTGACCAATGTTCATACGTGAAGGTACGCCAAGAGGGTTAAGAACAATATCAAGTGGACGACCATTAGGTAAGAATGGCATATCTTCTGCTGGTAATACACGGGAAACAACACCCTTATTACCATGTCGGCCGGCCATCTTATCACCAACTTGGATCTTTCTCTTTTGAGCAATGTAAACACGAACTGTTTCGTTAACACCTGGAGATAATTCATCTCCGTTTTCTCTAGTAAATACTTTGGCATCAACAATGATACCGAACTCTCCATGAGGTACGCGAAGCGAAGTATCACGAACTTCTCTTGCTTTCTCTCCAAAGATCGCGCGAAGAAGTCTTTCTTCTGCTGTTAATTCTGTTTCACCCTTAGGTGTAACTTTACCAACAAGAATATCTCCCGCACGTACTTCTGCACCAATACGGATGATACCTCTTTCATCAAGATCTTTTAATGCATCATCACCAACACCTGGAACATCTCTTGTGATTTCTTCAGGTCCAAGTTTTGTATCACGTGATTCTGCTTCGTATTCTTCTATATGGATTGATGTATAAACATCTTCCTGTACTAATCTTTCACTTAAAAGTACCGCATCTTCGTAGTTGTAACCTTCCCAAGTCATGAAACCGATAAGAGGGTTTTTACCAAGTGCTAATTCACCTTTTGAAATAGATGGACCATCTGCGATAACTTGACCCGCATGCACTCTATCACCTTTGAAAACAACCGTTCTTTGGTTCAAGCAGTTACTTTGGTTACTTCTAAGGAATTTGGAAACTTTGTATACGTCCCTTGTATTATCATCGTTTTTAATAATGATTTCAGTAGCTGTTGCTTTTTCTACAACACCATCTTTCTTAGAAACAACACAGTTACCAGAGTCAACGGCAGCCTTACTTTCCATACCAGTACCAACAACTGGAGATTCTGTAATTAATAGTGGAACCGCCTGACGTTGCATGTTGGATCCCATGAGGGCACGGTTCGCATCATCGTTTTGAAGGAAAGGAATCATGGCTGTCGCTACGGAGAATACCATCTTAGGAGATACATCCATTAAGTCGATCTTAGATTTTTCAAACTCAGAAGTTTCTTCTCTATAACGACCTGAGATATTACTACGTACGAAGTAACCATTATCATCTAATTCTTCGTTGGCTTGTGCTACTACATATTTATCTTCTTCATCTGCTGTCAAATAAACAACTTCATCAATTACTCTTGGATTCTTAGGATCCGTCTTGTCAACTTTTCTGTATGGAGCTTCTACGAAACCATATTCGTTGATTCTCGCATACGATGCAAGTGAGTTGATAAGACCGATGTTTGGACCTTCAGGAGTTTCGATAGGACACATTCTACCGTAATGAGTATAGTGAACATCTCGAACCTCGAATCCGGCTCTATCTCTTGATAAACCACCAGGTCCAAGTGCAGATAAACGTCTCTTATGTGTTAATTCACTAAGAGGGTTATTCTGATCCATGAACTGTGACAACTGTGAACTACCAAAGAATTCTTTGACAGCAGCTGTAACAGGTTTAATATTAATTAAGGATTGTGGAGATACTACTTCTAGATCTTGAGTTGTCATTCTTTCACGAACCACACGTTCCATTCTTGAAAGACCAATTCTATATTGGTTTTGTAGCAACTCACCAACCGCTCTAATTCTTCTGTTTCCTAAATGATCGATATCATCATCTGTTCCAATTCCATGTTCTAAATGCATGTTATAGTTAATAGAAGCAATGATATCGTCTTTAGTAATATGTTTAGGAACTAACTCGTTGATGTTTTTCTTAACAGCAAGGATGATATCTTCTGTGCTTGAATTTTCATCTAAAATTGCTTTTAAGACTGGATAATAAACATCTTCTGTAATACCTAACTCTTCTTTATCTACATCAACATAGGCTGCTAAATCTACCATTAAGTTAGAAAGTACTTTAACATTTCTCTCTTCTGTTTGAACAAAAACATATGATACACCAGCATTTTGAATCTCTACTGCAAGTTCTTCTGATACGAAAGTTCCTGCTTCTGCAACTACTTCACCAGTTTCCATGTTTACAACATCCTCTGATAAAGTAAATCCAGTGATTCTGTTCTTTAGAGCTAATTTCTTGTTGAATTTGTAACGACCAACTTTAGCAAGATCATATCTTCTAGCATCAAAGAACATGCTATTGATTAAGCTCTCAGCACTCTCCACTGAAAGTGGTTCGCCTGGACGAAGCTTTTTATAAAGTTCTAATAAACCATCTTGATAGTTATCTGAAGTATCTTTTGTGATACTAGCAAGAATTTTTGGTTCTTCACCAAATAAATCTAAGATTTCTTGGTTTGTTCCAAATCCAAGAGCACGAATAAGAACTGTAATAGGTACCTTTCTGTTTCTATCTACACGAACATAGAAAACATCGTTTGAGTCTGTTTCATACTCTAACCAAGCACCCCTATTAGGAATAACTGTACTTGAGTATAATTCTTTACCGATCTTGTCGTGTCCAACTGCATAATAGATTCCAGGGGAACGTACTAACTGGCTAACGATAACACGCTCAGCACCATTAATAACAAAAGTACCTGTTTCTGTCATTAAAGGTAAATCACCCATGAAAATATCATGTTCATTAATCTCGTCATTTTCTTTGTTATGAAGTCTGACTTTTACTTTAAGTGGTGCGGCATAAGTAGCATCTCTAACCTTACACTCTTCAATTGAATACTTAACATCATCCTCGCATAAAGTAAAATCAACGAACTCTAAACTTAAGTGTCCGCTGTAATCTGCGATAGGAGAGATGTCTTCAAAGACTTCGTATAGTCCTTCTTCTAAGAACCATCTATAAGAGTCTTTCTGTACTTCAATGAGATTAGGCATATCAAGTACTTCTTTTTGCTTTGAGTAACTCATTCTCATGCCGTTACCAACTTTAATTGGACGTATTCTATTTTTATCCATTGACGTTTTCACCCCTTGAAATTTTTATATGAATGTGCTATAATCAACACATATTCGATTTAAAGCACAAGACACCACAATAGTGCATTTTTCATGTTAGCATATATATCAGAACTTGTCAACACTCTTTTTAGGGTGTTTTTTTGTATTCTTTTATACACTATAGAAGTGTATAAACTATACTATTAAAAGTTAGTATTAACTTTATTGTTTCTACCTTGTGATTTGTCTACTAATGTGTTATTCTTCTTATTATATAGAAGAAACACTGATTAATATATTTAGCAAAATAATTTTTCTTTTTTTCCATCACTGGTATCTTTATACAGTAAAATAGCATTCAATATTTAAGTATACCCCATTTTTTGCATATTCATAAGTAAATATCCAAAATAAAATGAAAGGTTGATTCACATGCATACAGAAATTATTGGTCATTGCCCTATATGTAACGAAAAACTAATTGCAACCCGCCTTACTTGTAAACATTGTGGTTTAGAATTAACAAATGATTTCTCCCTAAGCAAGTTCAACTATCTTGCTTATGAAGACTTGCAGTTCATCGAGTATTATCTCAAATGTCGCGGAAATCTAAAAGAACTAATGCAACAATTAGGATTGTCGTATCCTGCAGCAAAGAAACGTCTCGATCAAGTATTAGAACGATTAGGATATTCAACCGCTTATTCTGACACATATAATATAGAAGTAATTGTCGAAACTCTTCCTATATATAAGGATGAAAGTCTAGCAACTAAACAGATAAAAACCAAGCTAAACGAATCAAAGGGATTAGCAGATATCAGCTTAACTAACAACAAAACCTTCACAATCTACTATGAAGAGTTTGGTAATGGTATCTACGCTTCCAACCTTCCTAAAGGAAATCTATTAACCTGGAAAGCCTTCGACTCTGCTATCGAACTGCTTAACAAGTCAGGAGGAAAAGCTTCAAAAGGAAATGCTATGAAATCAAAACTTGGCGAAGGACACCTCACGCTAGATACGGTAGAAGGTTACATCGCACACAAAGCATACGGCGTAGCACTTGGTGACTCCGTACTACGCCGCATCTCTGCACTCTCTTCTATATTGGAATGGTGCGGTTTATGTAAAAATGGCTATGGCTACTTAGAGCTCAAATAGCCATTACCTACCGATGAATCATTTCATAAACACATTGCTTAATCACTTCAATACCTTCTGCCTTTGCTCCTTCAGGTACGAAGGTATTTTCTCGAATATCCTTTTTAAAAAGGAAAGAATAGATCACTGCTGATAATAAATACCGTCCGTAAATCATATCCATATGAAATCCATCTCTACATAAGGATTTCTCCCCTAATTCATAACGAAATGGCTCTCTCTTTCTTACAGACTGTATGACATCTCCACTAGGTATTAAACGTAATCCAGTTCGTTTCGCTGCTTCTTCATAGCATTCACTTAATTGGTTATACATCTGCTGTTGATTGCAATTATATCTAGGGAACTCTCCATGATCACTATCTTGTTCATATGCCCATGTTTTTTGCAATAAACATTCAGCATCTGGAACTTTAGATTTAAAATACTCTAACAGTTGTTCTAAATAAGGGAAATACGTTTCTTTTATTCCACTGTCATGACTTGCTTGTTGCGTAATAATATAGTCCCAATTATCTTCTACTAACATTTCATTAATTGATACATATCTCTCTGTTGACTTGCCGTTTTCTTCATACATATACTCTTTTGCTTCTGATTCAACGTTATTCCAGTGACGTTCTAAAGAACAGCCTCCAATATATAGATTAATAGCCTTTACTTCAACCTCTCCAGCCTTTGCTAAATCATGGAGATAATATAAACTATCTTGGGTAAAACTGTTTCCAACTGCAAGTAATTTAACTTCTTTCATTGTCTTATTATTTCCTTTCTCGTTGTTAGATTTTTTGTGCAAAACTCTTATACACTTTTAAAGCTTCTTTGTTGATGTTCTATAACACAAAGCATGCTACACATCTAAGTTTAAATATTCCTTAGTATTTATCCTGCCTTGTTTATGACACTATGTCTTAAGACCAATATATTAATTAGGTCGACGAACCAAATTATTTCGCCGACCTTGTACTTTATATATAACACAAAATATATAACTTAAAATATATAGCTTAAACATCAAAAACCTCTAGTAAAACCAGATTAGTTAATTTAAATCAATTCAAAAGCTACATACTCCTCAGTACTACTATCTGCCCCAATATAAACATGGAATTCACCAGGTTCACTACCAAAGCTCATATCAACTCTACAGAATTGCAACATCTCCTCATTAATGGTAAAGGAAATCACCTGTTCTTCTCCTGGTTGTAATGTAACCTTTTGATAATCCTTTAATTCTTTCCTTGGACGAACTACACTTCCGAAACAATCTCTGATATATAATTGTACCGTTTCCGTACCAGTACAGTCACCAGTATTCTTAAGCGTTATACTAGCAGTGATTTGCTCATCTGCTGTCATCTGATTCTTGTTAATTGTAAGATCAGAATAAGCGAATGTTGTATAGCTAAGTCCGTATCCGAAAGGATATAAAGGAGTGTTTGGAATATCTCTATAATTAGAACGATACATCACTTCACCTGATTTTGGATCAAAAGGTCTTCCTGTAAAGTATTCATTATAGTGAACTGGCACTTGTCCCACATTATAAGGGAAGCTCATAGGAAGTTTTCCACTTGGATTGAAGTTGCCTGTAAGAGTGTTAGCGATTGCATTGCCACCTTCTGTTCCAGGCATCCATACGTTTAAGATTGCTTTTGATTTCTCCGAAATTTCACGTAAATCTAGTGGTCTTCCTGTGAATAAAACAACAGCAATATTAGGATTTACTTCATGAACGGCGCGAAGTAATCTTTGTTGTACTTCTGGAAGTAATAAATCAGTTCTACTAGCAGCTTCACCCGACATTACTCGGTGTTCACCAATAGCTAGAATAACTTTATCCGCACCTTTTGCCGCTTCAACTGCTTCTGCAAGCATTCTCTCTTCATCTGCTTTTGAAACTTCTTTTACATGGTGCTTCGGAATCAACTTGTAATCCTCAGCTCCAAGAACTGGAGAACCTTGTGTAAATGTCATATCATATACGCCTTCAAATTTAGCAAAAGCATCTGCAATAGAAACCGTATCTTCATCTTTAGCAAGCATTGACCACGCACCATAGATTTCTTTCTCCGGTACAAAAGGTCCAATAAAAGCTACTTTCTCACCCTTCTTAAGTGGTAAGATTCCATCATTCTCAAGTAATACAAATGATTTCTCCGCAGCTTCTAATGCTGTCTTTCTATGCTCTTCACATAAGATAACTTCTTTTTCTTTAATTGGGTCTGCATCCTTATATGGATTTTCAAATAAACCTAATTTATTCTTAAGCATTAAAATACGAAGAACTGATTCATCTAAGAGTCTTTCGTCAACTTTACCACTCTCAATTAAAGCAGCAAGCTCTTTACTGTAGATGCCTGTCATCATATCAATGTCTACACCAGCCTTGATTGCAAGCTCTGCAGCTTGCTTACGGTCCTTTGCATAACCATGATAAATTATTTCCTCAATAGCTGTCCAGTCAGAGATTAACACTCCATCAAATCCCATTTCATCACGTAATACATCTCGCATTAACCATTCATTCCCTGTAGCTGGAACTCCATTTAATGTATTGAAAGATGTCATAACCATCTCTACACCAGCATCGATTGCAACTTTGTAAGCTGGAAGGTAGTAGCCACGTAATGTATTCTCTGATAACTCAACTGTATTATACTCTCTACCTGCTGTTGGTGCACCATATGCTGCAAAATGTTTTACACATGCAGCGATATTATATTCCTGTCCAACATCATCACCTTGGAAACCTTCCACCATAGCTTTCGCAAAATCACTATTAAGTTTTCCATCTTCTCCTGTAGACTCCATAACACGTCCCCATCTTGCATCTCTTACAAGATCAACCATTGGAGCAAATGTTACGTGGATACCAGATACCGCTGATTCTTTTGCTGCAACCTGAGCAAGACGTTTTGAAAGTTCTGGTTCAAATGTTGCTCCCTGACCTAACGGAATAGGGAAGATTGTACGGAATCCATTGATTACATCAAACATAAACATTAAGGGAATCTTATGTGGATGCTTCTCCATGTATGAATCTTGAATTTCTTTATATTTTTCTGCGCCTAAGAGACCTATTACTGTTCCAGCCTCCGCGATGCTTTCCTCTGTTATACCATTTTCTCTTATTGGACCAGTAAGTATTGCTTCATCTATATAGAACCCACTTGTCACCTGTAACAATTGGTTAACCTTTTCCGTTAGGCTCATATCTTTTACTAAATCAATTAACTCTTGTTGCTTCATTGCGCTGCCCTTTCTATGTTGCCATATAACTCTAAACAAATCGTTTAATTATCTTGTATCTTCTTAACCGAGCCTCTCTTCATAATTACAGACTCGTATACTTTATGTTGAGACTTTTCTCCATTCATCATACCATGTAATAACGATACTGCAGACAACGCCATCTCCGTAGCTGGTTGATATACCGTATCTAAAGCAGGGTTGTAAAATTCTGTCATTTCAATACCATCAAAACCTACTATAGATATATCATCTGGAATCTTCTTGCCCACTGCAATCGCTGCTTTTGCTGCTCCAATTGCTAATACATCAGAAAACGCAAAGACAGCCGTCATCTCCGGATTTTTTAGCATAAGCTGCTTCATAGCTTGGAATCCAACTCGGAAACCAGACCCAATTACCGGTGCGCTTAGAGAAACCAAATTCTCATCAAGTGGAATTCCATTATCCTCTAGCGCCTTTTTGTAACCTCGAAATCGCAAGATATTAGGAGTAACCACATTTCCAACATCTTTGTACAAGAATCCAATTCTTCTATGACCCATATCGATTAGATATTGTGTTGCTTTATAAGCTTCTTTTTCATCATCAATAATTACACTAGAATATAGAGAAGGCTCAACATTTCCTTCTGTACTTACAGTAAGTAGTACACACGGTATCCCTAGTTGTTTAAACTTCGCCTCTGTATACGACGAATAGGAACCGCCCATAATCATAACCCCACACAAATTCCTTTGCATAGATTCACTAATAGCTACATCTAACTCATCTGTCATGTCATCAACATTTTGTATCAAAAGAGGAAATCCTCTTGAAGCCATCTCTATCTCTATTACATCAATCATCTTAGAAAAGAACGGATTGGAAATGTATTTTACAAAAAGCGCAATATTGTCCGATTGCGTCATCTTAAGATTTCTGGCATTATTATTAGGAATGTAATTATATTCGTTAATTACATCCATTACCTTCTTTCGTGTTTTTTCACTAACCGATCCTGTTTGATTGATAACACGTGAAACTGTAGCAATACCTACACCCGATAATCTTGCTATGTCTGTAATCGTGATATTCGCCATTTTGTACCTCCCATTAATTAAATTTATAATCAAAATAACGGGCACACGCTTGGTGAGTGTCCGTTTATTAAAAAAAGGCTGCTGTATATGTTACGCAGCAGCCTTTAATAATCTCTTTTACTTATTCAGCAACTGGTGTAAAGGATGCTAGTTGAGATTTCAATTCTTCTATAACAGTATCAATTCCCGCCTTCTTTAATTGACTTCTATATTCTTCAATTCCAGCAGCAACGTCATCTGTTTTACCTAACATAAGCTGAATACCAATTGTTGAGTTTACGTTGGAGATTGCTGATAATTCAGTTGTAACCTTTGAAGAGTCAAAAGTGAATCCATTAAAAGGATTACTGATGAAGTTCTTACTCCATTCTTCTTGCTTTTCATAACGGCTAGGGTGTTCTGATCTAGAAGGGATTTTGAATGCAGTGTTAGTAAATGCCCAACCAGCAAATCCACCACCATCTACAGCATCATCAAATCCAGCTGGTTTCTCTAAATAACCATCAACGATTTCATATTGTTGTCCTTCTATACCATATTGGAATAATCTATAGTAAGATTCATCTGTCATTAATTTTTCAATTACCATTAATGCTCTCTCAGGATATTTTGAGTTTGTATTAATAACTGTCATATCTTGAGCTGGTGAGTTTTGCATAACTTTGTTATTGTCTTCTGCGAAGTACCAAGCATCCATATCTTGATTTTCTAATTGACCATGGATTGCTGTGAAGTTACCAGTCCAGTCACCCATATGTGTAATGTAAGCGCTACTTTGAAGGTTCTTATACATCTCTTTATCACCTGTTTGAGCTGATAAGATGTCTGTAGGCCAGTAACCTTTTGCTTCCCACTCATCAAGCATAGTAACAAATGTAGCAAACTCGTCAGTAAATGCTGGATGGATGATCTCGTTAACGTTATTGTAATCCTCTGTTACAAGAAACATTTCTGACTCTGCAATACCAGGTGCTACTACCCAGTTTCCAGTAGACTCTACTAACATTCTGTAGAAATCCATTGAAACTTCTGAATTACCATTGATAGGATAGATTCCATGAGCTACAGATGCATCAGCATATGCAATTAAAGAATCTAAATCTGTAACTTCATCAATTCCCCAAGCTTTGCAGTTTGCTTTGTTATACACAAAACCATTTGCTGAATATCCTGCTCCTAGTGAAGGAACACCAAAGATACCATCACCTGACTTAGCAGCTGTCCAACTTGAATCTGGAATAGCAGCTTTTAGTGTAGGTGCATATTTTTCCAACAATCCTGAAATATCAGTTAAAGAACCTTGTTTTGCTAATGTATAATATGGTACAGGTGCATTTACAGAAGCATATGCCAAATCAAAACTTTCACCTGAAGCCCATAATAGAGGGTATTTTGTAGAAACATCGCCCCAATCAATATACTTTATCTCAATTGAAGTGTTGATATCTTCTGTAAGCTTACGGTTAATCTCAGCTAGAATCTCATCATTTTTCACTCCTGGTGAACCATATAGATACATTGAAAGAGTTACATGTTTTGATAAATCCAAGTCATCAGCGGATGCTTCGCTAGAAGTCGAATCCCCTTTTGAACCATTTGATGATGTGACATTTTTTTCCCCTTTAGCACATCCCGTTAGTAACGCGGTTGCCATAGCAACACATAAAACACTACTAATTACTTTTTTTAATTTCATAGTTTTTCCTCCTATATTTTATAGGTCTTAGCATTAAATGTAAAGCCTATAATATCATTTTTGATAATTTTTGCTAACCTTTTACGGAACCCACAGTTAATCCACTTACGAAAAATCTTTGTACGAATGGATATAATAAAATAATAGGTCCTGTCGCAAGTACCGCCGTTGCCATCTTAACTGACTGTGTTGGTACCGAAGCTGCATCAATTACATGTCCCAAACTTGTAAGGGAATCAATACTTGTTTGGTTAACCATCTTTTGTAGAAAATACTGCAATGGATATTTCGTAGCTGTATCAATATATAAACTTGCATTATACCACTCATTCCAATAACCTAACGCAAGGAATAGTCCTATTGTAGCAAGGGAAGGAAGTGCAAGAGGCATAAACACCCTTATATAAATCTTAAATGGTCCCGCTCCATCCATCGTCGCAGATTCATATAATTCATCTGGAATTGACTTCATGAAGTTTCTCATAAGAAATATAGACCATGCACTAACAAGACCCGGCAATATAAGTGCCCAGATGTTGTCTTTTAAGTTTAGGTATCTAACATAAAGGATATATGTTGGTACCAATCCACCACTGAAAAGTGTAGTGAAATATATGAAAAAGGAAAAGAAGTTGCGGTATTTAAAATCTTTACGATTCAATACATAACCTGCCATTGACATGATAAACAATCCAATTGCAGTTCCAACAACAGTAATTGTTATAGTTACTCGGTAAGAACTCAATAGCTTCGTAGGATTATCAAGTAGATAACGATATGCTGATAAACTCCAATTTTTCGGAAAGAGTTTATAGCCCTCTGCAACAATTTCTCTTTCAGTCATGAAAGATGACGTTATCATCAATGCGAAAGGAAACAAGCATAGGATTGCAAAAACTGCTATACACAAATAACAAATAAGCATTAAAGTTCTATTACTTTTTCCCATTTTGATATTTGAATTACTTTGTTCACTTTGTTTTTTCTTCATTTTCTACCACCTTTACTAGAATAACGCACTATCCGGTTCAATTTTACGGACAATCCAGTTAATACCGAGTACAAGTATCAATCCAAACACTGACTGATAAAGACCAACGGCAGCACTCGACGAGAAATTAAATGATCCAACTAAACTTCGGTAAACATAAGTATCAATTACGTCAGTAGAATGATACAAAATAGAATTGGTACCGATCAAGTTATAGAATAGATCGAAGGAACCTCTTAAAATTCCACCTAAACCGAATAACATTAACAATATGAATGTTGGTTTCATAAGCGGTAGCGTTATAAGCTTGATTCTTTGGAAACGACTTGCTCCATCAATGTACGACGCTTCATAAATTTCACTACTTATACCTGTTATAGTAGCCATATAAACAATCATTCCGTAACCTGTAGTTTTCCAGATGTAGAAAAATACAATTATGAATTTCCAAACCCAAGGTGTTGAGTAAAAGGAAAATCTCTCACCACCAAAATTAACAAGTATGGAATTAATAAAACCATTATCAAAGTTAAAGAAATTATATGCGAATACACCAACCACTACATATGAGATAAAGTGTGGAAGTAAAATAACTGATTGAGAAACTTTCTTAAATCTCTTTCTTGTTATCTCAGAAAGCATTATCGCAAGTGCGATTTGAATTGTATGACTTAAAACCAAAAACACTACATTATAAAGCAGCGTATTTTTTGTAATCCTTAATAAGTCGCCATTCTTAATTAAAAACTCAAAATTCTTAAAACCTACAAAATCACTACCAAAGATACCTTTGTTAGGGTTATAATTTACGAATGCTACATATGCACCTGGCATCGTAACATAGGAAAAAATAATGAAATAAACAATTGCGGGTAATAGCATTAAAAATAATACCCAATTCCTTCGTATTTCTTTTCCGAAAGCATGAAAACCTTGTTTCGTCTTCAATATATCCCTCCGTTCCTTCCTCTTTTTAAATTGTTTTTTGAAATTGGAAACGTTTTTATTCGTTTTGATAGATTTATCATAAATTATACTGACGGTTTTGTCAATATGTTATTTATATTAAAATAAAAAGTTTTTTTTTATACATATTGCATAATATTATTCGCTTGGAATTATATTGCATTTGATTTTCCATAATTTTATATGCAAATATTTTTGTAGTTTTCATTAAATTCATTGACTTATTGTCACTTTTCTTATATACTTTGAATGAAATTGGAAATGTTTTCACCCGTTTTCATTTAAGGAGGAAATCACATGACACACAAAAACACGCCCACTCCTATCACGCTAAAAAACAGTAACAGTACATTTTCTTTCTTAGCTAGTGGAGATACTTTCGAATGGATTCACGATTCAGTAATGATAAATGATTTTCATGGAACCAATACTGACGGATCTTCTAACAACATATACCTTCGTATATATGAAGAAAATTCCGTTCATTCTTACCCATTAATCGGTGTTCATTCTAACAGTACTATAGAAGCAAGCGATACAAACCTTCGTTTTACTGGTACTGCAAAGGATATTAAATACACAGTTACATTCCGCCTCACTCCATTTGGAATCTGGTTCTGGGATATCTCACTTTCAGGAGAATGTCAAAAAGCAGATGTTATATATTCACAAGATATTGGCGTTGCGTCTGCAGGAAGTGTTGCATCAAACGAACTATATACCGCACAATACCTAGGACACAGTGTTTTCGAAGGAAATAATGGCTACGTCATCTGTTCTAGACAGAACATGAGCCAAGGAGGTACGAATCCATATTTACAACAAGGTAGTATTAATATTAATACAAACGCCTACTCAACAGATGGAACCCAGTTCTTCGGTTTATCTTATAAAAAGACAAATGTTCCCGAGGCACTGAACGGTAATCTACCAAATGTAAATAAACAGTATGAACTTTCACACATTGCACTGCAGACCGAAACTTTCTCCGTTAATGGAAATAAAGAATTTTCATTCTACGGTATATGCAAAGCAAACCATCCAGAAGCAATAAAGGAAATCGAATACGTACAAGAAATAAATGATGCGTATTCATACAACATTACAGGAGAGTTTGTTACTTCCCCAGTTCCCACTCCTATAATCGGCGCCCCTTTTGCTTCTCCAGAATGGAATATGCAACAAATTAACGAACAGTTCCCCAACCGTCGTTTAGAAGAGATAGATAAAGACACATTATATTCATTCTTTACCCCATCAAATGGTCATGTAGTATTACAATCTAAAGAATTAGTTTCCGAACGCCCTCATGGACACATTCTTATGACCAATTTTGATATGACAAAAGTTCCTACTGGTGTTGTTAGTTCCACCAACTACATGTATGGTGTATTCAACAGTCAATTCGTAGTTGGAAACACAACAAACAATAAGCTTCTTTCTAACCACAGAGGTCTTTTAAACGTTCAAAAGAATAGTGGTCAACGTATCTTCGTTAAAATCGATAGTACGTATCGCCAACTTACATTACCTGCAGCATACGAGATGGAGGTATCCGGCAGCACTTGGTACTATCAAATCGAAGATGACATCTTAGTAGTTTCATCCTTCGCGACATTTGACCGTCCTGAAATTGTTTTACAGGTACGTTCTACTACAGGTAAAGCCTATGACTTTATTGTTTCCAACCAAATCACAGCTGGACCAGACGAAGTAGGACAAAGTTTTGAATTAGAGCAAGAAGATTCTATGCTAATTATTAAACCTTCAAAAGATTGCTATACAAGATCATATTATCCAGATTTAAACTTCCGTATTCGCATTCCTGAAGGTAGCCAAGTATCTGATGACCGAGTTTTCTATAACAATTTAGCTATGGATCCATCCATCATAACTATTAACATCAATCAAAAATCTGATTTTGAGATAGTTTTACAAGGTTCAGAAAACAACGATGCACCAGCTTTTGAAGATTCTTATGATTTCAACACAAACAAGGCATCTTATGATGTATACTACAACGAACTGGCTAGTAATTTCAAACTAAGCACTAGCGACGCTAACAACATAACAGCAGACAAACTAAATGCAACAATGCGTTGGTATTCGCACGATGCATTAATACATTTTGCCTCTCCACATGGTTTAGAACAATCCGGAGGAGCTGCTTGGGGTACACGTGATGTATGCCAAGGACCTGTAGAATTCTTCTTAACAACAGGACATAATTCTATGGTTCGTGACATTCTAATGCACTTGTTTGCTCACCAAATCGATGAAGTATTCGAATGGCCACAATGGTTTATGTTCGATCGCTATCCTATTCACCAAGAAGATTGCCACGGAGACGTTGTATTCTGGCCTTTAAAAGCCGTAAGTGACTATATTAATACATCTGGTGATACTACAATCTTAGATGAGGTCGTAGATTATCGTAGCGGTTCTAAAGGCACTCCTGTAGGAAAAGCGGAATCTATATTAGAACATATCAAACGAGCTGTTGAAACAATTCGTAAACGCTTCTTACCAGGTACTTCATTAATCTCTTACGCTGGCGGTGACTGGGATGATACATTACAACCTGCTAACAAACACTTAAAAGATAACTTAGTCAGCGCATGGACACAAGCGCTTGCACAGCAAACACTTGACTTGTTAAGCAACTCTGTTGTTGCAAAAGACGAAGTTTTTTCAAAAGAACTTAGCCAGATGGCTACAGATATCAAAGATTCCTTCTATCGTTATCTAATTAAGGATGGCGTTATTGCCGGTTTCCTATATCGTGAAGCAGACGGCACTTCAAAGGTTATGTTGCATCCAGATGACACGGAAACCTCAATCCAATATAGACTTTTACCTTTGACAAGAAGTATTATTGCGGAACTTGCCAACCCTGAATTAGCTGCTATTAACGTTGCTATCATAGACAAATACCTCGCTTGTCCTGACGGCATACGTCTAATGGATCACCCAGCAAGCTACGAGGGGGGTATCAGTAAGATATTCTTACGCGCTGAACAAGCAGCGAATATCGGAAGAGAAATTAGTTTACAGTACGTTCACGCACATATTCGTTACATTGAAGCAATGGCTACACTTGGGAAAGCGGATAAAGCTTGGAAAGCTCTTATGCAAATCAATCCTATCCTCATTACCGAATCCGTACCAAACGCATTAACGCGTCAAAGCAATGTTTACTTCAGTAGTTCAGAAGGTTGCTATAATGATCGTTACGAATATGCAGCTAACTTTAACAAGTTAAAAGATGGTTCCATCGCTGTAAAAGGTGGTTGGAGATTATACTCAAGCGGTCCAGGAATTTATCTCAGAAGAGTGATTGCTAATTTACTTGGTATTCGTTTTACCAATGATTCACTTATTATCGACCCAGTAATTGATAACGAATTAAACGGACTAAGCTTCACTTATACATGCTTTGGAAAGACTGTTACTTTTGTATATCATACAAATAGCCAAACCGATACTCCTTGTATAAAAATCAATAACGAAATTGTATCTTCAAAACCATATAGCAATAGTTACCGTAATGGTGGAGTAACAATCAAAAAAGATGTTTTCTTAAAAGCAACAGAATCGAATAACGAACTTCACATTTTTCTTTAATTTATTAATTAAATAACTTGTTTACACATCACAAAAGGCTGTACAAAATAATTTGTACAGCCTTTTTACCAAATAAGTTCTTAACCATTCAATTACTTAGTTCTACAAACTTTACTCATCTATATCTACGCAAACCGGATAATGATCAGACAGATACACTCCTGCTTCACATTCTGTCCACATGGTACACTCAGAACATGTAACCCCATCTGTAACTACAATATAATCAATCTTTTCAGCTGGCTGCATTCTTCCATAATCATGGAAGGTTCCATCAATATCAGATGTAAGATCTGATAAACAACCCTCTTCACTCATCATACGGATTTCTTTTGCATCTGGATACGCATTAAAGTCACCCATAAGAATCATCTCAACCTTGCCATATCCTGCACGCTGTTTTGCCTCTTCTACAGCCTTCATATGCTTTAGAATCTGTTGCATTCCGAGTACTCTAGCTTCACTCGCTTCATGGTCAAGATGTGTGTTAATAACATAGTAAAAACGATTTGACTTAAGATCTTGTAAAAACAACGTTGTGCAAGTCCTAGGGCAAAAACTTTGTATCTCGTATCTTGAACCTGGAACTTCTGGAGTTTCTGACATCCAAAATGTATCCATGGATATTAATTGAAATCTGTCTTTTCTAAACGCCACACACATCTGCTCATTTTCTAGCTTTGCATCTCTACCACAACCCAATATGTAATACTCGCTTAAATTATCTTTTAGCCATTCTGCTACATGAGGTAACACCTCTTGAAATCCGATAATATCAGGTTTTTCTTGTTGTAATTTTTTTAAGATAAGAGGCTTACGAAATTGAAACGAATTCTCTTCATCTTGATTATAATCACATCGTATATTAAATGTAACAACTCTCATTCTTACTTTCCTCCATTGTATTATATCTGATAGCTTTCACCACTCTTATTATACTATTTTTCAGCACGATATTCTATACTTTAGACATAAAACTTCACCTATTACAAAAAAGAATACAAGTTCTCTTGCACGCAAAAAGAGCCATGCTTACACATGACTCTTTTTTTCATCTCTATAATTTGTAACAATAAAAAATTCGCAAAGCGTATTTCTATTGTTTGATACGCAAAATTATTTAAGAGTAACTTTAGCGCCTTCAGCTTCAAGTTTAGCTTTGATATCGTCAGCTTCTTCTTTAGTTGCGCCTTCTTTAACCATTTTAGGAGCTCCATCAACTACTTCTTTAGCTTCTTTTAATCCTAATCCAGTTAATTCACGTACTACTTTGATAACTTTAACTTTGTTTGGACCACATTCAGTTAATTCTACGTTGAATTCTGTTTGTTCTTCAGCTGCTTCAGCACCAGCTGCAGGACCTGCTACTACTACACCAGCAGCTGCAGATACACCAAATTCTTCTTCACATGCTTTAACTAAATCGTTTAATTCTAATACTGATAAGCCTTTAATAGCTTCGATAAATTCTTGAGTTGTCATTTTATTTACCTCCAATAATTAATTGTCTATTTTTATTTTTCTGTGATAATATATCACGCTGCCTGCTTAGCAAGCGATTGTACAATATTGTACTTATTACGCAACTTCTTCGTTCTTTTCAGCGATTTGCTTAAGAACACGAGCGAAGTTTGTAATTGGTGATTGTAAGCTTCCAAGTAAGTTGGAAATAAGAACTTCTCTTGAAGGAATGTTTGCAACAAGCTTAACGCCTTCTGCATCATAGTAAGTTCCTTCAACTACACCACCTTTGAATTCAAGTGCTGGAGCTGTCTTAGCTACATTGTTAAGAATTCTAGCTGGAGCTGTTGCATCTTCAATACCAAATGCAATCGCTGTAGGTCCTTCTAAATGTGAAGCTAATTGAGCGAAGTCTGTTCCTTCGAAAGCTCTGTTTAACATAGTGTTTTTGTATACTTTGTATACAACACCAGCTTCTCTTAACTGTTTACGAAGAGCTGTATCTTGTTCAACAGTTAATCCACGATAATCAACTAAGATAGCTGATTTCGCATCTGCTACATATCCTTTGATTTCGTCAACAATAGGTTGTTTGATTTCTACCTTTGCCATTTTTGCGTACCTCCTTATAGATTTGATGAAGAATTAAAACTTAACTAAATAGCTATGAATTAGATTCTCCAAGGCACCGCCGTTAAACATACTCACCCACTTAAAGTGTGGGTATCATCAAGAAAGCCTCTCTATCAAAGACAGAGAGGCTATTATAAGTCATCGTATGATTATCTTATATTCCTCGGTAGGCGTTTTCTCCTTATGCCTTGCGGCACCTACTGTCTTCGGCAGTTCTGATTCGTTTTTCGAACCTCATTCATAGTATCAGATATTTAGTGTCGTGTCAACATTATTTTGCATTTTATTTCTTACAATTTTTTCATGCTATTCAATTTGAATTTAATCATTCTTGACATTATATCCGAATTGAGGTTAGATACATTAGCAGTATCAAGAATAGCCTCACATAACGCCGTAATAGCCCCATTAACGTCATCAATTAATTAGGACGTATATTTGTCGCTTTCGAGATATTCTCTGCTTTCGCTTTGATTTCAATATATGACAAAAAAACCATTACATTATGAATACTCACAATGTAATGGTTCTTTCTATATGGCAATTACTAAGCTAATTTACCAGTGTTTAATTTAACTCCAGGACCCATAGTTGAAGAAAGTGTAACACTCTTCAAGTATTGTCCTTTTGCAGATGCTGGTTTCGCTTTGTTAATTGCACCCATAAGCGTTTGGAAGTTGTCCGCTAATTGTTCTTCTGTAAAAGAAGCTTTTCCCACTGGCACGTGGATAATGTTTGTCTTATCAAGTCTGTATTCAATCTTACCTGCTTTAATATCGGCAACAGCTTTTGTAACATCCATTGTAACAGTTCCAGCTTTAGGGTTAGGCATTAAACCTTTTGGTCCAAGTACACGACCAAGACGACCAACAACACCCATCATATCAGGAGTAGCAACAACAACGTCGAAATCTAACCAACCATCGTTTTGGATTTTTGGTACTAATTCGTCGCCACCAACATAATCTGCTCCAGCTGCTTCTGCTTCAGCAACTTTGTCGCCTTTAGCAAATACAAGAACTTTAACAGTTTTTCCAGTTCCGTGAGGTAATACAACCGCACCACGAACTTGTTGGTCAGCGTGACGTCCGTCAACACCAAGTCTGATATGAGCTTCTACTGTTTCATCAAATTTAGCAACAGCTGTTTTCTTTACTAAATTAATTGCTTCTGCTGCATCATAAAATGTAGCTCTGTCGATGAGCTTAGCAGCTTCTGCATACTTCTTACCTTTTTTCATTCTATTAACCTCCTAGTGGTAGTATCGGGAGTTAACCCTCCCACGATAAATATCTTTGCCGTATGAAATCTTTTTATTGCTTAAAAACATCGGTTAATGGTTTCTTAAAAGTAGTTGTTGACATACAAACTTGTACGACAATTATATAACAACTATTACAACAAAACGTTATAATACTTATTCTCTATACTTAGTCAACTACAGTAATACCCATACTTTTTGCAGTTCCTGTGATCATACTGATCGCTGCATCTAAAGTAGCTGCTGTTAAGTCAGGCATTTTAAGTTCTGCGATTTTTTGAACTTCTGCTTTTGTAATAGTAGCAACTTTAGTTTTATTAGGAACACCTGAACCTGATTTAATGTTACAAGCTTTCTTTAATAATACAGCTGCTGGAGGAGTTTTAGTAATAAAGCTAAAACTTCTATCTGCATATACTGTGATTACTACTGGAATAATCATACCTTCTTGATTTGCAGTTTTTGCATTAAACTCTTTCGTAAATTGTACGATATTTACTCCGTGCTGACCAAGAGCTGGACCAACTGGTGGAGCTGGTGTAGCCTTTCCAGCAGGGATTTGTAATTTAATATATCCTGAAACTTTCTTTGCCATTATAGCATACCTCCTGAATAATGTGGTGTTCGCGGGAATATCCCTCCCACTATCTAGTATTTATTGTATCCTAGATGTTACTTCATTTACATTTTTTTAATTTCTGTGAAACTAATCTCAACAGGTGTCTCTCTACCAAACATATCAACATTAATAGTGACAATTTGTTTGTGACTGTTAATTGACTTAATGATACCTGTTGTTCCTTCCCATACGCCTGATGTTACTTCTATTACATCACCAAGCTCTAGATCGATCATGATTTCTTCAGAATTCTTAATTCCCATACTTTGCATCTCTGCATCAGTTAAAGGAACCGGTTTTGATCCTGGTCCAACAAATCCTGTTACCCCTCTGGTATTACGTACTACATACCAAGTGTCATCATTCATCTCCATATTAAGAAGAACATAACCCGGAAACATTTTCTTTTGAACCTGTTTCTTCACACCATTCTTAACTTCAATTACGTCTTGCATAGGAACGGAAACTTCAAGTATTTGATCCTGGAGTTTTCTGTTTTCGATTGTTTTTTCAATGTTGGCTTTTACCTTGTTCTCGTAACCTGAGTACGTATGAACAACATACCAATTCGTTTCTGACATACACTCACCCTTTATCCTATTTTAAGAATCTGTTCTATGCCATATTGAATAGCTACATCTAATATAGCTATAACTACTCCAAGAACTACCGAAATAGTTACTACTGCTGCAGATTGTTTTGCAAGTGTTTGTTTGTCTGGCCATATAATCTTCTTAAATTCAGATTTTACGCCTTTAAAGAAACTTTTCTTTGGAGCATTTTCTGTATTGTTTGCAGTATCTCCCATGCTTTCACTTTCCTTTCTGCAATACAAAGTATATTACTTTGCATGTAACGGATAATTAGACATAATTACTTAGTTTCTTTGTGTAATGTGTGTGATTTACAGAATCTACAATATTTCTTAGTTTCCATTCTGTCAGGATGTGTTTTCTTATCCTTTGTCATGTTATAGTTACGTTGTTTACATTCTGTACATGCCAATGTGATTTTTACGCGCACGACTTCCACCTCCGCTAAATTTCGTTTTCTTTTGATTGTTTCGTGTAATAATCTGTTACAGATTATCACGAATATCAGTTTTTAGGCATAAAAAAAAGACCTCTTCCATCGCTAGTCTAATATAGCATAAAGAAAACGTCCCGTCAACATTTTTTTCAATATGGGTATAATTTCTTACATGAAAAAAGGTGTTTGCTCCGAATATTTTCCATATGCTATCGACAATTTAATTTCTTCATATTATAATGAAGTAAGACACTCAATTTTCACACATATAAATATTATATATATTAGTAACTGTTCGGTTGCTAATTTTAATTTTTACTAACATATGAAATCATACCACTAAGGAGGTGACTGTTCAATGGTAACATCTACATATAATTATCTCGCGGCGAACTACGAATCACAAAGACCTGTTCGTTACACATCCCATAAGACTAGCGAGTTACACAGGATCTATAATAATATTGTACGTATCAGCAAACAGTCTCCCCTATATCTATTAGATGTTTCTCTCGAGCGTCAAACCTACGCTTTGAATGTAAAAGATGCCGCAATGTCTCTATATACATTGTTAGATAACTTTTCAAAAGATGATGAATCTTCTATATTTAATGAAAAGAAATCCGTATCTTCTAATGAAGACGCTGTATCTGCTACTATTATTAGTGATAATGTGCCTACATTACCAACCGAATTCAACATACAAGTTATGCATCTAGCTACTAGTCAAACGAATGTATCCAATTCCTTTCGTCCTGATAAACAGCAATTGCAAGCAGGTACCTACCAATTTTCCATCGATATAGAAGACAGTACCTATAATTTCAAACATAAAGTAACTGCTGGATCAACTCACCAAGAAATCATCAAGCAGCTATGTAAGCGGATTAATAAATCCGAAATCGGAGTTCATGCCTCCGAATATATAGAACAGAATTCAAACGAACTTAGAATAGTTCTCGAATCTGATTCCACTGGTAATTCGGGTGCTCCATTATTCACGCTTCAAGATAATGTGTACGTAGGAGGACGTGGCATTGTTGAATATTTTAACTTAAACCAGATTTATCAACCTTCAACAAGTGCTAAATTCCAGATAGATGGTAAAGCCAAGGAATCTTTATCGAATCAATTTACCTTTAATAAATCATTAACTGTTTCGCTACATGCAATCACAGATTCACCAGTACATATATCATATGCTCCTAACTCAGATAAGATTGTTAAAGAACTGGAAACGATAACAGATAGTTATAACTACTTGCTTTCACTTGCAAGCGAACACGCTTCTAATCAACGGCGTGCTAACAAGTTAATCTATGAATTAGATTCCATCACCTATCGTTATATGAATGATCTAGAGTCCTGTGGGATTACACGAGAAGAATCTGGTGAATTATCTATTGATTCCTTTATAGCTCTTCAAGCTGCGACGGATGGTACGGTTAAAGATTTGTTCACTAATCCAGATAAAATAACCGCAGACTTGCTTGAGCAAACGAATCAGGTAACAATCAATCCTATGGACTATCTCGATCAAAAGATCTGTACCTATCCTAACTATAGATCTCATCACTATCCTAATCCATATCTCACTTCTGTATACAGTGGGATGCTCTTTAATTATTATTGTTAAGGTCACATCAGCTATAAAGCAAGAATATAACAGTAAAAAGGCAATCTTTCAAATGGTTTATGTGCAAAGCTTGGATAAATAATATCCGTGGAGCCTACATCCCCCATGAAGATTGTCTTTTTCAACTCCCCTTTTATTTGTCTATCTCCTATTTGTCTATCTTATACTTAACACTATCCCTGAAGTCTGATGGTGATATTCCAACTACACTTCTAAATATCCTACTAAAGTAATTAGGATCTTTATATCCAACCATTATCCCTACTTGCTTAATGGGTTGATCTGAAGTTTGTATAATATCTTTGGCCCGGTTAATTCGTAGTGTTGTTAGGTACTCCACAAATGTCTGATTCGTCTCATCTTTAAATATCTTACTTAGATATTGAGAGCTTACCCCAACTCGTTTAGCAATCTCTTCTAATGTAATATTTTTGGTATATTCTCCATCAATAATATTAATTGCATCACTAACCGCTTTCGTATATAGGCGATTTTGATCTACTTGGCTATATTGAATGTATTCAAATGTCTGGTGTGCCCAAGATTTAAGTTCAGATATTGGTATGTTGCTTACAGCCAAAAGATATTCCGTAAAGTTATCTTGTGAATATGCTTCCCAATCAAAACCAGTCATTGTATGACGTGTAAGTACTAACAGCTCAATAATCTTACTCTTTCTTACTTCTTCACAAAAATGATCTATGCAATCTAGCAAATGGTTTAGATAATTTGAACTCTCTCCATCTTTTAAGCGTAATGATGTAAGATATTTGCGTTCCAAATCCTTGTATAGATTACCATAATAAGATTCGCTATCCTGTATGCCACTAGTATCAAGAAGATTTTTCATCTCTAGTAAATTACGGATTGAGTCTTGGTAGGAAGCATAGATATTAATCATTTCTTCCACTTTTCCAATTCCTATATATACGTCAATTAGAAATTTCATCTTAATCTCTTTTGCTATGGTTTTTAACAGTTCTTTTAGTTTACTATTATTATTCTCCGTCTCTTCACAAAGATAAGATACATATAATACAATATGTCTATTAATCTTGGGGCCGACTACAAATCGGAAAATCCCCCCATCATACTCATGTATGCATTCATATATCTGCTGAAGAATTGTCTGCTTGTTAATCAGTTTCATATCATCTGATTCTAACTCCATATTAACCATGCAGCCTTTCAAACTAACCCCTAATAACTCTACATATTTCTTAATATCTCTACTTGATAATTTGCTAAAAAGTACGGTATATATATAACTATATTCTATATATTGCTTCGCCTCTTGATATTCCGTTGTAACACTACAAATCTTTTGTTTGTAATGATTCATTCTTACAATCTCCTCAAGACAAAGACGAATAGCATCACTAATTTCGTTATCATTCGCTGGTATTATAATATAATTGTCAACTTTTAGCCTTATCGCTTCCTGCGCGAACTCAAGGTAACTAAACTCTGACAATACCAGAATTCGTGTATCAAAATTCTTTTGTCTTACCTTCTTAATCGCCTCTAAACCATTAACCCCAGTAAGTTTAACATTAATTATTGCAACATCAATATCCGAATTCTCTTTCCCTAAAATCTCAATTACCTCTCTTGACGAACCTACAATGTCCGTAATCTGACAATTTCGGTAATCTCTATTAATGATACCTCTTAATTGATCTACATATTCTATATCTCGCTCTGCAATAAGTACTTTATACATCATAATCGCCTCCAAAAAAAGGGCATTGCTCACCACAATTCCCTTATTTAGTATTAACCAACTTGTTTCGATTTATCATCTATAATATAATCAAATTCATCTTCGGCAATAACAATATTCAATTCAATCATCAAGTTAACATCATACATCTCTTTCTTTGAACCATCAGCTTCAGCGAAGATTCTCACTACAGGTCTAAGAGGCATTCCCGGATTCTGTTCTTTTACAATTCCAACTCTTCCATCTGTTAACTTTACCTGTGTTCCGTTCGGATACACTGCAATTAGTTGCAGAAATCTACATACTAAATCCGTATCGAACTTTGTTCCACAATACTGCATTAACATATCCATAGCTTGCTTGTTTGACCATTTTGGTCGATAACAGCGCGTCGAAGTTAGCGCATCATATACATCAGCAATTGCTACAATTTTAGAAAATTGGTGCAACTCGTCTCCTTTTAGCCCCCTTGGGTAACCGGTGCCATCGATATGCTCATGATGTGTAAGAGATATAATTCTTGATAATTCTGATAATGAATCGCAACTCTTTAATGCATTGTATCCTAATAAAGTATGTTTTTTAACATATTCATATTCTTTGTCAGTCAGCTTGCCTTCTTTGAACATAATATCATGATCAATATAGATTTTCCCGATATCATGTAATATTGTACCTATAGCAAGTCGTTTCATCATTTCTATTTTATATCCAAGTCGTTGAGCAAGTAATAAAGCGTACACTGTTGTACTTACTGAATGCGTATATGTATATTCATCTGCTGCTCCAATATCGTTCAAACTAATAAGAACATCTTTATTTTGCATAATCTCCTCAATTACTAAATCAATGCTTTTTTCTATACCCTCTACTTGGATTTTACCTCTATTAGTGAAATCTTTGAATGTATTTCTTATTGTTTCTTTACAAATATTACGTGTTTTCACAGTTAACACATCCGGAACATCAATTCCTTCACTTATTGTATCTTCTATATAGATTTCACTTATTCCCAATCGATTAAGACTTTTTATATATCTTCCTAGATTATTAGTACCCTCCGCTAAGATTAAGCGTCCCTCATTATATATCGGCCGAGCCAAAACCATATCTGATTGTATTTGTGACGTTGATATTAATCTCATGCTATTTCTCCTATATATACAGTCACCATGTATAATAACTGGTGACTGTACATTAATGAGCCCTCCGCTACACTTTCATATAGCTGTCTCAAATCTCTAACTATACCTTTTACAAAGTCTAACAACCTTGTAAAACGCACTGCTTTATAAAGGATTTAGTTTACACAATTACCTTTACCGGACATTTTTCCGCGCATTTTCCACAATTCGTACATTTATTATAATCAATATGGGCAATATTATCAACTACAGAAATCGCATCATCTTCACAATTTTTAACACAGATCATGCAGCCAATACATCCTGCCTTACAAGCAAGTTTTACTTCCTTACCTTTGTCCTTAGAATTACAACGAACTCGATATTCTGATTTATAAGGAACGAATTCGATTAAATTATTAGGACATTCCTTAATGCACTTTCCACAAGCTACGCATTTTTCTTTATCTACAACTGCAATACCATTTACAACATGTATTGCATCGAATGAGCACGCTTTGATACAGCTACCATATCCCATACAACCATAAGAACACGTTTTATCCCCTTTACCAGGAATCAACGCAACTTTCTTACAATCCGCAATTCCATAGTAATTATATTTCACATTTGTTTTATCACAGGTACCTGCGCACTTAACAAAGGCTACTTGCTTTTCTTTTTCTTCATTTTCAACGCCCATAACATCGCTAATTAATTTGGCTTGTTCTGCCCCAGCTACTGGACAGGCGTTAGTAGGCGCTTCTCCAGCTGCAATCGCTTTCGCTAATGCATCACAACCTGCAAATCCGCAACCACCACAGTTATTGCCTGGTAGTAGATCTCTAATCTGTAACTCCTTCTCGTCTACCTCTACTTTAAACTTCTCTCCAGCAAGGCCAAGAAGAAGACCTATTATTAAACCAGTAACACCAACAATTAGTGTTGCTACGATAATTCCTTCTATACTCATATCTTTGCCCCCCTATAGTAATCCTGAAAATCCAAAGAAGGCGATAGCCATAAGACCTGCTGTAATTAATACAATCGGTGAGCCTTTGAAGGATTTTGATATGTCGTTATGTTCATTTCGTTCACGGATACCTGCCATAATTACAATCGCTATTGTAAAGCCAACCGCTGTTCCAAACCCATTCACAACACTTGTTATAAAATTATATTCTTTCTGTACGTTAATTAAAGCAACACCAAGAACTGCACAGTTTGTTGTAATTAAAGGAAGATATACACCAAGTGAATTATATAGACTTGGACTAATCTTCTTAAGTACCATCTCAACAAATTGTACTAAGGCTGCAATTACTATAATAAATACAATTGTCTGCATGTATGTCAGGTTTGCTGGTACTAAAATAAAATCATAGATTAAACTTGTGAAGGCAGATGCAATGGTAATTACGAAGATTACTGCCCCTCCCATACCTGCTGCTGTCTCAACTTTCTTCGATACACCAAGGAATGGACATAGTCCTAAGAACTGACTTAAGACAACATTATTAACTAAAGCTGATCCAATCAATATAATAATTAGTTCTTTCATCTACTTTTGTTCCCCTTCCTTTTCCTTCGATAGCGTCTCACGGTTAGCCACACAATCAGCACCATGGCAATTACTACAGTTGCCACCACATGCAATTGTATCTTCTTTTCCTTCTCCATTCGTTGCAGAAGGTGCTTTTAGTTTGTTTTGAATTGCCGTTAACATTGCAAGTACAAAAAATGCACCTGGTGCTAAGACAAAGATTGTTGCTGGTTCATAAGAACTAGGCATAATATTAGCATTGAAGATAGAACCATTACCAATGATTTCTCTAAATGTACCGATTAATGTTAGGCCTACTGTGAATCCTAGACCCATTCCCATACCATCAAAGATAGACAATCCTACCGAATTCTTAGATGCATAAGACTCTGCTCTACCTAAGATAATACAGTTAACAACGATTAAAGGAATGTAAATTCCCAATGTATCATATAAAGATGGAATATATGCTTGTAACACGAACTGTACAACTGTAACGAAGGAAGCAACAACCACAATATAAGCTGGCATTCTTACGCTGTCAGGTATCATTTTACGCAACATAGAAATCAACATGTTCGACATAATTAATACTACTGTTGTTGTTAGTCCCATTCCCATACCATTCATAGCTGAGGTAGTTACTGCTAATGTTGGACACATACCAAGCATTAACACGAAGGTAGGGTTTTCTTTGATAATACCATTAAATAAACGTTCCATATACTTATTCATTCCCACACCCCCTATTGAAATAAGCAGTTCTTAGTAAAACAAATTCCTGCATTCACTGCCCCTGTTACTGCTTTTGTTGTAATTGTTGCACCACTAATTGCGTCAATTTCGTTGTCTTTCGTTGCTCCAACTTTCGTATATTCGAATTGATCAACATTCTTATCTTTGAATTGATTCTTGAATTTACTTTCTGCTGCTTTCATTCCAAGACCAGCAGTCTCACTTATTGAGAGAATCTCCATACCTGTTACCGTTCCATCCATACGAATACCAATTGAGACTTTAATATCTCCACCATACCCATTTGATGTTATAACATTCATTACGTAACCAATTAAGGAATCAGAGGAATCATGCGCTTCTAATGTTTCACTAATTGTAATACCGGAAAAATCAGCTCCTCCCGTAATTGTAGCATCGGATAATACCTCAGAGGATTTCTCTACAGCGGCAGTTACCGTATCGCTTTCTATGAAGGATGTCGCATCAGTAAATACCGTCTGATATGCCCTCTGCTTAGTTTCTTGTTCTTGCTTTTTAATTGGATCTTTTGTTATCTCATATACAAAGCCCAGTAGCACCCCTGCTACTAAGGTTATACAAAACAATTTCAATGCATCTTTAATAATCGTGTTCTTTGCACTTGTTTTACTCATGTCTTGCACGCTCCTTCCCAAATGGTGTTGGTAGCGTAACCTTCTCAATCAATGGTACTAAGAGATTACAGAAGATAATCGCATAAGAAACACCTTCGGCAGAACCACCGAATAATCGGAAAATCCCTGTGAATACACCAAGTAAGATACCAAATATAATCTGACCCATTGGTGTAATTGGGCTTGATACATAATCCGTCGCCATAAAGAAAGCACCAAGAATTAAACCGCCACCAAAAAGATGTGTTAATAAGAAGGTTGTATCAAATCCTTCTCCACCAAAGATCAAGATGAAGAGCATAAAACTTCCTATATATGTGAAAGGAATGCGAAGTGATATTACTTTTCTTAAAAGAAGATATGCTGCTCCAAGTAATAGCGCAAGAACAGATGTCTCTCCAATTGTACCCGCAATGTTTCCTAGAAACATTGTTGTAACAGATGCTGTCTCTTCACCGCTCTTAAGTAGTGCAAGTGGTGTAGCTCCTGATACTCCGTCATATGTAAACGTTGTCATTCTTCCAGTGAAGGATATTAATAAGAAACATCTAGCCGCTAATGCTGGATTCATAAAGTTCTGTCCTAATCCACCATATAATTGCTTAACAACTAATATTGCAAACACACCACCAATGATTGGTATCCATAAAGGAACCGTAGATGGTAGATTCAATGCTAGTAACAGACCAGTTACAAGTGCACTGAAGTCCGATGTTGTAACTTTTTTATGCATACATTTTTGGTATATATACTCTGTTAATACGCATGTTGCTATAGTTACTATTATGATTAATAATGCTTTCAAACCGAAATTAACAATCCCAGCTATACTGGCTGGAACCAACGCAAGTGCCACATCTCGCATAATTATGCTTGTAGAATCCTTACTTCTCACATGTGGTGATGCTGATACATTCAACAAATCGTTCACGATTTTGCACCTCTCATTTCATTTTCTATATTCATATCATAGCTATGGTAACAAAGGCAGCGTCGTCAATTTCTCCACGCAGTCCACTTGTTTACTACACTACTTCTTTCTACTATCTAAGACACTTCTTCTTGTCTGTTTAAATGCTTGCGTTAATCTACGCTTAGCTGGACATACATAGGTACAACAACCACATTCATAACATTCCATACCATTCATCTTTACAAAACCTTCTTCATCAAAATGCTCTGCATATTCAAGCATCTTCTGAGGAATTAATTTACTTGGACAGGCTTGTACACAACGTCCGCACCTGATACACGCTGTAGGTTCCTGTTCTGCTACCTCGTCTTTTGTCATACAAAGAAGTGCGGATGAGGTCTTCGTTACGGGAATATCTAATGAGAATAATGCAATTCCCATCATCGGTCCACCAGATACAATCTTTTCTGGCTTTGCAACAAATCCTCCTACTGCTTCTACTAACTCTCTATAGTTAGTTCCTGTTTTCACATTTACGTTACATGGATCCTTTATTGCATCGCCTGTAACCGTAATAATTCTTCTCATAAGAGGTGTGGATTCGCATACAGCCATATATATTGATATACACGTATCAATATTGTTAACGACGCAACCAACATCAGCAGGAAGCATTGTGGAATTTATCTTTCTTCCTGTAGACATATAGATTAATTGGCGCTCTGCACCTTGTGGGAACTTGGTTTTAAGAACTTTAACTTGGATTTTCTCTTCATCCTTAACTAGTTCTTCTAACTTCTTAATTGCTTCTGGCTTATTATCTTCCACTGCAATAATACCCTTAGCATTCTCAAATAACGCTAGGATTACTTTTAAGCCTTCAACAATCTTACTAGTCTCTTCCATCATCATACGATAATCAGATGTAAGATAGGGTTCACACTCTGCTCCATTAACGATTACATAATCAATCTTACTATCATCTTTTGGCGTGATTTTAACATGCGTAGGAAATCCTGCCCCACCCATACCTACAAGGCCAGCATCCTTTACAATACTACGTATTTCTTCCTTGGATAACGTAGTATAATCGCGTTTATGCCCAATAGACTGAATCGACTCATACTTATCATCATTTTTTACAACTATTACCGTTTCTTTGTTTCCAGATACAACAAGTCGCTTCTCAATTGCCTTAACAGTACCGGATACAGAGGCAATTACATTCACCGATACATAACCTTGCGCCTCTCCTATGATTTGCCCAGCCAAAACTCGATCTCCAACTGCTACTACAGGTTTTGCAGGTGCCCCAATATGTTGAGACATTGGATATACTAGTTCTCCCTTTGGTAGTACCACTTTAACAGGCTTATCCTTTGACAATTCCTTGCCTTCATAAGGATGTATTCCACCTTTAAATGTTGACAATGACATTCTTATTCCCTCTTTTCCTTTATTGTAAAACGGATTTTTTTTACTAACAAGCTTTATTTCCTGCTTTCACTAGTATTGAAAACAATATGTATATTATAATAAAATTTTACTTTATATTCAATAAATGTTATTTATTTAGCAATGTTTTGTTGGAATAAGTCATAATTTATTTCATTTTGTTGAAAGCGCATACAAAGGAGCCTTGTCTACTAAATATTAATATATCTAATAAACAAGACTCATATTATCGTTATAACACGCACTTTTTACGAATTCTATTCCTTGTTCTCTTATAGTAACAAAAACACGTCTTTGTACAATGTGGCGGTTGCACCCATACTTCATAACTATCTATTTCACGAACATAAAGTTGAACAGCATAAAGTGATACACGTGTCCCATGTCAGGCTAATAAAAAAGCTCCTTAAAGAGCTAATCCAATATGTACCCACTTATATTACAGATTCTATCATATTCTACCAAAAGTGTCAAATAGTATTCCTTAAAGGCTTCAACAGTAAATTCAACGATTCTTGAAAGTATTCTGCACCTGATCTGTTATGCTCTTGTATATAATGCTGCTCCCTTGGTATTACTCGTTGTGCTAATCCCCATACCAGCATTAGTATCGTATCTATCTCATCAAAAGATTCCTTGTTTTTTTGTATGCTTCCATCCCTTATCCCTTCATTATAGTAACTAAAAGCAGGACTCCTATATACATTATTGAAGGAAACATACGCATCTGCTTCTTCACTATCTGGGTATACATCCGTAAATACTTGGTCAAATTCATCAAGAAAACGAACCTTCTCTGGATTTTCCATCATTGTCTTAGCCATGGCTTTCAAATACAATGCAAGCTTATCATATCCCTTCATACTATCCGTTACTTGATCTTCAATTGAGAATTCATGTAATTCAACTATAATATCCTTGGCAATATAGAAGGATATGGCTTCCTTGCTGACAAAATGCCGATATAAGGTACTCCTACCTATGCCAGCCTGCTTTGCTATGTGCTTCATCTCCGTCTTCTGCATTCCCTGTTGTAAAAACAGTTCTCTCGTAACTTCTATTACTCTCTTATCAACTTCATCAAGTGTTCTCATACTTTCCCCATTCCTGCATTCTGGTTTCGCGTCTCCCTAATATTTCTTTTGATATCGAGGAGAACATCGACTTAGGTCTATAGTACTAATTCTAGGTTACTTTATCATTATAGGAACATACCACTCACCTTGTCAAGGTACACCTAATTTACTAATACATAAGAAAGAGCCATCATACCAAGATCCCTTAGTACAATAGCTCTTATAAATTATCTTTCTCCTACTCTGTGTAGGTATTTCTCTCTTGTTGCAAGACCACCTCGAATATGTCTCTCTGACTTGTTCAAATCAAGCACAATACGTGCTCGTTCGGCAAGAGCGCGATTAATGAATGGAAGTCGTTCCGTTACGTCTTTATGTACCGTTGATTTGGAAATCCCAAATTTCTTTGCGGTTTGCCTTACTGTTGCATTGTAATCGATAATATAATTTGCTATATCGACTGCTCGCTCTTCTATGTACCCTTTCAAGAGGAGTCCCCCTAGTAACCTTGTTTTTACAATCTATGCTTACTATAAGAATTTTATGCAACGCTTATTATATAATTAAGACGTAACTTGGAACGCTCCAACAATCTCATCTAAATCGTTAGAGGAATACTCTAACCCCTCTAAAACTTTCTTTAATTTCTCCACTTGTTTCATAATATCCTGAATCCTATCTTTCGCCAATTGATTGCTTTCTTCTCCAATCCGAACGCTCCTTTCACTCTTGCTAGCCATGTCAGATATGCTACTACTAACTTCCATTATGACTGCATTCTCATCTTCCATAATATCTAGAATTGTTGCTATACTGTTTGATACGTCAACAACCAGTTCAACTGCTTTCGTACTTTCTTTTGTACTCTTAACGCTTACTTTAACTTTCTCATCAATCACCTCGATATTAGAGTTCGTATCACCGATTTCTTCTTGAATCGCACATATCAATCCTTCAATCACTTTGGTTGCTTCTTGCGTGTCTGTTGATAACTTCTTAATTTCTTCTGCTACAACTGCAAATCCGCGACCTGCATCTCCTGCTCTTGCTGCCTCAATCGAAGCATTTAATGCAAGGAGGTTCGTCTGATTACTAATACTTGCAATCGTGCTTACGATATTCGTAATCTGTTGTGATTTTTCTTCTAATTGACCAATACTTGTTACGGCCTTACCCATAGCAGATTCCAACTCATCAATAGACAATAATACCTGCTTCGTTACGTCCTTGGCAGAATCAGCAGCCTCGCTAGTACTTGCAGTCTTACTTTGAATCTCTCTCATCATAGTTTGAAGTCCTTCGTTTTTCTGGAAGGAATCTGCTATCTTTAATACTTCTGTCTGTGTATTACGAAACAGCGTGTTTTGCTCAATGGAATTATTTGTTAACACATTAATCGTATCTTCGATACTAGCGATACTTCCCTCTATTTTCTTAGATGCTCTTGTTACCCTTTTTATAGCATGCTGTTCTGACCTAACAGAATTCCCAACTCGACGTATCATATACATCTGATTGCTTATAAACTTATTAAACCATCTGCCCAGTTCACCTATTTCATTTGGCGCATTAATTGTTACACGTTTGGTAAGGTCTCCCTCTCCTTCTGCTATATTTCTTAGAATTTTAACTGTGTTATTAATAGGCTTAACAATGAACTTCTTGGTTAATATGTACATAGCTAGTGATACAACTCCTATATATATCACCCCTGTTATTGCAGTTGTAAGATATTCTCCCACTAGCAAACTAATTACAGCAATAATAGCGGTTATGAATGCCATACTAAGTGGCATAATTCTAGATAATCCATGAAACTTATAAATCTCGGCAATATCCCCCTCGCACATCATTCCCCATACTTCATCGGAATAAGGTGGTATAACTTTCGTCCCCTTACCACCAACTAAGATGTGACGATAGTCTGGGTATCCCGGCCAACAATCAAGGTTTTCACCTTTATCTATAGTTGCTTGCACTCCAGGATGAAGTTCATTCGTTGCCGGATCAGTAAAACGTATCTCAAACTCCGTATGTTCCTTAATCTGAACCGTTCCCCATCTCGAAGTTTTAACTCCATCTTTTAAATTCTCGCCATGAGTAAATGTCCGATCTTCGAATCTGCTTCTTGATATGGCAGTTCCAGACAATATTCCTCTATTATTCCGAATCATAAAGAGGTAGTTATCTCCTGATTCTTTATATACATGTGTATCCTCTTCCTGTATCACATTAGACATATCATCATTGAGTATTCTTACATAGAGAGTATAGTCCGTACCATTATTCTCAAACGGAGAAGAAAACATCAAGGTCACTTCATCAACAAATAACTTATTCTCAGCTTGAATGCTTACTGTCATCTTGTCGCAATAAGGTCCATACATATATCGTTCCTTATTCTTTGCTTTTTCATAATTTGGAAAGCTACTATAATCCTTACCGTTATGAGGAGTAAAGGAAGATACAATAGCAATCCCCTTCTCATCCACGATGAATATTTCCAGAAAGTCTTCGTATCGATTTTGCACATCTGCAATAATCTCTTCAAAAGCCTCCCGCTCATCTGAGGATGATCGCAATGACTTCTCAATACTCTCAATCTGCCTCCATTGATCCTTAAACCAATTATCTAACGCTTTCTTTCTACCATTGGAAATTCCTTCGAACACCGACTCTGATTGCCGATGTAGTCCACGATTACTTAGATATCTCATCTTTTCTTTTAGCATAATCCTTGCACATCCCCATTTGTAAGTTTAGTTTTTTGAAGCATAATGAGCTAATTATATTGTCGAATCATACGGATGTCAATTCTTTCAAATAATACCTAACAATCATAATTTTCATATGCTTATTTGCTGTATATACTGATTACTTTAGTTAATAAAATAAATGGATAATTTGCTGTAGACGAAGCTGGGAGTTTCTTATATGATTATACTATTGTAGTATTACGCATTAAGTAAATACCTTGTTAAATGCTACTTATACAAAAAGACAAAGGATGTGCACTATGAAAATAAAAAACATTTCTCTACTAGCAAGATTAGCTCTTTTTATGGCCGCTATAATATGGGGTAGTTCTTTTATTATTGTAAAAAACACGGTAGACGTACTTCCACCTAATATGCTCTTAGCTGTACGGTTTTTCCTTGCTTGCTTATTGTTAAGTGTAATCTATCACAAAAGACTTCACTTAATTAATAGGGACTACTTAGTATCAGGTGCTATTATCGGTTTCTTCTTATTCATTGCATACTGTTCCCAAACAATCGGTATAACGAATACCACTCCGGGTAAAAATGCTTTCTTAACTGCAATCTATTGTGTTGTCGTTCCATTCCTATATTGGTTTGTTAACCATACGCGCCCAGACCGATATAATTTCCTTGCTGCTTTACTTTGCTTTGCAGGAATTGGATTTGTATCATTAACACAAAACCTTACAATCGGAACTGGTGATTTACTCACCCTACTCGGCGGTTTCTTCTTCGCTATACATATGGTTGCCGTTGCCAAACTAACCCAAGGTAGAGATGCTATTCTTTTAACGATTTTGCAATTTGGTTTCGCAGCCATCTTCTCCTTGGTTGTTACTCTCCTCTTCGAGACTGCTCCTAAGATATCGGATATTCCGGCAGGTTCAATTATTGGAATCTTATACTTAGTTTGCTTTGCAACTGCAGCCGCACTGTTATTACAAAATGTCGGTCAAAAATACACCCCTCCATCATCAGCTTCCTTAATTCTAAGCTTGGAATCTGTATTCGGAGTATTATTCTCTGTATTATTCTTTGGTGATAAACTTACTGTACGACTTGTAATAGGATTTATATTGATATTCATCTCCATTGTTGTTTCCGAAACCAAATTATCCTTCTTAAAAAAGAAGGGTTAATAAATCAAAGTAGGCAATTGAAGGAATGAGCTAAAACACAAATATATTGTCGACATTAGGTTCTACTGTCCCATTGTTATACATTATGAATTCATGTATAATATATATCAAATAGCAGTAGAAAGGACGTGAGTTTATGAAGTATCTACGGACTCGTTTACCTGTAGAAGCAGTCCAATATGAACTGAATCAAGGTATCGAAGATGGATTTGAATTATGGAGCAAAATGGTCGTTAACGGTTGGATAAAGACCGATAATCTAGTTTCGTTAACTCGTAAAGACGGTACTGTCGTATGTCCATATATTGATACACGACGCGGTCGTTCTTTTATCAAGAATGGTGATTATATTATTACAGAAGCTGCTGGTGATAGAATCGTATGCGGAGAAGATAAATTCTTTGAGCGTTATGATGTAATTGAAGATCAATAGGCATATGAACAAAAGAAAGCATACTCAACATACTCACGATTTTTCTATGTATTAAACAAAGGAGCTATTACCAAACTAACAATGAGTTAGCTTGGTAGTAGCTCCTTCCTATTAAATCAAATCTAATCCATTGCAAAACGCTTTGTAATGGTGAGAAACTAAAAATCCCCCGCCTATGATAACCTTCCCTTAAAGTCCTCGTAACCAAAGGTTTTAATAACTTCTATTCCTCTTTCTCTGCTATACAATACAATTGAAGGCAAATTAATGCCATTGAACGTATTATTTTTAACCATGGAATAGTGGGACATATCGCAGAACAAAAGCCTATCCCCCTTATGCAAGGGCTCATCAAAAGAATAATCTCCAATTACATCTCCTGACAGACATGTTGAGCTAGACAAACGATACGTATATTTTAATTTTCTAGGTTCGTCTGCACCTATAATTTGTGGACGGTATGGCATCTCTAGTACATCGGGCATATGGCACGCTGCTGAGGTATCTAGCAATGCGATATCCATTCCATTCTGTACAAAATCAAGTACTTTCGTAACCAATACTCCTGTATCAATTCCAACCGCTTCTCCAGGTTCAAGATATACTTCTACTCCATACGTTTCTTTCGTATGTACAATCAGTTTCTCTAATAACTGGATATTATAATCCTGTTTTGTAATATGATGCCCACCACCGAAATTAATCCATCTTAGCCGCCTCATATACGGCGAGAACTTCTCTTCCACGGCCTTAAGAACACGCTCTAATACCTCAGAGCCCTGTTCACACATCGCATGGAAATGAAATCCCTCTAACCCTTCTAGCGCATCTGGATTTTTCTCAACTTCTTCTTCTAATCGCTTAAGGGTAACACCAAATCTAGAATATTCAAAACATGGATTGTATAAATCAACACCCACTTCAGAATATTCCGGGTTAATTCGCAGTCCGCATGATACGTGTTTATCCACAGCCTTTACTCGATTTTTGAAAGTTGTCCACTGTTCAATAGAGTTAAACACAATATGATCGCTGATACTTAGGATCTCATCAAATTCTTCCTCCTTGTAAGCAGGAGAATAGATGTGAACTTCTTTACCAAACTCTTCTCTTCCAAGCTTAGCTTCGAATAATCCACTTGCCGTCGTACCACTTAGATACTTGGCTAATAACGGGTATACCGAAAACATAGAGAAAGCTTTCTGCGCCAATAGTATCTTACAACCTGTTCTCTTAATAACCCCCTCTAGAATCTGAGCATTACGCTCAACAAGTTCTTCAAACACAACATAAGAAGGAGTTGGAAACTGTTTAATGATATCTAAAGGAATCTCTATTCCCTCATAAATTACAACATCTCTTTCTTTAATAAATTGATTCATGAAATCCTCTTTCTTATCTCTCTCTATATATAATAATTACATCCATTATATGAGAACCTATATTACCTTCTAAAAAGGTCATAGTCCTAAGAAGTCGCTTCCCAAACATCTATAAATCCCATATTATTCACTACACGAGTAAACAGCAGAACTCTTAAAACGTAACACTGGTTTCTTAACTGACATATGATATCTAAGAAATGATAGCGTAGTACTTAGGTACGTAGCATGTTTCGTGATATCATATGTTAGCTTAAGAAACCTTGTTGCACCTATAAAGAGTTTTGCGTCCCCCCGCTCATTAGTCCACAAGTGTTGGGTTAAAATCTTCTATCCAAGGAAGTCCATATTCATTCAAGGCTTCCATGAATGGATCTGGATCAAATTCCTCAACGTTGAATACACCTGGTCTCTTCCATTTACCGGTCATAACCATAGCAGCACCGATCATTGCTGGAACACCTGTTGTATAGGAGATGGCTTGTGAACCAACTTCTTTGTAACATTCCTGATGATCACATACATTATAAACATAGTAAGTCTTCTCTTGTCCATCTTTCATACCTTTGAAGATACAACCGATGTTGGTTTTACCAACTGTTCTTGGTCCTAATGATGCAGGGTCTGGTAAAACTGCTTTTAAGAATTGTAATGGAACAATCTTCTTGCCTTCGAAATCAATTGGTTCGATTGAAGTCATTCCTACATTCTCAAGGCACTTAAGGTGTGTTAAGTAGCTTTGTCCGAAAGTCATAAAGAAACGAATTCTCTTAATTCCCTTAATATTAATTCCTAAAGACTCTAATTCTTCATGATGAAGAAGGTACATGTCCTTCTCACCAACTTGGTCAAAATTATACACTCTCTTGATTTCCATTGGCTCTGTCTCAACCCATTCACCATTCTCCCAGTAACTACCCTTAGCAGATACTTCACGAATGTTGATTTCAGGATTGAAGTTTGTTGCGAATGGATAACCATGATCTCCACCATTACAGTCAAGGATATCGATTTCATGAATTTCATCAAAATAATGTTTCATCGCATACGCAGAGAATACACCAGTTACACCTGGGTCAAAGCCACAACCAAGTAAAGCTGTAATTCCTGCTTTTTCAAAACGTTCTCTATAGTCCCATTGCCACTTGTATTCAAATTTGGCTGTATCTAATGGCTCATAATTTGCAGTATCCATATAATCTACTTTAGTAGCTAAACATGCATCCATAATTGTAAGATCTTGATATGGAAGTGCTACATTAATTACAAGATCAGGTTTTACTTCGTTAATTAATGCTACTAATTCTTCTACATTATCCGCATCAACCTGTGCCGTTGTAATTTTTGTCTTTCCACCATCTAATTTTTCCTTTAACGCATCGCACTTTGATTTTGTTCTACTTGCGATACAGATTTCTTCGAATACCTCTGAATTTTGGCAACATTTATGTACTACTACGCTGGCAACTCCACCAGCACCGATGATTAACGCTTTTCCCATATTTATAATCGGAACACACTACCTTAAGCGATTATCCCACGCTGATAATCACTTATGTGGTTCCTTCCTCCTTTTCTAATGGTATTATTTATTGTTATTATTTATTGTTATTATTTTTCTTTTACATATTTAAACTTTGCACATTTTAGAGTAGATTACTACATTCATATAAAGCTATCTGAATCCCGTATCTATTCAATTACCTCACAGTGAATACAAACTCTTCCTTCATCTGGGCATTTTGCTTCAAACATTCTTCTACGCTCTGTCCCATAATCAAGTGTTGCACCATTCTTAAGCGCATATAACGATGGATATATATTGTTCCATAATTCATGACAAATTGGAGGACACAAATCATCCACGATAAATATATCCCCTTTCTTCAGGTATCCACCTCTACACCTGCTTTCAGTTACAGAAATCTTTACTTTACTCATAAACTACTTTCCTCAAGTAATTCCATCACATAGTTTGGTAATGCGAATGCACCAAGATGTAAATTAGTATTATAATACTTTGTCTTAAGACCTAACCCATTCCACTTCTCAGCATTCAGGTCCTTAGTTGGCGATAACCCTTTTGAAGCAAAACCGAATAGCCAATGGCCCGATGGATACGTTGGTATATGCATCTGATAAACCGTACTTATAGGGAATGCAGATTTGATATGCTTATGCGCACGCTGCATTGCTTTCAAATCATTCTCATAATAAGGACTTTCATGTTGATTGATTAAAATTCCTCTCTCTGTTAGAGCTTTAAAGCAATTTCCGTAGAATTCCTTTGTAAAGAGACCTTCTCCCGGTCCAAAAGGATCTGTAGAATCTACAATGATTAAATCATATTCATTCACTGGCTTTCTTACGAACTTCAAGCCATCTTCATAATGAATGTGAACTCTCTCATCCTCTAATTTACATGCAGTTTGTGGCAGATATTCTTTACATACGGCAACTACTTCTCTATCAATCTCAACCATATCGATACGTTCTACCTTCTCATATCTGGTTAATTCACGTATGGTTCCACCATCTCCTGCACCAATTACTAATACCTTCTTAATATCTGGATTTACTGCCATTGGTACATGTGTAATCATCTCATGATAGATGAATTCATCTTTCTCCGTAACCATAAGAAACCCATCTAATGTTAGTACTTTACCGAATTCCTTTGTTTCGAATACATCGATTCTTTGAAAGTCTCCTTGTCTACTAACAAGCTGCTTATCTACCTTAATGGAGAATCGGACATTCTTTGTATGTTCCTCTGTAAACCATAGTTCCATTAACGTCATTCCTTCCTCTTATTCACAATTAATAATTGCGAAATTCTTTGAGGATACTGAGAATTTCGCAATTACATAGGTCAGCTTATCAAATCGAATTGCCTTCCTTACTATCAGTTCCTAACTTTTTGTAACTACGTTTATATTCTCAATCTTCATATCTTGTGTACCCGTCATAAAACAACCTTTTTCCTTCGCATACAGGATATAATTCACGATATCTTCTGTAATTCTTTCGCCTGGTGCTAAGATTGGGATTCCCGGTGGATAACACATTACAAACTCTCCACAGATTTCACCAGCACTTTCTATGATTGGAACAGAGTGTTTCTCTCCATAGAATGCTTGTTGTGGAGCCATAACCACATCTGGGTTAATATATTCATGGTCAAATAGACCCGTTTTATCCTTTTCATATAGTCTCTTAATCTCAGATAAAGCAGAAATCAATCGTTCTATTTCTAGATTACGATCTCCCGCTGAAACTATTGCTAGGATGTTTCCAATATCTCCGAATTCAATTTGAATATCGTATTCGTCACGAAGTAAATCATACACTTCGATACCAGCAAGTCCAACCGCTCTTGTATGAATGGACAATTTCGTTTTATCAAAAGCATATACTGCATCCCCGTCAGCAAGTTCCTCGGCGAATGCATAATATCCACCTAATTTATTAATCTCGTCTCTAGCATATTGTGCAAACTCTACGGTCTTACGAAACATCTCCTTGCCGTTCATACTAAGGTTCTTCCTTGCTATATCAAGAGAAGACATCAAAAGATAAGAACCGCTTGTAGTCTGCGTAAGATTAATAACTTGTCTTACATAATCAGCATTCATGCTCTTATTGCATAATAAAATAGAGCTCTGCGTAAGAGAACCCCCTGTTTTATGCATACTAACAGCAGCCATGTCAGCACCTGCTGCCATAGCCGAAACTGGCATGTCTTCACCAAAGTAAAAATGTGTTCCATGGGCTTCATCAACTAATACAAGCATATTATGTTCATGCGCCAAGGCAACAATTTGCCCAAGATCAGAACAGATGCCATAATAGGTTGGATTGTTAACTAGAATTGCTTTCGCCTCTGGGTTACTATTAATAGCCTCTTCTACGTCCTTCACCGACATACCAAGAGGTATTCCAAGTTCCTTGTTAATACCTGGATTAATGTAGATTGGTAATGCTCCACATACAACTAATGCGTTAATCGCACTACGATGTACGTTCCTAGGCATAATAATCTTGTCGCCTGCCTTACAAGTGGACATAACCATCGCTTGCACTGCAGCCGTTGTTCCGTTCACGATAAAGAATGCCTCATCTGCACCAAATGCTTCCGCTGCTAATTCTTGTGCTTCCTTTATAACCGATACCGGATGGCACAGATTATCAAGCGGTTTCATTGAATTGACATCAAGGCGAAGACAAGTCTCTCCAAGGAAATGTTTTAACTCCTTGTTTCCTCGTCCCCCCTTATGTCCAGGTACGTCAAAATGGGCAATCCTTTTGGAATCATGTTGTTTTAGAGCCTCATATAAAGGCATACGTTCTTGTGATAGTCTTTCCATGATTTCCTCCTAGTAGATATTCATACCGCTAAAAATCTCAATCATTTCCTTACGTAGACTGTCAGATATGGCAAGTCTTTGTTTTGGTGGAAGTTCATAAGCATCTTGATTGAATAGATAGTTCTGCAATTCAATCTCTTTAATTAGCATCTTTGTATGAAAAATATTAGACTGATATACATTCACATCGATGGCATCATAACGCCCAAGCGTCTTCTCATCAATGTAGTTTTGTATTGAAGTAATATCATGGTCAATAAAAAACTTCTTACCTTCAACATCGCGCGTAAAACCACGTACTCGGTAATCAATGGTTATGATATCCGAGTCAAAGCTTGAAATCAGGTAATCTAAAGCGTTTAGTGGCGATACTTCACCACACGTAGATACATCAATATCTACACGAAAAGTGGAAATTGCATTATCCGGATGATATTCAGGAAAGGTATGTACCGTTACATGACTCTTATCAAGATGAGCATGTACCATGTCACGTTTTTCCGTTACATATTTGCCTAAATTACAGGATTCATCAATGTTCTCCGTTGCGAGTGAATCTTCTGCAATAAGTATATTTACACTCGCTCCTTGTGGTTCATAATCCTGCTTAGAGATATTAAGTATATGTGCACCAATCATATTGGTTACCTCACATAATATCTTCGTCAATCTGTCCGAGTTATATTGCTCGTCAATATATCTGATATAATCTTTTTGCTCTCGCTCACTTTTTGCATAGCAAACATCATAGATGTTGAAGCTAAGTGTTTTTGTGAGGTTGTTAAAGCCATACAGTGTCAGCTTTTTTTCCAACCCTAACATCACAACCTTTCTTATATGATTCGATAACTATTCAGGTATCCCGTTCTTTAGTAAGGTTCCAGAATAGTTATAATTTTGCTTAATTCCTATCTAAACATATGATAACTAAGCGCAATTATGCTCTAAATAACATGCCCTTATATGTAATATCTCAAATAGCATCTTTTGTATAATTCTCACGTTATTAGTAGCTTTCACTAGCTTACCATGTTTTGATATAAATTACAATTGAAGAAATTAGAAATTATTATTGGACAAGATAATCAAAAATATGACTACTATCGCTTTGATAACAAGCTTATTAGTTGTCCAAAGTAGCACATCAACTATAAGAATACACAAAAATATAGTAATATCCCTCATGGTTATTTTATGAAGTTTACATTATAATAAACTCATATTAATTACAATCGCAATTACCATCGAGGTAGGGTGGCATCTGCATCAACCTACCACTACAAGAAAGGATGATATTTCTATGAAACAATTACAAAGAAATGATTTTTTTAAATACCGATTTTTATCTGGAATAGCAAGCTCACCAGGTGAAAAAGCTACTGCTATTACAGTCTCTACTTGTAATCCAGAAGACAATTGTTATAACAGTAATATATGGGTAAAAGAGCAAGGTGGCTTTCTCCAATTAACCGCGTTAGAGAAAGAGCGCTCTTTTATCTGGAAAGATGATGAAACCATTCTTTTTCCTTCCGTAAGAAGCGAAGCAGACAAGAAACGTGTTGCTGCTATGGAAGAATTCACACCGATCTATGAAATTAATATTCACGGTGGAGAAGCTAAGAAATCCTTCGAATTACCGTTTTCAGCCCAAAAACTACAATTAATAAAAAAAGATCTATATCTTGTAACAGGATCTATTGATTGTACATATCCAGATTACTACCTTTTGAGTAAAGAGGATAAAGAAGCGGTCGCAAAGTCAAGAGAAAAAGAAGTGGATTACGAGGTATTAGATGAACTTCCATTCTGGTTTAATGGCGGCGGGTTTATTAATAAAACCCGTACCAGACTATTCCTATATAATGCTGAGACAAACAGATGCAAAGCCATTACCTCACCTACTCTTGATGTATCCCAGGCAATTATAGATGGTAACATGATTTATTACACTGGTGCTAACTATACCAAAAAACGTGAAGTATATGATTGCCTCTACCGTTATAACATAGTAACAAAAGAAACAACTCCTCTATATGAAGGAACGGAGTATTCTATCAATCATATAGAAGCATTTGATGATAGTATTGTGCTCTTCGCTTCCAAAGGTGATCGCTATGGTGTCAATGAGAATACTGACTTTTATCTAATTAATAAGCAAACCCTTGAGATGACGTTTCTGACAGAGAATGAAGAAAGCACACATTCATCCGTTGGAAGTGATTGCCGCTACGGTAGTTCCTCTTCCATGAAGATGTATAATAACGTACTATATTTTGTTACTACTAGAAGAAATGCTTCTCACATCTATTCCCTAACGAAGGACGGTGTGGTTACGCCTATTCTTACCAAAGAAGGTTCTGTAGATGGTTTTACAATCGCAGGCGATACCATTATCTGCATCGGTATGTATGATAATAAACTACAAGAATGTTATACTTGCAACCTAAGTGGTGAAGCTCTTACACAAGTTAGTACTTTTAATTCTGACGTGTTATCTGATGTATACGTTGCAACACCAGAGAAAATCACAATCACATCTGGTGACCTTGACATCGATGGTTGGGTTCTACAACCATATGGATATGATCCTAGTAAAACTTACCCTGCAATACTTGATATACACGGTGGCCCAAAGACAGTTTATGGAGAGGTATTCTATCATGAGATGCAATACTGGGCGAACGAAGGATACTTTGTATTCTTCTGTAATCCAAAGGGTTCTGATGGCCGTGGTCGTGATTTTGCAGATATTCGAGGTAAATACGGTACTGTTGATTACCAGAATATCATGGATTTCACCGATGCGGTATTAGAGAGATATCCGCAGATTAATCCAAGCCGCATTGGTGTTACCGGCGGTTCCTATGGTGGATTTATGACAAACTGGATTATCGGACATACGAATCGTTTTGCATGCGCCGCTTCTCAGCGTTCGATTTCAAACTGGATTTCCTTCTATGGAACGTCTGATATCGGATATTATTTTGCAGAAGATCAGAATGCCTCTAACATCTATGAAACACAAGAGAAATTATGGTGGCACTCTCCTCTTCGATATGCAAATCAAGTAACTACGCCGACACTATTCGTCCACTCTAATGAGGACTACCGCTGCCCAATGTCTGAAGGTATGCAGATGTATACCGCTCTCATGGACCGCGGTATTGATGCAAGACTCTGTTACTTCAAGGGTGAAAACCATGAATTAAGTCGTTCTGGAAAACCACTTCATAGAGAACGCCGATTAAAAGAAATTACAAAGTGGATGGATAAATACCTAAAAAAATAATATGATACTAGAAACCCAAGGTCATGGATTTCATGCTTACATGAAAAAACATGACCTTGGGAACTCAATACATGAGAAAGTAGCCCTAGCAGGGCGGATTTCGAATGATTTTAGGATTGTGAGAGCACAAAGAGCGTAACATAACATATTTTTCAGACACAATGCACTGCATCTAATTTAAAATTCTTGAAGTAGATTTTTATATTCTTTCAAGTTCTTCTTTGTGATCATTCCTAAATCGTTAACCCTGATTGTTATCTTCGTAAACGGAAGAGGTATCTTGTACTGATCCCATCGATTTTTCATAGATATACAATGGCTATAGTTAAACTGTAAAAATACCATCTCTTTTTTCGCTTTTTCTGCCAGAAAGAATACCAATTTCTTAGGTTCATGATAAGGACCTAAAGGACCATCTAACGAAGTCGCGAACGTACCTTCTTCATTCTTCGCATATTCGATTATCTCTCTATATACTTCCTTCATACCAAAACCATCATGTGCTCGTAACACATTTCCATGATAACTAGCTAGCATTCGTTCAATATAATCTCCGCGACGATCGGCCGTTACAAGAACCGTAACCTTATTATGTCTCCTCCCCATATGGCGCATAAGTAATTGACTTGAATAACTATCTCCATGCCAATAACCTGCTATCTTGTCACCAACCATTTTCTCTTCTCCATCAAGTCTAATAATGCATGTTCTGGCTATTAGTTCTAGATAGATATAGGATAGAGTTGCGAGACTTTGCTCTTGTAATTCCCTTAATCTTCTTGCCAACTTCACTTGTAACCTCCTTGTTGTTAATTATGTCATTGTAATACGCGGCTGCTTGATTAGCTATTTGAACCATACTGTAGTCTCTTGCTGTTACACTTGCACGACAGCGTAATCTTTCTCCTAATTGCTGATTAGTTAATATCAAATTAATCTTTTCTGTCCATTCAGCGACTGACTCTTCTGTCATAAAACCATTCTCACCATTACAAACTACATCCTCCACACCACTTGCCTTAATAGCAACAACAGGCAAGCTTGCTGCCATAGCTTCTAGTAAGACAATACCTTGTGTTTCTGATTTTGACGCAAATACGAATGCATTACAAGCTCTGTAATAGTTTGTTATCTCATCTTGTTGTAACGTTCCTAGAAAACTAATTTCATCTTCTAGATCTAATTCCCAAACCATTTCCTCAAGCTTTTCTCTTTCCGTACCATCCCCTATTAACAACAAACGAAATGTGCTACCCAACCTTTTCTTTAACTCGGATATTCCTTTAATAATAAATTCAATATTTTTTTCTTTTTCTAGTCTAGCTACCGAACAGAGTAGATATTTCTTATTACCTATATACTGTTCTCTTATCTTGTTGGATTCTTCATCATTGTTTCTATATGCCTCTTCGTCAAGCCCTGTCGGTAGAATATTCATCTTGCTCTTAATCTGCTGTGATGCCAAAATCTCTTTCATATTATTGGTAGGTACAATAACTCGATCACAGTGATTCATAAATACACGGTTATGGAATGGTACAAACTTATCCTTTCCAAGATGGATCAGTTTCTCCTCTGCTGTTTTTAATAAACGATGGTTCTCTCCCTCATACTTGTTAACTAATCTACTATAACTCTTGATGTGATGAAGATATTCTTCATATCTGGTATGGTAAGTATATACAACTGGTACTTTGTACTTATGTCCTAGATAGATTGCTGTGTATCCAATTAAAAATGGATGATGTACATGAATAACATCAAAATCTCCTTTTCGAAATTCTTTCTCTATAATCGGATCCAAACAATTACCAATAATCATTCCATCTCCAATCGTTCTTTTTAGTGATTTATATCTTACGATATCTTTTTCTACTAAATCTTGTTTGCTGTCCATATGACCTTCATAGTCTGGTGCAAAGATTGTAACTTGGTGCCCAATCCTTCTTAATCCCTTAGCAAGACGTTCAATTGATATTGGCACTCCTCCTATAAATGGTGCATAATTATTAGTAAAAATTGCTATCTTCATATTCTTTTCTTCCCCCTTATTCTTAACTTAATATACCAATGACCTGTTCACCAAAAAAGTATCCGGCTCCAATAAACACCCCGTTCCATATAAGAATTCCAAGACCAGAATAAACAGTGAACTGAAAGAAGTTCATCTTAATAATTCCTGCTGGAAAGGATATCAACGTTCTCACTACAGGAAGTAGTTTACTAATAAATATATATAAATTACCTCTATTCTCAATCTTCTCAATTAACCTCTTAATCTTTATCTCCTGTTTCGGAAATCTCTTATAGTATTTGGGAAGAAGTACATTTCCTCCGAACCTTCCAATCAAATATAACATCCAACTTCCGCATAAACCTGCGAACAAACTAATTACCATCGTTGTTACAATGCCAACCTCCCCTTTAGAGGCCCATATACCGGCTAGAGGCATAATAATACCAGCTGGAAATCCTGGCAAATTCAAATACTCACAAAAAACAATTAAAAATATAATAAGTACGCCGTACGAATTAAAAAACTCTGTTAATGTCGTTATATCCATAGTAATTTACTTTACTCCTTCTCTCTCAATCTTCCACCATCCTACCAATTAGTTCTGAATCTAAACGACATAAAAATCATAAGAATTTCTAAAGAATTTATAAAAGAATAAAAAATAAGCATTACTTAATAAGTCTTGAACAAAAAAAGATTGTTGTAAAACTACTCTAAAAGGTAGTTTTACAACAATCTTTATCTTCAATAATATTCGCACTGCTAATTCTCTATATAAGTTTACATCTTATCTTTTTGAATCCAGATGATACATAGCCTCATACATCTCCGGTCTTCTGTCACGGAATACTCCCCAACCGATTCGTAACTCCCAGATCGCATCCAGATCGAACTCTGCGACAAGTACAGCTTCTGATTCGCGGTCAGCGCTGGCAACTAAAGCCCCTGTCTCGTCTGCTATAAAAGAGGATCCATAGAATTTCATACTACTATCCCCTTCCGTCTCTACTCCAATACGATTAGATGCTATAACCGGCATAATGTTCGCTGCTGCATGTCCTTGCATACAACGTCTCCAATGTTCCATACTATCCACTGTCATAACTGGTTCCGAACCAATTGCTGTTGGGTATAATAAGATCTCAGCCCCCATAAGAGCCATACATCTAGCAGATTCAGGGAACCATTGATCCCAACAGATACCTACCCCTATCTTACCATATTTCGTATCCCATACTTTGAACCCAGTATCCCCAGGTGAGAAATAGAATTTCTCTTCATAACATTCCCCACAAGGAATATGCGTCTTACGATAGGTTCCAAGTACTGTTCCATCCGCATCTATCATCGCCACTGTATTAAAGGTCGTATTTCCCGCCGCTTCATAGAAACTAACAGGTATCACAACATTAAGTTCCTTAGCTATCCTCTTAAAATGATTCACTGCAGGATTCTTATCAAGTGAGGTTGCTAAACGGTAATACTCATACACTTCCTTCTGGCAAAAGTACGGCATCTCGAATAACTCTTGCAACAAGATAATATTCGCTCCTTGGCCCGCTGCTTGTCTTACAAGTGATTCTGCTTTATGTAATGTCTCTTCTCTATCCCAAGTACATGCCATCTGTGTAGCCGCTACTTTAACTTTTCTCATTCCATAATTTCCTTTCTACCTATCTTACTGTCTATCATTTTACTGTCTAATTATCTTACCTTCTATCTATCTTACTTTATATTAAGCCTGTGCACAACAGGATGTCGTTATCTACCCGCAGGTACTTGTTGTGTGATACAGTGAATATTTCCGCCACCTATAAGAATGTTTCTTGTAGGTAATTGAATCACTTCTCGGTCAGGGAATAGCTGTATAAGAACTTCTTTTGCTTTCACATCCATTGGATCATCAAATCCCGGCATAACAATACAGGAGTTAGCAATGTAGAAGTTTACATAAGAAGCTGCTAGCCGATCACCCGCTTCCCTCGTCGGTTCATCTTCACACCATGCAATCCCTTCACAATCGTTCTCTGTCATATAAATTGGGCTTGGTAGTGGTAGTTTATGTATGATTAATTTACGTCCTTTCGCATCAACTTCTCCACTTAATATATCGTAACAACTCCTAGACATGGCATACTGCGGATCTTCTTTATCCTCTGTCCACGAAAGAACAACCTCACTAGGTCTAACGAATGCACAGATATTATCTACATGTTCATTCGTCTCATCCAGATAGATTCCATTCTTTAACCAGATAACCTTGTCCACAGTAAGATATGCTTTTAACATGTCTTCTATTTCAGCCTTAGTCATCTCTGGATTACGACCTTTGCTTAACAAACAAGCTTCTGTAACCATAGCCGTTCCTTCCCCGTCTACATGAATAGCTCCTCCCTCTAATACAAAATGTCTTGCATTATACACATCTCTCCCTTCTAAATCACAAATCTTTCTAGCAACCTTATTATCTTTATCCCAAGGAAAATACAGACCATCTTCGAGTCCGCCCCATGCATTAAAGTACCAATCTATTCCCCTGATTTCCCCTGTATCATTAACAACAAAAGTTGGTCCACAATCCCTAGCCCATGCATCATCTGTTGACATCTCTACTACACGAACTGCCTCTGGTAACATACGTCTTGCTGTATCATATTCCTTATCACTAACTAGCATGGTAACTTGCTCCGAACTTTGGATTGCTCTTGCTACTTCAACGAATTCTTTTTTCGCTGCAATCCCACCGAACTGCCAAGAGTCTGCTCTCTCGGGCCAAATCATATAGCACCCTTGGTGCCTCTCATATTCTGCTGGCATATGAAAACCATCTTCTCTGGGTGTTGATTTTAATATATTCATTCTCTCCAATCCTTTCGTAACTACTCAACTCAAAACTACTTCATAACTAGAACACCTTTGACTAGCAAGAAAAACAGCTTTTTCAGAAAGTAGTACTGAATAGTTACATCCTTTCTTATATAATAATTTACGAATTACCCATAGATTTTTCTAAAAAAACACGCCCCATATTCGTCATCTTCACAATTGACGTGTATTATCAACTGTGCTAGGATGCAATATGAAAACCACTAATAACAATGCCACTTTTATAAATAGGAGACTTACAAATGAAATTATTAAAACAGCTCTGTATTATCTTCGGATTATGTTTGGTTGGAATCGTTATCTCCTCCATACTTCCCTTCACTTTTCCATCCAGTCTAATAAGCATGATTTTACTACTCATCTTATTAATAACTAAGATTGTTAAGCCCGAACACATTCATGAAACCTCTGAATTGTTATTAGGAATCATGGCATTCTTATTTGTTCCTGCTGGTGTAGCGATTATTGAGAAATATTCTTTTCTAAAAGGTAAGATTTTCATTCTTATTCTGATTTGTATCATCACTACAATTATTACATTTATAGTAACATCTTTTACGGTTACTACTGTAATGAAAATTATGAACAAAGGAGAAAACAAAAATGAATGAATTTCTATATAGCCCCTTCTTCGGTTTATCTTTAAGTTTTGGCGTCTACATCATATGTAAATTGTTAAATGATAAGACAAATCTTGCAATATTGAACCCCTTGTTAATGGCAACTGTAGTTATTATTGCTATCCTTACAATATTCGATATTCCGCTTGAAGCCTATAATGCAGGTGGTGATATAATTTCCATGTTTCTAGCTCCCGCAACAACTGTAATTGCTTATTCCATCTATAGACAAATAACATTACTTAAGAAAAATTTCATTCCCATTGCAGTTGGCTGTCTCGTTGGTAGTATGACATCTATGGGAAGCACATATCTATTGTGTAAAGCATTTGATATCGATTCTATGATTACTGCATCTATGATACCCAAATCCGTTACGACTCCAATCGCAATGGAAGTAAGTACAAGTTTATCTGGTATTCCTTCCATTACAGTTGCTGCTGTTGTTGTAACAGGTATCTTTGGTTCTATGGCGTGCCCAATCTTAATTAAGTTATTGCGTATTAAGAATAAGGTTGCCGCTGGCGTTGCAATCGGTACTTGCAGTCATGCCGCAGGTACTTCTAAAGCCATCGAACTCGGTGAAGTTGAAGGAGCCATGAGTGGTATCGCAATTGGTGTATCCGGTATTCTTACCGTAATAATTGCTGTTTTTCTATAACAGTAAGAACTGATATGTTCGTTAGATTATACCCATCTCTTCTGCCGCCTCGTTCCAATAGCGAGGCGGTATATGGTTCCAGTCCACCTCTTCCATCTCTTTGGCAGCAATATCATGTGCCTTCTTCACACATGTAGGAGCATAATTCACTCCATCTTTTATGGAACGCAAGATACAACGCATCCATAGATAGGCCTTATCCTTCATCTCACTCTCTTCAAATTCCTCTACTAACTGTTGATAATCATATGGTATAGTTTGAAACTCAAACTCCCACTTATGATTAGTCCATTCAATCACAGCCATATGGGCACTTTTCTTACACCCGATCGGTACCCCCACCGAACCTGGATTAATTATAACCTTTCCCTTGTATTCATAGGAAAACTGTTTGTGGGAATGCCCACATAACATATATTTGTACGATATACTTTCTAATACATCTTTTGTATTCTGTTCATTCTCATATAGAAGTTCACGCGAATTCTTAAGCGAACCATGGGCAAGTATGATTGGCTCTGTACCTTCTATCTCTACAATCCCCGTGTTAGATAAACTTTCAAACCAACGAATGTCTTCCTTCTTAAGATTCTCATATGTATATAATAGATTTCCAGTATTAGCTTCATATACCCAGCCATCTGGATACCCCTTTGCATGTCTGATAAAATATTCTTCCCTATTTCCTCTGATACACCAAACTTCATACGTCTCTCTAATCTTCCTTAGAAGTTTTAGGGTTGTCTGAGGATTAGGGCAATCACTTACGTAATCCCCGAGTAGTATTATTTTCTGAATTCCATGCTTCTCTATATAACGAAGACAGGCCTCTAACGCCAAATGGTTACTATGTATGTCACTTATAACTGCCACCTTCATAACGGGACACCTCTCTTTCTTGCAATTTCTCTTGGTAACTTATGACTCCTACAAGTCAAGTCCCTTGATTTGTAACGGTTTTACACTTCGTGTAATCCTACGCTCAAGAACTTCGTTCTATCGCTAACGTATCGGCTAAAATCAAATACTCTCTTCGTGAGTGCTTGATTTTCTTTCGATAAGTTACATTATAATTGATATTTCTTATATTATCAAATCTTCTAACATATGTCTTTTGATTTTCTTACTTTTTAAAATATTAAGAATTCTTAAGTTTTTTTCATATTTGTATCCATTGCACCCCTACCTATCTTATGCTATAATCACCTATGGCATTAGTTTATTAATCAGTAACTAAATAAGTTAGATTAATTATAGAAAGGCGGCATACCGTTGAGTAAAACAAACCAAAATAAGCCTACCCATTCTCCCCTTAAGGGTAATGTTATTACAGATTTTCTGAAAAAATATAAACATGCATGGGTATTACTTTATATGTTTATTTATTTTCCATGGTTCTTCTATCTAGAAAGAACCGTAACTACTAACTATACAGCCGTACACATTCGATTAGATGATTTTATTCCATTTAATGAACTGTTTATCATTCCTTATTACCTTTGGTTTATATATGTAGCAGGTATGATTGCATACTTTTTGTTCACTTCTAAAGAAGACTTTTATAGATGTTGTGCATTCCTTTTTATTGGTATGACAGTTTGTTTAACAATCTATACTATTTGGCCTAATGGGCAAGACCTAAGACCAACTACATTTGCAAGAGACAACTTTCTGGTAGATATTGCGAAGAAACTATATTCAACCGATACTTCTACGAATGTCTGTCCAAGCATTCACGTATTTAATTCCATAGGAATACACTTAGCAATTATGCACTCCGCTAAATTAAAGAACAAGCATTGGATTAGACGAACTTCCTTTGTCCTTTGCGTCTTAATTTGTTTAGCAACTGTTTTCTTAAAACAACACTCTGTTTTTGACGGAATTGCAGCTTTCATTTTATGTATAATTATGTACTTTGTTGTATATGTACCTAATTATTCTAAATTGTTTAGCAAAAAACAATCTTTATCGGAATCACATACAGAAGCATAGGGATAAAATTCAAACCATTTACAAGCAATTGTAGATGGTTTTTTAATTCTATTCCTAATGGTAATAACTAGCCATATCATATCCGTATAACACACTTCTTGACATAATTACGGTATCAATTATATAATGTATCTGCTAACAAAGCAAAGTAGAATAATATGCGTTAAGTGTCTAGTGAACGGGGAGTTGTCACTAGAACGAAAAGCTTAGGCTTGCGGTATATTGTTCGCATCCCGTTGCTGCAGTTTTGAGAGACATCTCATATTGTAGCCAGGTGTACCTTGTTAACACGTGGTAACGTAGCGGACTACCTTGATTTTTCGGTATTATACGTTGCTGCCAACTACATTATGGAGGTGTTTTTATTATGCTTTTTATAAGTAAAGAGGCACTAAATCTTAAGAAGCAAATTGCAAACATGAGTAAACTACGTAATCTTGTGTTTTGTGCACTTATGGTCGCTATGTACATTGTAGTATCTTTCTTTGATATTCCAATTACACAATCCATTGAGATTCGTCTAGGATTCATAATCATTGCTGCTGCCGGTATGTTAGGCGGCCCAATCATGGGGCTTAGTGTGGGTGCTTTAGGTGATGTTGTGAAGATGCTTATAACTGGTGGCAAAGGAAGCTCTTTCTTCTTTGGCTTTACCATTACGTACGCAATAATGGGCTTTTTATTCGGTATTGTGTTCTACAAATGTAAAGTAACCATACCTAGAGCCATCGCAGCAAGCATCTGTGAATTTGCAATCTCAATATTTTTAAATACGTTCAACTTATCCATCTTATATGGTTCTCCGTACAATGCATTATTCTTAAGCAGACTTCCAAAGTCATCAGTTATGCTTGTTATTAATGTATTCCTATTGTTTATAACAATGCGGGCTTTACAGATTGCATTCCGTCATAATCATATAGCTGTAGAATCCTAAGTGTTGATGCGTTTGCTTTGCAATCTCTTTAGATGATATATATAAACCAAAAAGGTATACAACAAACTGAAAGTTATTAAAACTCCCATAGTTGTTGTATACCTTTTTAATCATCCAAATCCAATTATCTTTTGAGATATGCGGTATCCTATCTTAATTATAGCATGGCCGGTATGACCAGGAAGGTGCATACTATACCCTAATACACTATGACGGATCTTATTATACATCATAGGCTTCGTTGTTTTAAGATAATTCCATAACTCTTTCTTTTTATCCAAACTTTCTTTCGTTCCAATTTTAACAAGATATACAGAACACACCATCATCATAACAGACAAGTATTTTAACATGTAGTTCCGGAGTTTCTTACTTGAAACTGCGAATATATCCGTTGATTCAATCATTAACTTAGTAACTCGTATTTGTTGATCGATTCTACTCATCATTACCTTCTCATTAACCGATTGATCTTCTCGCCCTATATAATACCGATAGAAATTCTCGTCTATATAGTAAAGTGTCTTTACATACGGCAGTGGTTGATATACAAATATATTATCCACATAAAAAGTATGCTTTGGTAATTGCAAATTACAATCCCGTAATAGCTGCGTACGATAGAATACAGAATGCATTAAGATATTCTGACTTTGTTTAAAATGCTTCAAGTCATCCCAACCAAAAATAGTATCTATTGGCATTGCACTCTTATAATCAATTGCCTTTTGTTTGTTTAGATTTGCATTCTCATATACATAATTCGCAATTAGCAAATCTAATTCTTTCTTCTCATCATACATCTTTCTTAGCAACTTCAAAACATTCTTTAGTGAATTTTCATTTACCCAATCATCACTATCAACTACTTTAAAATATAATCCTGTCGCATTCTTAAGCCCTGTATTTACAGCTTGTCCATGTCCTCCATTTTCTTGGTGGATTGCCTTAATAATGGTAGGATATTTCTCTTGATATGCGTCCGCTATTTTACCTGTATCATCCTTTGAACCATCATTTACAATAATAATTTCTATTTCTTCTCCACCAGTTAATAAGGTTTCAACAGCTCTGCCTAGGTATTCTTCCGAATTATAACTTGGTATTGCTACTGATAATAATTTCATAATTCCTCCTCTGCATAACGCAAATCTTAATCTTATTCACCCTCTTTGGCGTCAACTAGCGTGATAGCTTTCGTTATTTTTCATATATAGTCAACTAGACAAGGTATCTAGTAATAGTCGTCCCAAAAGTCCAGTATCTCATCTTATAGTATTCTCAAATCTAACTAACATAATCCTATTATTTTTTCATACACTCCTTGGTTTTTAGCTCTATACGTTCCAAGGAGTGCTTACTTATATTCTATTCCTAATATTAAAGCTTACTGAAAAGATACATTAAAAGTAATGATACAATAATATAAACAGCATAGATTAAGAAGGAAGTATAAACATGCTTATTCCCATCTTGAATCGATCCATCATCTAATGAAGTATGTACATAAAAATAGCCCAATATTCCGCCTAATGCCATCACTATAATTGTTAGTGGCAAACTGAATAAAGAGGTAATAATAGCAACTACTAAGAATGGTAGAAAAGCAGCACTCTTTGTTGCCGTAATACAAACTGCTTCTTTAAATGTTTTATTTGCTTTGCCGACTTGCTTTACAATAAGCATTGTTATGGCAGCAAATATACATGCACCTAACACTGTTCCAATTAAAGTACTAAAAATTGTTCTTAGATAAGGAATCTTCACTTCATCATAGAAATAATAAGAGATACCTCCAACTATACCCATGATCATAGAATAAACTTTCTTTAAGATTATACATGAAAAAAGAACCATTAATATGGCTTCTGCACCAATTAATATAAGAGCATTAACAAAATTCTTCTCGTTAACAAAACTCTTTAAGTTATCAGCTGGCGCTTTCCATATATCCAATAGAATCTGCCATATATTTTTAGCATATTTTCCAGCAACTGCTGCCGCCTGAGAAGCTTGTTGACCAAATTGATTCGGTTGACTATTTGGTTGTCCTTGCATGGGTTGTCCTTGCACTGGTTGTCCCTGCATAGGTTGTCCCTGCATAGGTTGTCCTTGCATAGGTTGACCTTGCACTGGTTGTCCCTGCATAGGTTGTCCTTGCATTGATTGTCCATACATATATCCGGCAACTCCTGCTTGTTGCTCTTCTTGAATAGGTTGTGCGCTCATTGTCTGTGCAGGTTGTTCATTCGCCTCTACTGTTACTTCTTTTTTTACTTCATTTTCACTCACTTCTGATGTTATAACTTGCTCTTGTTCACTCCCCAGAGAACATGAACAGGTCTCTCCATCTTGTAAAGGCTTACCGCACTTACCGCAAAATTTTGCCATATTAATTTCCTCTCTCTCAATTTATTTGATGACTGTATTTTTTAAGTATAAACTTCTTTATCATTTAACAGTCATCAAATAAACTATACCATAGATTAGGAATACTTTTCAATTCCTTCTTTACTAACTCTGGCAAATATTAGTGGTTCAATTACAGATTTCTCTTCCGAAATCGTATAAGCTTCTAATAAAAGCTTCTCTGCATCTGCAAACATCTTCTCATCTGCTGCATATAGGGTAGCTAGTACCTCACCTTTCTTAACATATGCACCAATTTTCTTTTCTAAGATAATACCTGCTGAATAATCAATTACGCTTTCCTTTGTGGCACGTCCAGCACCTAACTCTACTGAAGCAATACCACATTTTTCTGTATTCATATGGGTAATATATCCTTCACGGTCAGAACGGACCTCATAGTTTAATGGAGCTTTGGCAAAGGCACTCGTATCTTTGATTACCCTTGAATCACCACCCTGGGCTTCTACCATATCTATTAATTTTTGAAGAGCTTTACCTGATGTTATTGCCTCTTTAGCCATCTGCTCACAAGTTTCTACGTCACCCATTCCTGTTAAATGAAGCATATTTGCGGCAAGTTTAAGGCAAACACTTGTAAGATCTTCTGGCCCATTACCTTGTAATGTATGAACCGCCTCTATTACTTCTAAAGAATTACCAATTGCCTTGCCTAGTGGTATATCCATATCCGTAATTAACGCAACTGTTTTTCTTCCTTCATGCTCACCAATAGCTACCATTTTACTTGCTAATAGAATAGAATCATCAAGTGTCTTCATGAAAGCTCCACTACCAGTCTTAACATCAAGAAGAATACTATCACTACCTGCTGCAAGCTTTTTACTCATAATAGAAGAAGCAATTAGGGGAATACTTCCTACTGTAGCTGTTACATCACGAAGCGCATACAGTTTCTTATCTGCCGGCGCAAGATTACCCGATTGTCCAATTACACTTAAACCAATTTTGTTAACGATATCAAAAAACTCTTCTCTAGGAAGAGACGTCTTCATACCTGGTATCGCTTCCATCTTATCAATTGTTCCGCCAGTATGACCAAGTCCTCTACCGGACATCTTCGCCACTTTACCGCCACACGCTGCGACAATTGGTGCAATTACAAGTGTCGTCTTATCACCTACACCGCCTGTACTGTGCTTATCTACCTTAACACCTTCAATGGCTGATAGATCAACCATATCTCCTGAGTGAGCCATTGCTCCTGTCATCACAGCCATCTCATGATCGGTCATACCCTTAAAACAAATTGCCATAAGCATTGCTGACATCTGGTAGTCTGGTATTTCTGCCTTAACATAACCGTCTATCATGAATTGAATCTCTTCATCAGTAAGGATTTCGCCTTCCTTTTTCTTGGTAATCAAATCCACCATTCTCATACTTATCATCTCCGTTTCAATTAAGTATAACTTATAGATTAATTCTCGATTAAATCTCCAGGACCAAAACCAAGTGGTAATAATTCTTCCAACGTGAATTCCTTATACTCCTCTTCTGATTTTGCTAAGATAATCTTAAATGTTTTAGGGTCGCAAAACTCCATCATCACCTGTCTACAAACGCCACAAGGAGCTGTAATATTCTCTACCTTACCACCTTTGCCTGCAACAATAATAATCGTTTCGAATTCTTTGACTCCCTCACTAACTGCCTTAAAGAAAGCGGTACGTTCTGCACAATTCGAAGGTGTGTAAGCTGCATTCTCTATATTGCAACCAGTATAGATAGAACCATCTTTTGCAACTAATACTGCTGAAACATTGAAGTTAGAATACGGTGCATAGGAATATTTTAATCCATCTATTGCTTTTCTAATAAGCTCTTTATTATCCATTATAAGTCCCTTTCTATAGTTATTGAAATATACATATTAGTATTCAAGTACCAAAAGATCTTTGGACTCTCGAATCCTAATAACTCAGATAGAAGAGAGGGTATTATAGAAGTCATAATCAATCCTTCGTAATACCCCCATCTTCAAATACTTATCTTAATATCCTGTACCAATTTCGTTTTTCGCTAATTTAACAATACGACTAGTTCCAAGTCTTGACGCGCCTAGCTCGATGAATTTCTCAGCATCATCAAATGACGAAATTCCGCCAGCAGCTTTCATCTTAACATCTTTACCGATGTTCTTAGCAAACAATGCAATATCATCAAAGGTAGCACCTGCTGTTGAGAAGCCTGTTGAAGTTTTGATGTAGTCTGCCCCTGAACTGGTAACAACCTTACACATCATAACTTTTTCTTCTTCCGTCAAAACACAAGTCTCTATGATAACTTTAAGAATCTTGTCTTTACATACTTCTTTTATTGTTTTGATTTCTTGTTCAATTAAATCATAACGTTTATCTTTTACCAGGCCAAGATTGATAACCATATCAATTTCATCTGCACCATTATCAATAGCATCCTTGGTTTCGAATGCTTTAACAGCTGTTGTATTATATCCGTTAGGGAAACCAATTACCGTACACACTGCCATCTTGTCTCCCATATATTCCTTCGCTTGCTTAACGTAAGAAGGTGGTATACAAACACTTGCTGTCTGATAATGCATAGCATCATCACAAATGGTTTTAATATCATTCCATGTAGCAGTGATACCTAACAATGTATGGTCAACCTTCCCAAAAATATTCTTCTTGTCCATTAAAACATATCCTTTCTACACAGTAATTAATCAGCAATTTCTAATGCGATTTCCATCATCTCTCTAAAGCTTGTTTGTCTTTCTTCCGCAGGAAGTGCTTCTCCTGTGAATACATGGTCAGATACAGTAAGAATACATAAAGCTTTCTTGTTTGCTCTAGCCGCAATCATATATAAAGCTGCTGCTTCCATCTCAACCGCTGCAATGTTCATCTTTTTCCATAATTCATTTGTCTTCTCATAATCATTGTAAAAGTGGTCAGATGATAAGATGTTACCTACAACTACTTTGATATTCTTTTCTTCTGCTGCCTCTACTGCTTTACGAAGAAGTGAGAAATCTGCTATAGGAGCATATGTTCCTGGTAATTTGTATTGTTCTGCATAGTTAGAATCTGTTGATGCTCCCATACCAATTACAACGTCACGGACTTTGATATCATCACCAATACCGCCTGCTGAACCGATACGAATGATACTTTCTACATCATAGAAATGATATAATTCATAGGAATAGATACCAATTGATGGCATACCCATTCCGCCACCCATAACGGATACTCTTTTACCTTTATAAGTTCCTGTATAACCAAACATGTTACGTACTGTATTAAAGCATGTTACGTCTTCTAAAAAATTATCTGCGATATATTTTGCTCTTAATGGATCTCCTGGCATCAATACCGTCTTAGCGATATCTCCTGGTTTTGCTGCATTATGTGGTGTTGCCATAATAGTACCTCCTAATTAAATTAAATTGGACTTCAAGTATACAACATTTCATTAACTTTATCAATGAAACAGGGTTGTTTATTAACTTATTTTACTCAGACCTCGCACTTGAAGATTTTTAGTAGTAGGTAAATAAAGTTTTTATGTGCGAAGTTAGGCTTATATTATTTATATAAAATACTTATAAGTGAGGATATACGGACACTCACCTATAAGTACTTCTTACTACATAATCTCTGGTAATAGAGATTTTCCTGCCACTTTAGATTCAACATCAAAGTAGTCTAAGATTGTTGCTGCAATATCTGCAAAAGATTCTCTTGTTCCAAGATTTGTATTCTTCTTAATCTTATCCCCATAGATAACAAGTGGTGTATATTCACGCGAATGATCAGTAGAAGGTGTTACAGGGTCACAACCATGATCTGCTGTAATCATGAGAAGATCATCTTCTTTTAATGCTGCTAATATTTCAGGTAATTTCTCATCGAAGTAAGTAAGTGCTTTTGCATAACCTTCCGCGTCATTTCTGTGACCATATAACATATCAAAATCTACTAAGTTAGTGAAACATAAGCCATTAAAGTCACGTTTCATATATTCAAGTGTACGTTCAATACCTTCCGCATTGTTAGCTGTACGAACCATCTCTCCAATACCTTTTCCTGCGAATATATCATTGATCTTACCAACAGCTAGTACATCTAAATCAGCTTCTAGTAATTGATCAAGCATTGTCGTATTTGGTGGCACTAATGAATAGTCATGACGTCTTGAAGTACGTTTGAAGTTAGGTGCTTCCCCTTCGAAAGGTCTAGCAATAACACGACCCACGCCATATTTTCCTTCACAGATTTCTCTAGCAATTTCACAATATTCATATAACTGTTCAATTGGAACAACAGATTCATGTGCTGCAATTTGGAATACACTATCTGCTGATGTATAGACAATTAAAGCACCAGTTTTCACGTGTTCTTCCCCATAATCACGTATTACATCTGTTCCTGAGTACGGTTTATTACAGATAACTTTTCTACCAGTACGTTCTTCGAATACATCAAGTAATTCCTTAGGGAATCCATCAGGGAATGTTGGTAGTGGTTTTTCTGATACGATACCAGCAATCTCCCAATGTCCAATCGTTGTATCTTTACCTTTTGACATTTCAGTCATACGTGCATATGCGCCAACTGGTGTAACTTCTTCTTTTGCCCAGTCTTCCTCTGGTCTCTCGATTTCAACTCCATCAATATTGAAGAATCCTAGTTTTTTCATATTAGGCATACGAAAATATTGACTTGTAGAGGCAGCTTTTACTGTGTTGCTGCCTGCATCTCCATAATTAGCTGCATCTGGCATTTCCCCAATGCCAAAACTATCTAAAACTATTAAAAATACACGTTTCATACTTTACCTCATTTCTACGCTGCAACTTTGGCTTCACAAGTTTGTAGTTGCAGCGCAGATACAAACTTGCTGTTTGAAAAACAATTATTTTCTTTTACACTTGTACTTTTATTTAAGATTTTCAGGGTTTAAACACTCTAATTCTTTCACAACAAATCGTCCATCTTTACGAACTAATACGTCATCAAAATACATCTCTCCACCGCCATACTCAGGTGTCTGAATACACACAAGATCCCAGTGGATAGAAGAATGGTTTCCGTTTGGTGCATCATCATAACAGTTACCAGGTGTGAAGTGGAAGGATCCCATAATCTTTTCATCAAATAAAGTATCCTTCATTGGAGTTACTACATATGGATTAACACCGATCGCAAATTCTCCTACATAACGAGCACCTTCATCTGTATCAAATACTTCATTGATTCTTTTCGTATCATTTGCTGTTGCTTCTATAATCTTACCATCTTTAAAAGTTAGTTTTATATTCTCGAATGTAAAACCTTGGTATACTGCTGGTGCATTATATTGTAATGTACCATTGATAGAATCTTTAACTGGTGCGGTGAATACTTCACCATCAGGAATATTCGCATCTCCAGCACATGGAATTGATGGTATATCCTTGATTGAGAAAGTAAGATCTGTACCAGGTCCTACAATGTGCACTTTGTCTGTACGGTTTAGGTACTCTACTAGATTCTCCATTGCTTTTCCCATCTTAGAATAATCTAAGTTACATACATCAAAGTAGAAGTCTTCGAATTTTTCTGTACTCATGTTAGCTAACTGTGCCATAGAGCTGTTTGGGTAACGAAGAACTACCCAACGTGTTTTAGGAACACGAATGTCATGATGTACTGGAGTAGAATATAAGCTAGAATATAATTTCATCTTCTCTGCTGGTACATCTGAGTACTCTGTAACGTTATCAGTACCGCGAATACCAACATAGCAATCCATCTTAGACATCTCTGCTGCATCAGTTTCTGCCATAACCTTTAGTTGTTCTTCCGAACAGTTAAGAAGCATTTCCCTCTCAACAATAGGGTCAGTGAAGTGCGGGAACGGATTACCTCCTACTGCATATACTTCCTTCACTAATTGTTTTGCTAACATCTGCGTAGTAGGTCCAACGTAATGTATATATACATTATCTCCTTTTTTAACTTTCATTGAATAATTTACAAGGTTTTTCGCCAAAGTTTTAATTCTTTCATCTACCATATTATCACTTGCCTTTCTTTTGTTAATGAGTTTTATAAACTCCTATTCTATAAAACTAATAAAGATATTGCCTGCTTTTTCAAACATCTTAGAACTATCTTTGTAGCCTTCTTTCCATGTTCTACCAAGTTCAGGATCAATCATAGTAATATTGAATTCATCGTATTCCGTAATTAATACTGCTTGACCATTACTCTTCATGGCAATAACTGCTCTTCCTTCACTTACATTGTAAAGGACCTCTTCTAGTGTACTTCCAGTTAGATTAATCGGTTCTTTCTTCATATACTGTGTTAGTATATCCATAATGGAGCGGTTTTTATCCCCAATTTGACCGACAGTAACATTAACTCCTGAATTAGCTAGAAGCATCTTCGCACAAGCTTTCTTACTTGTTAATCCGCTACTTGCATAAACCGGTGTTATACTACTAATCGTTGCCCTTGTGGATTTTTTCCCACGTTCCCAAATAACTTTAAAATTCTGATTAATAACGGATCCCATTTTTTCATCCGCCAATACAATTGCATCTCCTGCATTGTCATATACTCCAAGAATCTCACCTAAAGCATATACATAATAGCGTTCCCTGCTGCTACGATCAATATCAAGTCGTAACGTTGTGTCTTCCGTAATTACGGTATTAACTGTAGTTTTAATGTCTGGTTTCTTAGTTAATGTAATCGTACTTGGAATTGTAAGATATAACTCCGTTAACATCTTATCCGTCACTCTAGTTGTTACCTCAATCTTGGATCCATTCGTTTCAGTCCTGTTGAGTATAAAATCGGATTCTGCTAAAGCATAATTTGTTTCGCTACTTGCAGTTTTTTTCACTCTCTTTAGCTCAATAACATTGTCGTTCACCGTTGCAGCCACAGTATAATATTTCTTAACTTCATAAGTTTTTAGTTCTTGTCGTTCCTTATCTATGATAGAAACTTTATATGCAGGCGCAAGAATTGTTCCATCTGTATCCATCGTTAAATCTGAATCCTTCACATATCCTAATATTAGATTTTCATTTATCTTGCCAAAGATACGTACACTTTGCCCTTCTTTTGCCTTGATATAACTCTTAGCTCCTGTTTCTAAATCAAGCAAAATGATACTAGACGCCTTTCCTAACTCACTGTTATCTGTCCATGCAATATAGGAGTCTTTTTGTGAAATCATTATATTGTCGGGGTCTGCCTCTTCTACGATTGTCTCTAGTTTCTTAGTAATCATATTATAAGCAAATATCTGATCCTGTAATGAGAAGTAGAATACACTTGAACGATTAACATAACTAAATCCCTCTAAGTCTTGCTTCATAACTTCATAAGGAACATTCATTGGAATATATACTTGTTCTTCCACACGATTCTCAACAGAATAGAATCGATATAATATAACTGCGGTACGACCCTCATATTCACCACGATTCATATAACCATATACAACAAAATCTATATTACCATCTGCATCAATATTCAATATTTTAATATCATGTTGATCATAGCAATCCCTTATAAAATCCGACTGTTTTTGCTCAAAGGTAAATACTTTAACCATGGTATTGGCTATCATATCATAATACCACAATGTCTTATTACGTACAAAACAAAGTTTAGTCTCTGCTTCATCCGTTAAGAAAGGTAAATCATATAGATTGGACACACCAATCTTAAGTTCCCCTTTCTTGATACTCATATAATCTGGATTAAAGGCGGCTTCTGCCTTTCTTTCATAATAGAGCAGATACATTCTAGCTGCCGTATATTTTACGCGGAAGAATTCTGAAACCGTATATTGCTCCACTCCAGTATCCGTTTCCACTTCTACTTTATATTTTAATACAAAAGAAGCCGTTTCTTGATTCATCTCTGTGATTCGTGTTATTACATCTGATATAAGTGTAGGTTTTAGACTGCCCCACATAACCATATCGTAACTGGAATTGATATTCACATAAGCATAACTAGAATTATCCATTGTAGAATTTGTCTCCAAATAACTACCGATTCCTGCGGCTTCGTCCTTGTTTAGAATGGACTCATGAATCTGCTCTACAAAATCATATTTCTCATTCAAATGCGCGTTAAGAATCTTCTTTATTCTTGTATAGAAATGTATCTTTTCCCCGGTTGAAGTTACTGCGGTAATCTTCATAGCATACTCTTTATTCTCTTCTAATATCTCTTTAATTTTAATCTTAGCTGTTTTATTATCATCTGTTTGTGTGAGAGCACTAATGGAACCTTCTTCAATTAGCGTGTATTGATTATTATCACGTACTTCGTAATTAATCTTCTTTACTGTTAATTTCTTTTGATCAATACTGACAGTAACCGCTTGATCATTATCTAATAATGTAATAGTTTCACGTATCATATTTGCATCAATATTGGTACTATAACCATGTAACGGATTCATGAGCCCTCGGTCTGTCTCAATATACATTACTGGATATGTGGTAGCTGACATTGTGGTTGTTGCACCACTTTCAACCTCTTCTTCCCTAATATTATTACCCATGAAGAAAATTGATACCACAAATACTATTACTAACACTACAAATCGGTAAATGTGTTTTAACATACTATTCCTTCCATCTATTTTATTTATTTAGGTAATTGCTTAGAGCTTCGTAATGTACTCTTTACACAAACTATATAATGTTGGTTCGATATGCAAATATTCCTTACAGCGAATATATTCTTCTATCAATTCCTTCTGATTAGTACATGTCCCAGTTTTTACTGCACGTATTAAAATATTCTTTGGGGTATGTTCCATATCAATAAACTCAAGAATCTGTGTCTTATATCCAAGAATCTCAAGTAAGGATGCTCTCATAGAATCCGTAATTAGTGCTGCCGTTCTTTCCTGAATTAAACCATACTTAAGTATAGGGTCTAATACTTCACATTGAATCTGTTTATTCACCTCATGTTGACAACAAGGTACAGATAAGATTACTTTTGCTCCCCACATAACTGCTTTATAAAGGGCGTAATCGGTGGCGGTGTCACATGCATGTAAGGTTACAACCATATCCACAAAATCTACTCCTTCATATGTTGCTATATCACCATGTAGGAATTCTAACTTCTCATACTCATATCTCTTTGCTAAATCATTACACTTCTTAATTACTTCATCCTTTAGATCTAAGCCGATTACATGGATATTATAACCCTTTACTTCATGTAGGTAATAATACATAGCAAACGTCAAATATGATTTTCCGCACCCGAAATCAATTATCGTTAATTCATTTTTTTGTTTTAGAACCGCTTCTAGGCTAGGAATGATATCTTCTATAAACTCAAGATAACGATTAATTTGCTTGAATTTATCGTATTTGGCATGTACAATTTTCCCTTCCGCTGTCATAACTCCAAGGTCTACTAAGAAAGGAACAACTGTTCCTTCTTGTAATAGATACTGTTTTGTACGATTATGTGTTAGGTTTTGCTTTGTTCCAATCACCTTCTGTTGTTTCTTCTTAATTGTAACCTTACCTTTTTTGCTGATTAGTATAATATATTGTTTCTCTTTTGATCTTACTTCTACTTGTTTGAATTCCTCACCTAGCCAACGCTCTGCCTTTTCCATAATAACTTCTTTGGCATCATTACTATGAAAAACCTGTTTTCCTTCAAACTGTTCTACTTGAAATAATAACGTTCCTTGTAAAAGAATTGGTCTTATCTTAATCTTTGTGACCCCATCTTTTTTAATTGGATTACTGATAATAATATCTAATAAATCTATATTTAAAGTTTCCTCAAGTACTGAGACAACATTGCTATCCATTGTTTTATCTCCTTTCAACAAGTTTTATGGACTTAGGCAATTGCTAAACTCTTCTCCATGCCAACAACATATTAATATGTTTGTCGTCATTACAAAGAGTTTCACAAACGCCTAAGTTTTACGGACTTGTTAACTTATAACTCCTTCAAGTCAAGTTCCTTGAATTTGCTACGGTCTTACACTTCGTGTAATCCTATGCTCTAGAACTTCGTTCTATCGCTAACTTAGTGGGTTATCTTATAGTTTAGACTTGTTAACTTATAACTCCTTCGGAGCCGCGGTCTTACACTTCGTGTAATCTTACGCTCTAGAACTTCGTTCTATCGCTAACTTAGTGGGTGAAATCAAATACGAACTTCGTTCGTGCTTGATTTCCTTCCACTAAGTTATATTGTACCTACTTTCCCACTATTCTACAACCATATAATTCTTAAAATACTCTTATTTTTATATAATTACGCAAACAAAAGCTGTTGCAATCTCTTGTGTTACTACAACCAGAACTTGCAACAGCCTCTTTTTAGTTTAGCTTATCTCCATCTACGATAACGATATCTTCTTCTACGATTAGCCATCTCTTGAAGGAACATCGTTTGAACCATCTGGAATAGCCAGTTTGGCGTACCATCGTCACAACACTCTACACAACGGTTATATGGACAATATCTATCGTAACAACACTGTTTAATCTCTACCTCGCCATCTTTATTATCATTTTCATTTACATTCATATTCATATTCTTAACGTTTTCATAGATACGAACAACTATTCTGTTGATATTCGTAAAATCCGGATATTCATCGAACATGCAACTTCCGGTATATTCTAACTTATCACACTCATCCTCGATACACTGTAGCACTATTCTAGCAGCTCTTGGATACATACCCTTCATATAATCAATATCATCATCAAGTCTATCTTCTTCTACTTTTCTATGATTAGGACGAAAATAATTTACCATATCCTCTTGATAACTACCCCTTGACAAGGTAACTCCGATTGGCATTCGATAAGGATCATAACCACCATTCCTGTATTCATTAATTAGTTCTTCAAAATCCATATCATCATTTGACATTCCTTCACCATAAAAATATTCCTCGAACTCTTCAGCCATGTCTTCAGATGCTTCTTGCATATCTTCTTCGGCAAATTCATCTACATTTTCTTCAATTATATTCTCAAAATCTTGATTCTCATCTGTGTTTTGAAATCTGCTGGCAGTATTTGCATTTACCATATGACGGTACATATCATCATAACTTAAGTAATTATTTGTTAAGAAATCAATGTACTCATTGTTAGTTTCACTGCTTTTACATTTATCATTACTCATGATTTATCTCCTCATTACTATATCACTATCTAATATATGAGGCAAAAAATGATATGTGCTATCTTATATATCACTGTTGTTTCTCTTATTTATGGACCCATTAGATAACGGGGCACAATAATCTTTTTCTAATAATCTTGATTTAATATTGGAGTTGCTACATACAGATTTGTTTTATTCTTCTTTTCGTTATAGTTGAATGCAATATTAACATTAATCTTATTTCCTTCAGACTTAACATAATCATTAATAAGTCCCGTATATGCATAGACTGTATACAACTCATCTCCTCGCTGCTCTACTACCACATTTGCCTGCAGATCTTTGACAAATCGATCCGTGATTTTATTGCGCTCTTCTATACTTAATTTACCATCATATGTCCCTGTAAAAGTCACTTGGCTTTCATAAGTCGCTGCTTCTAATTTGGATACAATCTTCTCTGCTTTTTTCTTATAGGAAAGTATGCTATTAACATCTTCATTAATAGTAATGTCTATTATTAGATATCTCCTAACCAGATACGTATCTTTTTTCGTCTTCTCACGATCTCTTACTAATTTAATAATAGTGGTAGATTGATCGGATTCTCTCTTAGTCAAGATAGTATCTGTATCATCTCCACGAGTAATTTTGCATTCATCTGTTAAACCTATCCCTGAAAACACATACTGTAATAGATTCTTTTCATCTTCTTCGCTCATATAATCCGTTCCCATATCAGCTACTAGATATAAATTACTATCCATAATTACCGAATTAGCTTTCGTAAATGCATCAACTAATTTGCTATCATCTGTAAAAAAACGATTAACAAATAGCTGGGATAAAACCGCAATCCAAAGGATAGCTACTACATAAGCAATACTCTTTACTTTTTTGTTTTGTCCTTTAAGTAACTGCGGTACCTTCTTGATGGTTCTAAAGATTACCGCAATCCAGTTTTGTGAATTCTCTATATCATGACTCATAAAATTGCCCCCATATCTTTAAGATAATTTAACATAATTTGTAATGTCTTAATTATTTCCATAATTTATTTTTTTAAACATTGGAGGCGGAATAAAGCAAAAACAGCCACACAACCATAAACGGCTGTGTAGCTGTTTTCAACTATCTTAGTGACCTGACTTTTCGGCTAATTCAATACGAATCAAGGAACGGCGTAACGCCATCTCTGCACGAGTCGTATTGATTTGTCCTGCATCTGTTCCCTTAAGACGACGCTCTGCACGAATCTTTGCTTCATTGGCCCGATTAATATCAATCTCATCTGGCCATTCACATGATTCTGCTAATATGATTACTTTATCTTGAAGAATCTCAAGGAATCCACTTAATAAAGCAGCTTCCTTTACCTCTCCATTGTTAGTAATCTTAAGTATACCAGGTGCAATGATTGCAGTTAAAGGAATATGATCTTTAAATACACCAATGTCGCCTTCTGTTGTCTTAAGTTCAATCATCTCAGCATCGCCTTGAAAGAAGATTCGGTCAGGTGTAACGATTTGTAGATTAAATGTTTTTGTATCTGCCATTCAAGCACCTCAACTTTCCAGTAACAATGCGTATTTTCATTCACACTGAACTAACTTACTTAACACGGGCAAGAACGTCATCTATATTACCTGCATTAAGGAAATAACTCTCCGGTATCTCATCATGTTTACCTTCAATAATTTCTTTAAAGCCTTGAATTGTTTCAGCAATTGGTACATATTTACCTTTTAAGCCTGTAAATTGTTCTGCAACGTTGAAAGGCTGTGAAAGGAATCTTTGTACTTTTCTTGCTCTTGATACAATAAGTTTTTCTTCTTCTGATAATTCATCCATACCAAGGATTGCGATAATATCTTGTAATTCTTTGTATTTTTGAAGAATCTCTTGCACTCCACGAGCTACTTTGTAGTGTTCTTCACCAACAATATTTGGATCAAGAATTCTTGAAGTGGATTCAAGCGGATCTACCGCTGGGTAGATACCAAGTTCTACAATCGAACGTGAAAGTACTGTCTTCGCATCAAGATGGGCGAATGTAGTCGCTGGAGCTGGGTCAGTTAAGTCATCGGCTGGTACATATACAGCTTGAACTGATGTAATAGAACCACTCTTAGTCGATGTGATACGCTCTTGTAAAGCACCCATCTCTGTTTGAAGAGTTGGTTGGTAACCAACAGCACTTGGCATACGTCCAAGTAATGCGGATACCTCAGAACCAGCTTGTGTAAAACGGAATATGTTATCAATGAATAATAATACGTCTTTTCCTTCTTTATCACGGAAGTTCTCAGCAATGGTTAGTCCAGTAAGACCAACACGCATTCTCGCTCCAGGTGGTTCATTCATCTGACCAAATACCATGGCTGTCTTATTAAGAACTCCTGATTCCATCATTTCATAATAAAGGTCATTACCTTCTCTTGTTCTTTCACCAACACCTGTGAATACAGAGTATCCACCGTGCTCTGTTGCGATGTTTGTAATAAGCTCTTGGATAAGAACTGTTTTACCTACACCAGCACCGCCAAATAGACCAGTCTTACCACCTTTAAGGTATGGACAAAGCAAATCTACTACCTTAATTCCTGTTTCTAACATCTCAGTAGATGTAGATTGATCTTCGTATGCAGGTGCTTTTCTATGAATAGGATTAAACCGGGCGCCTTCTGGCACTGGTTTATCATCAATTGGTTGACCAAGTACATTGAACATACGTCCAAGTGTTGCCTCACCAACTGGTACAGATATTGGTGCACCTGTAGCAATGGCTTCCATACCACGAACCAAACCGTCTGTAGGACCCATGGCAATACACCTAACTGTATCATCACCAAGATGTTGTGCTACTTCTACAACTAATTTACCGCCATCTGCTGTAGGAATCTCAATTGCATCATATATTTCAGGAAGTTTACCTTCACTATACTTTATATCAAGTACCGCACCGATAATCTGAGTGATTTTACCAACGTTTTTATCTGCCATTCTTCTGTTTCACTCCTTTTCTAGTTAATTGCAGAAGCTCCTGCAACAATTTCTGTTAATTCTTGCGTAATTGAGCTCTGTCTTGCGCGGTTATAACTTAACGAAAGGTCGCTAATCATTTCTTCCGCATTATTTGTAGCAGAATCCATGGCTTGCATTCTTGCACCGTTTTCACTAGCAAGAGCTTCTACTAAAGCACCATAGATCAAGCTGTTCATATACTTAGGGATAATCATATCCAATGCTTCTTCTGCACTAGGTTCATAGTTCATCAACGTAAGAGCCTCTACAGAGTTTGCTTCTGATTCTTCTTTCGAACTCTTTTCCATATTAGGGTCAATAGGAAGTAATTTAATAAGACTAGGGATATGAGTAACTGTATTCTTAAATCTAGTATAAGCAAGATAAATCTCGCCTACTTCATTGTTTGAGAACGCTTCTAATACCGCAGCACCTATTTCAGCTGCATCCTTGTACATAGGTTCATTTATTACTTCAGAATAATCCGCTTTTACTTCATAACCGTAGCGTGCTAAGGTTTCTTTACCTTTTCTTCCTACTGCATAGATTATAGCGTCTTCCTTCTTAATATCAGAATTCCTGATTAACTTAGTAATATTTGAATTGTATCCACCAGCAAGTCCACGATTAGAGGTAATTACGATAATTGCCTTCTTTGGTGAATCTCCTGCTTGTAGATATGGATGCGAGATATTACCAGATTTAGCGAGCATTGAGCTAACAGTGTCATACATGTAATCAAAATATGGCTTAGAACTCTCTGCTCTACCTTTTGCTCTTTGAAGTTTTACAGTAGAAACTAACTTCATGGCTTTGGTAATCTGTTGGGTGCTTTGTATACTGCCTTTACGTCTCTTGATCTCTCTCATTGAGGCCATAACGTCACACCTCTCTATCCACGATTAAATTCTTTTTTGAATTCCTCAATAGCTTTAACAAGTGCACTTTCTGTCTCATCGCTGATTACTTTTTCATTCTTAATTGATGAAGGTATCTCTGGATATTTCGTATCAAGGAAATCAAAGAATTCTTTTTCAAATTCTAAGACTCTACTTACTTCGATATCAAGAAGATATTTCTTAGTAGCAGCATAGATGATAATAACTTGATATTCTACTGGCATTGGTTTATATTGTGGCTGTTTAAGCATCTCTCTGATTCTTTCACCTTGTGCAAGCTTTTCTTTCGTATCCGCATCTAGATCAGAACCAAACTGTGCAAAGGATGCTAACTCACGATATTGCGCTAAGTCAATACGAATAGGACCAGCAATTTTCTTCATCGCTTTAATTTGTGCAGAACCACCAACACGAGATACTGATAAACCTGGGTTAACGGCTGGTCTAAAACCGGCATTGAACATTTCTGTTTCAAGGTAAATCTGTCCATCTGTAATAGAGATTACGTTTGTTGGAATATACGCAGAAACGTCGCCAGCTTGTGTCTCAATGATTGGTAATGCTGTTAAAGAACCACCGCCAAGTTCATCTGAAAGACGTGCAGCTCTTTCAAGTAGTCTTGAATGAAGGTAAAATACATCACCTGGATAAGCTTCACGACCTGGTGGTCTACGAAGTAGTAAGGAAAGTGTACGGTAAGCAGTTGCGTGCTTACTTAAATCGTCATATACGATCAATACATCTTGTCCTGCTTCCATCCATTCTTCACCCATAGCACAACCTGAATATGGAGCGATATATTGTAATGGTGCAAGTTCACTTGCTGTAGATGCAACTATAGTTGTATAATCCATTGCACCGTGCTCTTCTAATGTTTTAACGATTGTTGCAACAGTAGAGGCTTTTTGTCCGATTGCAACATAGATACATTTAACCCCTTGTCCCTTTTGGTTAATGATTGTATCTAGGGCAATGGCAGTTTTACCTGTCTGTCTGTCACCGATAATAAGCTCACGTTGTCCACGTCCGATTGGAACCATGGCATCAATCGCTTTAATACCTGTTTGTAATGGCGTATCTACGGATTTTCTTGAGATAACACCAGATGCAACTCTTTCAATTTGACGATATTTATCTGTATCAATTGGTCCTTTACCATCAATAGGTTGACCAAGAGAATTAACAACACGACCTAGTAATGCATCCCCAACAGGAACTTCTACTACTCTACCTGTTGTCTTAACTGTATCACCTTCGTTGATATTCTTTGTATCACCCAGTAATACGGCACCTACATTATCTTCTTCTAGGTTCAATACCATACCATAAACGTCGCCAGGAAATTCAAGTAGTTCACCTTGCATTGCTTTTTCAAGACCGTGAATACGTGCAATACCATCACCAACTGTGATTACAGTACCTACGTCAGATACTTCTAACTTTGTACTATAATTTTTAATCTGTTCTTTGATTACAGAACTAATCTCTTCTGGTCTCAAATTCATGATACATAAGCACCTTCTTTCCTGTTCTTATCGTTTATAACTACCCATTTCCATCAACGCAATCCTACGCTCTGGCTCTTGACTAGTTACAATTTTCGTCCTTCGTTCGTTTACACAGTTGCATTTCTTAAGTCTTTTGCAAGCATTTGTAGTTTCGTTTTAATACTACTATCCACAACTCTGTCTCCAATACGAATAACTAATCCACCAATTAAGCTCTTATCCACATGGAAAGTCAACTCAAACTGGCTATACTTTGTAGTCTGAAGCAACCTTTGTTCTATATGCTTCTTTTGTTCCTCTGCTAATTCAACAGCGGATGTAATGGACGCTACTCCAATATTCTTGTATTCTCTAACTTTAGCCACAAAATACTCGAATATACCATCAAGGTCATCGTATCTGTCCTTCTGAACAACAATAACCAAGAATCCTACCAAAGAATCCGATACTCTTCCTTTGAATATGTTCTCAATTACAGATATTTTTTCCTCTTTCTTAATCTTAGGATGACTAAGAAGCTTAAGTAAATCAGGATTCTTTTTCATTGCTTCCTTTACTACATTCACTTCTTCGATAATGGTAGTTAGTGTTCCATCTTCTAAAGCAAGATCAAATAATGCTTCACCATAGGTTTTTGAAACTAACTTTGCCATGTATCATCACCCATTTCTGTTAATGTATCTTCAATTAATTTAGCTTGTTCATCTTCATCAATTGAAGTTGATATAATTTTACCAGCCATGATAGCAGCAACGGATATCATTTCTTGTTTCACTTCATCCTTCATCTTGCTCTTCTCAAGCTCAGCTTCTTTATTCGCTCTGTCAATGATACGAGTAGCTTCTGCTTTCGCTTCATCAACGATTTCTGTTTCTTTTTTTAGTGCTTTTTTTCTAGTTTGACTAAGAATTACTTCTGCTTCTTTATTTACAGACTTTAACTTATTGTCGTATTCTGCTTTGTAAGAGACAGCATCTGCTTTTTCAGTTGCTGCAAAATCCATCTCAGATTTAATCTTTTCTTGGCGTTTTCTTAGCAGTTCCCTTGCAGGGTTAAATAGAAGATAAGACAACAAGGTAAATAATGCAAAAACTGCTAATGCAAGAATTGCTGCATCAACAAATAACTGCATATCAAGACCAAAGATTCTTCCTGCCATACCTTCACTAGCTTCAAGTACACCTGTACTTGCAAGTATTATACTACTCACTTTTTGACCTCCCTTCGGTTTAGTCTAGGCTTTTATCTTAAAGTTTACCTAAAAGTGGGTTAGCATATAATAAGATAATAGCTACAGCGAAACCGTAAAGACCTGTAGTTTCGGCTACGGCTTGTCCAAGTAACATTGTTGACATGATATTTCCTCTTGCTCCTGGGTTACGTCCAACTGCTGCTGCACCTTGTCCTGCAGCATAACCTTGCCCTATACCAGGACCAACACCTGCGATCATTGCGATTCCTGCTCCAATAGCTGAAGCTGCTAATACGATAGCTCTTTCCATAATTAATTTCCTCCTTTGATTCTACTCTTCTTCAAATGTGTTTGAGACAAAGACCATAGTTAACATGCAAAATACATATGCTTGGATAGTTCCAGAGAATACGTCAAGATATGCATGTAAAGCACCTGGCCACACTAATGTTAATAATTTTGGTAACAGTCCATAGATAAGTCCCGTCAAAACTGTACCAGATAAAATATTACCAAATAAACGTAAGGACAGTGATAATGGTGTTGCAATTTCACCGATGATATTAATTGGCGATAACAACAACGGCTTAAACAAATTTGTTACATGACTTGCTTTTTGGTACTTAAATCCATTGTAATGGATCATAGCAAACGTAATTAACGCTAGTGCAAGCGTAGTACCATAATCGGCAGTTGGTGGTCTAAGGCCAAACAAGCCGGATAGGTTGGATAACAATATAAACATAAATAATGTTCCGATATAATTGGAGAACTTATGCCCATGCTTAGAACCCATATTGGCCACTGTCAAGTTATCAATTGCTTCTACAATATACTCAATAATATTTAAGAAAGTACCTGGTACTTTGTTGGGATCAGCTTTCTTAATTACTCGATTGGCAACTAAGGCGAATATAATTAATGCTAGCATAACAACAATTATTGAAATATGCGTTGTGGTCAGATATAATTCATGTCCAAACAACGTATATTCCTGGTACCCAGTAATTCCAAAGTCGACCTCCTGAGATGCACGAAGCAATCCCATTTTGGTAAAACTACCGGACACGGTAGCTATCCCTTGATACACGTTCTCATCCTCCTTCGTTAAAATATTTTTTTAGTAATATATCTATTAGTTAACGGTTGTAAATAAGCACTGATTTTAAGACCTAATATACCTAATAATGTACCTATCAGATTGAACACTTCTGGAAGTGTTAATGCCACTACAACTGCGCAACCCATAATAATAAGACGAAGAATAGACATCTTCTTCGTATACTTTGCGGCACCTTCCTCATTCATATGAAGGGCTCTTGATATTGTTGCATTCATATGAATTGCAATCAAAACCGCAATAAGAGAACCAAGGATATCGCCTAATATAAACGATAGTTTATTATTTGAAACCAATGCACCAATTATGCAAACAATCAACATAAACAAAACGATACCGATGATTAAATCTTTTAATGTTTCATTCATATTTTTCATACATTTAATCTCCTAACTTCGTGAATTATTTAATGGGAGTTTCCCTATACCATTTAGCTATGCAAAATTACTATTATTTATACAGTTTATCTCATTTCTTAGCAGAACTCTTACTCTTTAAACTTTCAAAATATTCTAACTCCTTGTCTTCTTTTACTTTATCCTTAAAATAGAATCTCTTAACAAGGCGATAAATATTCTGAAACCCTGCTAATAGTCCAATTATTAACCAAATAGGGAACCAAAAACTTGTTCCAAACTTTTCATCCATCTTGTAACCGATAAATATGCTTATAAATACAGTCGTTAATAAGGTGACTCCTATCTGAGTAATTAAGCTCAAAGCTCGAAAAATTTCTCTATTATCTTTATTCATAGTAACTCCCTTACCCTATTGCTAAACACTAAAATAAATCCAATAATACTTCTCATTTATATCATTATAAAAATCGACAACGTATGCGAATATTATGGGAATTTCTACCTATTGTATGAAAATATAAATTTATTATACCATTGTTTTTTTAAAAGGTCCATAAAATAAGGCTTAAAATACCATCTAATCTTTTCCAATCGCTTGATTTCTGTAGATCTTCTACCTTTTCTTGACCTTTATTGCGACTTATTTCCTATTATATCGACTCTTGGCATATGTTGTTATTAAGCATTTTCCTTATCTTTTACAGTCTGTCTTTATTTGTAAATATTATGTATCCTTTACAAAACAAATATAAGTACGCTTTACGTACTTTTATATCCATACGTGAATAAATGACGTTAATTTGAATAGATTTCAAATCAACGTCATTTATTCACTTGTATTATTGAGTAACGATTGAATTACTCTTCGATTTGGCTAATTCTACAAATATGTCTTTCATCACCAGAAAACTCTGTATTAAGGAAGGTATCAACAATCTTAATTGCTAATCCAGGTCCAACAACTCTTCCACCCATAGCTAGAATGTTAGCATTGTTATGGAGTCTTGTTGCTTCTGCACTGAACACATCATGGCATAATGCTGCACGTATGCCTTTTACTTTATTAGCGGCAATGGAGATTCCAATACCAGTTCCACATATAAGAATCCCTTTATCGCATTCACCTTCTACTATAGCTTTCGCAACTTTTTTAGCAAACACAGGGTAATCAACTGCTTCTGTACTATCACAGCCAAAATCTTTGTAAGGAATCTGATTCGCATCTAGATACCCCACAATCTCCTTCTTTAACTCATATCCACCATGATCACAACCTAATGCTATCATTTGTTAGTCCTCCTCGTTTAGTTTATAAACTGTTTTCTTAATTAGTCTAGCTAGTTCAACATAACATTCTTCGTAGTCTGTAAGACTTTTTCCATATGGATCACTTACATCCCCTTCTTCTCCAATAAACTCTTTTAAGGTATATACATTCACGCAATTCTCATAGTCACGCTGTACTTTTTCCTTTTGCTCTAGTGTCATTGTTAGAATTAGGGTATCCTCATCAATATCCTCGGGTACTAGAGGTTTAGAAATATGATCTCCAATTGATAGATTATGATTTCGTAATACCGTATCCGCTTTCGGATTCGATGGTTCTGGGAATAAAACCACCAATCCTCGTGACATTACTTCCATATCGCTTTCTGTATCTAAGCTTCTAAAAATCATTTCAGCCATAGGTCCTCTACAAGTATTCCCCGTACATACAAAAATCAATCTTTCATACTTAATCAATAATATCCACCCCCGTTGTTACACTTCCACTACATGGTAACCCGCTGCTTTTAGCAATCTATTCATAATAGCTTGACCTAGCTTACTATCTGCGAATCCCTCTGAGTAAATGACATCTACCTCTTGCTCATCAAAATCCCGAAGAATTGCATATAATCCTCTAGCAATCTGTTCTTCATCATGTCTCGAACCAATCGTCTTTACGCAGCTCGCCTTATACCTCGCAAATGTTTCGTCCGTTGCAATAACTCCTACCCGAAATCCTTTTTCCATCTTCTGCGCTGCATATTCATTGATCGTATCTACTACTGCTTGTTCTGTACCTTCTACAATAGTGAGCTCTGCCTTTGGCGCATAATGTTTGTACTTCATTCCAGGTGCTTTGGGTCTGAGATTTGGGTCCGTTTTCTTTGCTATAATTGTCTCATCAATCTCAACGTTTCCTATAACTTCCTCAAGCATCTCTTTCGTGATAAATCCTGGTCTAAGAATTGTTGGTATCTCAGAGGTCAAATCTACAATAGTTGATTCTAATCCAATCCCTACAGCTCCACCGTCAATAATCATATCTATCTTACCATTAAGGTCCTCTATTACATGTTCCGCTTTCGTTGGACTTGGCCGACCAGATGTATTAGCGCTAGGTGCAGCAATGCAGACACCTGATTCACGAATCAATTGAAGTGCAATTTTATTGCTAGGCATACGAATAGCCACGGTATCTAATCCACCGGTCGTACCATATGGTACTTTATTACTCTTACGCATAATCATAGTCAACGGACCCGGCCAAAACTTATCCGATAGCTGATATGCTTTTTCTGGTATTTCTTCTACTAGATCCACAAGTTTATCCATATCCGCAATATGAACAATTAATGGATTATCCGATGGTCTTCCCTTTGCCTCATAAATCTTCTTAGCCGCTTCCGTATCTAGCGCATCCCCACCAAGTCCATACACCGTTTCAGTTGGAAACGCAACTAATCCTTCTTTTTGTAATATGGAAGCCGCATCTTCCAAGCAACCAGGCTCCATGTTTTCTTCATTTATCTTCTTAACTATAGTTTTCATAACTTTCATCGCCTTTTCCCTGGTAAAACTTTCCTCGTATCTATACGTGACTGCTTTTATTACTTCTATTATAACACTACTTAATATATTTGCATACCTTTGCCGATTTTGCAAATGTTTTTTCAAATCATATAAGTTTTACGCCTATTACTGAACCTATAAAACACATAGGCAATACTGTTTCGTACCTATTCGTATACATATGTATTAATATAATTCATAATCCCAAGGTGAATTGCCCATGCCATCCTAGCTTGGTACGCATCATCTACAAGCAACTCCGATTCTTTCCAATTAGATAAAAACCCACATTCTACGATAACAAGCGGATTTTCTGTCTTCTTTAACATATAATAACTTTCATTGGATTTTGCAAGACGATGGTTGCCATCTCCAATTGTTTCTTTTATCTGCTCTTGTATAATCTCAGCTAGGATTTTCCCTTCCGGTGACTTACTATGATAAAATACCTGTGCTCCTTTAGAACTTTCTTCAGGGAATGAATTCTGATGAATGCTAACTGCAATTACCGCGTCGCTAGAATTAATAATCTCTACTCTTTTTCTCAAGTCCGCATTCTTTTTGTTTGAATCGGATTCTTCATACAATCCCTCATCTGTCTCACGTGTCATAATAATCCGAATGTCATTTTGCTCTAATAAACTCTTTAATTTTAATGCTATCGATAAATTAATATCCTTTTCTAAGGCATTATTAACTCCTACTTTACCTGGATCAAAACCACCATGTCCTGCATCAATAATAACGGTGCACTTAGGAATGAGTGGCTCTTTATTTTGCCCTTTCTCATTGAATACATTAAATGTTTTAATGCCAACAGCTGTGGAAATTCCTACAAGAAATAGTGCAGCCGCTACCATTGTAATAATTTTTTTCTTAATCATATCCTGTCTTATCCTGACGATATATTCTCATTCTATCTTATGATACGTAGCGTGTAACTATTCACCAAAAAAGGCATTAGGACGAAGGCTTACTTTCGTAAGTTTACGTTCTAATGCCTGTATAATATTTGAGTTACAGATTTGGGTATCAAATCCCCATGCCTTGCTGGCACCACTATAAATGAAAACGGGGATTTCTCACCTTTACTACTTTAATATTTCTTTTATATGTGATATAACAATGCCATACAGTAGTAAGATCGGGTACTTTTTGAGGTCCGACCTCGCGTGTCAAATTGATATTGGTTCCTAGGTTTGTACCACAAATTGTCCAGCATTCGCAAAAGGACGCATAATAAAATAAAATAGATTAGGAACCACACTGTATAATTAACTTCAATAAATTTTGAAAGGTGGCGTTTTAAATGGAAGTTATTTATGAGTGTTGTGGTGGCATTGATGTTCACAAAAAGTTAATTGTTGTATGTCTTCGTTCTGGCAGGAAGAATGAAATACGACAATTCGGTTCAACCACGAAGGAACTTCGTGAAATGACAGCATGGTTAAAAGAAGCTGGCTGTCAGATGGTTGCTATGGAAAGCACAGGGTCTTATTGGAAACCTCTTTATAACATATTTGAACTTTCGGATCTAGATGCTATCGTTGTAAATGCTCAGCATATGAGAAATCTTCCTGGAAGGAAGACAGATATTAAAGATGCTGAGTGGATAGCGGATTTGCTCCAACATGGTCTTCTTAAGTCTAGTTATATACCGGATCGTGATCAACGTGAATTGCGAGATATTACGCGATATCGTAAAAGCCTAGTTGGTGAGAAAAGCCGTGAAATAAATCGTTTACAAAAATTCCTTGAAGGATCCAATATTAAACTGTCAAGTTATGTGACTAATATAAATGGTGTTAGTTCATTGGCTCTACTGAAGCTTTCTTTATCAGGAAAAACAATTGACAGAGAGACCGTTATACAGACGGTAGATCCTAAATTAAAAAGTAAAGCAGATGATATAGTGCTTTCACTGGATGGTGTATTTTCTTCTTTACAAAAGGCACTTGTGCTTCAAATTATTTCTCATATTGAAGATATGGAAAAACGTGTCAAGGAATTAGATGACTTAATAAACAGGCATCTTGGTAAATTTGAAAAGGCAATCCAAAAAGCAGATCAACTTCCCGGTATAGCAGAAAATAGTGCAAAAACAATTATCGCTGAGATAGGTATTGATATGAGCCGTTTTCCAACAGATGCACATTTGGCATCATGGGCTGGACTTTCCCCTGGAAATAATGAAAGTGCAGGAAAAAAGAAAAACTCAAAATGTATTAAAGGAAATCCTACTTTAAAATCCACATTAATCCAATGCGCAGTAGTTGCATGTGCGCAAAAAGGAACATTTTTTCATGCCCAGTACCAGCGAATTGCACTTCGTAGAGGGAAAAATAGAGCACATGTTGCAGTTGCCCATTCCATGTTAATTGCACTGTACCATATGATAAAGGAAAACATTGATTATGTGGATCTTGGAGATAATTATTATAACCAATTTAACCGAGAAGCAAAAATAAATCATTTATTAAAACGACTAAACGCTTTAGGCTGGCAAGAACCTGCCGCATTACCAGTTTAAAACCATAAAAAGAACAAAAAAAGTTTGATAGGGGGACTATCTGCGCCAATTTACTGGCAAGGGTGCGTTTTCATAATAAAAGACTCTCGTAAAACTTGGTTTTGACACCTGAACAGTTACTTATTCGTAAATTGGGTATTCTTTTCCTTCTCTTACGAATAAAGGAATGGTGTCAATTGGTGCATCAACAACTACCCATTGACCGCCATCATATACTTTACCAGTCTTAGCATCTGTCCAATTAAGTCCTGATGGTAGATATACGGAACGTTCTGTTACATCTTCTTTCATGATTGGTGCAACTAAGATATCTGGTCCAAACATGTATTGGTCCCTCAAATCCCAGCAAGTCTGATCTTCTGAAAATTCATAAAACATAGGACGCATAACTGGGCTTCCCACTTCATGGGCTTGTTTCATACATTCACGAATATATGGACGAAGGCGCTCTCTCATAAACAAGAATCCCTTTAAGATTTCATAATTCTCTTCACCAAAAGACCAAACTTCATTGTCTTGTCCAGATGAGAATTGGCGAACTCCATCAACAAATTCTTCTTCTAGCTCATAGAATGGTGGACGTTCTCCATGAAGACGGAATACTGGACAAAATACACCCCAAGCAAACCAACGAACTAATAATTCATGGAATTTCTCGTCCGTAATGTCACCACCTAAGAAACCACCAATATCTGTGGTCCACCATGGAATACCTGCCATGGCCATATTAAGTCCTGCTTGTAATTGTTCTCTCATAGCACGGAACGAAGAATGAACATCACCAGACCAAATCAATGCACCATACTTTTGGCTTCCCGCCCAAGCACAACGAACTAAGTTTACTAACTCTGTTTTTCCTTCTTCTACCATTCCTTCATAGAATCCTTTTGCATACATAGCAGGATAGATATTACTACATTGTAAAGCACTTCCTTGATGGTAACGATAGATATCATAATCATAAGGCCCGAATTCAGGTTCTGCTTCATCTAACCAGAACAGATTAACTCCTTTGTCATAATAATTCTCTTTACATCTTTCCCATACATACTTACGTGCTTCTGGATTGGTAGCATCAAAGAATACGGTCTCACCCATCCAGTTCATATGAATACTTACGCCGCGGTCACAAGAAACTAACAAGCCCTCTTGATTCATCTTAGCAAAGTTTTCACTTCTTGAATCTACGGTAGGCCATACAGAAGCCATTAATTCAACACCATACGATTTCAACTCTTTTGTCATTGCCTCTACATCTGGCCAATACTTTGGATCAAATTTGAAGTCGCCTTGTTTTGTCCAGTGGAAGAAATCCGCTACAATTACGTCCATAGGAAGTCCTCTACGTTTGTGTTCACGTACCACATTCAACAATTCTTCTTGTGAACGATAACGTAATTTGCATTGCCAAAATCCCATACCATACTCAGGCATCATAGGTACACGACCCGTTACAGCTGTATATTGTTCAACAATCTGAGCTGGAGTATCACCTGTAGTTATAAAATAATCGATCTTTTTCGTACTTCTAGCAAGCCATTCTGTTTTATTCGTACCGAAGGTAGCCGTACCGATGGCAGGATTATTCCATAGCATTCCGTAGCCCCTACTTGATACCATGAAAGGTACACTTGCTTGTGTATTTCTTTGACAAAGATCTAAGACTGCACCTTTTTTATCAAGGTTGCCTTCTTGATATTGCCCCATACCAAAGATTTTTTCATCTTCGTATGCTTCAAAACGAAGAACTGCATGATAATCACTACCACCAGGTATCGCTTTTAATTCTCTGGCATCTACACAATAAGGTACACAGTAACGATCAATACGATAACGGTTTCTCCAGTATTCTTCTAAGAGTACATCGCCATTTTCATTATAAAAAGATAACCAGCCTTCATGATTAATCTTAGCCGTTAGCTTACCATTGCGAATACTTGCTACTTCAAATTGCTGAATATGTTTTTCTCTTTCTTCACCCTTGTACCAAGGTTCTACAATCTCAGCTTGATCAATATGTATCTCTGCTTTACAAACTATTGGTTCTTCTGTTAATGCCCAATCATTTGTATCCATATTTGCTTCTTTAGTAACACGTACACGAAGAGAATTCTCTCCCCAAGGTTCAATCCACATTCTTTCTGTTTGATTAATACAAACCAATCGATTATTCTCACTAATAAAATGCATACCTTATTCCTCCTGCTCTCTACCTATTACCCACGACCAAAGTCGTTGGAATCATTTTTCGGTTAAATGGCCTAAGTTATAACTTGCAGAACGACTAAATTATAGGACAAAAAATCCCATGCAAAATTTAATATATTAAACTAAAATCTTGCATGGGAATACTCTTTTATAATAATCTGGTTACAAATTAATTAAATAGTAAATAATTAATTTACGTATTTTAAAATTACACTCCAGACACTGCTTTTTTCAAGTCCAAGCTTCCAACTTGCAATACCTGCAACGTTGTTATCCATAATGACCTTAAGCTTCTCCTCTAGGGATTTCTCCTCTTCTAACCATATCTTATACGTGTTACCGCCACTTTCATACTCTGCATAATATTGCATGGTTTCATTATCCCAAGTAGCTTCTGCCTTATTCTGGTCAAGAATGATTTGTGCTTGGTCCATAGAATACGCTTTTGCTGTTACACCTTCTGCTGACTCTTCCCATAATCTAGTATAGAACGGGATTGCAATTATGTTTTTCTCTGCTGGAACTTCCTCTAGTACATTCGTAACTGCATCTTTCACAAAACCAATAGACGCTACGGAACCACTTCCGTCTCCACCATTAATATGTTCATCATACGCCATAGTTACTACATAATCCACAAGTACGCCCTGTTCTGCTCTATCATAATAAGAAGTATACGCACTTGGCACATAATTATCTACTGACAAAATTATACCATTATTACGGCATTTTACAGACATTTCACGCAAAAACTGGATATAATCCTTACCTGCTGCCTGAGGAATCTTTTCAAAGTCCATATTTAGACCATCTAAATTATATTTGATTGCTAATGCAATTAATTCATTGGATAATTTATCTCTTCTACTTGTATATGATAACAACTCCGACATATCGATACCATTGGTGAAATCATCTACCAACGCCCAAACTTCAACACCATAGTTATGTGCCCGTTGCACATATGTTTCACTTGCTAGTGATTCTACAGCCCCTTCCACGCTTGATACCTTAAACCAGGTTGGTGATATAGTCGTTACCCCTTTTGTATTCCCTAGTAACTCTAAAACATGATTATTTGCTGTTTGGTTCGTAACTTGATGAAATGTTAAATTAATCTTATAATCCTTAGATATACTTGTATACTCAGGTGCTTTAAAGTCACTTTCTTCCGCTACATAGTAAGAATTCTTTGTCATGGAATTTTTAACATATCCAACTATACCATCTTCAGTAATAACCTTTGTAAAACGTTTATTGATCTCTTCTTCATCAATAATAATTTCTACTTGTTCACCCTTCTTTAATTCCTTTAAAATGTCGCCTTTGACGGATGGCTTGTTACGTAATTGTGTTTCCTCTTTTATATCTGCATACAAGAAATCTTCTCCCCATACATAAGAGATTACCACACGATTCGGTTCTTCATATAACGTGTATTTCACATCTGAATATTCTTTTACATAATCAAGGGCAATATAGACAGTTCCATCTTCTACTTTGGCTATAGCATAGTCCATTGATTTCTTGCTTTTGTTTATATAATAGTCTTTACTTCCAACTTCGGCCTTAATAATTTCGGTAGGCGTAGTATAGATAAGTAGACTTTCCTTGTCATCCCAATAAAATCGTTTATTAAAATACGTTGTTACCGTATCATAATCAACATAGATTTGTCCATCAATTATCTTCCCTTTTTGTTCATATATTTTATTCTGTAGAACTAGGATTACGTCATCATTATCTTCTGTCTGATAATATTCATAAAGATCCATAACTTTTTTGCTCGGAGCAAATTTGCTACACATCATAATTCCTGCCGTAATAGCAATTGCCAAGAATAAAATTATACTTATTACTGTTAATCTAATCTTCTGTTTCATCTATGTTCCTCCATAACTAATTACGATGTTTTTATACGGTACTCTCCACAATTATAACAGTATATTCTTGTCATTTCTATGTCTTTCTCTCTATTTATACTTATTTTTAATAAATACTATATTATGTTACTCAAAATTCATTATCATAAGAACTTCTTTAGCCTCTACCTCATTAAGAATTGGAATCTCGAATACCCTTTTGTCACCTTCGTAGATCTGAAGAAAATCTTCATATCCTAATTTAACAATCCCATATGCCTTTTTTACTTTTGATATTAGTTCTACTTTTGATATGAACGCCCTTTTTCCTAGATAAATTCTGCCATTTGTAAATGCAATGAGATAATTCTTGGTTATCTTCATATTAACAGAATCAAATTCTAACTTATTATCAACTTCCTTATTAATACAATCAAGTACAGTATCGATTTCTCCATACTGCGCAAGCTTCTTAACTTCTTTTCGTTTATATATGTTCTTTAGGTTATTATAAGATGTAATGCAATATACAAGACATAACAAGATAACACAGATGAGCGCACCCCATATTATATACATTCTTGTAATATCCGAAGCTGCTTCATCTAGAACTACTGTGGAAATGATTCCTGTATCAATCCATTCCTCCGTAGTCATTTCATAATCTTCGGCTACTATACTTAACAAATCTGGGTCCGTGTGCATACGTGCTGTAAACGAGTAGTTGGTTAGAAGTTCGTCTGGATTGTTCGCATCTTCTCCTGACCGACTAGTTGGTACAAACACAAAGAATTTTTCTTCTCCAATAACAGTTGCATAACAGTTGTAAAGATTCTTACCATTCTTATCTTCTTTGTAATATCCAGTAAACTCTAATGAAGCGTTAGTTACTTTAACATAATCAACTCCTGCTTTATACTCTCTCATTAAGTCTTTCCCATTTTTTGCTTCTAATACATGAAATGGGTTAGATAGCTTACCTACGAAGATGAGACAGAATACAATAACTAACAAGAATAAAACCATTCCTACTTCGCTAATTAGTTTATTTTTATTTTCTTTTTGTATTTGTTTTCGAATATCATATGTGTTCATAATTACTCCTATCTGTACTAGGCTAATAAGCCCGTGTGTGAATACACACTAATTTCATTATCTTAGGTTTACGGTAGGAAAACTGAGCCGTCTAACCTAATGTCTGGGCCCTATTTTGCGCTAAACAGTAGTATTATACCATATAATTTAGCAAAAGTGTAACTATTTAGGATACCTACCTCATTGCGCAATTGCAATAATATATAACTTAATAAACGCTAACTCTTATAACCCCATTTACTTACGATATATGGCAAGGAATTAATCCTTCAAGGTGCTTTTGGATAAGAAGGTTGTATTGTGTGATATATTTATCCTGCCATATACCATTAAGTTTTCTAATCTTACGTTTTTAAATCATAACTACCCGTCCACTCTTTACTCATACCAACAGATATGCACAGAAGCGTATGAAAACATTTCTATGGAAAGACATAGTCGAATCGAAATTAATCTACATAATTCCCATCAATATAATTATCGGTATCTTCCGGTTTTTCAATCTCCTCTTTCACCGAATTATCATTAACGTATGTAGTGTTAGCATTGGTAACTCTTTGACCCGAATATTCCTTAATTCGTGCAGTAACACGTTCTCTCACTCGATTTTCCATATGTGTTATCGCATTTTCTACTACATTCGGATCCTCCCCCATTAAAGCATAGACGATATCATTCTCTGGATAGGTTACAATTGCTTTTTCCTGATCTTGAGATATATACTGTATTGCATAGATTTTTGCCTGATCATTAAAATATGCATCTACAACAGCACTTGATAAAGTTAATATCTCTTCTTCTGATACTTCTATCCATAAACTATTATCTGTCTGCGCCACTTCATCATACAAAGAACAATCTAAGACTCGCTTTTTAGAAAGTACTATGTAGTCTGCTCCATTAGGAAACTGAATACGGATATCTATATAATCTCCCCTACTTAACGCTTCGGTTATCTCAATAAAATGATATACATGTTTTCTTAGATCATCTGCCACAAGCTCTCCTTTATCAATCATTCCAGAGGACAAAATAGTATTAGACTCAACCCCGTATCTTAACTTACTACCAATAGCATCTTCAAGTCTAACCGTATTCAACGGTTGCTCAGCTTCTATTAGTGGAATAGTCATCAACTGCTCCTGTTTCAATATTTCTCCTGGTGCTAGATTTTCCAGAACAACCACACCATACGTAACAGGTGCATGTTCTATTTCTTGATTAGTAGTGGTCGCTTTGTTATACAGGGCGATTCCACCTAAAACCAAAACAACACCCACGAATAAACACGCACTGCAAATTATCATAATCTTCTTCTTAGCGATCTTTCTTTTTCCTTTTCTAATTATAGACATGTATCAGCCCTTTCTCTATATAGAATATTATTGCGTTCAAACTAACAATAGTAACATGCTCCACATTTCTATTGCCATGAATCAGATGGGAAATCGTCTCCAAAACTGTATGACTTCTTTTACCAAAAGAAAGGGATCATAGATACAGGGCGTACTATATAATCTCATACCAAACTCACGATAGTATTCTCTGATATCATATCTTTGACCAAGAGTCGCCAGATAAAAACTCATCTCTATACCCGTGCTCTCTTTGTGTATGATTTCTTCATATGCCTCTCTTTTCCATTCACACAAACTACCTATAAGGAAACGATACTGGCACCTAGCATATTGACTCTGCTTACCCCCATCATATACTCCATAATCAACAAGTATATAATCGTATGGCATTCTTTGTAGTCTAAGCCAAATATCTTCATCTGCCCTTTCATAAAAGTCCATTTTTCCAATAGAAAAATAATTCTCTGCTCCTATAACCCCTGCTGCTCTTTTTATATAGGAGAAATGCATACTTTCATTATTTTCTACTAAGGCAACACGGTAATGGCAATGATGTGCAAGGTATGTACCTAGTGATATAACAGAGTAAGTTACTCCGGCTCCCGGCAAAGTTCCCATCATAGCGATCACTATCTCACTTTGTTTTCGTAAAAGCCCCGAACGACTTAAACTTTTTCCACCAACCATCCTTTTCTCCTTTCGAAAAACTTGTTGCCGTCAAATCAGTAAGTACTGCATATATCAATTCCCATATAGATTTATCATAACTAGGAAACAAAAGATCTGGTGTGTATGGAATACGATAGACTTGTTCAAAGCTCTTACTAGCAAGAACATATTCATATTCTCTAGAAGATGTCAAATTCAGCATGACGGCAACCGGCTTATCAAAGCTTTGTAGTATACTCTGAATAGAGTTACTTATCTCACTTATCTCCCACGGCTTAGACGGGACTACTAGCAAACGTAACTCAGCCCTGGCAAACTCCTCCCGGTTTTCATCGTTCAATACTCCATAATCTAATATAACCGTTTCATAATTACTTTCAGATCCATTATCCTCCCCTATAGCGCAAGGAAGTATGCGCAGCTCCTTTGATACATAGACTTCATTCTCTAGAATGAAATCTCCTTTACTATTGATGATATTAATGCAATGCTTACTACTATTACGCTCGATATACAAACTTTTCCCTAAGAATTGATTGAGATATTTGTTAAAAGTAAGTGCCACGTGTGTTACCCCTACTCTAGTTTGAACTCCTGCAACTGCAATAGTAAGAGATGTTGTCTTTTTACACATATTGTTCTTCGTTCTTCTTTTTTGCATCTTGCTAAGTGCAAGTATTACTTGTTTCATACTTTGATACCGTAATCTTGGATTTTCCCTGGTACATCGATTGATTATATTCTTTACCCCGCTAGAACATCTCCCCTTTAAATCTACATTCTCAATATGTGAGCAATTATTTTCAAAAAGGCAGCCAGTCATCATAAAGTACATGACCATTCCGATTCCGTATATATCAGTTCTCTCATCAAGAATTCCCCCTGAATATTGTTCAGGTGCTGCATATCCAATGGTTCCTGCAATCGCTTCTTTATTCTTATCTTCGTCTTTATATCTTGCAGAGCCGTAATCAATTAATGTGATTCCATGCTCACAAACAAGTATATTATCTGGTTTTAGATCGAGATAAAGAATGGGGTTCTCCCTATTATGCAAATATTGAATTACTTCACAGATTTGTAGTGAAAATTGAAGAATACGTTCCTCCGAGATAGACTCCCGAGTTCGTATCAAAGATTTTAATGATTGGCCATCACAGTACTCCATAATAAGATATGTATTCTGGTCATCTTCTTCCCAATCATACATAACAGGTATTCGACTATGATGTAATTGACTTAAAATAATGGATTCTTTCAAAGAATTTTGATTGACTATCTTGCTTTTACTTCGGCATTTGATTACACGAAGTGAATGTAGCAGACGATGTTCTGCTAGGAATACTGTACTAGTACCTCCGCTACCTAGCTTCTTAATTAGTTGATATCTCTCTAACAAACGATAATTCGACTCACTCCTTCCTTAAATCTCAAAGAACTTGTAAAATTATTACATCTCCTTTCCCATTATAGCCCTTATTGTCCAAATATGCAATTGTAATTTTATGTATATTATGTACAAAAATAAATATATCTTATAGTCACATTTTACACAATGTTAATCCGGTCTTTACACACACTTGCTATGTTTATCCTATAAAACTTTATTCAATAACGGGGAGAAAACTTTTAAATAAGGGAAGGAAAAACATAATGAAGACAAGAATTGATATCAAACAAATGAAACGAAAGAGCTTAGACAAACTTCATAACTTATCTATCGGAAAACAATTACGCTATAACACATTGCTTATTCTAGCTCTTGTTTGTATTACTGCTATTATCGGTCTAACCAATCAACTTAACATGAATAATCGTTTATTATCATTTTATCAAGATTCTTATACAATCCATACAACCAGTCTATACTCAAAGAATTCATTATTACTAATTGAGAATTATATGTACCGTGCTATTGCTACCGATAAGGAAAATCTACAAACCAAATACATTAATGAATCGGAAAACGCTTATCTAGAGATGGAAAGTTCCATTACTTCTATCTGTAACTCAAGCGAATCCATTAAGAGCCTTTCTACCAAAGACCGAAAAGAGCTCACGCTAGAATTAGAAAAACTACAGCGTTATCGTAAGCAAGTAGAAGCAGCCACCAAATCTGGTAACGTAGATGCAGTATTTAAGACCTACAAGAATGACTACGTTCCAATCCTAACAGCTATTACAACTACATTAGATCATATTATTATGAACGCTCATACGTATGCTGATACATATATCGATTTATCTAAGAAACAAACGTATACTTCCTTAGTGCTTTACATCGCACTCACTATATTAGGCACCATTGTTGCTGTTTGGCTTTCTAAGAAAACTTCTACTGGTATTCTCACCCCTATGCGTGAAATCGAACTTTGTATGAATGATATGGCCCGGGGGAATCTTCACACTCAGATTACATATAGTTCCCAGAACGAACTTGGTAATGTATGTGAGGCAACGAGAGTTACAAGGGATAAGTTAACTCGGTACATCGAGAATATAACTGACGTTTTAAAAGAATTAGAAAACAGAAACCTTACTCATGAGCCTGGAGATGACTATGTAGGCGATTTTCTTCCTATTCGTGAATCCTTAATTAGTATTATTGAATTCTTACATGAAAATATTGGACAAATCCAAGATAGCTGTCAAGAAGTAAAAGAAATGTCTCTTCATGTACAAGTTCAATCTGAAACGATTCAATCAGGTGCCAAAACACAAACAAACACCATTACATCCCTAACAGATAGTATACATACTATATCAGACTATGCAACCGACAACGCCGATCAAGCTACAAAATTACAAGAGATCTTCAGTGCTATGATTTCTTGCGTTTGCGAAGCACAATATAAGATGGATGGTTTAAAAGAACATGTTACCTCCATTGAAGAACAATCAAATCAGATATCTAATATTATTCAGGTAATAGAGACGATTGCTCGTAAGACAAGGCTAGTTGCTTTAAATGCTACAATTGAAGCTGCTCATGCAACTAACGCAGGTGGCACTTTCTTAGTGGTTGCAAACGAGATGACTAACCTTTCAGCACAATGTATGGAGGCCGCCTCAACAATTAAACCTTTTATTCAAACAACCTTAGATAATATTAATAAATGTTCTGAATCAGCAAGTGTAACAAGTGAGTCACTTGGGTATACTGTCAATATATCGAATCAAATGCATTCATTAGTTAGCAACATTCATTCTTCTAGTCAGATGCAACATTCTCTTGTAGAACAGATTACAGCAACTCTTCCAAGGGTTACCAAAATCGCAAATGAAAACGAGCATTCCGCTGAAGAAAATATGCATTCCATACAAAAGCATATTACTGAAATGGATAATCTACTATACTTTGTAAACTGCTTCCGTTTATAGCAAACGGGAGTTTTTCAAATTATTTCGTACGTATTTTTATGTTATTGACTTTATGATTTGTATGAATTATACTTTGTATACGGATGAGTGTATTATTTTATCAATACCGGTTATTACTGTAACTAACAACAAGCTGAATTTTCAATAACATAGAAAAGGATGTGATTGTATGAAGATAGAAAAGATTAATGACAGCCAAATTCGATGTACTTTGAATAAAGATGACTTAATAGATCGTGAACTCAAAATTAGCGAGCTTGCATATGGAACTGAAAAAGCTAAGGAACTTTTTCGTGATATGATGCAACAAGCTTCTTGCGAATTCGGATTTGAGGCAGATGATATTCCATTGATGATTGAAGCAATTCCAATCTCAAGTGAATGTCTGATTTTAGTGATTACTAAAGTAGATGATCCAGATGAATTAGATACTAGATTCTCTAAGTTTACCGCTGACACAGATGATGATTCTTCTGATACAGATTCAGATGACGAACCTTATGCAGATGAAATCATTAATTGTTTTGACCAATTAAACGAATTGCTTGATGATACAATGAAGGATGAAAACGAGATTGAGGACTTTATTCCTCTTCCAAAAGCAATTAAATCACATACAGAAGAAACACCTACAGAAACAACCGAGCCTTCGAAAGCCCAAAGTTCTGTTACTATCACTACGAATATGACTAAGGTATTCTCCTTTGATAACCTTGATACTGTTATATCCGTATCCGAGATTCTTGTTTCTATGTATAATGGTCAGAATACTTTATATAAGAATCCATCTAACTCACGTTATTATCTATTAATTACGAAATCGGATCACACGCCTGAAGAGTTTAACAAGGTATGTAATATCATTACAGAGTATGGAAAGTCGGAAAAGACAACTTATGCAACTGCGAATTACTACGCAGAGCATTTTGAACCAATTGTAAAAGATACTGCAGTACAGATTCTATCTGTTATGTAAAGATAAGGCTATCGCAAAAGGTAATACTTTTTTGCGATAGCCTTATCTCAGCTTATCTAATAACTTTATCTAGGTTGATTACAACCTTCTTATTATTTTGTTTCTAAATAATCATTGATATCATCTACTAATGCATCCGCATCTAATCCATGAACCATAGCTGCTTCTTCGATTGATTCACCTTGAGCAGATGGACAACCAACACAATGCAATCCCGCATTCAATAGAATAGGAATCGTTCCTTGATCTAAAGCGATGATATCTGCGATAATCATATCCTTATTTACTCTAGCCATAATATTGACCTCCTTATATTCTGAGCAAATTCTGCTTAAACTAAACTCATTGCTAGAATGCTTTAGCACTCCTTGTGCGGGACGTACGCCAATTTGACATACTAAATCTGAATGCCCTGCTTTTCGCGCCAAAACTTTAAGCCCTACACTCAAAAGTCTTTATTTTTTACATTGTTAACAGATTTCTTTTATTATATTCTAAGATAGTTCTAACGTCAAGTTAAGGCGCATCTAGAACTTTGTTACACGAACTAATTACACGCCCTTTAAGCGATTCTTTTGTACTTGAAAAAATACAAACAATACCCGTGAATTTTTAACAGTTCGCTTGACGTGTATACAGTATTCATTTATAATGCAATTATAGGAAAACAGATATCTGATGGACAATTCAACCACATAATAATCCCTTACACTGTCGATATCATCCTTACTATTTCGAGAGCAAATATATCGTCTTTTGCATATTAAACTCGATATATTTCACTATTCAGTATATCAGCTCATTTGAGTCAAAGCATAAGCGTAACTCAGTGTAGATTATAATGGGTTACTCAGCAGGCATACTGATCTTCAAGATACTGAATGGTTGTAATATAAATTGCATATCAATCACTAATTATGTTACAGACAGGAGGACTATTATTATGTGTAAACCACAATGGGAAGGCTTCGAAACTGGCAAATGGACTAGCGAAATTGATGTTCGTGGCTTTATCCAAACAAACTATACACCTTATGAAGGTGATGACTCTTTCTTAGCAGGTGCTACAAAGAGAACCGAAGAACTTTTTGATGAAGTAAAAAAACTTATGTTAGAAGAAAACGAAAAAGGTATCTTAGATGCCGAAACTAAAGTACCTTCTTCAATCACAGCATTTGGACCTGGCTATGTTGATAAAGATAAAGAAGTAATCGTTGGTTTCCAAACTGACAAACCACTTAAAAGAGGTATTTTCCCTAACGGTGGTGTTCGTGTGGTTAAATCAGCTCTTGAATCTTACGGATATGAATTAGACAAACAAACAGAAAGTATTTACACAAGCAACCGTAAAACACACAACGATGGTGTATTCGATGCTTATACAGAAGATATGAAAAAAGCAAGACACTCAGCTATCATTACGGGTCTTCCAGATGCTTACGGACGTGGACGTATCATCGGAGACTACAGAAGAGTTGCTTTATACGGTGTTGATCGATTAATTCAGGAAAAACTAGAACAAAAGAAACGTCTTGAAATCAATTGTCTTGAATCTCCAGACATTAGACTTCGTGAAGAAATTTCTGAACAAATCAAGGCTTTAAAATTATTAATCGCTATGGGAAAAAGCTATGGTTTTGACCTTACTCAACCAGCTAAAGATGCTGTAGAAGCTACTCAATGGACTTACTTTGCATACTTAGCAGCTGTTAAAGAACAAGATGGTGCAGCAATGTCACTTGGCCGTGTATCTACATTCTTAGATATCTATGTAGAAAGAGATATCAAAAACGGTACACTAACAGAAGAACAAGCTCAAGAAATCATGGATCACTTTGTATTGAAATTACGTATGATTCGTTTCTTACGTACACCAGCATACAACGATTTATTCTCAGGAGATCCTACATGGGTTACTGAATCAATCGGTGGTATGGGTACAGATGGTAGAACATTAGTAACTAAGAGCAGCTTCCGTGTACTTAACACATTAGTTAACTTAGGACCTGCTCCAGAACCAAACTTAACAGTTCTTTGGTCAACTTCTCTTCCAGAAGGATTCAAGAAGTTCTGTGCTAAGATTTCTATCACTACAAGTTCTATCCAATACGAAAACGATGACTTAATGAGAGACTATTGGGGAGATGACTACGGAATCGCTTGTTGTGTATCTGCAATGAGAATTGGTAAGCAGATGCAATTCTTTGGTGCTAGAGCAAACCTTGCTAAAGCATTATTATACACAATCAACGGTGGTAGAGATGAAAAAACTGGAGAACAAATCGCTCCTTTATTCGCTCCAATTACTTCAGAATACTTAGATTACGATGAAGTAATGGCTAAATTTGATCAAATTCTTGAGTGGTTAGCTGAATTATATGTTAATACATTAAACGTAATTCACTATATGCATGATAAATACAATTATGAAAGATTACAAATGGCTTTACATGACCTTGAAATCTTAAGAACTGAAGCTTGTGGTATCGCTGGTCTTTCTGTAGTAGCCGATGCATTATCAGCAATTAAATTCGCTAAAGTTAAACCAGTTAGAGATGAGTCTGGTTTAGTAATTGATTATGAAATTGATGGAGATTTCCCTAAATACGGTAACAACGATGATAGAGTAGATAGCATCGCTATTCAAATGGTAGAATTATTCATGAACAAGATTCGTAAGCAAAAGACTTACAGAAAAGCTGTTCCTACACTTTCTATCCTTACTATCACTTCAAACGTTGTTTATGGTAAGAAAACAGGAAGCACTCCAGACGGACGTAAAGCTGGTGTACCTCTAGCTCCTGGTGCTAACCCTATGCATGGAAGAGATACACACGGTGCTATCGCATCTATGGCTTCTGTTGCTAAATTACCATACAAAGATGCACAAGATGGTATTTCATATACATTCTCAATCATACCAAACGCACTTGGTAAAGATGAAGATTCTCGTGAAAACCACTTAGCAAGCTTACTTGACGGATACTTCCATGATGGTGGTCACCACATCAACGTTAACGTATTCGATAGAGAAACCTTACTTGATGCTATGGATCATCCAGAAAAATATCCTCAATTAACAGTGCGTGTATCAGGATACGCTGTTAACTTCATCAAGTTAACAAAGGAACAACAATTAGACGTAATTAGCCGTACTTTCCATGATAGACACTAATTCGCTTAGTTCCTAGTAACTAATTAATTTAAGGGGAGGTATCGTGACAAAAGTTTCACATGAAATGAATTGTTGCAGCCTCCCTTTTATTAAATTGATTTTTATTTCAATGTTTCTGATAACGATATGATGCTATTTCATATGCGAATTAACGTTCGCTTTTGCAGAGATTTTGATATAGAAATCAAGCTTTGATCTATAGGAGGATATCACAATGACCATTGGTAAAATACATTCCATCGAAACCTGTGGCACCGTAGATGGGCCTGGAATACGCTTTGTTACTTTCTTACAAGGTTGCCCATTACGTTGTCAATTCTGTCATAATCCTGATACTTGGGATACACATAAAGGAACAGAATACACTCCAACAGATCTCGTTAATGAGATCCTAAAGTACAAATCATATATGAAATTCTCAGGCGGTGGAACTACTTTTACTGGTGGTGAGCCCTTACTACAGGCTGACTTCGTAAAGGAAGCTTTTGAATTATGCAAAAAGAATGATATCTCTACAGCACTAGATACCTCTGGTTTTATCTTCAATGATAAAGTAAAAGAAGTTTTAGAATATACAGATATCGTATTGTTAGACATCAAAAATTTTGATCCTGAAGTATACAAGAGCGTTACTGGTGTAGCACTTGAAAATACGCTTGCATTCTTAGACTATATTCGTGAGAAGAATATTAACACATGGGTACGTTACGTGTTAGTTCCTGGTTTAACAGACAACCTTAAATCTATTACTAAATTAGCAAATCATCTTAAAGAATATCCTAATGTTTCTCGTATTGAATTACTCCCATTCCACAAGATGGGTGAATATAAGTGGGAAGAACTTGGATATGATTATACACTTAAGGATACGATGGAGCCGTCACTTGCCCTTATCAATGAAGTGAAGTCAATTTTTGAAACATGCGGAGTTTCAGTATATGCTAATATCTAACCTATGATCTCGTGGTTATTTTGTTATTTTTTAGCATATAGCTTTAAGCTATATGTAATTACACTAGGTAAACTGCTTATTATAGAAGTGAAATTTCTTGTCAATTTAGCATAGAATATACCATTATTTTCATTTAAATTGTATAAAATTAACTTGTAAAATAAGCTTGTTTATATTACAATTATACTATCAAAAATTAAAGGAGGATGATACAATGGCACATGTAATTAGTGATGCTTGTGTAAGCTGTGGAGCTTGTGCAGCTGAATGTCCAGTAGATGCTATTTCTGAAGGAGCAACTCAATACGAAATCAACGCTGATGTATGTATCGATTGCGGAGCTTGTGCAGCTACTTGCCCAACAGGCGCAATTTCTCAAGAATAATAACATTTATTTGTTAAAAGGTGCTGATACACCAATGTAGATTGAATCTATATTGTGTATCAGCACCTTTTTTAAACGTAAAACTTATATTAATTCTTTCCTTTTGAATATAGTTTTCTTTTTCCCTCCTTCTGATTGAGATGCAGCAATTTCTGCTCTACCTCGCTGAAATGCACGAATCGTTTCATCTAGATGCTTATAGCGTTCCTCCTCTCTCTGTTCTTTTTCTCTGAATTGATAATCTAACTCTTTTGCCATATTTAAAGATACGACTTTGCCGATATTACCCGCCAAATCATCCGTACTTTCGCGGAGAGCATTTATAATCAGTTCACTCATAATACTCTTAAACTGAACCATCTTATCTTGTCGATTCACAATCTCTTCATTCATCGTGTTAACGTTATCTAATTCCGTTTCTTTTTTCTCTATATTTGCAGAGCAAATCTCTGTTGTTTTCTCATTTATCTGTTCTTTTTCCTCTGATCCCTTAGCACCTTCTCCTGAATTTATACTCATGTGATCTCCCCGTACCTCATCCAAGTGGATTAAATTGCTACAATCACTTTCTGATTGCCTCTCCATCTTATGCTTTACCACTTGTAATTCTTGTAGTTCTTGTCTACTTTCCAGTTCGAATACTCTTTCGTTCAATTCGTTTCTTAATAATAACATACTCTTTGCGTCGAGTGTCTCAATTTTATGTATATTGGGAAGTATCATCTTAATTGCTCTTAATTGAAATCCCTGTTCCTTTAATAACTTAACGTTCTTAAGTATCTTAATATCTTCCTCTCTATAATACCGATGCCCCATCTCATTCCTAGGTATATTAAGACTTAACTCTTCTTCCCAGTATCGTAACGCATGTGGTTCCACATCTATCTTCTTCGACGCATCGGATATAATATAACGAATCTCACCCATGAAAAATCCTCCTCTGTTATTTTATAATTCGTATATATTTTGTGACATCACAGCCACACAGCTTGTACTATCTAACTGTTATTCACAGCTGGCAACCAACTACTTTTTATCTATTTATCACTAGTTACCGTACAATTACCATATATTTACATTATAGCATAGTGTTTTGATATCGCAATAATATAATATTAAATTGAAAAAGAAGTTATCGACAGATAACTTGTGGCTTCTTGTTAAGCTTCTATCGTATGACAGAATGCTAGGATTTATCAGATTTTTCGTATTTTCTTATAATTATAAAGTCATATAAAAAGACTGAAGATGTTTCCTTATTATCATTCTCAACATCTTCAGTCTACTCTATAGTATAGTATTCTATTTTTGTTATTGTTAAATATATCTAACTATTCGGTTGGTACTCCGTACAATACGCCTCTAGATCCCGTAGCTAGATAGAATCTACCCCGTACTCTAGGATCCCCTATAATACTCATAATATCACCATACATCTGTTTCTCACTATTCAGGCGAATATAAGTTTTACCTTCATCTTCAGTTACGAAGAATCCATATTCTCCGCTTATTGTACCGCTCATGTAGATGGCTTTCCCGCCATGTAATCCGAGCCCCATACCTTGACACTTTATCATGTCTCCTTCTTTCGTAATACGTTCTGCTTTAAACTCCTCATTATTCACATCGTATATTACTTTCCAAAGTCCATGCTCTCCTAATGCCATCCAGATAACGCCTTCTTCTCCCTGCTGGGCTCGTATCTCAGCATAGTTATTACAATCAAAGCCTGATAATACCATAACAGGAAAATTGTCTGGCCTCTCCTTTTGATAGAAGCTAACCCCTCCATCTGTACTTACATAGAATTGTGAAGCCTCTCCAAATCCGTAAAACACCTTCGGATTCACTCGGTCGGCCATAATCTTAATGTTACGAAGAGAATTACAATATGCAAAAAACTCATCATATGTCTTCCAAGCAGGCACTGGTGGGCATTCATAGGTCTCACTAATGCATTCTCCGTCTTTATCATAGATTCTACATTTATGATAGGTCTTACCACAGTCTTTTGTGTAAACAACTGCATTCACTGGTATTGATAATACCTTAGCAATCGACCATACAATCGTTGTACTATCCGCTGACATTGCAACCCAACCAGCATTTACGTTCGGTCTCATAATTTCATCTAGTAATTCATCTATAAATGGTGATAACCCGTATGGTTGCGGTAGATGTTCAAAGGTCTTACATTGATCCCTAGACACGATCAATCCTCCTTTGGTCTTACCTGTCCAATTTCCTCTTGGTGTTACCACTACATAGTCCTGATTGTTTTCACTATAATCTGCATTGATACAAGTAATATAACGATCACCATTCTCATCCGCAAACGTATTCTCCGCCGGCTGATCTAGATCTGTGAAGGCAAAACCACCTAGATCTCCTAATATATCTATTAACTTAACATCGCCCTTACTAGGTGCATATAGATTCAGATGCACTGTCTCTTCAATACCCTTGCACTCTGGTTCCCATGTACAATCCTCTGCAAGTAAATTATATGTTACGAATGCTCCTGTTCCACTATTGAATAATGCGTGATTTGGATTATATGGATTAATCTTCACATCCGTTAACCAATGTAGTATAGATTCGTGACCATTATATTCCGGTTTCATATAAGGAACTGTGAAGTTAATACGTCCTATCTCAAGGCCTTGTAGAATCTTTCTCCAGGTCTGTCCATTATCTCTTGATAGGAACACAATATCTCCAGGATGTTGATAACATATCGTACTGCAAATCAATACAGGCGTATTCGCCTCTTTATCATAGGTTAATGCAATACCTCCCATACCAAAGGAGATGTCATCTAAATTATCCACTCCAAAATCAATGGCGGTTGGAGTTATATCTTTATATTCTATAACTTCTCCACTTGTTCCAATATGGTAACGTACCACCTTACCACTCTTTTGCATGCCACAATCGCAACTATAACAAGCAAAACTCCAGCCATATGAAGCTGCCTCAGACATGGTTACATAGAGATATTCCCCATCAAACACATATCTAGCACCAACATATCCTGTATACCCCGACTCTTCTGTCTTTGGTAGCAAGGATTCTGGTTCCTGTAAAGGCCTAAATGTCATGGCTCCATCTGTTGATATGTATAAGCTATGTCCGCGGAACTTCCCAATAGAACTTCCTTCTCCCGATGTACCCACTACTATTGTTTTAGAACGTCCCTCTATGGTCTCTCTTGGATCAATCCATACAAAGGTAATCTCCTGCTCATTCTTATCCGCTGTACCATCGATAGAAACGGTGATAAACTCCCAGCTATCTCCTTGATCATCAGAACGCATAAGACCTTTTGACTGTGAACCAAAGTACAATAGATTACTGTTATTAGGATCGACTTGAAGCCTTTCACCAGTTCCTCTACCAGGATTATTTCCATGTATTTTGCATGGCATCTCTTTGTAAATGAAGGTTTCACCTTTGTCCGAAGATATACACAACTTACCTGTATCTTTGTTACTGTATCCACAAACTAGGTATAACAATCCACTATTATTGTTATCAACTGCAAAAGAAAGTGGATAAGTTTCCGATACATCTTCCTGCTTAACATGATTCATTAATGATTTCCATGTACGAGTCCCGAATTCAAAACGATATGTTCCGCCTATATCCGTTCTTGCATATAACAGATTCTCTTCCTTCTCATGGAACAAAAAACCTGTTACATAACCGCCCCCTGGGATTGGTATATTCTTATATGTATACTCCCTAGTCCCTATAATATTTCCCATAGTATCTGACTCCCTTCGTCGATTAAGTAATTGTGATTCGAGTGCCAAATCCCCATTCTTAATTTTCAGCGCTACAATTTATATGATCGTAGCATGGGGATTAAAAAGAAATACCTAGATCTTTTACTCTCGAATCGTAGGTATATTATCTCTACTGTAGATATTAACATAAACAAAAAAATAGAAACACCGATAAAAATAGTGATTCTTTGCATGAAAAAAGACAACTTATAACCTGTGATATAATAAATTCAGGTTACAGTTGTCTTTAAACGAAATCATTGAGCTTGTTAAACACAGGAACGTAATTTCTATAGAATAATTTCAACAACAAATCAATCTTTTTTCTACCTATTCCATATAACAAACAGCAAAACTCTCATCAACGTAAAATGAGCTTCTTATCCTATGTACTATAACTAAAAAACGATAGCGTAACAGCTATAGTACTTCTTAGTATGTGCTGTAAAGTATAGGAAGGCGAGGCATGGAGGCCGAGCCAGTCCGAACACGACAGGATGTCGTGTAGAGGACGATTCCGTAACTTCTAGAATCTATTCCGCACATACTTAGAAGTCCTTAGTTGTGAAGTGTGTTTTGTGTTGTAGTACATAGGTTAAGAAGCACTTATTAAACTCAAAGGAGTTTTGCCTTTACTGACTATTTATTGTCTCTCAAGATTTGCAAACTTAGTGTACTGCGATAACCATGCAAGTTTTACCGTTCCTGTAGGACCATTTCTTTGCTTACCTATAATGATCTCCGATACACCCGCATCTTCAGAATCATGATTATAGTAATCGTCACGATAGATAAACATTACAACGTCGGCATCCTGCTCGATGGCTCCAGACTCACGAAGGTCTGATAGCATAGGACGTTTATCCGGTCTTTGTTCTACCGCACGGCTTAACTGGGATAGTGCAATTACAGGAGCACTGATTTCCCTAGCCAAAGCCTTTAACGAACGAGAAATTTCTGAGATTTCTTGTTGTCTTGATTCCGCTTTTTTACCACCGGACATCAGCTGTAAGTAATCGATAATAACTAGTCCTAGATTGTGCTCTAGTTTGAACTTACGACACTTTGAACGTAACTCACCGATTGAGATACCTGGAGTATCATCAATAATTAAATTGGAATTACCAATGGATCTAGCACTCTCAACAAGTTTTACCCAATCATCATCTTGTAGTTCACCACTACGGATGGCTTGAGAATCAACCTTTGAGTTCATTGAGATTATACGCTTAACTAACTGGTCTTTTGACATTTCTAGTGAGAATATCGCAGTTGTAACATGTGATTTTACAGCCACGTATTCTGCAATATTAAGTACGAAAGCGGTCTTACCCATAGAAGGTCTGGCCGCAATCAGTATTAAGTCTGAAGGTTGTAATCCTGCTGTTTTATAGTCGAGATCATAGAAACCAGTTGCAATTCCAGTTACACTACCTTTGTTCTTTGCAGCGGACTCAATACTCTCCAAAGACTTAATAACAATATCTTTAATGCTTACAAAATCTCCAGAAGACTTATTCTGTACAACATCAAACACTTGTTTTTCCGTTTCCTCAAGTATAACTTCTAGCTTTTCACGATTTAGATAACACTCATTTGTGATACTCTCCGTTACTTTAATCAAGCGTCTTAATGTTGCCTTTTCTCTTACGATATTCGCATAATACTTTACGTTAGCCGAAGTTGGAACCGCGGACATAAGATCTCGTATGAATTCTATACTACTTAATTCAGAAGGTAATTCCTTCTCTTTCATCTTCTCTTGAAGCGTAATTAAATCTACTGGTTTACCTTCATTAAATAGTTCAACCATTGCATCAAATAACAATCCATATTGATGCTGATAAAAGTCTTCAGATGATATAATTTCTGATGCAGTTGTGATTGCATCCTTATCCATGATCATAGATCCGACTACGGATTGCTCCGCCTCTAAACTATGTGGAGGTACTTTTTTAATTAATGACTCATCCATGACTTACTCCTATCTAAAATATTAGAAATTTGTGATATTTTTGTAGTGAGTAAAGATATGTCAATGTGTTTTCTGACTGTCGATGCTGTTTACTGAATTGTATATACGTCATATACAATACATTGCATTGTATATGTAAGTCATACAATTTAAGTAAACTGTAGAGACAGCCTGAAAACGAAGGCATTCTTTACTCAAGGAGAAAATTTCACAAATTTCTATATAATCTACCTATTGCTCAGTTACTTTAACGGTTAATTCACCTGTTACTTTTTGATGTAATTTAACTGGTACGTGGAATGTACCCATGTTTTTAATTGGTTCCGCTAATTGCAATTTCTTCTTATCAATATCATATCCTAATTGCTCTTTTGCTGCAATTGATATTTCTTTTGTTGAGATAGAACCGAATGTTCTACCATCTTTACCAAGTTTAATTTTAAGAACAATTACTTTTTCCTCTAATTCCTTAGCAAATGCTTGTGCTTGCTCAAGTATTTCTTTTGCAATTCTTTCTTCATTTGCCTTTTGTAATTTTAAATCGTTGATATTCTTAGCACTTGCTTCTACGCCTAATTTTTTAGGTAAGATAAAGTTTCTTGCATAGCCATCATTTACTTTAACTTTGTCTCCCTTTTTACCTAGTGCTTTAACATCTTCTAATAAAATAACTTCCATTTATAATTCTCCTTCCTGTTGCATCCTCTTCAATGTCTCTTTCACAAGATTAATAGCTTCCTCCATTGTACAATCGGTTAACTGGGCACCCGCAATCGTCATGTGGCCGCCACCTCCTAATTTCTCCATAACAACTTGAACATTCAATTCATCAATGGATCTCGCGCTTATATATATCTTTCCTTTAAACTCTGTTAATACAAAGGATGCTTTTACATTCGTAATGTTCAGTAACTCATTGGCTACCTTGGCCCCAATAATAGTTGGGCTCTCTACTCCATGTCCAATACATTCTGTAATCGCATAATAATCAAGAAATACCTCAACATTACTTACCGATTCTGCCTGAACTTTATAATCCATCATATCACAACGGAATGCTTTACGGATCTTCGTCACATCCGCCCCGCTACGTTTTAAGAATGCAGCTGCTTCAAACGTACGGACACCCGTCTTTGATAAGAAATTATTCGTATCAATCATAATACCCGCATACATAGCATCAGCCTCTGCTTGTTTTAAGCGTAGACCTTCTCCAATATATTGTAATATCTCTGCTACCATCTCACAGGTACTTGAAGCATACGGTTCAATATAAGATAATACTGCGTTCTCAACTGCTTCACCAGTTTGTCTATGATGATCAAGAATTACTATCGTTTTAGTTAAAGATAATACTTCTATACACTCAGTATAGTTTGGCCTATTTACATCAACAATAACCAATAATGTGTTATTATCTACAACTTCCATGGCTTGGTCACTTGTTAGAATCATATCACTTTCATACTCAGGGTTATCTAGAAAACGATCCATTAAAGGACGTACCGAAGATGTAACCTGATTAATAATAATATGCGCACGCTTATTAAGCGTTTTAGCAACACGGTATATACCAATTGCTGCACCAAATGAATCTACGTCACCTATAGAATGTCCCATAATAACTACTTTATCTTTTGCTTCCACAAGTTCTTTTAGTGCATGAGCTTTTACTCTTGCCTTCACCCTTGTATTCTTCTCCACTTGCATGCTCTTACCACCATAATAGAGAAGTTTCTCGCCTTCTTTAACAACTGCCTGATCTCCACCTCTACCTAAGGCAAGATCAATAGCCGCTCTGGCATAATCATACCCTATCGTATACGTATCTGCATTCACACCAAGACCCATACTAAGCGTAACAGCCATGTCATTACCAATATTAACACCACGGACTTCTTCTAGTAAAGAAAACTTATTGTTTTGAAGTTGATTTAGATATTTATATTTGAACATAAATATATATTTATCCTTCTCAAGTTTCTTAACAATAGCATCCATGCTTTGCATATACTTATTAATCTTACGATCAACAAGTGCAATTAATAATGAACGGCGGACCTCATCAATAGATTCAAGAGCTTCTTCATAATTATCAATATAGAGCAAACCAACAACCATTCTTTGTTCTTGATTTTCCTTAATGTATGAAGTAATTTCTGTTTCATCATACATATACAAAGCAATGAGTGAATTATCTAAATTGCTCATTTCATAATCTACATCATATTCATCTTCGCCTTCATTAAAAGATTTTGCTATCGTTCTGCGAAGGACAAGACGATAATTCCGATTTTGATATTCTACATGTAAAACGGTATCTTTATCAACATGTGGTAGATTGTCTTTTGTTATCTCCGGGAAAATATTCATGATGGATCTTCTTGCTGCACGTTCATTCACGATAACGTCTATGAATTCATCATTTCCCCATAGAAGATGACCGTCTATGTCGAGTACTGCATATGGAAGAGATAATTCCTTTAATAACTGCTTCTGAACTTGTCCATATTCTGCGGCAAAGCGTACAATTTCTCCGAATATTGTTACACGTTTGGAGCGATATAAAACTATAGCGATAACGATATATACGAATACATATATACTCATCATTACTGCTGCTCTTTTATCAATAAAATATATGCTTATGTCCATTGCTACCAATAGTAGTGATAACCAGACAGGCCATCGGAAGTATGATTTAATCATTGCAGTAAGTTTACTTTTTCTATTCATCTTAACTCCCAGCTTTCCAATTCTTCATTCAATACGTAACATTTTATAATTATTAATAACTGTACTTTGCTCATTGTTTTCATTATATCATTATATTGAATTTAATAAAAGTACTTTTTAGTAATGGGTAGAAACCCCGTTTTGTAGAAATATGATATAAATTGTATGATTAATAACAAAATATTTTTTGTTTTTGCTTGACTTGTTTTACAATTTACGTTATACTTAGTTTGTATTTTATATGAGGTTATGATTCACATGTTTTTGTAAGTCATTAATTACTTGATGATTTACAAAAACATGTGTTTTTAATTTTCACCTAAAATATCAAAGAAATGAGTAGCACATTACTTTGTTATGATTTCACATTTGCTACGATAATATTATTTTAGGAGGTATCTTTCATGAATAAAGGTACAGTTAAATGGTTCAACTCTCAAAAAGGTTTTGGTTTCATCACTAACGCTGAAGGCGGAGAAGATGTATTCGTACATTTCTCAGGAATTGCTGGAGACGGATTCAAATCATTAGAAGAAGGTCAAGCAGTTACTTTTGATTTAGAAAACGGTAGCCGTGGAATGCAAGCAGTTAACGTTAGATAATTTTAACGAAAAATAATACTGTAAGATTTGACTTATAGAACCAAAAGGACACTCGCTTGGCGAGTGTCCTTTTTTGCTATTCTTTATTGCTTAATTAAAACCATTGCAGAAATTTCATCAACTACTACAGTTTCCTTATCTTCTACTGATAATACTGTGGTTCCTGCATTATCTGCATTCACATATACATTCCATGTCTCATTACCTAGTGGCATCTTAACCTTCTTGTTCGAAGCATTAAAGATAACATAGATCTCCTTTGCTTCTTCCTCATTTGAATTTCCCTTAATGGTATAAGCTACTACTTGTTCTGGAAGATCTTCAAGGAATACCAGATGTTCTTTGATATCCGCTTCCGTTCTCATACGAAGTGCTGGGTGCTCTTTACGAAATGCAATAAGCCCGCGATAATATTCATATACAGAGTAATATTTTTTCTTGTTACTCCAACGAATTGCATTTACAGAATCGGAAGATACATAACTATTATGATCATACATACCCTCTTGCCCCTCAACAGGCTTACTACGAAGTATTTCCTCTCCTGCTTGGAATAATGGTACTCCCTGCGATGTAAGTATAATTGCAGCTGATAATTTATTCATACGAATACGTTGTTCCTTAGTTGCATCTTTACATGACATAGCAAGCTTGTCCCATAACGTAAAATTATCATGGACAGAAGTATAATTAATACATTGGCCTGGATTATGCGTCCATGCTATATGGTCCTTAACTTGTGGATGGCTAGTTGACGCTACTACACCGAATTTAATTGTTTCCTCTAATCCTGCTTTACCACTAACAAACCCTGTATCTTCCCCTTCAAATACACTTCCTTTAATGGCATCTCGCATATCATCACTAAATGCACCTACACGATTTAACTTATATGTATGAGCTTTTAACGCTTGTTTTTCTTTTGGTAGTATAGAATCAGATCCTGTCCAACCTTCTCCATATAATAAAATAGTAGGGTTAATCTCATCTATTGCCTCTCTTACAGCATTCATAGTTTCAATATCATGTAAAGCCATTAAGTCAAATCGGAAACCATCAATATGATACTCTGTGGCCCAGTATACAACAGAATCAACGATGAACTTTCTGACCATTGCACGCTCCGATGCTGTTTCATTACCACAAGCAGAACCATCGCTGAACTTACCATCCACTACACGGTGATAATATTCTGGTACTATCTTATGGAAACTTGACTCTTCATTTGCAAATGTGTGATTATAGACAACATCCATAATTACGCGTATTCCATTATCATGAAGTGCTTTAACCATCTGTTTGAATTCTTTAACACGAACATCTCCATGAAAAGGGTCCGTAGAGTAGGAACCTTCCGGTAGATTATAATTCTTAGGATCATAACCCCAGTTGAATTGTGGCGTTTGTAATTGTGTCTCATCTACGGTGTGATAATCAAACACTGGTAATAGGTGAACATGTGTAATGCCAAGCTCCTTCATATGGTCCATACCACTGGTTAAACCACTTGAGCTTACAGTGTTTGGCTCTGCAACTCCAAGGAACTTACCTTTGTGCTTAATTCCCGAATCACTATTCATGGAAAGATCTCTCACATGAAGTTCATAGATGATTGCATCTGTATCTTCTTTAAATTCTGGTTTCTTATCCTCAGCCCAACCCTTTGGATTCGTACGATTTAAATCAAGAATCATCCCGCGAATACCATTGGCGCCCGCTGCCTTAGCGTATGGATCAATGGTTTCATTAACGGTATCCCCGATAGTAACTTCATACGTATAATAAACTTCGTTCAGGTCCTCTTCTACTATCAACTCCCATGTACCTGCAACACCTTTATACATAGATATCTTCTTAATTAAATTATCTCCAAGTCCTTCTTCATAGAGTTTAACTGCGACCTTATCAGCTATTGGCGCCCAAACTTTAAACTGTGTATGCTCTTTACTATAGGTAACTCCTAGATCATTCTTATTATAAAAATACAATTCATTAAATTGTTTTGTTGAAAATGTATGTTTTTGATATTTTTTCTCCATTAAGGTATTTCCTCTCAATTTTATTTTTCTATTTTTAATTTCTCTTAACTAGTGTATATCCTATATTATATCATAACGAATGCAGTAATTAAACAATTTTGGTTATATATTTCGAAATCTTTCGATAAGTACTTGTTAATACTTTCCTCTTAATGATTAATAAAATCGTGTAAAAGGGTACATCTCCACTCCTCTTACACGATTTTAAATTACATCTCTATTCGTTTAATACTCTCTAGTTAATAGACTCTTTACTTTGTTACAACTACCGTGAATTTCTTTGTAATATTACCGGCCTTTGCTGTAACTACTACCTTTCCTGCCTGCTTTGCCTTTAGTTTACCTGTTTTCTTATCAATGGTTGCAATCTTTGTATTAGAAACACTGTACTCTATACTAGATGAATCACCATAAACTTTGGATTTAAAGGTAAATGTTCCACCAACCTTAATTGTTTTCTTTGAAGCTGTAAACTTTATATATGGTTTTTTTACTACCACTTTTGTCTTATATGTGTATATCTTACCATTCTGTACGATTTTTGTAGTAATTGTTGCTGTTCCAGCCTTTTTAGCAGTAATCTTTCCTTTACTACTTACCGTAGCAATAGATTTATTACTTGAACTGAAAAATACTTGGTCATCTAGTAACAGATTCTTAATTTTAGTCTGTAGATTATACGTATTCTTAACATATAATGTTTTAGTCTTAATAACTGTTGGCAATACATTATTTTCTGCAGTAAATACGTATTTAGAGAAGTGACTAAATGACATATTCATATAGCCTTTTTCAGTTACTTTTGCATATCCAATTGGCTCTACTTTGCCTTCTTTCTCATTATAGTAGTTATAGAAGAGGGAAGTTCCTGCATACTCTTCTCCTACACAATAATTAAGTACTGCATTAAATGGTATTGCTCCATCATGTTTAATATCAAGATAACACAAACCTTTATTAGTATCTAATGCCTTATCCATGCTTGATAACACATCTTTATCAGTAATCTTAGTAACTAGCAAATCAACCACTGTATTATTTTTTTCAAACTCTAACCATTCTTTCGTATCAACATCTTTTGCTGATATTGTCCAACTATAGTCTTTCATATTTAATACAAGATTAATATTCGTATTAATAATTAAAGAAATAATCTCTACTGGTATTGATGTAGCATCTTTCATATCAATCGTAAATGTAGTTTCTTTATCTGTAGTTGCATTCTTAATTGCTTCTGATATAGCTGTCTGTACATCTGACCAATTATCAGAAGTTAGGTTAGATGCTGGAACTGTTGTACCTGTATTACTTGAATTTCCTGAGTTACCATTATCAATTACTGCTGATTTACTCTCATATACCAATATAGATGTTCCTCCATCTTGTACTGATGGAATAGTAAATGTAATATTATTTTTACTATCTAAGGTATATGCTAGATTATTGTACTGATCTGTAATAGTATTACCCTTAATTGTACCTACATTAATAGTAACTTTCTTTTCGGTATCATTTAGATTGAATGCAACTAATGCCTTCTTACCATTATAGTCTCTTTCTACAACTAAGAAACCATCTGCATCGCTTCCTGTAACTGTCTTTCTAGATCCTTTTGCAAATACTTTTGTATTATCATTACGCACCTTTAATAGTTGTTTATAATGGGTATACATACTATTCTCGTCGTTAGCAATACTCCAGTCAAAATCGTAACGATTTGTTTGGTATGGATAATTATTAAGACCGCTCTGGCCTAATTCTTCTCCATAATAAATAACAGGTTGGCCTTTTGCAGTTATTTGCAATGTAGCCGCAATCTTAGCCAAGTTTGTGCTTACCTCTTTCGTTTCCGTTGCCTCTAATGAAGCTAAGAACCCGTCTTCATCGTGAGAACTTAAGAAGTTACCAACTGTACCTGTATTACTTAACACATTATTTGCTGCTTCTAATTGAGCTTCTACTTCTTCAAGTTTTCCCTTTACAAAGCTACTTGCCATGTTATTAAAGTCAAAGTTAAGTAATGAATCCATCTTGCCTGTATTCAAATAATCAAAGTCGTTTGTGGTACCTGCTCCTGCATATTCACCAATTAACTTAAATTCAGGATTAATCTTTGTAAGAGCGTTCTTAAATGCTGCCCATGTTGTTGTCTCGACATGCTTAACGGTATCAACTCGGAAGTAATCAATATCATATCCTTCCATCCAAGCCGTTTGCCACTCAATTAACTTATTACGAACCTCTTCCTTCTCTGTCGCAAAGTCCGGAAGTCCCGCAAGAGAGTCTAAGATTGTATCACCTGAAACATTCTTATCACGGAACATTCCCTCGAATGTATCTTCCGTTCCATAACCTGCATGATTAATTACTATATCAACCATTATCTTAATTCCGCGACTATGCGCTTCTGATATTAGCTCTCTTAATTCAGCTTCTGTTCCAAGGTGTTTATTTAATTCTTCAAAATTACTTGTCCAGTATCCATGATATCCATAGGATTCCATAGGAGGTTCTGTAGAAGTCTGGCTTTCCGTTATATTCTCAACAATAGGAGAAATCCAAATTGTATTAATACCTAAATCCTTTAAGTAATCTAATTTCGAGGTTACACCTGCAAAGTCTCCACCATGATAACTACTCGCTCCTGTTTCTGGATCGGTATTATAGTCTCCTACTCCATATGCATCATTATTTGCAGTATTGCCATCTTTAAATCGATCTGTAACCATAAAGTAAATAACTGCTTCTTCCCAATCAAAGTCATTACTATTTTGGGTAGGTGCTACAACAGTAACACTTGCTGTTATAACATGTTTTTTACCATACTGATCCACAACTGTTACTGGTATTTGTTTTTTACCATACTTAGTAGATTCGGTTACTCCAATACTAATTTCCATTAAATCAGTTTCAACAAAAACCTTTGAATCACCACCTAAACTACTTAAATCCACATATGTTTCGGTAGGAATTAAAGTAGTTTCTCCAGCCTTATTATTAATATTAATAGACAATACTGCATTTTGTCTGTAATTTATGCTAGATGGTTGTACACTTGCTGATATATCTACAGTAATATCTTTATACTCTAACGCAGATTTTCCATCAACTACTTTGTCATTGTACTTATCAAGTATTACTTCTTCTTCAGACACAGCTGTTTTCTTAACATAGTAACAGTATAAAAATTGTCCATCCTTACTAATTTTGTAATCATATTCATAACGTTCATTTTCACTATTATAAGTCATAGGGTATTTAGTTCCATTTACCTCAACGCATACCTGGGCAAGAGTATCTAAAGTACCCTCTTTAAACATGTTATCATCTCTATATGTGAAATGAATGATCTTATTATTACCATCTAATGTGTAACCGCTATTGTAAGGAAGCATCTTTATGTTACTTGTCTGTCCACTTGGTATGATTCCTTTCACAATTGTTTGATTCAATGGAATCTTAACAGAACAATCTCCGCCATCCTTAACCCATTCTTCACCTGCAGCTGGATATCCTTTACGAATTACAAAATCTAACTGCGTTGTGCTTTGATTAACTGGCACTAAAGCAATTCCGTTCTCATCGAAATCTATAGATCTTGTACTATCTGTCCAAGTATATACATTCCAATCTGTATATTCCCCATCTTCTCTCACATATTGTAACATTGCATATCGTGTATCTGGAACAGCAATTTCACCAGGTTCTTCTGTTGCTACCTCATCAAGTGTAGAAACAACCCATAGGTCTGCGCTTTCTGCACCAGTAGATATTGCAAAATCTCTTGTATTCTCTTGTCCAAGCCACTGTGTATGCCCACTATCTGTCGTACGTATTATGAATTGGGCTTTATCTAGTTTAAATGTTGTGCTTGCTGTTGCCCATGTGCGTCCACTTGCATCCGTATAAGTTCCAGTAAATAATACAACTGAACCATCTATTCCATATCCCCAGAACCAAATGTCCTTATCAGAGTAATTCTCATCACTACGATAGTATTTAATATTATATGTATATAATTTATCAATAACGTTAATCACACTTGAATACTCATATGATCCAGATGTCACTTTTACTGTAAGCGTAGATTTTGCATAATTTGTTGGAATTGTAATTTTGCCATCTTTAATCGTTACACCAGCATTAATGTCACCATCTGATAAAGTATAGTCGACAGCAACTGTCTTTCCTACTAGACTTGTATACAATTGTCCTGTTACAGGCAATGCAGTTGACTCTCCTTTTTTAACATCAAGAGTTTTTCCTAGTGTAAGACCTTCCACATAAAATGCACTGTTACCGTTAGATGTAACATTATTTTTAGGATCTGTTATCCAATCACTTGTATTCTTAATAAACTTGTATTCATAAACCCCTGGCTCCAATGTGCAAGTTGCTGACCAAATACCCTTTTCATTTTTTACCATTGACAAGGCACTAGTTTGCCAACTTGTAAAGCCTCCTGCCACGCGTGCTTGCGTTGCTGTATTATCATAGTAATTAAACGTAACACTATTACCGTTAATTACCGGACTCTTTAAGTTTGCTACTTCATTATCAATTTCAGCAACCTCAAAAGTCTTCGTAGCGTTTTCAGTTTCAAAATTATTAGGATCCCCAATATTATTTCCTAATGAATCTTCTATGTAATACTCATATGTACCAGCTTCTGTTACTGTAGCGCTATACATACCATCACTAAAAGAAGCCGCCTTTTCCATTAAAATTGCTTGATATTCTGTTTCTCCAACTTTTCTATATTGTAACTTTGCTCCTGCTTCATTTGTTGGATAATAGATTGTCGTACCAGTTTCCGTTTCAATAGGATTTCTAACCAATGCTTTGTTGCTATTAGCAGTATAGTATGCATTATTTAGTGGATCTCCTAACCAGCCTCCACCATTATTATCGTTAAATCCATAAGGATAGATTCCTGGTACTTTAGTAACATCTACTGTAGTTGTAAAGTAGGTATTACCCTCAGTCGTTGTCTTCTTATCCATTACTACTTCTGCCCAACCGTTAAATAATCCTTTAACTATAACAGCTTGCGTACTATTACCTATATAGCTAAAGGTAACAGTCCCGTCTCCATTAATAACTGGGCTCTTAAGTCCAGCTAACTCTGGATCTGTAACTCCTGCTTCTGTAGTTTGTACTTCTGTAGCTTGTACCAACAAATTATTAGGCAATAAGCCAATTAACATTGTAAGTACCATTAGTAAACTCATTATACGTCTTCTTACACTACTTTTTTTCATATCCTCTCTCCTTGTTTAGATAATATGTATAATACTATTATATTAATAACACACTTTCATGTTTAAATCAACCATAATTTTCGCATATTTTCGGAAACTGTATTTTTATAATAATATTTTTCTTTACACAATTTAATCTAAAATTACTATAAGGCTGCTCTTAGGTAATTACTAATACCCACGAACAGCCTCATATATTTACTAGGTTTATAAACCATGCAGACTACTTTATGTATAAAAATTAGTTTATACAATATATATACTAAGCTATATACCATATAGAAAATAGATCAAAAAAACCGCTACACGATTTTCATCATGTAACGGTTAGCTTTTATTAATCCATAGTGTATGGCATTAAAGCGAAATCCCCTCCCAACTTTCTATACTGCTTTATCTTACTCCATTATCTATGTTTTAAAGGGTTTCTATAAATTTCTCCTATTCATCTTTTGTTATCATGTATTATCTTTATATATTCTTTTTGAGTAAACTTTTGAGTAAATCAACTTTACTTATTATGAAATCACTACTGGTCAATACTAACTACCAAATTACTTACATATCTCTTTTACAACATATATTTCTTACCAACAATTCATATATTCACGCATAACTATTTCTTGGCTAATATGCGTATAAACCTCTTGTGTTATTTTTGTATTACTATGTCCCATTAATTTGCTTACAATGCTAGGAGACATCTCTTTTTCATATGAACGTGTTGCAAACGTATGTCGTAAACAATGAATAGTTGTACTCTCTGGTATTAGTATTGCATCTCTTTTTTCTTCCTCTGCTTTTTTTCTCTCATTAATATTACATTCCTTAATTATTGCTTTTAAACTTTTATTCAAGGACTCATCAGTTATAACCGTTCCCCTAGATGTGGTAAATAAGAAATCACCACAGTCTTCCATCCTGTTCTTATATTCATCATATCTGCATATCTTGTAATCTCTATTTACATCCCACTCATTCTTCATCTTGATATAGTTCTTTATCTCATCAATTACCTCTTTCTTTACATATACTACTCTGTTACTATTCTTGGTCTTGGGTGGTACTACAAAATGCTGTTTCCTATTGCTTTCTATTGTGTCATAACTCACTGATTTATTAATATGAATACTTCCTGTATTAAAGTCTATATCATTTATCGTTAATGCCCTTGCCTCCCCTGACCTTAAACCAGTATTAAGAAGAAGGAGAAGTAATGCTTTATACCTATAGTACCTGCCCGTAGATATATAATTTAATAAATTTATTTCCTGTTGTAACGAAAGTGCTTCTCTTTTCTTTGGTTCTTCCTTTTTTATCTCTCTCATAACTCCAAGTGTAGGATTACTACTTATGATTCTATTATCTACAGCCTTTTGAAATGCCCTACTTAACATACTATTAAAATATCCAATCGTCCCCCTTGAAAGATTACACTTATTTCTCAGGTCACCATAATATTGAACTATATCTAATTGTGTTATGTTATTTATTCTTTTTTTACCAAACTCTACTGTCATATATCTTGCAAAATAGTTTGTATAGTTATTTATGGTTCGTTGTCCGAGATTTGTACAGTAGTGATTAAGAAAAATCTTATACCATTCTTCTAATTTATATTTTTTATTGCCGTATTCTTTTTCTTGTACAATTTCTGCCTCTAATAGTTTCAATCTTTTTTTAGCTTCATTTAATGTATTATAATACTCTAAAATCTTTTTCCCATTCACCATTTTCCTTAAACAATATCTTCCATCCGCTCTTTCTGATATATTAGTTGGCATAACACGATTATTACTGTCTCTTCTCTTTACACTCTTATTCATATTACACATTCTCCTTATACTCACATTGTAATTGTATGATTTTAACGCTTATCCTTTTTAGTTTCAAGAAGACTATTAATTATCACTACTAATTATGTACTAAATTAGTAATCTTACTAATTCCAATCTACTTATTATGCTTATAAATTCACATTACTTATTATTCTGAAATCTCGTCCATATACCCTTTGACTCTATTTACATTCCATAATACCCTTTTTCCCCAGTCGATTCTTGCTTCAGCAGAGTGCCCAATCTTAATAGCTGTCTTTCTCCCACAACTAAGGAGTAATTGCAACTCTTCCGTTGATACGGCTATTTTATTTTGCATATCCATCATTTGTTTAGTTCCACTATTAGTTTTCTTCACAAGCATCCCCTCCATCTATTAAAGGTGAGTATACTTTTAAGAATTCTAATTCATTATCAAGTCTATTTTTGATGAACCAACATTCCATGTTTTCCATATCTGCTACTCTAGATAAATATGCTGAGATTTCCTGCACTTCTAATATATCTTGAGTCACTTCAACTGTTGAAGGAATTACAACTACATAAGTTTTATCCTTATTTATACTTACAATTTCATTTAGAGTTCTAATGTAATTTCTTGTTTCCTCTGTTTTATCTTTGTTTGATAAATCATAAAAGATAACTTTATCTATAGGTTCTATACATTTAAACAGTTCCTCTGCTTTTTTATAGTAATTTAATTTATTCGCTTCTATTTTACTAATATATATTACTATTGCTATTCTGTTTATATTTATTATTTTAAACATTATAAACCACTCTCCTTCAATTAATGACTATTATGTTTTTAATCAAAAACTGAAAGTAGATTCTATAACATCTCTATTTTCTCATATTCATTACGATTCTATAATAATATGTATTTTTTAAATTAAAATACATTTTCTCCCACTATTTTTCTCTTATTACCCCTATATATTTCCACTTCCACAAACGCTTTCTTAAATCCCCTTTCTACTTTCAGTTTTGTTATATAATATTCTGCTCACTTGCATCTAAAGTTCCCCTATCTAATCCATTCTAATGTTGTTCCATCCACTTATACCACTTACAATTCTCAATATATTCTTATCTCTGAACTTCAGATGCTTAACATATTTCTATTAAATTTTTTTACATTATCTCCTTTAGTATTTATACTAAAAGTGCCTTTAATAGAGCTATTGTGTTTACTTAATTAGCACGCTTTTCTATTATTTTGAAATATCATTGCTCTTGCATAATTATCTAACTTGTAATTTATCCATACTATTTCTTGTGCTTTTGGTTTTATAGGACTTGGAGACGAATACTTATAGGTATTGCCGGCTATAATAATTTTCTCCCAACCCTCTCCTAGCTCCTTATCATATAACTCGTTATCATAGCCAGAAAGAACAATTTTACACTTAGCATCTCTTATACTATGAATTAAATTAACTTGGTATTGGTTATTACATTCATAACTATAAACATCCTTACAAATCCTAGTTTCAGCTACGTATGGAGGGTCAAGGTACACTACCGCATTTTTATTGTCCGTTACCTGTCCGAGTAACTCTATCGCATCCATGTTTTTAGTTACAACACCTTTCATTCTTTCTATGACAGGTAATAAACGCAGGTTCTTTTTCTTGTATAGATATGACATTTCATCTTGAGAATAGTTTTTTTCCAGTGCTCTGTAATTTTTTCCAATTGCATTAAATGATTGCGTTATGATTACATAGGTAGAAATTGCCAAATCCAAATCACTTATACCACTTTTTATGCTTAATTTTTCTTTAGCTAAATTAAAATTCTCCTTACTAATTTGTCATTATTAATTTTTGTTCAATACTAACAAAAACACCCTCTATATACATAAGTAACTAGAAGGTGTTTTGTTTATTTATAACGTTAAAATAATAGTTTTATTACATACCAAATTTATCAGCTATTAAAGTATTAAGATTTGCATAAAAATCTTCTACTGCAGTTGTAATTTCGTTCTTAGATTTTACAAGTAGATCTACATATTCTTGAACAATACTTCTTGTAATTGGTGCATCAAATTGCTCTTCAGAATTATCACCAACATTTACCGTTGTATTATTTGTTGTATTGTTTGTTGTATTCGTATTATTGTTTGTATTTGTACCAGTCTTTGTATTTGTCGTGTTAGCGTTTGTTGTGTTAGCGTTTGTTGTGTTAGCTTTTGTTGTGTTAGTGTTTGTTGTGTTAGCATCTGTTGTGTTAGCATTTGTTGTATTTGTATTGGTGTTTGTTTTAGTAGCATTTGTTTTGTCAGTAGTGTTTGTACTAACTTTTTTATTATTAGCATCATCGTCTTCTTCATCAGCTAAGAATTTCATATATTCATCAACTGCACGTCCGTCAATACGATTTTCCGCATCACCTTTATAGTAGTTAGCAACTTTTTTCTCTTTATCATATCCACCAACAATAGCTGCATCCATAAGTTTTACATACATATCATAGGAATGTTGTGTTGTAATCCCATCAGGGAATTCTGCAATGTGTTCTTCAAATTCTTCTGCACGGTCTAATAATTCATCTAATGTAACTCCTAATTCTTTCTCATTCATATATGGTTTTTGGTGGTTCTCATACATTAGTTCTAAGAATTCTTCTACTTCATCAGAAACGTAATTTTTATAAGCATATAAACGTTCATAATCTACGTCTTCATAAGTATCTTCATATCCTATTATACCACTAACTAATTGATCTGCTTCTGCTTCACTTGCATTTGTGATGTTTTCGCCAATGAATCCATATACCTTTTCACGATCAGTTTCGTTTTTTAATAACGTATTATATTTGTCTAGAATACCACCGGTTTCTTGATTACCTACATTCTCCTCTACTTTTGTGTCATTAGGAGTATTATCTCCTGTATTACTCCCCTCATTTACTGCGTTGTTGTTATTTTTTACATTTTCTTTTTTACTACTACAAGCAGTAACACTTATCATTGCAACAATTACCATAAGTGCAATCATGCTTTTCTTAAAACGTCTTTTCATCATATTTTACCTTGTCCTTTCTTAAGGCAGATTTAATTCCCTTTTTTTACTATTGTGAATCTGCCACCATAGTATTACTAAAATATTGATAGAATATCCAATGAAAACTGTTTCATAATGATTAAAATCAATTATGAAATCGTTACTATCATTATCTCCATGGTTTTATAAACTATGCGGACAATTTTATGCAGTGAAAAATTAATTAAAAACAAACTAAGTCTTATGTATATAGTAGCATAAAAAAACCGCTACACGATTTACATCATGTAACGGTTAACTTTTTATTAGTCCATTGTATATGGCATTAAAGCGATATGTCTAGATCTCTTAATTGCTACTGTAAGAGCTCTTTGGTGTTTTGCACAGTTTCCTGTAATTCTTCTAGGAAGAATTTTACCTCTTTCAGATACATATCTTTTTAATTTGTTGACATCTTTAAAATCGATACCAGTATTGTTTTTGTCAACACAGAATACACATACTTTTTTTCTTCTACGTCCGCCTCTTCTCTTCATTGGAGAATCAGCTCTATCGTTTCTATCATTCTTATTGTATGGCATAACACAACCTCCTTATCCAAATTTTATACATAATCATGTATATATATAGTTTTAACTTCTAAGTCATATTAATTAAATGGTAATTCTTCATCAATACCATCAGGGATATTCATGAATCCATCGCCAATTGCTTGGCTTGGCTCAGGTCTTGCTGCTGCTTGTTGGAAACCGCCAGATTCACTAGCTGCTGCCTTGCTTTCTGCAAATTCCTGTTCTTCTACAACAACTTCTGTTGTGTAGACTTTTTGTCCATCCTTATTCGTATAGCTACCAGTCTGTATACGACCAGTTACGAGTACTTTCGTTCCTTGTCTGTAATACTTCTCTGCAAACTCTGCTGTTTTACCGAATGATACACAACTGATAAAATCTGCTGTTTGTTGATCACCATCACGTTTAAATCTTCGATCTACCGCGATTGTATATCTTGCTATAGCAAGTGAACCTTCCCCTTGGGAATATCTCACTTCAGGGTCTCTTGTTAGACGGCCCATTAGGATTACTTTATTCATAAAGGAATTCCTCCTTCTTTATGCGTCTTGTCTAATGCATAAATATCTGATAACAGATTCCATGATACGAACTCTTTGTTCGATTTCTCTTGGAGCTGTTGGTTCAGATTCGAATTGGATGAAGTAGTAGAAACCTTCTTTCATTTTTTGAATTTCGTAAGCTAATCTTTTCTTACCCCATTCATCAACGTTAGTAACTGTACCACCAAATCTAGCGATTAATTCTTTCACTTGTTCTACAGCTGCTACTCTTGCATCATCTTCGATTTTTGCACTAACAACTAAGGCTAATTCATATTTGTTCATAGTTGCTTGCACCTCCTTCTGGTCTTTGGCCCTTTTCTTTTTTAATACATTAAAAAAGAGCAAGGATTAATTAATTTTAAATATATCACAATTTATGATTTTAACATACTTGTACAACTTATGCAACTTTTTTTTTACAAATTTGCTTATTTGACCCCTTGTTTATAGGTTTCTTCTTATTCTTCATTCTTTTTACGGATATTCCGTATGTTCTTCTCAACTTGTTTTCTTGGTAACATAACCTGGTGCCCACACCCCATGCATTTTAAACGAAAGTCCATACCTACTCTAAGGATTTCCCACTCACTACTTCCGCATGGGTGCTGTTTCTTTAATTTAACAATATCACCAATATTCAAATCCATAATATTAACAATACCCCTTTCTAAACGAATTCCTCTTTCATATATAGTAAAATTGATTTAATTACATTAAGTGCAGTCATTATATCATATGCATAAATATTTTCCTATTGATTTTTAATTTATATAGGTGTAATATACATATTATCACATGTAGTTATCAATACTATATGTGAGGTTATTGTTAAACTCGACACAGGTTATGGAGGCGTTTTATTATGAAGAAATTACACTTAAAAGATCCCGCTAGTGCACTTACACATATAATTGGTTCTGCTACCGCATTACTTATATCTATTCCATTACTAATACAATTAGCAAGAACTTCAGATTCTCTGCACCTTATATCGCTTGGTATTTTTAGCTTTGGTTTAGTTCTTCTATATACCGCAAGTTCATTATATCATTCTATTAATTCTACAGAAACCATTAACCGAAGACTCAAGAAGTTTGATCACATGAGTATCTCCATACTTATAGCAAGTACGTATACTCCAATTTGTTTAATTGTACTTGGTGGTCGTACCGGTTGGACGTTATTTATTGTTATCTGGGCAATGGCTCTTGCTGGTATATGTCTAAAAGCGTTTTGGATATACTGTCCACGCTGGGTATCCTCCGTAATATATATTGCTATGGGTTGGATGTGTATCTTCGCTTTTCCACAATTATTAGCCAAATTATCTGGTCCTGCTTTTGGTTGGTTATTAGCAGGTGGTGTTATCTATACGGTTGGTGGTGTCATTTATGCATTAAAACTTCCCGTTTTTAATAGTATTCACAAAAACTTTAACTCTCATGATATATTTCATCTATTCTGCTTAGGGGGTAGTTTCTGCCATTTTGTACTCATGTACTTCTATGTGGCTAAGATGACAGTATAATAATTTTATTGCTAGAAAGGCCAATATACATTTGTAATTGGTCTTTTTTTATATAAAACATAATGTTTAACAATTATTCTACAAAATTACTTATTTAATGCAACCTCTGACTTGTAATGTCAATTTGAGTATAGTATAGTAAATAATGGATAAAATTATTTAAAGTGGAGGAAATGTTATGAGAACAAAACGAACTAAAATTTATTCACTAGTATTAGCATTTTTAATTTGCCTAACCACAGTATTCACTAACACAGATACTATTCAGGCTGCCCAGAAAGAGTATGATATTTTATTAGAAGAAGAGGGCACAGCAGTAGCTAATACAGAACTATCTTATGATTTTACAGTTGATACAAATACAAATATATCCTTATATTTCTATGTTCCAGATGTATTAAATTGTGACGTAAGTATATATGATAGTGCTGGTGACTTATATGGTGACAGTGTTATCTACAGTACTGATTGGTATTGGTATGAAGATGCGGGCCTCTATTGCTATGGACTTACTTGCGATAATATGCCCTCTGGAGATTATAATGTAACACTTATGTTTGATACAGATTCGCAATTTTTATTTGATATTGATGCAGAAAAGATTCTAGCAACAATAAGCGATAAATCTGCAACACTATCCGTAGGTTTTACGAAAAAGTTAAAGGTTGATAATACCTCAGAATCAGTAACTTGGTCATCAAGTAAGGCTAGTGTTGCAACGGTAAATAGCAAAGGTGTTGTTACTGCTAAAAAAGCAGGAACTACTACAATTACAGCAAAGACAAAAAGTGGTCAAAAATTGACTTGTAAAATTACTGTAAAAGCTAATACATACAAAGAAACTAAAATGACAACTAGTGATCTATATTACGGTAACTGTGGATTACAAGTGTACAGTTCCTCTTATGCTACAAACGGTGATTTAGTACTAAAATGTAGATTTGTTAACTATTCGGGTTATAAAGTTACTGAACTAAAAAATGTTAAAATTACCTTTAAAACAGATGCAGGAAAAACAATTGGAACTTATTCAACAAAATCTATGAAAATGAGTGTTTCTCACGGTTCTACAAAAGATTTCACTCTAACAATTAAAAAAGCAAACTTAAAAAACAAAAAAGCAGATCTTCGTAATGCAACATATTCTTCAAGCGGAAAATTCCAATATAGTTATTATTACTAATAACTTAAACGGTCAATATAATTCTGACTATGCAAAAGGAACTAGGCTTATCTGCCTAGTTCCTTTTGTCTTCTATATCCACTATCTCTTAGATACCTTTATTGAATAATTTCCTGACGCCTTTTTATCACCTTTGTAAACACGAATATAATAGGTTCCTTTTGGAAGAGTCGCAGATGTAAATGTCTCAAGTGACGTTGTTCGTTTATAATCTGCACCACTAATATTTACGTCGACAGAACCACCAATATTGGCACTTGTTAACTCCACTTTAATTCCAACGGATGAGGCATTTCCCGCTACTGTAAGGTTTAATTTTGTTGCTTTTGATAACGTGAACTTATACCAATCGGCTGACGAAGTCTTATCTTCTGTAAGAAGTATTCCTTTTCTCTCTTTTCCAATAGTCAACGTTTTAGCATTGGATTTTTTCGTTCCGCTACTTTCAGTGACCCCTGTGATTTTACTCTTAATACGATATTTTTCTGATGAAGTTTTAACTTTAATGTAGTAAGTAGCACCTTTTTTTACTGCAAAAACTACTTTTCCAGAAGAATAAGTAGTATTCGTATAAACTTCCTCGGAAATTTCCTTTTTACTACTGTTACATAGAGTTATATAACTTGAACCGGAATCAGATAGGTATTCTGTACTTATAGAAATATATCCTGTCTTTGATGGAGTATACTTGTAATAAATGTTATTACTGTCATAGTTAAATGACTCATATTTATATCCATACGCTGTTGTATATGTATTATCTTTTAAGGTACGGTTTTCCCCACTAAACATTTGAGAACTAAATAAATATGCTCCTGCCTTACTAAATTTCACATAATATGTACCTGCTTCTGGAAAAAATGCCTTTCCATTTTCTCCGTATACGCCTGCTTGTAATTGTTCTGAAGATGAAGATATATAAACCGAATAACCTGCTTTTTTTGTACAACTTTCATCTGTGAATATTGCAACTTCACTAGAAATATTTGTAGCTACGTAGAAATCCAAATACCCCTTAGCTGGAATATCAATTGGTACTACTTCATTTTCTACAGTAGTTTCAATTGAATATGTAACAATTTTCTCTAAATCCTCTGTTGTTCCTGTTGTTATTAATACCGTTGATAATTCCGCAGTCTCTGCATCTGACTCATCGTATATCGTCGCTGCTTGAACATTTAATGGTCCCAAAATACTTGATACCATTAATGAAAGTGCTAACAATAAACTACACAAAACTTTTTTAAATTTACTAATCATTGTTTAATTCCCTCCTATTTAACGTCTAAATTTCCATTTAATATGCTATATTTGTATAATTATATAAACATATTATATAATATAGCAAATCTTCCATTAATTATCAATAGTTATAACACTATCTATTCAAGTAAATAGTATCAATTTTCTATTCTACTTACTGCGTACGCCCACACTATAGGTAGCATTGGTTTTTGCAGATGTTTTAGATACTTTAATATAGTATGTTCCTTCTGGTAGTTTTTTCGTTCCATCCATGACGTAATAGATAGTACTAACTCCGCCATCCACATTATTTGCAGGATAGAAGTATCTAGATCCCCAACTTGTTCCCTTGGTATCATAAAAGTCTATCTTTAATCCACCACAAGATACCATTCCCACCACATCTACAATTGTTTTTCTCTTCTTGTCGTTGGTAAACTTAAACCAATCTGCTTTACCAGACTTCTCAGTTGATAATGCTAGGGCATTTACTATGGCACCATCTACTTTTAGAGTCTTAGCCTTTTGTTTGCTAGGTCCGCTCTTATCTGTAATTCCTTTGAACGTCTGCATTACATATGCGAAATAAGAAGGTGAGGTCACTTTAAGATAATATGTTCCCTTCGATACTGCGAACACAAAAGTATGGTCCGTATCCGTTGATTTGCACTCACTTGCAATCGCTTTTTTCTTACTATTGCATAAAATCACGTTACCACCTTTAGAAGATTGCATGTTGAAGGAAATACTTCCTGGTTTACTTACCGTTACTTTATAATAGATTGGTTTGTCATAGCTTAAAAATGCAGTTACTACTTGTTTCCCACTAGATAAAGTCTCATTACGAGAATTTACATAGAAAGAGCTAAACTTGAAATAATTAAAGGTCTCCTGTTGCACAGTAGAATCCATTACCGAGAACTTGATATAATACGTTCCTGTTTTCGTAACGTCTAATTCTCCATAATAGGTATCATAGTTATAGTAATCTGCCATCTGTGTACATGCTGCATCCGTATACACATCCAAATAATATGACTTTTGATCTTGGTATTCGTTCTTAAAGTCGTATATGTAATACAGTCTACCTTTTTCATCTAACGTTATGGGTACAACTACACTCTGACCATTAGGAACATCTACATAATAACTTTTATAGTTAGGCTCTTCTAGCGTTATATTTAACTCATTTGTTTCAAATTCTGTTACTTCGTAATTTGTATCCGTGTCAATAATTGAACCGTTTGCAGTTGTGTCTGTCATCTCAGTAGCCAACACCTTGCCAGCTGGTAATGCTATACCCACACATGCCAATACAATTAATAACACCCTTGTTAACTTTTTCATTCCCTTACCTGCTTTCCATTTATTTACAAGTAACACTATAGCAAATGAATTCTTCTTTTTCAATCAAGAAAATCTAGGTATTAATCCCTAGAATAAACAAAGAGCCATACGCATAAGAAATACACCAAATGCGATGGCCCAGTTATACTATATATTTGAAGCAACCAACTAATCTCGTACGTTAACATAGCAAAGAAATACGTTTATAGGCCAGGACAATACTCTACCTTAGCCATTGTAAATAAAATCGGTTGCGTGTTGTCAATATGTATCAATTCAACAATTACACATTATGCAGAAGCACTATACAGAAATTGCGCATTATCAGATTGAAGCTTTTATTCAACCGACTCCTTTGCTATAATAATAGTATACTCAATTTGAAATAATATGTGCTTAGATATGTAAATATAATTCATAAATCTATGGAGGTATCAAATGGAATTTTTAAAGGTATTAGAATCTATTCGTACCCCTCTTCTTGATCGTTTGTTTCTTCTACTAACGTTCTTTGGAGAAGAAGTACTTGTACTTGCTATTATTTGTTTTCTCTATTGGTGTTATAATAAACGCCTTGCGTATCGAATTTGTTTTTCTTTTTTTACTTCGGGATTACTAGTTCAGACGCTAAAAATCACGTTTCGAGTACCAAGACCCTGGATTAAGGATCCTTCTTTTATTCCTGTAGAAAAGGCAGTTAAAACTGCAACGGGCTATTCTTTTCCAAGTGGACATACACAGTGTGCAACTGCTCTTTATAGTACATTTGCATGGAATACAAAGAAGACTCGTAATCGAATTATTTGCTTTATCATTATATGCAGTGTTATGCTATCACGTATGTATCTTGGGGTACACACCGTGGCAGATGTCTTTGTATCCTTTGGACTTACTTTACTTCTTTCCTTGGGAACAAATTATCTCATTACTCGATTTGAACTACTTGACAAGAATTATAAGATTACTGCAATCCTATTAAGTATCATCTCAATAGCAGTTGCCGTGTATTCTCTTATTCTGTTACAAGGTTCTGTAATTGATTCAAAATATGCTTCAGATTGTTGTAAAGCGGCTGGTGCAGGTATAGGTTTCTCACTCGGTTGGTATATAGAATCGACATACATTCATTTTAATGAAAAGTCATCTTATCCTTCAAAACAAATTGTTAAGTTTTTAATTGGTATTGGTATTGCTTTGTTATTAAAAGTAGGTCTAAAGGTAGTTCTTGGAGCTTCAATACCCGCCGATATGATTCGCTATTTTCTTCTCGTATTATGGATCACAGTGGCTTATCCATATCTTCTGAAACGATACGACTCTAAACAATAGGTATACAGCACATATAAAGAAAAAGGATTATCATACGATTTTATTTCGTATAATAATCCTCTTACTTTATTTTTCCTATTAACGTAATAATAACATTGGATTAACTGTTTCATCCTCTAATAATACTTCAAAGAATAAATTAGTTCCTTCTTTTACATAGTATTTTGTTGGTTTTGCAATTGTACCGATTGCAGTACCCTCTGAAACGGTTTGACCTTCTTTAACGTTTAGATTTTCATCTAATTGCCCATAGATTACTTTGTATCCATCACCAATTGATACAGTGACAGTGTTTCCAGTCTCTTCATTGTAAGAGATATCGGATACAATTCCTTTTGCAGCATTAAGTACTTCTTCTCCGACTTCCGCCTGAATAATAATAGCTGGATTACACTTATATTGATCTAGTGTTTGAAAATATATTACGCTGCTCATACTATAATTCATGATAACATTACCATCAACTGGCCAGAGTAATCCCTTTTCCTCGTTAAATGTTAAATTGGTACTTTTACCGCTTGTTGCAACTGCACTGTTCTCTTCTTGTGCATCTGCTTGTTCTTGTGTGGTAACTGCATTAGATTCTGTCTCTTTTACTTCTTCTGCATCTTGGATTTCTGCATCTCCTGTTAGATCAGAAGGAACATCTGCATCAATACCTGCTACATTTTGTTCATTCGTTAAATCTGAATCAGCAACTTCTGTATTCTGGCCATCTTTAACCATATCTTCTGTTTGATTGTTTGAATCATTCAAATCTACAACATTATCTTTATCGTTACTAGTAAGCATACTTACGTACACAACGCAGATAATGCATAATGCACATATACCAGTAAGTAAAGACACATAAAAGCCTTTGGCTTTTAGAAAGTCTGGAACATTCTTTTTACTCACATTCATCACCTCTAGCAATATTCTCACCAGAAATGAAAGTTTTATACATTGGCATTCTTAATTTATTGTATATATTCTACTACCTGAGTTTGTGTAAAATAATATTCTAGAATTTCATCATATTTATACCCTTGTAAAGCCATAAAATTAGCACCATATTGACTTAATCCAAGTCCATGCCCCTTACCTTTACATATAAATCGTAGCGAATCCTCATATGTTTCTATATAGAAGTTCGTACTATTCAATTCAAAAAAGTTTGCAAATTCATCACCTGTTATTGATTCGTCTCCTATTTGAATAGATTTAATATATCCATCCTCATCGCGTTTCTCAATATCAATGTCATCTTCTAGGGAATCTTTTGATACATTGCAATCTGGATAGACCTTCTTTAACTGCTCTACCACTGTTTCTTTGGGAATACTACTGATTTTCATGTAGTCTGTACTCTGTACATCTCCTTTGCTTTCAACAGAAGCTAAGTATGCAATATCTTCACCGATTGCTTGTTTGGAACTTCTTGTCATTCCAATACTAACCGGGTGGAAAAGCGGAATAATTAAATCGTCATTATATGTAACCACCATATTGTTTGTATCTTCGATCGCCTTCAATAACTTTTTTTCATATTGATCTGCGTTCTCCTCTCCCCAGCTAACTTTGGCTGCATTTAGTGCTTTGTATTGTAACCCAATATCATCTGCTTTGAGGGAATTGGTCTCGTTTTTCTTAGCTACCACATATACATACGTACGTAATATCGTTGCTTGAGCCTTCAATGTCTCTAACTCATATGTTACTGGTATATCTGCTGCCATTGCCATCATAATATATGTATCGAGAGAATATTCTTTATCTACTCCGTTTTCTTCTACACGAATACGAATTGAATCGTTTTTTGTTCCACTTGATTTAGAACCTTTACCTGATAATAGATATGTAATGCCACATGGTATCAGTAATATAATGAGAAGTAGTATCCCTAGTCTACATACTTTCTGTTTCATACACCTACTCCTTGCAAAAAATACTCATAATAGTATATGCCGACACGGAAGTCCTAGTTGCCTAAAAGACGCATTTTTTAGCTGTTTATTTTTCCTTAATATCTTTTTTATGTTTGTTTTATGTTTGACTCATGAATTTTTTTATATTAATTTTCTTTTTATGGTTTGTCCATACTCCGGTCACAACTGCTTGATATAATAATACTTGCAAGAGATTTTCATACATTTGAAATACTCCCCCCCTCTCATTAACAAAAAAAAAGAAGATGCACTCGGATTTGCATCTTCTTTTTTTGTGCATTTTAATGCACTTTTATAATTCTGTTCTTCCTTCTAACGCACGAAGCAGTGTAACCTCATCAATATATTCTAAGTCTCCACCTACTGGTACACCGCTGGCAATCCTACTAACTTTAATTCCGGTTGGCTTTATTAACTTACTAATATACATCGCCGTAGTTTCTCCTTCTAGGCTTGAATTGGTTGCTATAATGACTTCATCTACCTCCCCTTGTAGACGTAGCATTAACTCCTTCAACTTAATATCTGATGGTCCAATTCCAAGCATTGGAGAGATTGCACCATGCAATACGTGATAAATCCCGTCATATTTTTGGGTTTTCTCATATGCCGCTAAATCTCTTGTATTCTCTACCACCATGATCTGTTTATGATTTCTCTTCTCGCTTGCACAGATTGGGCATACTTCTTTATCCGTTAATGTGTAACAGCTTGTACAATACCTGACATTATTTTTCGCTTCGGTAATAGATGCCGATAATGCTGCTACTTGATCCTGTGGCATATTAATTATATGAAAAGCCAAACGTTGTGCTGTCTTACCACCTATTCCTGGTAATCTTGATAATTGTTCTATTAATTTTGTTATTTGACTACTATAATAATCCATGTTTACACCATGCTACCTTCCTACTATATAAAAAAGGCACAAAGTTTCGATTTGTAAGAAACATTCATGCCTTTTATGCAGTATTCTAATTCTTTATTAGAATGGGAATCCGCCGCCTAATCCGCCTAGACCGCCTGCAATTGAGTTCATAACTTGAGCTGATTCTTCTTCCATCTTACGTAATGCTTCATTCGTAGCAGCTACAATAAGATCTTCTAACATCTCAATATCATCTGGATCAACAACTTCCTCTGATAGTTTAACAGATACAACTTCTTTTTTACCTGATACTTTAACAGTTACAGCTCCGCCACCTGCAGTAGCTTCCCATTCTTTTGTTTCTATTTCCTTTGTCTTTTCTTCCATCTGTTTTTGCATCTTTTGCGCTTGCTTCATCAGATTGTTCATGTTACCAGGCATTGCTCCTGGGAATCCACCTCTTTTTGCCATATTAATATTCCTCCTATTTACTTACTACATTCTAGTTACTTAATTCCTACTTCATATCCGTTATAATACTCTTAAGTAGTTAATTTTCATATTCTATATCAATGTTTTTGAATATCTTTGTTAAATCAGGAAATTCATTCGTCTTCTCATTCCCTGAATCAATAAGCTTCGTGCGTATAGCGACTCTCTTACCAATCTTCTCAGCAATGGAAGCTTCGATTGCTTCTATACGTTCCTCTTTCTCTACATAATCCTTATCTACAGCTTCTGTAAATATAAGAATTAATTGATTGTCTGGTCCAATACTAAGCTTAGCATTCAACAGCATTGGCTTTAAAGACCCCGAAAGCCCGCCTATAATTGCTCTCCAATTCTGTACCACTTGTTTAATATCTTCCGATACTGCTTTCTCCAGGTCTTCCATGGAGATTGATGGTGTAGCATCTTCCTCTTGTTCTATCGGTGCAACTATATTGCTGTTTGGTCCACCATTTGCTACAATCTGTACTCCATTTTGTAACTGTTTTTCTATTTGATTTAACCTGTCCAGTATAGAGTCATAACTTCTTTCCATCTGTGGTTTACATAATTTTATGACTGCTATCTCAACAAGTACACGTTTTTGTGATGCATATTTAACTTGATTCGAAAGCTCTGAAAAAATCCTAATATATCTCATTAAAGTATCTACTGATATATTCGTTGCATTCTCTTTTAATTCTATTAGATTCTCTGATGATATGTCAATAATATCTTCTGCTGCCTCCGATGTCTTAACCAATAACAAATTACGAAGGTACCAGGTGAAGTCTACTACGAACTGTCCAAGCTCTCTACCTTCAATGATAAGTCTTTCGATAAGCTCTATGCAATCAGTAACCTTACCATCAATAATATGACGCAAAAGAGTCGAAAAAACCTGTGTATCAACAGCACCAAGTACCTCAAGCACATTATCATAGGTTAGTTTCTCACCAAAATAAAATGCCATACATTGATCTAACAAACTTAGCGCATCACGAAGTGCTCCGTCTGCTGACTTAGCAATGTAACGTACTGCCTTTTCCTCAGCTTCTACTTGTTCTTTCTCTAATAACTCATACAACCTGTCTGTGATTATATCAATGGTAATTCGTTTAAAGTCATAACGCTGACATCTTGATAATATTGTCACTGGAATCTTGTGAACTTCCGTTGTCGCTAAGATAAATATAACGTAAGAAGGAGGTTCTTCTAATGTCTTAAGAAGGGCATTAAATGCTCCTGCTGAAAGCATATGAACCTCGTCGATGATATATACCTTATAACGTCCCCTTGTCGGTGAATATTGTACCTCATCAATAATATCACGTATATTGTCAACACCATTATTAGAAGCAGCATCTATTTCAATTACGTTCATGGAATTCTGATTATTAATTTCCTTACACATGCTACATTCATTGCATGGATTACCACCTATTGGGTTTTCACAATTGACTGCCTTGGCTAAAATCTTAGCTATGGTTGTCTTACCAGTTCCTCTTGTGCCACAGAACAAATATGCATGTCCCACACGGTCAGATTTAATTTGGTTTCTTAATGTTGTTACTATATGATCCTGACCTTTGACATCACCAAACTCTGTTGGTCGGAACTTTCTATAAAGGGCAGTATATGCCATACCCTGCACATCCTTTTCTATTACTTTATTATCCTATAATAACAAAAGTAATTTGTTTTTGCAATTAACGATTACTTACTAATCTCCAAAGTTAATACCAATGCTCTTTGCCTCTTTGATAATGGAAGCGTTTGGATCAACCATTTTTAGTTTACCAGCTACTTCTTCTAATGGAACGGGAATAATCTCTCCATCACGGAATCCTACCATATATCCATATTGTTCCTTCTTGATTAATTCTGCCGCTGCTGCTCCTAAGCGAGTAGAGATTACGCGGTCAAATGGACATGGTCCACCACCACGCTGTGTATGTCCAGGTACTGTAATGCGAATCTCTTGTCCTGTTTTTTCTTCAATCTCTTTACCAATCTTATAGGAGATAGAAGGGTAAGGTGAATTCTTATATTTTGTTTTTCTCTCTTTCTTAGAAAGTGCTGCGTCTTCTACAGAGATTGCTCCCTCTGCAACTGCAAGAATAGAGAATTTCTTTCCCTCCGCAGTTCTTTTCTCTATTGCCGCTACTACAGAATCAATATTATATGGTATCTCTGGTATTAAGATAACATCCGCACCTCCAGCAATTCCAGCATGTAAGGTTAACCAACCAACTTTATGTCCCATTACTTCAACGATAAACACTCTACGGTGAGATGCTGCTGTTGTATGAATACAATCAATTGCATCTGTTGCAATATTAACCGCGCTTTGGAAACCAAACGTAATGTCCGTTCCCCAGATATCATTATCAATTGTCTTAGGTAATGTTACTACATTCAACCCTTCTTCTTTAAGAAGATTTGCTGTTTTATGCGTTCCATTACCACCTAAGATTACAAGACAATCTAATTTCATCTTCTTATAATTGTCTTTCATTGCCTTAACCTTATCTAATCCGTTCTCGTCAGGAGTACGCATATATTTAAAAGGTTGTCTTGAAGTTCCAATGATTGTTCCACCCTCTGTTAGAATTCCAGAGAAGTCTTTTGGTTTCATTTGTTCATAGTTTCCATAGATTAATCCCTTATATCCTTCTAATACACCATATATCTCAATCTCATCAGATCCATATGCTTCATATAATGATTTTGCAACACCTCGCATGGTTGCATTTAAGCTTTGACAATCTCCACCACTTGTTAACAAACCAATTCTCTTCATATGCAACTCTCCTTTTTGTTTTCTTGTGACTAATTATACTATAGTTAAATCTATTTTCCAATGAAAAATAGAATATCGGGGTCAATTGTAAAAATAAAGACCTATGAAACAGTATTTACTGCTTCACAAGTCTTATACGTAAAATGTATTTACCTCTACTGCATCTACACCTCTAACTTCATATCTCCGAATTTGATATATCCTTTCTTTCTCATAAATTCAGAAATTAATATTACTAAAATTGCAGGTAAGATAAAATGCATTAATGCAATTTTTATTAGTACAATGGTTGCGCCTTCTGCCCCTACCATAGTCTGATATGTCATGATTTGCCCTACAAACCCAGCTGTTCCCATTCCAGAACCTGCTGCATTATTGGTCATCTTGAATACCATGGTGGATAATGGTCCTAAAATAGCACTTGCAATAATTGCTGGTAACCAGATTACTGGCTTTTTAACGATATTAGGAACTTGTAACATACTTGTTCCTACACCTTGTGCAAGAAGTCCGCCCACTTTGTTTTCACGATAACTTGCAACGGCAAAGCCAATCATGTTAGCGCAACAACCAACTGTAGCTGCCCCCGCTGGAAGTCCACTGAGACCAAGTACAAGCCCAATTGCGGCTGAACTAATTGGTAAAGTTAAGAACATACCCATTAATACAGATACGATAATTCCCATGATAAATGGTTGTTGCTTAGTCCCTATTTCTATTAAATCACCAAGTCCAATCATGAATGTGGAGATTGGAGGCCCTACTAATAACCCAACCACACTACCAGAGATAATTGAACAAAGTGGTGTAACAAGAATATCTATCTTCGTCTTCCCTGATACCAGATGTCCTACTTCAATACCTATGTATGCAGCAATGAATGCACCAAGTGGCTCTCCTGGTTTAGCTAGGTTGACTGCTCCTTCAACAATTAATGTTCCCTTAAGGATTTCACTTGCATAAGCTCCAACCATACCTGCTGTCGCTGCTGACAATACTACCAATGGACTTTCTTTGAATTTATATGCTACACCACATCCAATTCCTGCACCTGTAAGCACAGAAGCAACTGTTCCTAACACCGTAAGTGTATTACCGATATCACCGCCAATTAAAGAACCTAATTGCTTTATGATCGTCCCTACAATTAATGTCGCAAACAAACCAAGTGCCATACCACTGAGTCCATCAATAAAGATACGATTCAAGAGTTTTTTTATTTTATCCATTCTTCTAGATCCCCTTTCCTTTTCCTATGTAAATACAGGTGTAAACTTTTTAGTTACAGCTGTCTTGTCAATCATAAGTAATGTATCATAGAATAAAAAAAATAGCAATGATAAATGTGTATTTCATTTATCATTGCTATTAAGCATCTTGTTCTACATCCTTAGATTAAATACCCTTTTTCCCTTAATGCAACCTCTATATCATCTAAGATATTCTCACTATCTGCTTCTACTGTATGAAGATGTGTCCCATCTGTTAGTTCCTTCAAAGGAACTGTCTGCTTTTCATTAACTTTATTAACAAAGTCATATACGTCTTTACGATTCGATATAATTAAATCTGTCCTAATTTCTCCGTAGATATCATGCATTACAATGACATCCAAAACTTTACCGCCATGATCTACAATGGTACATAATTCATCCTCAATTAAATTATTGGTATGTTTCACCATAAAACAGCGATTTACCTTCTTTGCTTCTTGGTAATACAAGAGATATCCCTTTGTTGTAGATAATATATTCTTATTCACTGCCCTAAGCAATGCAATATCCTGTACAATGACCTGTCTGCTAACACCAAGTTGTTTAGCAAGTTCTGTTCCTGAAATCGGCTCTTCTTTTCTATTCTTTAAGATAGAAATTAGTTTTTCTCTTCTTTCTACACCCTCCATGATTATCCCCCTAACGTATACTAATTAATAATGCTACTTTTATTAGTTAGATTATATCTTCTTTTAGTTGTATTTTCAAGGAGTAATGCCTTTCTACTCAGATAGATATAAGTTTAACTCATTACCGATTTTGTCCGCACACTCTTCCATTGATGTTCCATTTACTATAGACTCACTGAATTGCTCTTTTATTACCTCTATAACCCTCTCATCTATACTCACACGGTTATCAACACTTCTACAAATCTGCGCCAATAGTTCTCTATCATCTTTACTGAACCAAGGAATTTCGAACATTACAGACTCTCCATCTTCATTCTGAATTCCTGTATAGGCGGCTATATCACGCTCCAAATCAATGAACTGATCAATAGCTTTGTTATTAACCGGAACACCCTCACTATAATCTTTTGTTTGCATCTCTTCTGATAATAATGACTTAATGAACTCTTTTGCTATATCAGGGTATTTAGTACTCACATTAATTCCAACTTCAATAACGCCCTTATAAGCATTATCATACGATTCTATAGAACCATTTTTAATGAAGTTCTTAATAGCAACCTCAAAAGTCGAATTGTATAATCCCCCTATGTTCGTTAACGTGGCTTGCATACTATATGGAAGGCTAAATACATTATTCATACCACCATTGGAATACTCTGTTACACCATCAATGTTATTGTATAGGTTCTGAGCTTTTGTCAAAAATTCTAATAACTTATCGTAATCAATTACCTTCTTTCCATTTTCTTTTGAAATTATAGTACTTAACTCTGTTGGCAAGAAACTAGATATTAAATCTTGTGGTGTAATTTCTCCTATCAAAGGTCTCTTCCAGGTTTGTTTTGACGCCTCCACTAACCCATCAAAGGTCTTGGCCATGTTAACGGTATCTGATCTACCAACTATAATATATGGCGAGATTCTAGTTGGAACAGTAAATATATGTCCGCTAGTATCATAAGAATCCATAACTGTTGATAGAAGTTCCCCTGAATCAACCATTGGTTGTATAATATCTTTTAGATCTAACAACACTGATTTACCAATATAAGAATCAACTGGAAGCCCATCTGTCACAAGGATATCTGGTCCGGAACCTGCAAGTAGTTGCGTGTTTAATGCCTTAATATAATCTTCAGCAGTCGTAGAAGAGTTACGGTCCATTGCTACTTCTATCGTTACCATTACCTCCGGATGTTCCTTATTGAACGCTACCGCAGCTTCTCTTAACACCATGTCATCTTTTAATGTATATACGGTAATATTCTTGTTTGGTACAGACATAGTATCTTTATCATACTGATACTTCGCTAGATAATACCCAGAACCATCTAATCTGTATAATACATAATAGTTCTCTTCATGATCCTGATACATATCAATTAATCCAGCGGAAGGCATGTACATAGTATTTAATTCACCAATTACAACCGTATTCCAAAGCGATGTCCCAACTGTTAATACGTGGATCCCCTCTGTATCTAACAAAATAATATCTCCATCTTCATTCGTACTCAGTTTTGGCTCATAGCTCTCTGTACGTCCTTCGTATGTATACGTTTGTACAGGCTTGGAATAATCCTCTGTATCTATACTGGCAACACCTGTTATATACCCTGTCTCATAATTTCTTTGTACCATAAAAACATTCTTATCTGTGATTGTTGCGGAACTCATCTCATTAGAATCTACTGGAAACGAGGCTTTTTCCTCTTTAGTTTGATTATCATAAACAATTATCTCCGAATTGAACTGAGCCATGATGTCCCCATTGTTAAGCACTTTCACATCTCCTGGCAAATTATAATATGTTACACTATTACTTTCTTCTGCTTCATTCCAACCCTCAAAGGTTAGGTAGGTTCTCTCTTTTCCATCTGTAGTCATACACAGATATGCCATTCCTATAGAACTATCATATTGATTATAATAAATGTATTGCCTTCCCTGTTTGTCACTAAATATATCATTAACTGTAATAATGGGGTCTGTAAACTTTTCTTCATCTTGTAGTGAAATATCTTGTAACCACTCAGGTGAATCCTTAGTCCATTTACCGTTTTCTTGCATCTTATATATATTAATATTTACTTTATTATTCTCTTCTTCCGATGCATATATAATTGGTAATCCATCTTCTGACTGTTCCATCTTAATTGCACTGCCACTCTCTAGTTCTTCAGGAATTTCAACGGTTGTTTCTACATACCTCCCCTTAACATTACCGACTTCCTTACTATCCTTTCCACACCCTGCTAAGATTGTGGTAGTAAGTATAGATACCATTATAATCGCACCTAATTTCTTTTTTAACTTACTCATTAATTCCCCTACTCCTTTCATAGTCTTACGATTTTGTTTCTTATTAGTGAATGATTTTCATCTTTCTGATTCCATCATAGTATTCTTTTCTCTAAATAACCTTAAGGTTTTAATAACTATTCATTTATATACATATATGGTAACATAGTTTTATAAATAATGAAATTACGCAGAGTACCAAGCCTTATGAAAGGAGCATGTTTATTAATATGAGAGTGTTAATGATTGAAGATGATAAAGAGTTATGCAATATTTTACAAATTGAAATGATAAAGAATCAGTTTCTAGTAGATTTCTGCTATGATGGTGAAGATGCAGACTTCTATATTAATTCCAATGCCTATGATGTTATTATTCTGGATCGAATGCTTCCTGGAAAAGATGGCATTAGCATACTACGTGAAATTCGTTCCAAATCTAATTCCACCCCCGTCATTATGTTAACAGCCATGAACACTCTACATAACCGTATCGAAGGGCTTGATCAGGGTGCAGACGACTATCTTACTAAACCTTTCGAGATGGAAGAATTGTTCGCAAGAATTCGCGCATTAGCTAGAAGAGTAACAAAATTAGAGAACACCAATCTCCTTGCCTTTGGTGACATTACACTAGATACAACTAATTTATGTATAGAACATAACGGCGAAAGTTGTAACCTATCCAAGAGAGAATCAGATTTATTAGCATTCTTTATCCGCAACAGGAGTACAACTTTAGAAAGAGAATTACTACTTATGCGTGTTTGGGGAGCGGACTCTTTTGTTACAGATGGAAACTTAGATAACTTTATTCACTTCCTACGAAAACGCCTTAAGAGTATCCATAGTCAAGTTACATTGAAAACCGTTCGAGGTGTAGGCTATCGTTTGGAGGAAAATGAATGCTAAAGGAATTAAAGAATCGCCTTATTGTCTTTTATGGCTTAAGCACAACTGCTATATTAGCGGCTGTAATGATTGTAGTATTCATTATAAATACTCTTCAAGAAAAACAATACCAACGTAATCTGTTTCAGAACAATGTGACTCAGATTGTGGACCAATTAACCAATACGAGTACTATCAAAACCAAATGGCTTATTCAGTTTCAAGAATCTAATAACCTCCTTGTCCGCATTGAGGACAATGGAGTTGTTATTCCTGCTTACTTTCAGATCCATACTAAGACAGATCAATCTGAATTGTACGAGACCCTCGAAGGTGAAATTGCTTCTGAAGGTATGATACTTGATAGTACTGTTTTTTCAAACCGTAACTATACAAGTGATATCTATAAACTTGGTGGTAGTTTTGATGAATCCTATCTAGGATGCGTTACTTCCTTTGTATCTAATGATAATGCACGTTTAATTTATATTATTAAGATACTAGATCAACCTGGCCTTAATACCTCGTACCTAGTCCTTCGCTATGGTTTATTAACCCTAGGTGGTTCTTTCTTACTCTTTTTATTCAGCTTTTTCTTTATCAATAAAGTGGTCAAGCCTGTAGAGGAAGGCCAACAAAAACAAGTTGAGTTTATTGCTGCTGCATCCCATGAATTACGTTCTCCTCTTACTGTAATCCGCACAGGAATTTCTACCATACGTAAAAACCCAGAGAAGTCCGACTCCATATTCCCTCACATTGAGAGTGAAAGTGATCGAATGGTTAACCTAATTAACGATTTACTACTGTTAGCCGCATCCGATGCTAAAACTTGGCCTCTCTCCATAGATTCTGTTGACGTGGAGATCCTATTAATTGAGGTTTATGATACTTTTTGCTCCTTGTATAATGAACAGAAGATACCGATTGAACTTAAGCTTTGTGATGATGTTCTCCCCCTCGTAATTGGAGACTGTGACCGCATCAAACAAGTTCTGACTATATTAATGGATAATGCACTTCGCTACACGGATAAAAACAAGGGCATCTTATTACGTGCTTATAATTCCCATAAACGTAACCTTAATCTCGTTATTGAAGTTGTTGATTATGGACCTGGCATTCCTGATGAGCAAAAAAATCATGTCTTCGACCGATTTTATCAAGCAGATTCCTCCAGAACAGATAAAAAACACTATGGTCTTGGACTTAGTATCGCCAAAGAATTAATCTTAAAGCATGGTGGAACACTACAAGTACTAGACACACCAAATGGAGGCGCAACTTTTCGAATCCATTTGCCAAGTCAAGGATAGCTTACAGCTACTATGAGTAACGTATTTTATCATTATAGTAAGGCTTGTATACAAAAAAGAGTTAAAAACTTTTCCAACCATAACTACAGTTGGAAAAGTTTTTAACTTCTTTCTTGAAATAATTGGACTAATTTAATAGATTGTGTTTTTCCTATTATTTACATTCTAAACTATTAGGTCTAATTTTATTAGCGCACCTTTGCATTAAAATAGGGTTATTACCTTCATATCTATAAGTTTCAATTTCTACATTCTTATACTCTATTGAAAATATAAGGTGCTTAAAGTTTGATATACATAATATTCGAAACTCTCTATAATTATCATTCACTTTATGGTTCACGTCTAAAACGGTAAATACATTATCAGTAGCAAAATCCAGGTTTCCAATTATGCTTACTTGTTTTACATTCTTAAAAACAAAACTTAAATCTTCAACCTCAACTGCCTCCCTAAGATTTTCAGCATGATCATTATAAATTAATACTCCCAAAAAATTACAACGACATGTATTTTCTATTCTATTATCTAATTCAACTAATATCGAATCCGCTAAAGAATATTTAGATAGTGTATTCGTTTTTTCTGGGTAAGTATTGTTACTCATCATTTCTTTAACAAGTAGTGATCGTCGATGATTATTCACTTTTTCATTATGTATAACATTTGTTACATAGTTTACTATTCTGCTTTGTAATACCTGTGATATATCACCTTCATGACTGATAAGTGAATTAATCAATATATTAATTAACTCTTCCTCAAATATAATACTATCACAAACTTCCCAATTGTTTTTTTTATAGTGACTATTAGTAAATACATCTCTATTTCTCATATAGTAGTTTTTACATAAATAAATTATGTAGGAATTAACTAATTCGTCCATATCTTCTCATTAGTATGCATAAAATGCATGCGTAGTTGCTGACGTTGTTGCCGTAATAGCTTTATGGAAATGTTTCATATTCATTGGATACTTACCATCTTCTCTTTTTACCATATTATTCATAATATGATTCCCTCCTAATTATAGTTTTTTTGTAATTTTGCAAATGTACTCTTAAAGATAATTCACCTCCTTTTTCCTTTTTCATAAGATGAAGCGTAAAAATAAATATGTACTTAAAAATTACAGATTAATCCATATAATATCATAATATTCCTGTTGATTTATTAATATATTCTTACGATTTTTTTATCTATTTTAATTATATAGTTCTTTAACCTAGATTATTCATCTAGTTGTAGCTAACGGTGCTGTGCACCGTATAATTACTGGTTTTAGCTGTTATTACTTTTCACTTAAAAAGTGAACGAACTGAATAGAAAAAGAGCCTCATCTTTTGTATAATGAAATCACCACAATAACAAAAACACAAAGGAGAAGCCCTTATGCATATTTTAGATGAACTTCATTTGGAAAGCAATAATAAGATTAAAATAAATTTCAACGGAGGTGATTTATCCTCCGATGCCGGGATGATTCCGGTTAATGAATTCGCCCGTAAAATCGGTTTTGATAAGTTAATTCAGTCAAAGTTTAAAACAAATGATTCAGCCTCTTTTCGTTATCATACCGATTCTGAAAATCTGATGCAGAAGATTTACCAAACAGTAGCTGCTTATTTTCAGGATGATGACGCTGATGAACTAACACATGATCCTGTATTTAATGCAATTCTCGGTAAAAAAGATCTGGCTTCACAGCCCACCATGTCACGCTTTATCAATCGCTGCGATGACATCTGCCTTATGCAGTTTGAACAGATTCAGCAGATACTTCGTAAACGCATTTATTCGATCAAGAGACCAGAGCAGATCTTAATAGATATTGACTCCACACTATTTGCTACTTATGGTAGCCAGGAAGGAAATGATTACAATCAGCATTACAGCGACTACGGATACCATCCTCTTTTAGCTTATGATGGCCTAACTGGAGATCTTTTGAAAGCAGAACTCCGTCCAGGAAATGTTTATACTTCCAAAAATGCAAAAGATTTTTTATATCCTCTACTCCTTGAATTTCAAGAGGATTATCCAACCACCGATATCTATCTTCGTGGTGACAGCGGGTTTGCGGATGTCATGCTTTACGAAAAACTGGAATCCAATGGTGTTACCTATGCAATCCGTTTGAAAGAAAGCAAACCTCTTAAGGATGCCGCTGCTGATTATTTCACTGAACTTTGTGAATTAACAAAAGATAATCAGGTTGATTATGCAGTGGTCTATGGTGAATTCTTCTACAAAGCAGACAGCTGGCTTTATCCAAGAAGAGTGGCAGTTAAGGCTGAAAAACCTTATGGGCAGTTGACTCATTTATATACTTTCATAGTAACAAACATGGAAAGTAATCCGGAGGATGTTATTCACTTCTACTGCAATCGTGGAACCATGGAGAACTTCATCAAAGAATCAAAGTCTGGGTTCCATATGGATGCAATGAGCAGTCATAGTATGATAACGAATTTCAATAAACTTCAGATATCTGTTTTGGCATACAACCTATTCAATTGGTTCCGCCGACTGGTTTTGCCCGCAAAAATGAGAACGCTGCGGATAGATACCATTCGTTTAAAGTTGATAAAGATAGCCGCAAGAATTATCCATTCAGCAAGATATATTACTTTCAAACTCTGCAGTAGCTGTCTTTATCAGCAAGAATATATGGAAACTTTAAGGAACATTAAAAATCTCACTGTAAAGTTGGAATAACAAATGTAGCACCTTGATAATCTGAAAGCCTTATTTAAACATGACAGGTGAAGTCTGCTCTTTTTTAGCAGAAAAGTAGCCTTTTCAAAGGTACTTAGATTCATCAGGATAATTCGTGGTAGTAAACTTCGTTTTCATGTCACGATGAATAATGTGGGTTTAACATGTAATTAATATTTTATATATTTAATTTTCACCATAAATCATATATTTCCTATTTTATTTTCTATTTTCTTACAGTATGTCAGTATCTTTTTATTCTAATAATATAAGTTAGAAATCCTAATTTTTCTTATACGCGATATTGTTTAAGAGTATATAGATAAAAGTAAGCCTAAATAAATATTACGATAGTTTTTTCGTTATCATTGACTAATAAATAATGGTAATAATTACTTAAACTTAGACTATATTTCCACAATTACACGATCTTAGCTCTATATCAATCTAGACCGAGTCGTAATACAACTATTTCTATTCCTACTTACCTTCATTGTATATTTATCTCTTATTATAAAGTCACAATGTAAAAAACTATAAGTCTTATGTCATAGTTCGAATTTTTTGAACGGTACATTAGTAGTATGCTAAAATATCTTGAAAAATTTATATAATTTACTTAATATTAAATTAATGAGTTTTCATAGACTTTTCTGTATTTTGATATCTATATTGTGTACCGTTCTTACATTTTTTTAATAAAATACATGAGATTAAATAATTTTTAGACTTTTATGTTTTTAGTTTATAAAATTCAATACAGGAAATACTTGATAATCTAAGCAAGTTCCTATATTATTGAATAAATAGAAAATTGCTAAACAGTACATGGATTTTCACAATGGGAAATGCTATGATATTTATCATCATTATAACTGTCCCAGCTCATCTTAGGGCATACACACTTAAAGACTTTGTTATCACAACGAAGATTTCCTGTATTACTCTCTGGCTTCATTGAAAGTGAAGGTCCTGTGGGAATGCCATCTTCATTAAATGTATAATCCTCATATTTTAAAGCAGATCGCTTATTAAATGAAATGTATGCTTTGTTAAAACCAAGAGATTCAGTAAAAAGTGCTTTGTAGATTTCAATTGTATTAAAATCAGAATCCCCTATAAAGTCATAGGCTTTACTAACGGATGTTTCTTAAAAAATGGTCATAGATGCTAAATTAGAATCAATTCATTGGCATATTGACTCGGTAACATCGACAAGTTTATCAAACATGGATTGTAAGTATAACAAGAAGTCCTGTTTGAATTGAGTAAATTTAGATGCATCAGGAACTTTAGTAAAGAAGCAGAAATCACGAAGTTCCATGCAAAACTTAAGAAACAGAATTAAAAGTAGTTCAAAAAAATACGCTGGATAAACAACACCCAGATACAGGCTTGTAGAGGGTATTTGCGATGTCTTCCAGTACTTCTTTCTGTCTGTGGGTATTAAATTATGTGGTGTAATTTAATTTTACCATAAATCAGTGAGGAGTTGTATGAAAGGAGATTTACTATGTTCCGCTTATGGGGAAAGATATTTAAAAACAATAGAATGGTAACTGATATTACGGTTGAGAATGACGATTTAACCCTTAATCGTACTAAAAAGATATATGATGCGATCGATACTATATGTTATTCCTTTGATCTATCCAAGCCAATATGGTTAGATTCTAATATAACAGACTTTAAACGTCATGATAAAACAAGATTCACTAAAGATAATTTTATCGATCAGATTGATTTTGATTATTTAGAAATTCATGTAATAGAAGAAGACTAATACTAGTAAGTAATAAACAAGAGCTGTCACCACGTGACAGCTCTTGTTTATTTATATTCATTATTCTTAATGCTTTCCTACTAAACTACATAATATCAATACGCTCAGATTTACAACAACCACACTTGCCCCAACTGGTATTGAATATTGATAGGATACGATCATACCAATTATAAAACATATTACTGATATAACCGCTGAGCTAACTACTACCAATCGAAAGCTCTTAAAGATCCTCATTGAACTTAGGGCCGGGAATATAATCAAACTAGATATTAACATGGCTCCCATCATACGCATTCCTAATACAATTGTAATGGCTGTTAAGAATGCTATTAGCATATTGTACAAGGAAACATTAATTCCTGCTGCCTTTGAAAAATTCTCGTCAAAGGTAACACTGAATAGTTGATGATAGAATAGCACAAAAAGTATAAGTACTGTTATAGATAGTATGATGCTAAGATTTACATCATCGTCATTCATGGCTAATATGCTACCGAACATATAGCTATCTACATCTGCATTCATACCAGTGGTTCTTGATATTACAATAACGCCAATCGCTAATGAACTACTCGATATCAATGCAATTAAAGCATCTCCTTTAATTTTACTATTATTACTAAGTCGTAGCAGGAAGAATGCAGCAATAACAACCACAGGAATACTAAGTTTCAATGGTGCAATATTCATTGCCATAGCAATTGCCAATGCGCCAAAGGAAACATGAGATAAACCATCACCAATCATAGAAAAGCGCTTAAGCACTAAACTTACACCTAATAATGCAGCACATAATGATACTAATATCCCAACAATTACTGCTCGTGATATGAATGGATACGATAGCATCTCTTGTAATGTCTGTATCATCAATGTCCCCCTCCTAACAATGCTTTTGCATAGGATGTATTTATGTATTCTTTGGTTTTTCCAAAGAATAGTACCTTTCGTCCCATCTGCAATATCTTATTCGCACCTTTTGTTGCCATACGTACATCATGAGAGACCATAATAATAGTTACATGTTCTCTTCGATTTAATTCTTCAATAATATCATAAAGTTCAGCCGTAACTACAGGATCTAACCCTGTAACTGGCTCATCTAATACAAGTAAGGAATCGGTCGCACAAAGAGCCCTTGCTAATAATACTCTTTGCTGTTGCCCTCCAGATAGCTCCCTGTAACTCTTATGTCTTAAATCAAAGATATTAAGTCGTTCTAAATTATCTTTTACCCGCTGTTTCTCTTTAACATTATAAAATGGTCTTAATCCTTTGCTCTTAATGCAACCAGATAACACAATCTCATACACCGATGCTGGGAAATCCTTTTGCGAATCTGCTTGCTGAGGAAGGTATCCAATTCCTCCTAACGTGAGTTCTTTGTTTATCTCTATCTCGCCAGACTTTAGTTTTAACAAACCCATGAGAGCCTTTACTAACGTACTTTTACCAGAACCGTTCTCGCCTACTATACAAAGATAGTCTCCTTGTTCAATTGTAAAACTAACTTGATCAACGGCAACTTTTCCGTCATATTCAATACTGATATCTTTGCATGTGACAATACTCATATTAATTAAGCGCCTCCTTAAGGTTCTCAAGATTCTGATACATTAAACTAAGATACGTTGCACCATTCTTATAATCATCTGTAGATACATTATGACAAGAATGCAATAATAATGTCTTAGCCCCAGTTGCATTAGCAATTGACTCCGCTACTTTTGGATTAGCAAATTCTTCATAGAAGATAACAGGTATTTGATCTTCTTTTACTTTATCAATGATTGTTGCGATCACCTTAGCACTTGGTTCCGTTTCTGAAGAACAAGAATCATAAGCAGATACATAATCAAGCCCATATTCTTCAAAGAAGTAATGGAACGCAAATCTTCCACCAAACACAACCTCATCTCTCTTAGCTTGTTTTACTACTTCTCTTATATCCTGGTCTAACTGATCAAGACTAGCAAGATAGTCTTTTGCATTGTTTTCATAAGTCATTTTATTTGCTTTATCTACTTCACTTAACGCTGTCTTAATATCCTCCACCATAATCTTAGCATTCAATGGATTTGTCCAGATGTGAGGATCATACGAATGCACATGGTCTTCTTCATGTTCTGCTTCTTCACTCTCATCTTCATGAAGGTGGTCTCCATCACTTTCTTCATCCTCGTGTTCATGATCATGATCTCCTACCTTATCAAGAGTAATATTCTTTGATAGATCAATAATCATAACATCACTATCCAAACTATCTAGAATCTTAGATACCCAAGGTTCCATCTCATCACCAGTATATAAGAATATGTCTGCTTTATTGATTTCAATTATATCACTTGGTGCTGGCTCATACGTGTGACTCTCAACACCTGGTTTTAATAGCATCTTAACCTCTACTGCATCCTTTCCCACTTGATTTGCAAAATCATATTGCGGGAATAATGTTGTTACTACTTTTATTTTAGATGTATTATCGCCTGCTACTTTACTATCTGTTGTTTCCACTTTGGAACAGCCTATTAATAGAAGGCTTACAATACACGCTACACATATTATAACTTGTAATTTCCTATACCGTTTCATCATTACCTTTACCTTTCTCTAAATTATTTTTCTCTAAGACAGATATTAGCCTTCTTTATTCGATTTGCATGCCTTACACCAACCATACAAGACAGTTTTTGTATTATCAATCTCAAAACCATGTTCCGATAATATGTGCTTATCGGCTCCTGATAGATAATCACATTTTACATGCAATAGGACACCACACTTAATACATTTAAGATGAAAATGTGAATTACATTCCTTATTTTCACCTATATACTGATAGCAAGCTCCCATCCCTTCTTCTAAAAAGTATTTCCTTAAAGTACCTGCCTCAGTCAACTTTTCCATATATCTATAAATCGTGGTTCTTCCTACTGAAATCTGATTATCGCGTAGATGGTTTAAGACCTCATCAATCGTAACATGATTCTCTCCATGATTCTCGAGGTAATTCTGAATAACTTCTTTCTGTTTTGTTTTATATTCATTCGAAGTAGCCATATAGGGCCTCCTATCTTTGCAATAAATAAAAAATACAATATGAAATTCGATTTCAATTTCATATTGTATTCCTCTTTTTAATATTTGTCAAATCTAATTTTAATGAAACCGCTTATTGATAAATAATCGCTAACTACTAATAACCTAACTCAAACTTCTCACATAAAAACTTCACTTAGGGTAGATAGTTGCTATATTCATAAGGAAAACTATCTGAACACGTCAGCACTTGACCTATTCCAACTTCTTAATAACACTATGATAAGCAAGTGCTAATGGTATTGTTGCCGCAATCCATGCAATTGGACCTGCTAGACAAATGCCCGCAAATCCGATCACTGCTGGTAGTGTAAATGCACACACAGTTCTTGCAACCAATTCAAACACACCTGCCATGAATGGCATAAAACTATGCCCTACCCCCTGCAATGCATTACGATATACAAACAACATATTAAGTATAGGCAAGAATACTGCAATGACGGTCAGATAAACCTGTGCACTCGCGAATACTTCAGCCTCTTTTCCATCTACAAACAAACCTGTTAACGGTTTTCCAAAGAGCAATAGAATAGCACTTGCTGCAACTGCAAACATAACTGTCAACATAGAGCATTTCTTCACACCTTCTTTTACTCTGTCAATTCTACCTGCTCCTAAGTTTTGCCCTGCATAATTTGCCATTGTTACGCCAAATGTACCTGCTGGTTGCGTTACAAGTTGTTCCACCTTACACGCCGCTGTATACGCTGCAATCTTAGTGGAACCAAATAAGTTCAATGCACCTTGTAATACAAGAACACCAATTGCAGTAACTGAGAATTGAAGTGCCATTGGTAATCCTAATTGCCAGTGTTTCCAAGCCAAAGCTGAATTATATGTAAAATCTTTCTTCGTTAATCTCAATATACTGTACTTTTTCAGCGTGTAGAATAGACATAATCCTCCTGCAACGCCTTGCGATATTACCGTTGCCCAGGCAGCACCCGCCACGCCCATGTGGAAGGTAAGAATGAAGACTAAATCTAATACAATGTTTAATACTGAAGACACGATTAAGAAGTATAGTGGTGTTTTACTATCTCCTAGTGCACGTAGAATACATGCAATCATATTGTAAAATACGGTACAAACAGTACCTATGAATATAACATTAATATACTTTAGCGCATCAACCATAATATCATCTGGCGTATTCATAAGCCTTAATAATGGTTCTGCTGTTAATAAACTCAGTGCGGTCAGAACAATTGTAGTAACCGTACACAGAATAATTGACGTTCCCACAGATTGACGTAAACCTTCTATGTCCTTTGCACCAAACTTTTGTGCTGCAATGACTGCAAAACCACTTGTTAAGCCAATTAAAAAACCAATAATTAAAAATGATAAGCCTCCAGTGGCACCTACTGCCGCTAAAGCTTCTACTCCAATACATTTTCCTACTATGATGGTATCAGCCATACTATATAACTGTTGAAATATGTTACCTATTAGCAATGGTACAGAATACGTTAATATTAACCGCGTTGGACTCCCGCTAGTCAGATCTTTAGTCATACTATTTCCTCCTTGGTATACCCTTCCTCAAATGTTCCACAAGAACTTCCGTATATTTCATGATACACGTGTCCCTCTCTCTATTGCCATTATTACATGTTGCATGTAAAAAATCAATTCCTTTATCAAAGAATAATTCTATCTATTTCGTGTAAAAATTCAAGATTTAATAACGAAAAAGGCTATCCACTAAGTTTACTAACTTAACAGATAGCCTTTATTTATTATAATAGATTGCTCTATTTTACTATAATCTCTTTAATAATTCTTCTCTTTGTGCTTCAAATCCTGGTTTACCAAGTAAAGCAAACATGTTTTTCTTGTAGCTTTCAACACCCGGTTGATCAAATGGATTAACACCTAAGATATAACCACTTACACCGCAAGCAAATTCGAAGAAATAGAATAACTCACCTAAATAGAATTCTGTTTGTTCTGGTAAATTAACGATAAGGTTTGGAACGTCTCCATCAGTATGAGCTAATAGAGTACCTTTCATTGCACTCTTATTAACAAAATCAACTGATTTACCAGCTAAGTAATTTAATCCGTCTAAGTCAACTGCTTCTTCCTCTAAGATGATTTCACAAGTTGATTTTTCAAGATTTACTACTGTTTCAAACATTGTTCTTTGTCCGTCTTGGATAAACTGTCCCATAGAGTGAAGATCTGTTGTTAAATCAACTGCTGCAGGGAAGATACCTTTTTGATCCTTACCTTCACTTTCACCATATAATTGCTTCCACCATTCATTTACATAGTGAAGCGCTGGTTCATAGTTAGCTAGGATTTCAATACTCTTACCTTTTCTTAGTAAGATATTACGAACTGCTGCATATAAAACGGCATCATTATCTTCATATGAGTTGTTAAGACAACGTTCTCTCATGCTTGCAGCACCTTCCATTAACTTAGTAATGTCAGCACCACTAACTGCGATTGGCAATAAGCCTACAGCTGTTAATACAGAGAATCTACCACCAACATCATCAGGTACTACGAAGCTCTCATAACCTTCTTCTGTTGCAAGGTTCTTTAACGCTCCTTTTTCCTTATCTGTAGTAGCATAGATACGTTTTGCCGCCTCTTCTTTTCCGTACTTCTCAGTTAATAGTTTTTTGAATACACGGAAAGCAATTGCTGGTTCTGTAGTTGTTCCTGATTTACTGATAATGTTAACAGAGAAATCTCTATCACCGATTGTTTCAATTAAGTGGCTAATATAAGTACTACTAATATTATTTCCTACATAATAGATTTCTGGAGTTTTTCTAATCTCTTTTGATACTGAATTATAAAAACTGTGGCGTAAGAATTCAATAGCTGCTCTAGCTCCAAGATAAGATCCACCAATTCCGATAACTAATAAAACTTCAGAATCACTTTGAATTTTTTTAGCTGCAGCTTGAATTCTAGCAAACTCATCTTTGTCATAATCAACAGGAAGATCAATCCAACCTAAAAAGTCATTACCTGCACCAGATTTACTAAGTAACTGTTTTTTTGCACCCTCAGCGATTGTTTCCATCATATTTATCTCATCGTTAGAGATAAACTTCTTGGCTGCTGAGTAATCAAATGAAACTCTTGTTTTCATGTAATAACACTCCTTTGTTAAAATTAGCGCACTAGATTGTAAATTGAAACCACAATACTTCTCAAGTGTACTCAATAGTTAAACCTATTTTAACAAATGGATCTTATATATTCAATATACAATTTAAACAGTTTTTCGCAAAGTTTAGCATTTTAGCTATAGAAAACGTTTCAGGCTAAGAACTCTTTTAGAATATCTTCAATAATCTTCTCTTCACTTTCTGTTCTAGACACGCGTTGATTATCCTTTTTGGAATCTACTTTTTCCTTTGGCATTATTTGTTCTTCTGCCTCATGCGCTCCCTCTTGACTAGCCGCAGTATCTGCAAGGTTCTTGATCAAGAAGCGCATACTCTCAACCTCATCCTCTTTTACAGTATGGATAGGTTGTAGATTTTTTTGTACTTCATCTACAGCCTTGTTAGGTTTCTCTTCAGCAGGAATTTCCCTAACTTGTTGTGCCTTTATTTGCTTTGCATTAAGTTCTTTTTCTCTTAATAGCATCTCTTTATTACGTTCTTTTTTACTTATCTCTCTCTCACCTGCTACGGATTGATTTTTCAGATCTGAACTTGACCTTTGCTCTTTTTCAAATTGGCGCTTTTTTTCTCTTTCTTTCTCTTTATCTAGTTTCAAGGCTTGTTCCTCAGCCTTTAACTCTTCAACAATTCTTCGATTCCTAGTATACTTATCCTCAACGATAGATGAGCTTTCTACACTTTTAGTTTCTTTCTTTTTATCTTTCTTGCCATCACTTTTTTTTACACTGCTAAAATATTCTTGTCTATATTCTTCTAATACTTCAGGAGTGAAATTTTCTTGTTCCAGTCGAACTTTTAGGAAATTCTCTAGATAATCAGTAATGTTAGCTTTCAAAATACTCTTCTTGGCACCCAGATTAATAAAACTCTCCACAACTATCAACAAACTGCTAGTAAACACCCCCGAAAAGAATGTTATTAAAATATCGTTTTTTCCACAATTGTATACGAGTCCCAAAACCGAACCTACTGTGCCGGCTAAAAGGCATAGAATCAAAAGTTGTCCACCGATATTCTCCCATGTGTATAAGTGAATTCCACATATTTTATGTTTATATACATACTTATCCACAAAACTATCCACATTATTAACACCTATTTTTAATTTGTAGCAAGCTTCAAACTTCATTTTCATCAATTTCATTAATTTGTGCTTCGTAGATCCCATATTATCCGATGCCTTAATCAATCTTTTATATGTACGACTCACCATAATTTTTAACAATGTTCCTAATACGCACAAACCCGCCATTCCATAAATAAAGATATAATCGTCATAAAGTTGCTGTATCATATACCAACTTCCCCTTTCGTCATTACCATAAATTTACATTTATTATACCGTATTCTCATTTAATTGAAAAGGTCCTTGTCCATAAAAGTCATTGACAAATTACTTGCTTACTTTACACCTAACTTGATTAACCTCTTGATAGCAACAAAAAACAGCAACGGTCGACTATATTTCAACCATTGCTGTGATATTCTAAACTATTCTTTCTACTAAACCACATACTAACTTAATTGTATGTTCAATTGCCTTCGCCTCGAATTCACTATAATCCGTCTCTGCACTATTATCTGCTTTATCGGAAATCGCTCTTATTACTAAGAAAGGAATCTTGTTAAGATATGCGGTTTGCGCAATTGCTGCCCCTTCCATCTCTGTACAATACCCTGAAAATTGTTTTACAAGCCATTCTTTCTTGTCACGATCTGAGATGAATTGATCTCCACTAAGAACTCTTCCTTCAAACACATTGATATCTGGGTTTACTTCTTCACATACTTCCTTCGCAATACCTATTAACCTTTCGTCAGCAACGAAAACGGAATTGTCCATCTGTGGTATTACACCAACTTCATACCCAAATCCTGTTGCATCCATATCGTGTGTAATCGCATCCGTTGATAAAACAATATCTCCAATGTTAATCTCATTGCGAAGGGACCCTGCTACCCCTGTATTAATGACTACGTCCACACCAAATTCATCTACGAGAATCTGTGTACATACAGCTGCATTTACTTTACCAATTCCACTACGAACGATAACAACATTCCTGCCACTTAGCTTACCGCTCATAAACACCATACTTGCTTTACGAATCGTTCTATCTACTTCCATTATTTCTTTCAAATTAGCAACTTCTTGTTCCATTGCCCCGATAATACCTATCTTCATGCTTGTCCTCCTAGATCATTTACGTTTTTATTAGACTTTACCATTTCTAATAATTAAATGCAAGAATATATGAATTTCCATTGCAAATAAAGGTAAACTAATATAAAATAATACACTAGATTAGAATATTTTAAGTTAGGAGATATAGTATGAATTACAAGACATCTGGTGTTTGTAGCAGAGAAATCCAGTTTGAAATCGAAGACGATATCATCAAAAGTGTAGACTTTGTTGGTGGTTGTTCAGGTAACACACAAGGTATATCCAAGTTAGTGGAAGGCATGTCCGTTGATGAGGTTATTAAAAGACTTGAAGGCGTTAAATGTGGTTTTCGTCCAACTTCTTGTCCAGATCAATTAGCACAAGCGCTAAAAGCTTACTCACAGAAATAATTGAAGCAGTTCAAACGTATCTATATAGAAATAACGAATATATGTAATCTATCCTGTAGCTTCTGCCCAAAGTCCACTAGAGCACATACTTACATGTCGACAGAAAACTTTGAACATATCTTAACAGAAATATCCCCTTATACCGATTATGTCTATCTTCATGTGAAAGGGGAACCTCTGTTACATGATAAGCTACAGGATATTTTATCGTTATGCGAAAAATACCATATGCATGCCAATATAACTACAAACGGAACATTGCTTAAAAAGAAGCAAGAAATCTTATATCATGCAACTGCCTTACGACAAGTGAATATATCTCTTCATAGTTTCGAGCATGAAGAAGAATTATCATTAAATAACAAGGTATCACAGTCTGTCTTTAAAGAACTTTCCAACTATATTGATCAGGTAATAGACTATGCAAAATACATGAGTACACACACCAAGGCAATTACTGCCTTACGCCTCTGGAATTTAGAAGGTGAATGTTCAAGCTCTCTTACACACGAGAAAAATCGTTATGTTCTCTCGCTTTTGGAAAACTCTTTTGGCCTTTCTATTGAACCCGAGCACATTACACGAGGCATAAAATTAATGGAACGAGTCTTCTTAAACCAAGATAAACGTTTTGAATGGCCAAGTCTTGATGTCCCTGTGTTAAGCACCAGTGGATTTTGTTATGGCCTAGGTACACAAGCAGCTATTTTAGTAGATGGAACAGTAGTACCGTGTTGTCTAGATAATGAAGGCGATATCTCACTAGGTAATATCTTCTCAGAATCTTTTTCATCCATTATTAATGGAAAAAGAGCACAAGATATACTACAAGGATTTAAGAATTCAGTCGTAGTTGAAGACCTTTGCAAACGCTGCGGATACCGACATCGCTTCACTTAGGATGATTGCGCTGATCTGCTTCAGCCTAACAATGAAAGTATTTATATACTGTGAAAACATTTATATACAACGGACCAATTGCAGGGATTAATACGCAGTTGGTCCAATACAAAAAGGAATGGAGGTTCATTATGAAACGAATTATACTTACTGGTGGTGGTACCGCTGGGCATGTCACACCAAACATTGCGTTAATTCCTGCACTGAAATCTGCCGGATATGATATACAATACATTGGTTCTTATGATGGAATGGAACGTAAATTAATCGAGGATCTGAATATTCCTTACCACGGTATATCTTCTGGTAAACTAAGACGTTACTTTGATGTTAAGAATTTTAGTGATCCCTTCAAAGTAGTTAAAGGTTACTTTGAAGCAAAAAATTTAATTAAAGAATTAAAACCGGATGTTATCTTTTCTAAAGGTGGGTTTGTAACGGTTCCTGTTGTTTTAGCCGCTAAGAAGAGAAAAGTTCCAACCATTATTCATGAATCAGATATGACTCCTGGCCTTGCAAACCGTATCTGTATTCCTTCTGCAACTAAAGTATGTGCAAACTTCCCTGAAACATTAAATAATCTTCCAGAAGGAAAAGCAGTCTTAACAGGTTCTCCTATCCGTAAAGAACTTTTTTCTGGAAACAAATTAAAGGGTCTTGATTTCTGTGGATTCTCACAGAACAAACCTACTATCTTAATTGTAGGTGGAAGTCTTGGATCTGCCGTAGTGAATGAAGCTGTTCGTAAGATTCTAGATACACTATTAAAACAATTCCAAGTCATTCATTTGTGCGGCAAAGGCAAAGTGGATGAATCCCTCGTAGGTAAAAAGGGATATGTCCAATACGAATATATTAAACAAGAACTTAGTGACTTACTAGCTTGTGCCGACATTGTAATCTCTCGTGCTGGTGCAAACGCAATCTGTGAATTACTTGCACTGAAAAAGCCGAATATATTGATACCATTATCAGCGGCACAAAGTCGTGGTGATCAAATACTTAACGCAGCTTCCTTTAAGAAGCAAGGTTTTAGTTATGTATTACCAGAAGAAGAATTAACAGAAGATACTTTATTAAAGGCTGTTAATGAAGTATACGAAAACCGTACTTCTTATACCTCGAAAATGAGTGAAAGTAACTTGAATGATGCGGTAGCTTCTATCGTTACACTTATAGAAAGTCTAGCCAAAGGAAAACGCTAGAGAAAAGAGACTATTGCAAAATATGCGAGTAGAAATAATTTTGCAGTAGTCTCTTTTTACATATAATCGATATTATTTTTAAACGCTTCTTATAAGTGTTTTTTAATTTTTTCACTTAGTTGATCAAGTGGTTCTCCTTCGTATTTATCTTCCACCCATTTAACAACCACCTTGTCTACTTCATATCTAGGGATGATATGCATATGGAAGTGAAATACCGTTTGACCGGCTATTTCACCATTGTTTTGTAATAGATTCAATCCTTCACAGTGAAGTTCTGCTTTTAATGCCTTAGCAATTCTCGCTGCTACTGGAAGTAATTTTGATGCTACCGTTTCATCTAACTCAAAAAGATTATCTGCATGCACTTTTGGAATTAAAATTGTATGCCCCTTTGACGCTGGTGATATATCCATAAATGCCTTAAAATCATCGTCTTCATAAATCGTATAAGATGGAATTTCTCCTGCTGCTATTTTACAGAAAATACAATTATCCTTCATTACTGTTCCTCCGTTTTCTTATAAATATTATATTTTAATTTGTATTATTCGTTCTATCGCTAACTTATCGGGTGAAATCAAACTAATATACTTGTTACATATGACTCCTTCAAGTCAAGATACTTGACTTTGTTACGGTCTTACACTCCGTGTAATTCCTAGCTCTAGAACTTCGTTCTATCGCTAACTTATCGGGTGAAATTAAAACTAATATACTTGTTAACATATGACTCCTTCAAGTCAAGACTCTTGACTTTGTTACGGTCTTACACTCCGTGTAATTCCTAGCTCTAGAACTTCGTTCTATCGCTAACTTATCGGGTGAAATCAAATGACGCTTCGCGTCGCTTGATTTCCTTCCGATAAGTTACATTATAACTCACACTTTATTAATTTTAAACATTAATTTGTTAAATATACATTGACCTTTCTTCACTGAATATGTTGTCGAACCGTATTGTTCATTTACATATTTTGGTAATTACTGGTGTATGCCCATGTTTTTTGCATATAATTCAATTATTTTTTACTATTGTATCAAATTAAATACAATGTTTTTATTCTTTTCTTCCTCTTATTATGATTTTTTTAGACACAAAAAGCTCTAAAAATATAGTATTTATATAAATTGAGCTTATGATTGTCGATTGATGTAAATAAAAATTAGTTGAAATTCTCATTTTTTGTTGGTAATATATGTAAAAGAGGTGATGTTTATGTATAATGATAAGACAGCAGCGAGACTTCATCAACTTTGCAATGCAAATAAAGAATTAGATGAAGTGGTAAAACAAATGGAATCTGAACACCAATTTGTAATTTCTCAAATAACCCATGAGATAAGAAACCCGTTAACCTTAATAAGTAGCACTGTACAGCTAATTGAATCTCACTATCCTGAGGTTGCTGAAAGTAATCTCTGGGAACAACTCACAGAGGACATTAGCGACTTAATTCTCTTATTAGAAGACGTAACTACTTATAACCATAGTAATGAACTTAATCTAGAATCAACTAATATATATGAGATGCTACAGAAACTCACACAAAGTTTCATAATATATACTGCAAACAAGGATATTAAGATTCAACTTAATGCTACAGAGGATTCTTTATCAAAAATAGAATCATTTGTATGTGACTCCGTTAAGTTGAAACAGGCTTTTACTAATATCATTAAGAATGCCGTAGAAGCAATTGGTGAATCTGGAGTAATATATATTACTATTCAAGAAGAAGTAAATAACTTAGATGCATCAGATAACACTACAGATTATATAACCATCTCTTTTAAAAACAACGGAGAACCTATTGATCTACGTGAACAGCCAAATATATTCAAGCCTTTCATTACATATAAGCCAAATGGTACGGGTATGGGGCTTGCAATAACAGATCAAATTATAAATGCCCATGACGGATTTATAAAGTGCCTGTTTGATGATACTTGGACAGAATTTAAAATTTTTCTCCCTATACGTTAATGTTAATAAACATATTCAAAACAAATACCACAAAAAACACATTTACCAATTGTAAACTCCCAATTCAGTTGGCCATCCGTTAAGAGACCATAAGAGTCTATCTAATTAACTCCCAATTAATTAGAAAAAAAGAAACCTCAAAGTACTCCTACTCCCAATTGGTACTTTGAGGTTTTCTATCGTTATAAACCCACTTCATTTATACACTATATTAAAACTGAAAAACAGAATCAAAATTTCTTAACAACTTAAAGTTTCCTTTTGCTGATAATTCTCCTGTCATAAATGACTTTTGTAATGTAGTTCTTCCCTTAACAATGCTCTCCATAATCTCATGGGTAGTCTTAATTAACACATCTGCATTCTCCATACTGCCATAGTAACAGTTAATATTCTCATCTTTAATATCAATTACTAGAACCTTATTTTCATCAGATAACGTAATCTCAAAAGTACCCGAAAATCCTTGCAAGGGATTAAAACTATCCTTAATTTCTTTTATAAAATTTTCTTCCTTATTATCTGATCCCAACATTTCTTTAAATAAGCTGGCTAATTCTTCAATGTCTTCCTTTTGTTTTTTAACATAAGTATCATCTGATACATACACTGATAATTGTTCACTCTCTTGCGGAGTCAATTCAATACTTGTATTCCTTAAAACAGTACGATTGATTGCGCTATAGCTTGATGGTAATCCCTTTTGCTTCTGACTAATACTACGATATAGTGCCTCTGCTTTCTTTTCAATAATTGCCTTATAAGCTGGATTGGTTTCAAACTCAACATGATCTGCAACATAAGCACATAAACCTTCACCAGAAATACCTCCAAGTACTTCCCAAGCCTTCACAAGCGATAATTGTGCTTCTCTTTCTCCATATGTTTTAGACATTACAATCGGCATCATATAGAGCTTACTAATATGTTCTTTGTCACCATATAACCAACATGAGTCAAGAAATTGTTGCATATAGCCTCCAATTCCCCACCATTCTAGATTAGTTGCTAGAATAATTCCATTTGCTTCCTTTAATGTCTTTGGTAACACGGTAATAGAATTCTTATCTTCATAGAGATTATATTTGCTGACCTCAACTCGTAGTTCTTCTAAGACCTCAATCATTTTATTCATAACATATATTGTTGGATCATCAATTAATCCTCTTCCACCATAGTAAATATTAACTTTCATATTTGCCCCCCTTTTTCTTATTTGTAGCACCAAAATATAAAACTTGTCCAAGTATTAAACCAGCAAGCAGACCACCTACATGGGCTGCATTATCAATCCCCTGTGCATTCATTCCATTAATAATTGAAATTACAACAAAGAATAGTAATTGCCTTATACCAATCTCTTCAAACTCTCTTTTGTTAAATATAACAATTGCTACCATCGCTCCAACTACTGCAAATATTGCGCCAGAAGCTCCAATCGATAATGTACTGCTATCCTGTATTCTATTATATCCTAGGGAAGTTATCGCCGCAACAAATCCCCCAATAAAATACAAAATTAGATATCGATATTTACCAAGTCTTTTTTCCACTTGTGAACCGATAAAGAATAATACAATCATATTTCCGAATAAATGGTCCATATCTGCATGGATGAACATATGGGTCAAAAATCTATAAAACTGATGGTCTTTGACAATGGTATCATAACTAATGCCCCCCTGCTCTACAAAAGCATTATAGATAGACCAATCGAAAGACAAATCCATAATTAAGAATATAATAATATTAATGAGTAAGATACTACATGTAATTGCTATAGGTGATATATATGCAATTAGTTTTGGTACTCGATTTCCTTTAGACTTTAAGTCATACGTATCATCTTCTAAACCTAGAACCCGTTCAATGCTCTCTCTCGCATCTAAGAATACTGGTTTTTGGTTCTCAAAGATTACTAGCTGATTCGTACTTGCATTGACAATCCAATAGGTATCGGAATCTTTAATAAACTCCCTTGCCTCACTGATATCTTCAGATATTATAACATGTAGTACTTTAATATTTCGATATCCTTGATTAATAAAACTCCATTTCATCTGAGACATTCTATTATTATAGTACTCTAACGTTTTCTCAGATTGATCATTATTGTTAACACACTCAAACAATGACACAATATAAATCCCTTCATCTTTAACTTGATAAAAGATTGCTGAATTATGATTATTAACCTCTATTTCCTCATAATTATTCTTCCTAAACTCTCTAATCAGAGCACTAATCATGCTTTCACATCCTTTTTATAAGATATTGAAAGAAATGAGGTCCAATCACCTCTTTCCTCTTCTCTAACATCATTTATCTAACATAATAATTCACCTACGACAAGAAAACAAGCTGTATTTTATTACTAGATTCTTATTTTTCTATAACTAGCTTATATGTATAAATTTTGTTTAATTGCCCATTCTATGTAATAGTGGTAAACATATCAATAAGACAAGAGAGGAACCAGATATGAAAGGATATATTCACATATATTGTGGCGATGGCAAAGGCAAAACAACTGCTGCACTTGGTTTAGCTTTACGTGCTTCAGGAGCTAATAAAAAGGTTTTACTTACAAGATTTATGAAAACTAACTCATCAAGTGAGTTATCCTCTCTATCCCTTCAACCTAATATTACAGTAATACCAACATCTAAGGTATTCGGCTATTACTATAGTCTTAGCGATGAAGAAAAAGAGCATGCCTATGATTATTATAGTTCCTTATTAAAAGAGGCATGCAAAAAGGCCATAGATGAAAACTATGACCTACTAATTCTTGATGAAGTTACCTACGTATATTCTTATCATTTTATAGATTGCGACTACTTAATTAGTTTCCTGCATACCAGACCAGAACAATTAGAAGTCGTTCTAACCGGAAAACATCCTGCTCCAGAATTACTTGATATGGCTGATTATATATCCGATATTAAGAAAGTTCGTCATCCTTATGATAACGGCGTATTACCTAGAGAAGGTATCGAGCTTTAAACCTTCATAGAATTAATCTCTTTACCTTCTAGGTTCTTAATTGTATATGTTGCGTTCTCATAAACCATGTAGCTGTGTTCATTCCCATTCTTAGGGATTGAAACAGAACCTGGGTTCAGATAGAGATAACCATTACATTCTTCCAACGCTTGTACATGGGTGTGACCATGAAGTAGAATATCCCCTTTTTTTAGTTTAGGTAGATTCTCTTTATTAAATACATGCCCATGTGTAGCAAAAACCATACGATTATCTAAGTACAGAATCAAAGAATCTGATAAAACTGAAAATTCTAACACCATTTGGTCTACTTCTGCTTCACAGTTCCCTCTAACGCATAAGATTTCATCTTTACACTGGTTTAATAATTGAATCACACCTTTGGGATTGTAGCCTTTAGGTAGATCATTTCTAGGACCATGGTATAGAATATCCCCTAGCAATATTAATTTATCTGCTTTCTCTTCTCTATATCTATCTAATAATTTTTCGCAATAATATTCTGAACCATGAATATCAGATGCTATCATTAATTTCATATAGAAACCCTTCTTTCAATAAATTAGTAATGAAATATTTTTAATTTCATATCTTCGTGCGTAAGTTTCCCCGCTTTATAGTCATTAACAATACGTAGTAGCTGCTGTATCGATACTGCTGCCCCTTTTATATTCTTATTACAATTAATCCTATCAATTTGTTCTTGGTATTTTCCTTTAAAATGTCCTGCTACAAACAAATAATAATATTCTGTTACTCCATCTCCGAAATTCTTCCACCACTCATTGGGATTAATACGGATATCGCGAGTTTGATTTTCACCAATATAACGTTCCATCTCATCCGCTTGTGATATAGGTAGCGAATAACCGCCAGAGTAAGCTTTTGTATCAATGATTATTCCGTAATTTTCTTTACCAACTTGCTCATTTTCATCTTTCGTATATACAATACCATCTGGTTTACGGCTACCTCCTAGGTGTAAGCCTTCAAAGCCACACTCTTCCGTTAGTAGCTGCATTGTTTTAAGTTCAAACAGTCGATTTTGCTTACTATCATAAGCAAGGTCTAATAAGCCTAGATACTCATGAGAAAGATGTGTTAGCTCTCCTCTCATCTGTTCTTTTATTGTCTCAACTTCTGATTTACCTTCTAATCTAGCTGTAGGTATTAAGAAATCATTTAGAACATCTTCTAGATAATATAGGTTGTTTTTACTAGTTATATTCAGACCTATATTAATTAATCCCTTTATATCATCCGCTATACTACCTTCTTCACAGCTTAAGCCACACTTTGCTAATCTTTCTACTAATTGACTCACTGAAATGCCTTGTTTTGATTCCGATATGAATTTCAAAAGATACGCTCTTCTCGTTCTAAGGTATTCCCGGTCCCCAGCTTTTGTTGCCAACATCTCAAAACATACATTCTTTGATAGTCTCTTATAAGAACTCTTTCCATTCGTATGATTGAGAGCCATATATCCCTTAGCAGTTATTTGATAAGCCTGTCCAATGGTTACTGGATACACCTCACTCTGAATCGGTACTTGGAACGTTTTAGGAACCGCCTCGACAAGACCTAACTTAGCCAACCACTTAGCAATCATTCTTGCGTACTTATCGCTAGAACCTTCCCAGTCCGCTTTCATCTTATTAATGTCTGACGGATCCTTCGTGATGGCTAATGTACGAAGTAATACACTTTGTGGTAAACTGGTAAAACCACCCTCACCAATAAACCCTAACTGTTTTCCTAGTTCGAATTTTGTAAGATGTGCATCCTCATCTGCCAATAGGCGTAAGATTCTCACAGCTGGTGGATAAGATAGGGCAGCCCTTGTTAACAACTCCGTCTCTTCCTTCGTTAACTCCTCATCCTCGCCTCTTGCTCTAACTAATTCTCTGCCTTCTTCTGTAATTTCAAATGTGTCATCTTCATAATTATATCGAATGAAATGAAATGCATACGCCCAACGTACAAAGTTATCTGCTTGCCACTCCCCTATGAAAGGTCTTACCTGGCCTTTCACAGTAGCCTGTACAATACCATTACATCTTGATGCACTTCTTGGCTTGAATGCAGTTCCAACTAGCTTATTATATGAGATACGGAGTGGTCTCTTATTCAAAACCTCTATGAGCTCGTCCTTTCCGTCCCTCTTCTCCACTAGCTCAGGTATAATAGAGTGGACTAATAATTGATGCATTGGCGAACTTTCATCAAATATTGCGGTAACATTACATAAACTTCGTAAGTTACTAGGGTCTTGTACCCAGCCAAATGCGCGGAAATTCGTAGTCTCTACTGGCCATACTGTAATCATACCTTATCTCCTTTCATGGTTCGTTTTTTAGATAGGATTGGGGTGTTTAGCATTCTGCTACTCTCTTTGATTTAATAATTGGTAATTAGAACTTCTCTGCTACCGCCCCTTGATGTATTATAACTAGCATTAGAATAATCAAATTTCAAATCAATTACATTGTATTTCTCGCTCCACAATTCCAATATGTCATTGTGTCTTCCCTTATGTTCCATAACATTCGATAATGCAAATCGAATACCTTTCTTGTCTGCTTTATCTAAATACTTATATAATCCTCTCTCTTGTTCCTCTCTCCAGTCTTTGAAGCCACGATTTCCATCATTATAGGTACCTGTTGTTATATAATATGGAGGATCACAGTATATAAAATCCCCTTCTGATAAGTTACGAAGTGAAACTTTACTAAAATCCTTACTAGAGAACGAGATATTCATGGATTGTAGTCGGTCTACAAATAAATATAGATTCTTTCTCATATTATCCGAAAACTGACTTCTATTTCTTCCAAACGGATTGTTGTATTCCAAATTATTATTAAAACGGAACTGGTAGTTAAAGGAATAACATGTTAATGTATATAAATCAATTGGATTCCCTGTTTCATTATAGTAATCACGAAATTTTTTGAATCCTTCTTCATTCTCTTTGGACAACCCATAGTCTTCTATATTCTTTTCAATACGATCAATAATCTTATGAATTGGCATCTTCTTGAATTCTTTATATAACTCTACAATCTTAGTATTAATATCATTGCAAATAATACGATCCGCTTGGATATTCATACTTACATTGCAGCCTCCACAGAATAAGTCTACAAACGTACGGATATCGTTAGGAAATAACGGAATAATCTGTGATAGTAATTTATATTTTCCCCCTATATAGTTTAGAGGGCTCTTAATATATTTACCACTATTATGAATACCTTGCTTCTTGTTAATTACGCTAAGTTTCCCTTCCTTAATCGCCTCTGCAGAATAATCACTCTCTCCATTATCTTCTGCTTGTGCCTTCTTAATGTAAAATAGATATTCATATAAGGTCTTTCCTTCTGAATTCAGTTTCCCTTTGTACTTACGATAAGGAATCTTCTTTAGTTGATAAGTCTTAGGATCACCATATCGTTTTAGAATGGTCTCAATTTGATATTCATTCATAAGTCCATCACTACTATAACTTATTATAATATGTGTAAACTTTGCTTCTCGAATTAAGGTGTCAAACGCTTCTTCCACTTTTGATTTAATGCAAAATGGTGACTTCAAATCTTGATAAGAACGAATTCCTGTAACGCCCTTAATCTCGGGGCAGTCATACTTTGATATTGTCTCTAATAGGTGGTAATTTGGCGCGTATTGTCTTGAATTATAAGGAGGATCTATATATAGAATATCTCCTTCTAACTTCTTTATTAACGAAAGTGCATCCTCATTATAGCTATGATTTTGTTTCTCGTTATTTACTACCTCTAGGCGTATCATCTCAAACTTCTTATAGGCACGTTTATCCCACTCCTTCAGATATGCACCATAGGTTCCCGTAATATTAGATACGTAAGGAACCCCTTCTAATAGCCCTGCGAGAAGGTAATAATACGTATTCTCATCAATATATTCCTTATCAAACCAATCACTAATAGTATTACGTATAAAATCAATTCGTAATGCATTCTCATTGGTAAGATACATCCTTTCACACGCCTCATGTGGAGAATAATGTTTTGCAACAAAAAAGGAATCATCCTCATAAGTCACATGTTCTATCTTCGCCTCTTCTAGGTAAGCAATTGGATCTTCAATTCCAAGCTCTTTTAACTTAGTAAAATCAGGCGGTAGATTGTTCTCGATGGTTGCCTTTTGCATAACATAAGAAAAATGTAAGATATCGTTTGAAGTAACTGCATATCTTTGTTTAAAATATCTAGCCACAATACCTGTTCCAGCAAAAATATCGCAAAATGTTTCTTCCCTGCTAGTTGTATTCTTCGCAATCATTTTATCTATTTCATCTAATAATGCAGCTTTACTTCCAATGTATCTCACGTCTCTTCCTCCACATCCCAAAACATCCTAGTTGTTATTATAAAGTATAAGAGGAGAAAAAACAAGAACATATTTTTGGTTTTGATTATAATAAAAAATAAAAAAGATGGAATCTATGCTTTTAATATAGATTCCATCTTACTATTTATTAACTACATACCTAACTTGCTAATGCTTTCTCTAATAATGTTTGCAGACCGCTTGAATTTCTCCATCTCATCTTCGCGCATGTGGATTTCAAGTACATCAGAAGCACCTGTTCGATTAAGTACTACAGGCACTCCACAAAAGATACCTTCCTCTCCGTATTCCCCTTCTAACAATGTCGATACTGGTATAATTTTATTCTCATCATTCAATATAGCTTTGATAATACCTACTGTTGAAGTTGCGATTCCATAATACGTGGTACCTTTTCTATTAAGAATCTCCCAGCCTGCTCTTGTTGTTTCATGAACGAGCCCATCAAGATTAATATCTCCTACAAGATCTTTATTATCTTCAATTACATCATAGAAAGCCTTACCACCAATGGTTACACAAGACCACGGAACCATCTGTGAATCCCCATGTTCACCCATTGTATAAGCATAGACACTTCTTGGATCAACATGAACCAAATCAGCAATGAAGTTCTTAAGCCTTGCAGAATCAAGGGAGGTACCTGTACCAATAACTTGGTTTTTAGGTAAGCCCGATAATTTATAGACATAGTAAGCCATAATATCTACTGGATTAGAGATAATTATGAAATGTCCATCAAACCCACTTTTCATAATTGGTTCCACAATGCTCTTAACAATCTTTTTAGATGATTCTAACATAGTTAACCGATTCTGCTCTTGATTCTCTACCATAGGTGCACTTGCTGTAATAACAACAATATCAACATCTTTACAATCTTCATAAGAGCCAACTACAACTTTTGTATTACGGTTTAGATATTCAATGGAGTTTTTTAAATCAAGAACTTCTCCATAAGCCTTTTCCTTATTAATATCAATAAGAACGATTTCATCGCAAACACCTTGAGTTAATAGGCTGAAAGCTGTAGAAGAGCCTACAAATCCACAACCTACAATAGCAATTTTGCTTCTGTTTAATGTCATAATCTTTTACCTTTGCTTTCTTTCAATCCGAGAACAACTTACATTAGAACCCAAACGCAACAAAAAAGCACCAACCCCGAAGCTCCTTCGTCTTCAAAATCGGTACTTTATAATACGCCAACAGGGGTTCGAACCCTGGACACCCTGATTAAGAGTCAGGTGCTCTACCAACTGAGCTATTAGCGCATACGTCTTAACGCAAGAATTATTATATCGTACCAAAAAACAAATTGCAAGTACTTTTTATATTTTTTTTAAAATTTTTTTAAAATTGTGTTTATTCAAACAATATAAACGATTTATTGCTAAAAACTGTTATATAATCTTTTCCTCCTATTATTGATAATATCCTTTTTTCTTTGTATACTAATTAGTAACTGTAACTATTTATAAACTATTACCTAAATGGTCATAAATGATACAAGTAATTTACAAAAAATAATTTAGTTACTAGAATAGGGGGTTTTAAATTGGTTAATCCAACACCAAAGAAAGAGGATACCGCTTCAAGTTCTGATAAATCCACAATAATGTCCGACGACATACATTCGCATAAGTTTCAAACCAATCGGAACTATTTTATTATTAGTATATATGCACTAACAGTCATAGCTATTGGTACTATTATCATAAGTCTAATACTTAACTTCTCTTATACTGTTTCTGCTATAAAACAAGTAATAAATGTACTCTCACCATTTATCGTTGCATTCTTTATCGCATATATTTTAAATCCTATCGTTATTGCTATTGATACTCGGTTTTTATTAAAGATACTTAAGATTAAACGTGAGAAACTTAGAAAAATACTAGCTATATTATTATCCTATCTAATTGTTATAGGTATAATTGCTATTTCATTATTCTATATTATTCCAGAATTAATTACTACTTTATCTGAGCTAAATGGTACAATTGCAAATGTTTCAGGAAAAGCTGTTTTTTATATTCAGAATTTAGAAGAAACCTTTCCTTATATTGATTTTGGTATTGTAGAGGACAAGATTAATGGTGCTATTCCTGAAATAATAAGTTATGGAACAAACCTATTATCTAATATATTCCCTACATTAATTAATATTTCCGTATCTATTATACGTGTAATTATCAATATTATTTTATCTATCGTAATTTCTTGTTATATGTTATCGGATAAGAAGACCTTGAAGAAGAACGTAAAACGTATTATCTACTCTTTTGTACCAGTATCAAAAGCAAACAGACTATTCTCCAATGCAAAAGAGTGTAACTCTATCTTTAATAGATTTATCGTAGGAAAAACAATAGATTCATTGATTATCGGTATTATTTGTTATGTCTTAATGAGAATCCTACATCTTAACTATGCTATATTATTAAGCGTAATTGTCGGTATTACTAATATGATTCCTTACTTTGGACCATTCATTGGTGCCGTACCAGGAGTTATTCTCTTCTTAGTAATCGACCCAATCAAAGCAATTATATTTGCTTTCATGATTCTTGTTTTGCAGCAATTTGATGGTTTGTATCTTGGACCTAAAATCCTTGGAGAATCCACAGGTTTGAAACCACTTTGGGTTATCTTTGGCATAACTGTTGGCGGTGCCTGTTTCGGGGTTATTGGTATGTTCTTAGGGGTCCCAATCACAGCCGTAATAGCTTATCTATTAGATAAAGCTATTACTAATCGTCTAGAGCAAAAAAACATCACCGTTTCGGAAGACTAGACATTACTAAATAATATCAAACGCTAAAAAGAGTGTGCCATAAGCTTAGTTACTATGCCCATGACACACTCTTTTAATTCTGTTACATATTAGTTTTAATTTTCTCTTCTAATTGTGCCTTTGAAACTACACCAACAATACTCTCTACTACATTGCCATTCTTAATAAATACAATTGTAGGAATTGTCATAACTTTATAATTTGCTGCTGTTGCTGGAGAGTTATCAACGTTTAATTTACCAATCTTTACTTGGCCATTATAACCCTCAGCTAGTTCTTCAACAACTGGCGCCATCATCTTACATGGTCCACACCAGTCTGCATAAAAATCAACCACTACTAATTGCTCACTTTTTAATGCCTCTTGTTCAAAATTTTCATCTGTAAATATAAATGCCATTTTATTTTCCTCCAATGTTATTTTTTCTTTTTTGTTCCTACTGATTGCAATATCTTTTCTACATCTTCCCAAGAACGTTTCATGTTTAAAGACTTCCTATTAAGTGACATATTTCCACTTAATGAGCGTGCAATACTTGACTTAATTGATTTCCCCATATATAAAACCATACCCTTTCAAAACAATATAATACATTTCTATTATATGCAGTAAATCAAGTTTCACACATGTATATTATGAAAGTTCTTAGTTTTTAATAACTCAAACATCGCTATACTTACTAACGATATGCAACCAACCGATTAATTGCTTTTCCTTCCGTAACAAATCTTTCTTCATACTCAGTCATAACATTACCCTGTACAAACTCACTATTATGAAGATCATATGTTACTTCTTTTAGTTTCCAGTTGGCTTGTGGTATCTCTTCTACTGAAAAATCAAATAACTCACGATTATCAGTTTTAAAAATTACTACTCCATCTTCTTTGAGAATTTTATTATACCTTCCAAAGAATTCTTTTGAAGTTAATCTTCTCTTTGCATGGCGATCTTTCGGCCATGGATCTGAGAAATTAAGATAGATCTGATTTACTTCACCTTCTTCAAAGATATTAACAATTTCTTCTGCATCCATTCTTATAAAATATAAGTTCTCAATATCTAATTCATTACGTTTTTCAATTGCTCGTATAAGAACACTTGAAAACTTCTCAATGCCAATATAATTAATATTAGGATTGTTACTTGCTAAAGTCTGAATGAATTTTCCCTTACCCATTCCGATTTCTATATGAATTGGATTATTGTTTTGAAATAACTCTCTCCACTTACCTTTATATTCTTCTGGATTATGAATAACAAATTGACTGGCAGCAATATTCTCTCTTGCACCTTTCACATTTCTTAATCTCATGTATATTCCTCCGTATTGATAATAACTGTAATCTTTCTACTATATAATATTACAATTATTTATTAATCTATTACCCCTAATAGCTATTTAAATTATAAATTTTAATCAATCATTAGTCAAACATTTTAAAATATAATATTTATACATTTTTTTGTTTATTTATAAACTCATGGAATAAAATATTAATTTTTGTTTTTTTTGTAAAGAAACTGCTTTATTTCTTAGCGGAAAACTAACGCAAACACCTATATCTGTTAACATATTTAATTTCCTGTAAAAGTCGATTTTTATAAAGCATAATCTGTTGCTTTTTGCATAATAATAAACAATTTATACTGCTTTTTTAATGATTTTTCTCTCTTTTTACTATAGAATTTTTTTTTAAAAGGAGTATTATGTTAAGGTGTATTTGTATTCTATTACTCTTTAGCTCATTAGTTATTTAATAATTTTTATTAGTTAATAACCTAAAGCTACAAATAATATGGAACAGGAGGAATCATATGGAGAAAGTAATTAACCTTTTGTATGATATAGAAGAAAAGGCAAATCGTATTATTTCTCGAACGGACGAACAAAAAAACGCAAAGCGTAGAGAAATTGACCATGAACTATCTTTATTTGAGAGTTCTTTAACGGACGAAACCAACAAAAAAATTCAATTCTTGCAAAATCAAGCAGACAAAGAACTTGAATTAGAAAGAAAAGCCCTCATTGATGATTGTGCAAAGCAAATAGAACAACTCGAAACCACTTTTACCATGAATCATGATGCTTTATTAGAACATGTTTTTCAGAACATAATTGGGGCGTGATCAAATGGCAAATAACTTACTATCTTACAGTGGAATCACTGCCAAAGTAAAGGCAATGGAAAGTAATTTATTCAAAAATGATGATTATGTAAAAATCTCTAATTTAGAGACTGTATCGGAGTTTATTAATTTCTTAAAGTCAAATCCAGCCTATGAGCCTTTATTCTCTGGATTTGAAGAAGGATCTCTACATAGAGGTCAAGTTGAAGAATTAATAGTGAATTCCTTGTTTGACAGTTATTCAAGAATCTATCGTTTTTGTAATAGTGAGCAAAGAAAAGCTCTTATATTCTTATCCTTTCGCTTTGAAACAACTATTATTAAATATTGTCTGCAACATGTCTTTAATGACGAATACGAATACAAAGGTTCAAATTTCGATGTACTCTTTAATAAACGTCTAAAAATCAATCTAGAACAGTTAACCTCTGCTAGGTCGGTAGACGAATTTATTAATCTTTTAAAAGACACGGAGTACTACCCTATTTTGAAGGCCATTCAGAATACGAATAATCCAACATTATTCGATTATGAGATGCAATTAGATATTTATTACTTTAAAAAAGTTTGGAAATTAAAAGATAAGTATCTAAAAGGTGATAGTAACAAAGCTTATACAGAAATACTAGGGAAACAAGCAGATTTACTTAATATCTTATGGATCTATCGTTCCAAAAAATATTATGATATTGACTCAGCCAAGATTTATTCTTATATAATACCAATATCATATAAACTTAAGAAAAAAGAAATCACCGCCCTAATTGAAACTAATTCTATAGAAGAGTTAGTTACGTTAGTAAATACAAGTTATTATGTAAAAGCATATGGAATTACAGAAATAACATCCTTTGAAAACCTGTATCGAACCTTACTATCCAAGATTTACAAATCAAATAAACAGAAGTATCCACATTCTATGGCGCCTGTGCAGCAATATCTTTATTTTAAAGAATTAGAAATAGATAAACTTACTACTGTTTTAGAGTGTATTCGTTATAAGTTACAACCGAATGAAACACTTAGTTATATACAATAAAGGATTGGAGGTGTAGACGGTGATTGAAAAGATGAAATTTTTAAGTATTACAGGTCCTAAGAGTGATATCGATCGTGTAGCAAATACGTATTTATCGAGATATGAAATGCATCTGGAGAATGCATTATCCGAACTAAGTACTGTTCGTGATTTAAAACCTTTTGTTGAGATGAACCCGTATCGCGACTTAATGTCAAAATCTGAAGAACTTGTAAAAAAAATAGATAAAGATTGCACTGCTTCGCATAAACCTATGACGCCATCCGAGGCTGCAGATGTAATCACTGATGCTTATTTAATGTTAGAAGATCTTAATTTACAAAAGAAACAGTTAAAAGATACAAAGACACATTATAAAGAACTTCTTCATACAATTGAGCCTTTTAAAATGCTTAATTATGAAATTAATAAAATTATGGAGTTTAAATTTATTAAATTTCGTTTCGGACGTATTTCTCATGAATTTTATAATAAATTTTCAAAATATGTTTATGAGAATTTGAATACCGTTTTTTATGAATGTGATAGTGACGAAGATTATGTATGGGGAATCTACTTTGTACCTGCAACATCCAGTGTAAAGATAGATGCCATCTACTCTTCTTTACATTTTGAAAGAATATTTATTCCGAATGAATACGATGGAACACCAGAAGAAGCGCACGATGCTATTTTACAAAAAATAGAAGAGATCACCAAGCAAATAAAAGAAATCTCCATTAAAATCAAGAAGAAAATCGACTCCGTAGGACCTGAACTTTTGTTGGCACATACTACATTGCTAACACTTACTAAGAATCATGACATTAGAAAAGTTTCTGCTTGTACGAAAGATCGAAGCATTGGTAAGAATAACGATGACTTAGTATTTTATATTGTTTGTGGTTGGATGACTCTATCGCAAGCGGATGCTTTTCTAAAAGAAATTGAAAGTGATCCTGACGTGTATTGTATATCGGAAGATGTGCAACAAGACATTGGCACGAAACCACCTACTAAGCTTAAGAATCCAAAGATTTTTAAACCATTTGAAATGTTTATTCATATGTATGGGGTTCCCGCCTATAATGAAATTGACCCTACCTTGTTTGTAGCCATTACCTACTCACTTATATTCGGTATTATGTTTGGTGATGTAGGCCAAGGTCTTTGTTTAGTAGTTGGCGGCGCATTGTTCTATAAGTTTAAGAAGATGAATCTTGGTGCTATTGTTTCACTTGCAGGTATCTTCTCTACCATATTTGGTTTCATGTATGGAAGTGTATTTGGTTATGAAGATTTAATTCCACATATGTGGATGAAACCAATGGATAATATAATGTCCGTTTTAATTACTGCTATTGTATTTGGTGCATTCTTAATTATCTTTGCAATGTTACTGAATATTATTAATGCAATTAAGGCTCATGATTATGCAAGATTGTTTTTTGATACCAATGGTGTAGCTGGACTTGTTTTTTATGGAGGAATCATTGCTTGCGTTGCTCTCATATTTACAGGTCATGCATTGCCGGGATCTATTGTTTTAACTATCATGTTTGGTGTACCACTACTATTAATGTTCTTTAAAGAACCTCTTGAGAGAAAATTGGAGAAAAAAGCCGAGTTATTCCCTGATGGAAAGGGAATGTTTGTACTAACTTCTGTCTTCGAGATTTTTGAGGTACTTTTAAGTTACGCAAGTAATACAATATCATTTCTACGTGTCGGCGCATTTGCTCTAAGTCATGCAGCTATGATGGGTGTTGTACTTATGTTTGCAGGTGCTGAACAGGGTATTGGTAATATACCAGTTATGATTATAGGAAACATTATTGTTGCAGGCATGGAGGGACTAATCGTTGGTATTCAGGTACTTCGTCTTGAATATTACGAAATGTTTAGTCGTTTCTATCGTGGAACAGGTAAAGAATTTAAACCATTTAAAAATAATTAATACTATTTATATTTAGGAGGAATCATTATGAATTTATTAACAAGATATATATTTGTAGCTGCATTAATTTTAAGTATTTTTATCCCTTTTGGAGCATTCTTATTAAGCAAAAAGAAGAAAGGTGGATTTAAAGCTGCACTTGGTTTTAACGCATTCTTCTTCTTTGGTACTTTAGTTTTCGCTAACATCCTTATGTTCTCTGGTAATGCATCAGCTGCAACAGAAGCTGTAGCTGCTTCATCTGGCGATGGCTGGAGATATATTGCTGCTGCTCTTTCAACCGGTCTTTCATGTATCGGTGGTGGTATTGCAGTAGCATCTGCTGCTAGTGCAGCTCTTGGAGCTATGAGTGAAGATTCAAGTATCATGGGTAAAGCATTAATCTTCGTAGCCTTAGCAGAAGGTATTGCTTTATATGGACTAGTTCTTTCTTTCACAATGTTACCATAATGAATAGTAAACTATAATTGGCCTATGACTAGGTTGACTGAACATTAGTATTAAAAGACTTTGTTTTTTAATACGGAGATTTGTGCTACACACATAGTCTCCAGACTTTGGAAAGGAGCACGATTGTTAATATGCGTATGTACTTAATTAGCGACAACGTAGATACCTACACTGGCATGAGACTTGCAGGTGTTGATGGTGTTGTAATCCATTCAAAAAAACATCTAAAGGAACAACTTGATAAATCAATAGCTGATAAAACAATAGGCGTTATTTTAATAACAGAAAAATTCAGTCGCGAATTTCCTGAACTTATAGATGATGTTAAATTAAATCGTCGATTACCTTTAATTGTAGAAATTCCAGACCGTCATGGTACAGGAAGAAAACCAAACTTTATTACTGACTATGTGAATGAAGCAATTGGTTTAAAACTCTAATAACCAGTGTTTTGTACTACACAGTCTTCAAACTTTGGAAAGGAGCATGTTTGTTATTATGACATTAGACGAAAAACTTGATAACTTTTATCATTGTGCAATTGATGATGCAACTGCACAAAGTATTAAAATCTTAGAATCTTATGAACAGACTTTAAAAGAAATGTATGAAGAGAAAAGAAAATCTCTAATAAAACAAGCAGAACAAAAACTTCGTATAGAATCTGAGAATTTAATACGTGAAAAAAACAGAAATTTATCCAACGAATCACTCAATATTAAACGTGCATTAAGCGAGAAATCAAAGGAAAAAGTCGAAATCCTTTTCAATGATGTAGAAAAAAGATTATCTGCTTATATGCAAACACCAGAATATCAAACATTCTTAGTTAATAAAATTAATGAAGCTGTTGATTTTGCTAAAGGTGATGAACTTACAGTCTACATTAATCAGACAGACTCTCACCTAAAATCAGCATTAGAAGCTGCTACTCATTTAGAATTAATGATAAGCAACGTTGATTTTTTCGGTGGTATTCGTTGTGTGATTCCAGAAAGACATATTTTAATTGATAATTCATTTATGTCTAAGCTAAGAGAAGAAAAATCGAATTTTAAATTGTCATAAATGGTTAACCTTTAGAAACCCTGCTATCAGGGTTTCTAAATACCGATCATGCACATGACTTAAATAGTTATTTTAATTTTGGAAATAGGAGGTTGCTCCAATATGAACTCGACAGGAAAGATATACGGAATTAATGGTCCTATTGTTTACTTAAAAGGTAATCTAGGATTTAAAATGTCTGAAATGGTTCTCGTTGGAAAAGAAAAACTGGTAGGTGAAGTTATTTCTTTAACCAAAGACACCACTACCATCCAGGTATTCGAAGAAACAACAGGACTTAGACCAGGGGAAGAAGTTACCGCTACGGGAAGCGCAATATCCGTAACCTTAGCACCTGGTATTATTGGAAATATCTTTGACGGTATTGAAAGACCACTTAAAGAAATTGCGAAAGAATCAGGCGCATTTATATCAAGAGGTGTAAATGTTGATTCTCTAGATACAAAGAAATTATGGGATGTACACGTTACTGTCTCAGAAGGCGATAAGATTTTTGGCGGAACTATTATTGCAGAAACACGTGAAACACGTGCAATTATTCATAAATCTATGGTTCCACCTTCCGTACATGGTACAGTTATTAAAGTTGCACCTGATGGACAATATACAATTAATGATCCAATCGTTACTATCATTAATGATAATGGTGAAGAGCAAGAGCTTACACTAACTCAAAAATGGCCAATTCGAATTCCTAGACCAACTGCAAAACGTTATCCTGCAGATCGCCCATTAATAACAGGCCAAAGAATTATTGATACCTTATTCCCAATTGCTAAAGGCGGTACTGCTGCCATTCCTGGTGGATTTGGAACTGGTAAGACAATGACACAACATCAATTAGCAAAATGGTCTGATGCAGATATTATCGTCTATATTGGTTGTGGTGAACGTGGAAACGAAATGACAGAAGTTTTGGAAGACTTCTCAAAATTAGTTGACCCTAAATCAGGTAATCCATTACTTGATCGTACTACATTAATCGCTAATACTTCTAACATGCCAGTTGCTGCCCGTGAAGCAAGTATCTATACAGGTATTACTCTTGCTGAGTATTATCGTGATATGGGTTACCATGTTGCTATCATGGCTGACTCTACTTCTCGTTGGGCGGAAGCTCTTCGTGAGTTATCTGGACGTTTGGAAGAAATGCCAGCTGAAGAAGGTTTCCCTGCTTACTTAGCATCTAGACTTTCTGCATTCTATGAACGTGCTGGATTCATGAGTAACTTAAATGGTACAGAAGGCAGTGTATCAATAATCGGTGCTGTTTCCCCTCAAGGTGGTGACTTCTCTGAACCTGTTACACAGAATACAAAACGTTTCGTTCGGTGTTTCTGGGCACTTGATAAATCTCTTGCTTATGCAAGACATTTCCCAGCTATTCAATGGTTAACTAGTTACAGTGAATATGTATCTGACTTAACTCCATGGTATTCAAAGAATGTCGGTCCAGACTTTATTAATTTACGTAATCAGTTAATTTCTCTATTAACACAAGAAAGTCAGTTAAATGAAATCGTTAAATTGATTGGTAGTGATGTATTGCCAGATGATCAAAAACTAGTACTTGAAATTGCAAGAGTTATCCGTCTTGGATTTGTACAGCAGAATGCTTATCATCCTTCTGATACTTATGTACCACTTGAAAAACAGTTGAAGATGATGGAAACAATTATGTATCTATTCGACCAATGTAAGAAATTAATTGCAATGAATATGCCAATGTCATTATTAAAAGAAAGTAATATCTTTGAACGAGTTATCTCTATTAAATATGATGTTGCCAATGATGAACTAAACAAATTCAAAGAATATAAAGATGCAATTGACGATTTCTACAATCATTTATTAGAAACCAATGCGTAAGGAGGGTTATAAAGATGTCAATTGAATACTTAGGACTTAGTGAAATTAATGGCCCCCTTATTGTCTTAGAAGGTGTACAGGGTGCGGCTTATGATGAAATCGTTGAACTAACAGTAGAAGGTACTCATCATAAACTAGGAAGAATCGTTGAAATCGATGAAGATAAAGCGGTTATTCAAGTATTCGAAGGAACAGAAGAAATGTCCCTTAAGAATACGCATACAAAGTTAACAGGCCATCCAATGGAGATAGCTTTATCAGAGGACATTTTAGGTCGTGTTTTTAACGGTATTGGAGAGCCAATCGATGGACTTGAACCAATTATCTCTGATGAAAAAAAGAACGTTAATGGCGAACCTCTTAACCCATGTTCAAGAGAGTATCCTCGTAACTTTATTAAAACTGGTATCTCAACAATCGACTGTCTAACTACATTAATCAGAGGACAGAAATTACCTATCTTCTCAGGTAATGGTCTTCCTCACGATCAGTTAGCTGCACAAATTGTTAAACAAGCTTCTCTTGGCGAAGATTCTAATGAAGAATTCGCTATCGTTTTTGGAGCCATGGGTTTAAAACATGATGTTGCAGAATTCTTCCGCCGTACCTTTGAAGAGAGTGGCGCAAGTTCTCACGTTGTTATGTTCTTAAATCTTGCCAATGACCCAGTTGTTGAGAGATTAATTACACCTAAAGTAGCTCTTACTGCTGCGGAATACCTAGCCTTCGAAAAAGGTATGCATATATTAGTTGTATTAACTGATATGACCTCATTTGCCGAAGCAATGCGTGAAGTTTCTTCTTCCAAAGGAGAAATTCCAAGTAGAAAAGGTTATCCAGGGTACTTATATAGTGAACTTTCAACTATCTATGAACGTGCTGGTATCGTAAAAGGAAGTAAAGGCTCTGTTACACAGATTCCGATCCTAACAATGCCGAATGATGACATTACTCATCCAATCCCTGACTTAACAGGGTACATTACTGAAGGGCAAATCGTTCTAGAACGTGCACTTCACCAAAAAGCAATCTATCCACCTATTAACGTATTACCATCACTTTCTCGTCTTATGAAGGACGGTATTGGTGAAGGCTATACCAGAGAAGATCATCAAGATCTTGCTAACCAGCTCTTCTCTTCTTATGCTCGTGTAGGCGAAGCAAGAGCATTGGCAAGTGTTATCGGTGAAGATGAATTGTCACCTATTGATAAGAAATACTTACAATTCGGTACTGCATTTGAAAATGACTTCATCTCTCAAGGACATTTGGAAGATAGAAGTATTGATGAAACTTTAAATCTTGGTTGGAGTCTCTTATCAATTCTTCCTAGAGAAGAACTTGACCGTGTCGATACGAAGATTCTTGATAAATACTATCAGGTTCCTACTACTAACAATATCGCTTCCGATGAAGAATAAAGGATGGTGAGTATATGGATCCAAATACATTTCCCACCAAGGGAAATCTTATCCTTGCTAAGAACTCCTTAGCTCTATCGAAACAAGGTTTTGACCTTATGGATAAGAAGAGAAATATTCTTATTCGTGAGCTTATGGAATTAATAGATAAAGCAAAGGATATTCAATCAGAAATAGATGATACATTTACCTCTGCTTATATTGCTTTACAAAAAGCTAATATACAGATGGGTATTAATAATGTTCAGATGTTAAGTAAGACCGTTCCAGAAGAGAACTCCATTACTATTAAGACACGTAGTATTATGGGTACAGAAATCCCTCTTATTGATTATGATAAGTCACCTCTTACCCCTACGTATTCCTTCTACGGAACTAAATTAGCGCTTGATGAGGCTTGTAAACATTTTAATAAGGTAAAAGAATTAACCATCCGTTTATCCATGGTTGAAACTTCTGCTTACCGTCTTGCTACAAATATCAAGAAAACTCAAAAGCGCGCTAATGCCCTTAAGAATATAACCATTCCTCATTATACAACATTAGTTACAGATATACAGAATGCTCTTGAGGAAAAGGAACGTGAAGAGTTCACAAGACTTAAGGTTATAAAACGTATGAACACCGCAAAGAAACAAGCAAACGCATAATATTGTATGAATATTTAATTCTTGGTATATACTAGAATATGTATGTATATAAAGAATTCTCAATTAGTTCAAACTAAATAGTTAGATAGATAAATACCAAGTGATTCTTTTTGTAATCACTTGGTATTTATCTATTGCCTGTCTTTCAAAAATAACTTATAATGTAATTTATGAGAAGAAGCGTAGCTTCTTCTAGAGATTATACGCAGTATAAGATCGTAACTCCGCAGGAGCCATAAATTAATGAGGGAAATTACATCGTAATTTCTTGAGTCTATATCTGCGTATTTATTTGAACTTTTATTTGAGTATTTGTTTTGAGACGATAAATTAGCTATAACACAATTCTAGATCTTATATGATAATAAGAAAATTCGTTTTATTTGCTATATTATATAACAAAGATTATATAACATGAAAAATGAATGATTATACAAAGAGAGGTAACTACAATATTATGAAACGAATCCTAACAACAGTTCTAACAGCAGTCCTACTGCTTTCCAATATAGGAAATATAACGGCACATGCTGCCACTACACAAATGGAGCAAACCCAAGTCTCGCACATTGATTCGACTACGGATACAGATACTTCTACTGAAGCGAAAAATACTTTTAAGTGGCCTAAAAGTCCTACTGGTATTACTTCAGAATCAGCAATATTAATAGATGCCTCATCCGGTTTAGTTTTATATGAAAAGAATGCAAACGAAGAATTATATCCAGCTAGTATAACTAAGATCATGACTACATTGATTGCTTTAGAAAATTCTTCTCTTAATGAAATAGTCACCTTCTCTCATAATGCAGTCTTTAGTATTGAAAGTGGAAGTACTCATATAGCCCGTCAAGAGGGCGAACAGTTAACTATGGAGCAATGTCTATATGCTATAATGCTAGCTTCCGCAAATGAAGTATCAAATGCCGTTGCGGAACATGTTGCCGGTAGTATTGATAAATTTGCTGATATGATGAATGCCAAAGCAAAAGAATTAGGATGCAAGAATACTAACTTTGTTAATGCCAATGGTTTGCACAATGATAAACATTATACTTCCGCTTATGATATGGCTCTCATTGCCCAGGAAGCAATGAAGAATGAAACTTTCAGAAAAATTACAGCTACTAAAAGCTACGTAATACCTAAGACGAACAAATCTAAGGAAGAGTTTCCTATGGCCAATCACCAACAATTATTGCTTGGTTATAAGCTAACGAAGAAATATGACTCTTGTATTGGTGGAAAGACAGGTTACACCAATGCAGCCCGCAACACTCTTGTCTCGTTTGCTAATAAAGATGGTATAGAATTGATTTGTGTAATAATGAAATCAACCCCTACCGATCAGTATAAAGACACAGTTAGTTTATTTGATTATGGATTCGGCAACTATGAGGCTTTCTCTGTGGATGAAGCAAGTACTGTTTCATCAATAGATAATTCAATACTGTTTACTAGATTTAACTCGATTTTTGATACCTCTACTCCAATGATTTATACCGATAATTCTAGTAGCTATATTCTTCCTGTAGGTGCAAGTCAAAAAGATGTTACACAAAGTATGAATCTATATGATACACCTAAGAACCAAAACGGAAAAGAAATCATAGGTGATATTACTTATACATTTGATAATAAAACTGTAGGAAAACTTGATATCTATTATACAGCCTCGGAAAAGCCAACACTAGAATCTGTTGCCTTACTTGAGGACAACTCAGATAGGTCTGTAACAAGTACCTTAAGTTCTGCCGTATCTTCTAAAACACATCAGAATATTAAACCTCTTATAATAATAGGTATTTTTGTAGTATTCATTCTATTATACTTCGTATATTATATAGCGGTGGAGCGTCCCCGTAAGAAACGTAGACAAGCTTATTATCAAAGAAAAAATTCACGTAAATACGATGATTTTAACTTGTAATTTACAATAATAATTCTCACAAAAAAAGACCAAACAATCTGTTATGGTCTTTTTTGTTTACTATTCACTTAACTTTCTTTTCTTTTTTCTTCGTTTTGCTTCTACATATCGTTCCATCAGAAGCAATGCATCTTCTTCTGAAATAGCTTTGACTACCTTAACAGCATATACGTTGTTATTAACTGCCTTTTTTATTCTTATCTTACCTTTAATATAACCATGTTTCTTACAGTAACCTAAGCTATAATAATTTTTAGAATTCGTTGTAAACCACTTAACCTTCTTAACAATCCTTTGATTACACTTATGACATATGACGCTACTAATATCTTTGTCACTCATACTTGCTTCTTTTGATTCAAATTCTCTAGATATAAACTTATAATACGTTTCATAATGTAGGTGTATTTCCTCTTCCTTAGTCTTAGGATTATGGAAATAATCTATGGAATAATTCCTTTCTACTGTATCCTTATCCAACATTTTAAAGATCTCTGCTGTATACTTTGCATCTACATATGCGCGATGAAACTCTTCATTCTTATTCAACTTTACTATATCCACTGCATACTCCAGTGTTCTAGGTATTCTATCCTGATAATAACAAATTGCAAATAGTTTCTGAACATCATAGAATGCAATAGGCTTATCAATATAACCTTTTATACCATAGTAATCCAAATTTCTTTGCAATTCTATTAAGTCCATGTTTCCCCATGTTGCAAATCGAAAATCATTTCCACACCATAAAAAAAATTCTTTTATAACATTTTGGAATAATTCTTCTTTTACCAAATCTTTTATTTCTATATGTATTATCTCTTTGGTAATAGAATGAATATCAGTATAAATTTGTGGCTTAATTAATCTACTAAAGCTACTTAAAACTTCCCTATTCTCATTAAGTTTAACCGCACCAATTTCTATAATTTCAAACGGGATTTCCTTTACCTCAGTTCCTTTTCCATAAGGGCTCTGATTCCATTCCAAATCAATAACAATATAATTCATTCTTTCACCTCCTATAACCAGAGTGTAAACATTATTATTTCTTCTTATTATTTTGAATAATTGCCTCTGTAAAATTTCTTTGTGCTTTTAGTAATACCTCTACACTTGATTTTTGGCGGTGCATTACTTCCTCTTTTGCCTCTTTAACTCTCTCATCGACCAAGACATTTAATTTTCTATACTGATCATCAATCATTTCATAATACTCTTTTTTCTTCTTTTCAATCTCATACTTTACACTATCAATAAAAAGGTATAAAGCAATAAGGAACACAATACTGGTTCCTATTATAGATATTGTATCTTTTCTCCATTCTAGGTAACTATAGATTTCTACTAATAATGCAAATGTAAAAAACATAATGTAAAAGGATAGTCCAAAACTCTTTTTCTTCATAGTATCACCTATCTTTCGTTATTATTAACATTTACCTATAACTTATACATATTTTATTACTTATAAAGGGTTTCGATCTATTCGATCGAAACCCTTTTTATCTCTGCACCTAACTGGATTCGAACCAGCGGCCTACCGCTTAGGAGGCGGTCGCTCTATCCTACTGAGCTATAGATGCATATCTCTACACCATAAAAATTATAACTATAATTCACACTAAAGTCAAGATTAATACAACTATTTACTCAATTTATATCTGTTATGGTAACCTATTATTTATCTTTACTTATCTTCTATTGTTCAACAAAGGTAATCGTTCCTTGAAGCCATATATTCCCCTTGAAACGTCTTCCAGGTTCAGGTGTACCTACTAAATCTTTCTCATTAATACATACTTCTAACATAATATCATTACACTCAACAACCAAGTCATATATATATTCATTGGTGAATTCATTCTGCAATTTTTTAACTTCTACTATATTAGCAATGACCGTATAATTGTCAGATTCTGATCCATACGGAATAAAGGTTGACTCAACAATAGAGTATATATCTTCATACCGTATTCGTCTCGATACCATAGCATATAAATCAATATCATCAATTGTCAAACTGTCAATAGCTTCTTGATTTCCCTTTTTAGCTTCCGCTAATAACTGGGTTCTTTGCTTGTTATCGGATATAATATTTCTTTCAGTATTACTATCCTTCGAAGTTCCTAACAATATCTTTCCTTCAGATGCTAATCCTGTTAACATAATAGGTACTGCTCTTCCATTCCAACGATTCTTTTCAATACAGTCTATATAATCAATTACATTCTGTAAATAAAAGATTAATGATACGCCTATTCTTAAGTCATCGCACATTCCCGTATAGGCATCTGTATCAACTCTCTTATTTATTGCAACCTCTTCTCTAATACTTGTTATCTTACCTTTAAAGTATGGATAATAATGCTCTAGATGAAAAAATCCTTTTTCATCATATTCCCCACGTACTGCAACCCCCAGTCGATCAGAAAAATCTTTTACTAATTCAGCTTCTACGTAATTCTTCCTCTCACTAGTTACATACTTTTCTGTAGGTTGTGCCATGACCATACCTAAAATCTGCTCTAGATCCTCCCTTTTCTTAATATTACTAAATCCCACTGATCTTAAATAACTATGCATGATCAAACACCACCTTTACATAAATTTCGTCTTACTTTATATTGTTATATCACTAAACAGTCCTTTTGTCTAGTTTAATAATGTTAAATTAAAGATAAAAACTGTTATAAGAATCTTTACGTTTATATTTAAAGCAAAAACATCTTGAATGTGAATTATGTATTGTCTTTCCTATAATAATACATATGCTATTAATATAAACACTGATACTTATAACAGTTATCTTATCTCTTCTTACATAGAGTACTTATAAAAATTATTACTTTTTATTTAATTTTATACCTATATATCTTTCGTATCTTCAATAAATAATGTTAATTCCTTGGTCAAGTCAACCTCTATCCAATCATTGTAGTAATTACCCATACTATCCATAATAAGCCGTATAACAGGCCTAGTAGGGCATTTTGCATTCTGTCTTAATACTACAGCTACATCCTTATCACTAGTTATCACTGTACTACCAGTGGGGTATGCAGCAACTGATTCATTGAAAAACTTAACTATCTCATAATCGAATTTTTCACCACTTTGGCTAAGTATATAATCAATTGCTTTATATACTTTCATCTTCTTACTATATAGGCCGTATACAAGATGGTCAAATTCATCACATAACCCTACTATTTTACTTCCAATTTTAATCTTATTGCCTTTCAAACGAAATGGGTAACCACTACCATCTATTCTTTCATGATGAGAAAGAATAATATCCTTAGCTACTGCTGACAACCATGTCTCTTTTTCTACAGACGTATAACCGTAAATTACATGTTTCTTGAACTCTTTTATTTTATTCTCATCACTATAGATTGATTCATAACTCTCATTTATTAAATTAAAATTAACGTAATTAATTCCAATATCATGTAGTAAGCTCCCTACTGCAATATCTCTGATTTTATCTTTTGATAATTTCAATTTCAATGCTAATAATACTGATAGTGCACAAACGTTAACAGAGTGTGAATATACATTCCCATTTCTTTTACGGACACCCGATATATTAAACATAATCTCGGGTTCACTTAAAATATCTAAAATAATCTCATCAGCTACTATTTTTAATTTTTCTAACTCTGAACTATCACTGAAAAAATATTTTTCAATTGTTTCTTTTACTGTTTCCTGGCACTGCTCTTTAATTTTTATTTCAATTAACTCATCAACTTTAATACCTTCAGCTATTTCATCCTTTATGAATATATTGGTTATACCTAATTCGATTAACTTACTGATATATTCTTTTTTAACAACTGTACCTTCTGACATTAATATAATACCAGATTCAGAAATAATATCTTTTGCTATAATCTCATTACCTTTTAAAACATTAACACTAACGCTTCTCATTACCATATTAGAATTTTTTAATTCAACCATTTAATCACCCTAATACTATATTGTATTGTTAAAAACGATTATCGACAATACTATAGTACTATCCTAATTAAGCATGTAAGTTCTTGCTTTCAATTGCTTGTTTTAGAGCTAGCTTTTCTTCCTCGGATAATATAACAAACGACTCTCCTTTAATAATCTCTTTGATATATGTGTAACATCCTTCTCTACTACTATGCATAGAATTTAATAAGAAACCATCATTCTCTTCCGTTAATAAAGCTAATACAAAACTTAGCTTTCCACCCATTTCACTAAATGCATCATATTTGACAATACCTACTTTTTGATATACCACTTTTAAAGTATCCTCAATACGAACAACGCGATTCTCCACTTCTTTTGTTTCTTTTTGTAAGTTGTTTATTTCTTGAAATCTCTTGCTAATTTCGTCCTCCATACTTTCCATTGTACTTCCAGACATAAAGCTTCTATACTTTTTCTTTAACGAGTGAACTTTACACATCAATACAATACACAAAATACCTATGAACAATGTTATACCAATTGATCCCAACAGCACATAACCTATATCTAACCCTATACTATCAAATACTTCCATAATTATCTCCTAGCCTATTACCTTTGATTTTTCTTAATTGTTTGAAATAACTCAATTATACGTTCAAACTCATCTTTTGAATAGTATTCAATTTCAATTTTACCTTTATCTTCTGTCTTCTGTTTAACTTGGACCTTACTTCCTATAATCTCTTTAATTTTTTCTTCTATATCATGATAGATAAAACTTAAGTCCTTGCCTTTATCTTGCTCTTCTTTAACTGGTTCCAATAGCTTTTTAACAAGTTTTTCTGTCTCACGAACACTTAACTTTTCATCAAAGATTTTAGTTGCTATTTGATATTGAATCTCTCCATCTTCAAGAGTTATTAATGCTCTGGCATGTCCACTTGATATCATATCATCAATCAGCATCTGTTGAACACGTTGATCAAGCTTTAATAATCGCATTGAGTTTGCTATAGCCGTTCTGCTCTTAGATACACGCTCTGCAACTTCATCTTGTTTTAGTTTATATTCATTAATTAGTTTTTGAAACGCTATAGCTTCTTCTATTGGATTTAAATCTTCCCTTTGTATATTCTCTATAAGTGCTATTTCCACAATTTCTTGTGAACTATAATCCTTGACTATAGCAGGTACTTCTTTAAGACCTGCAACCTTAGCTGCTCTCCATCTTCTTTCTCCTGCTATAATTTCATAATACTTGTCCCTTTTTTGTAATATTAAAGGTTGTATTATACCATATAGCTTGATAGAGTCTGCTAATTCATGGAGAGTATCTTCATTAAAATTTCTCCTAGGTTGTGATTTGTTTGGTTCGATTTGATTAATATTAATTAATGTTTCACGTGAAACATTGTCCTCATTCTTTTTCGCTCTTACATCTGTTTTATTATCTTTAGTTTGCATAACCTTTTGAGGAATCATTGAATCAAGACCTTTTCCTAGCCCTCTACTTCCTGCTACCACTTAACCTTCACCTCTCTCTATTACTTCTCGTGCTAAATCTCTATATCCATCAGCTCCCGCTGATTTTGGATCATATATATTAATAGGCTTTCCATGACTTGGTGCCTCTGCAAGACGTACATTTCTAGGAATTATTGATTTATAAATGTTTTGTTTTAAGTTTTCTTTAACATTTTCTACAACTTGTAACGATAAATTTGTTCTAGCATCGTACATTGTAAAAACCACACCTTCAATTTCCAAATCAGGGTTTAATCTTTCCCTTACTAAGTTAATAGTATGTATTAGCTGAGTTAGCCCTTCTAATGCATAGTATTCACACTGAATTGGTACAAGAACTGTATCTGCAGTTGTCATAGCGTTTACCGTCAACGTATTTAGTGAAGGAGGGCAGTCAATTATAATAAAATCATATTTATCTCTAATTTTGTCAATATAGGTTTTTAGTATATATTCTTTGTCATTAATACCTATTAATTCAATTTCTGCTCCTGCTAAATTTACATTGGATGGTAGAACATATAAGTCTTCACATACACTTGGTATAATGCAATCTTCTAATTCACAACTGCCAATCATCAATTCATAAACAGTATTTTCCAAACTATTTTTATCAATACCTAAACCACTTGAAGTATTTCCTTGTGGATCAATATCAATAGTTAAAACTTTCATTCCCTGTTCTGCTAAACATGCCGATAAATTAATAGCGGTCGTGGTTTTACCAACTCCACCTTTTTGATTAGCAACTGCTATTATTCTTCCCATTCTTCCACCTCCAAATTTGTAATGTAATTGTCTTTTACTTTACTTAGGTATATTAAATTAACAATACTAATTATAGCATTTTTATAAATAGTATTCAACTAACATACATAAAATGTTTCACGTGAAACATGCTAATTACAAAAAAGTTATATACATTTTTAGAATAATTTTTACTAAAATACAAGAACATAAAAATAATAAAAGAAAAAGACTACTACCCTCAAGGTATACTTGAGGGTAGCTACGTGAATATTTTTATTTAACTATTATCTACAATTAACAATATATTAATTTAAATATATTTATTAGATTTATTTTACTAAAATATATCAACTAAGTTATTTTTAATTGCAAATACTGCTGCCTGTGTACGATCAAATACTTCAATTTTTCTAAATATATTTGACACATGATTTTTTACTGTCTTTTCACTAATAGATAACTTATATGCTATTTCTTTATTAAACAATCCTTCTGCTAAAAGTTTTAGTACTTCTACTTCTCTTTTTGTAAGATCATTAATAGCTGCATTCTCTTCTTGATAACTAAGTTTCTCATTTAATAAAGGAGCTAAATTAGGTTGTATATATGTTTCACCATCATTAATTGTAAATATTGCTTTCTTTAATACTTCAGAATCAGAGTCTTTTAATACATAACCATTAATTCCAATTTCGACTGCTTTTGCCAAATACTCTATTTCATTATGAATCGTTAATATTAATACCTTTACTTTTATATTATACTCTTTCAGTTTTTGTAACATTTGAAGACCATTCATAATCGGCATATTAATATCAAGTAATACTACATCTGGATTTGTCGTTTTAATTAACTCAATTCCTTCTTCTCCGTTACCAGCTTCCCCTTTAACTTTAATATCTCCATCTAACTCAAGTAATTGTTTAATTCCTTCTCTAACCAACGAATGATCGTCGATAATAATAATATTTACAGGTTCCATCCTATGCTCTCCTTTAAAAGAATAATTCTATAGTTAATTGATTGGTACACACACACTTATTTTTGTTCCCTCGTTGATAGTCGATGCTATTTCTAGTTTTCCAGACAGAAGTCCTACTCTTTCTTTCATCATAGATAATCCAAAACCAGACAGAGAATTATTTGATACATATTGATCTTCCTTACGCATATATTGCTCAAACCCACAACCATTGTCTTCGATGGTCAACTCGATACAGTTCTCTCTATATTTTAAATCTATATATATTACAGTTGCCCCGGCATGCTTCATTGCATTATTACAAGCCTCCTGAATAATCCTAAATAAAGTTAAATCTATGATATCAGAATTAATTTGTTTTTCATTTTCAACATTTAAAACTACTTTTATTTTTGTACTATCAATAAATTGTTTTATATATCTTTTTACTGTTATAACTAGCCCTAAATCTTCTAGTGACATAGGACGTAAATCATATATAATATTCCTCATATCATTTATGGTTGTCTTTATTGTGTTTATCATTGTTTGCAATTCTAGCTTTGCACGTATTGGATCTATATCAACTAATTTGGTACAGAGTTCTGTTTTATGAACTAAATTAGTTAAATTCTGTACCGTTGAATCATGTAATTCTCTGGCAATACGTTTTCTCTCTATTTCTTGCGTCTCTAACAATTTCAGTCCGTTGACATCATCATATAATCCACCATCCAGCCTGTGTGAATTACATACTTTATCCGTCTTTAAATGATCATTTAATCTAGATAAATCCTGTTCTTTTAATAAAGCTTTATTATATTCTTTTTGCATTTCTTCCATTCTCTTTTGTTCATCATGTAAACTGTTTTCCATAATTTTGCATTCATAGTTGGTTTGTCCATAATTTGCTTTAAATAAACCACTGTTCTTTTCACTTTGATCTCTATAATAAGTTACTATTTTCTTCTGTAATATATCTATATTGGTTTGCATCTCATGAATAGATATTAACAAGGAGTTCTTTTCCTTCTTTACACTTATTAATAAACTTTCAGCTATTTCGCTTAGGGTACTCTGTACTAATGTATTTTCATTTTTGTTAATGTTTTCCACTAGATTACCTCACTTTATTAACTGTTATTTTTTCTTGTAAATTTATTCATATATAGTAGTAAACTTATAATTTTCGATGAACAAATTCCACTATATAACAGTATATATACTATAATATAACAGAAATACAAATTATTAAAGGAATTTTTTGCACATAATTTATATTTATTTATTATTTTTTCAAATTAGATAAATTTCGACCTTATTGATTCTAATTTTATATATTTTTTATTTTTATACAACTCTTAATAATAATAATTCATATATAATCTTCTAAACTTTAAAAATCAATTGTAAGTCCCAACAATTTAGCATATAATATAACTTAAGAGAAACAACTAAGTTTAAGATCTATAATAGTTCTAGTTTAATATTTTTATTTAATTTACTTTAGAAAGAGGGATAATACATTGAAAAAAAATAAAAAGTTTTCCATAGCTTTGTTAGCTATATTAGCTATCACCACAATTAACATATGTATTAATAAATTAATTTTTTATTTTTCTTCAAAACATGAAAAATTATATTTACCAAATAGTAATTATTTTGAGTGGCGATTTGGACAAGTCTATTATACAAAGAATGGACAAGGTACTCCTATTTTATTGATTCATGACCTAGATGCAAGTCAATCTAGTTATGAATTTAAATCACTTATTAGTAAGCTAGAAAAAAATTATACTGTTTATACAATAGATTTAATTGGTTTTGGTAAATCCGATAAACCTAAAATGACTTATACCAATTTCTTATTTGTTCAATTAATAACCGATTTTATTACTTCTGTTATAAAACAGAAAACCAACTTAGTATGTATAGGTAAGTCAACTACTATAGGTCTTACTGTATGCAATTACAATCCAGATATAATTGATAAATTAATGTTTGTTAATACTCCAAGTATCAGAACATTAAACCGTGTACCAAATAAAAATAATAAGATAAACAAAACGTTATTGGAATCTTCTATTATAGGTACAAGTATCTTTAATCTCCTTTATAGTAATACATGGCTCTCAAAGAAGTTGATAAGTCAAGTTGTTGAGCCTACTACTATAAAAAGGAACTATATTCTATCTAGGATTGAAGCTGCTCACCTTAGTGGTGAAGCATCCAAGTATGTTGATGTTAGCATTCGATATTACTATACGAATCTAAATATTACACATGCACTAAAATCAATTAATAATAGTATTTACTTTGTTACTGGAGAAGGATATTCTAATTATAAAGAGATTTTTAACGAATATATGGAATTAAATCCTTCTATAGAAACAGCTATAATAACAAATTCTAAGGGATTACCTTGGATCGAAAATCCTAATCAATTATGTAATTATATATCTATATTTATATAACACTATAATTCAAGCGTTATATATAATAACTAATATGTTTATATTTGTAAACATGAAAATGTTGGGACTAACATACAGAAGTCCCAACATTTCTTTTTTACTCCAATATTTTATCAGTTCTATAATTTTATTTGCAGCACTTTTTCCCGTTAAAAAAATTATTCAGATCTAAACACATCTTAATACCTTCCTGATTATCATTGGATGGTTCCTTACTCTCTAGAAAACCTAATGACTCAAAAAACATCTTATTATCGTCTTCGCATAATACTATAATCTCTTTTGCACACATTAAATTAGCTTTTTCAATTAAAAGTCTCACTGTAAAATCACCGATTTTATTATTTCTCTTTTCATTGATTACATAGATATGATCAAAGATATATCGATCTTCACTAATTAACATGCGTCCACATGCTATCGGCTGCTTATCTTCATACACAATAACATGCAGGGCTTCATTATCCATTACATCTGCTATACTGGTACTAGTACATTGCTTTCTTATCTTATTAACATCATCATAACAATCTCCAAATAACAAATACTTACCCTCTAACACGGATACCCTTCTTTCTTATGGATGGTCATAGACTTATACTTATATTTTAACCACTACTTTAATGGCTCTTTGGATGGTTTTCCTGCACTTCTCGGATATATCTTTTTCGTGTTCTCTATTTTGTGTATAATAACAAAAGAACGCTCTATATCTGTATTTGGTAGCATTAATGGCCTTACTTCTTCTAAACTACCACCTAATATTTTCACTGCCTTTTTAGCCTCTTCTACTTCATCAGCAATCTTTCCTGACTTAAATGGAATGAAATAGCCATTCTTTTTAACAAATGGAATGCAATACTCTGATAACGTTGCAAGATTAGCAACTGCTCTTGATACACATAAATCAAATTTCTCTCTATAATTCTTATCCCCACCAAAATCCTCAGCTCTTCCGTGGATGGTCTCTATCTTTTTTAATCCTAATTGATTAATAACTTCATTCAAGAATTTAATTCTCTTATTTAACGAATCTAATAGAACTACATTAATATCTGGATAAATAATCTTTAACGGAATACCAGGAAAACCTGCACCGGTACCAACATCAATTAACGATTCTACACTTGATATATCAAAGGATTTTACAATCAACAAACTATCAACGAAGTGTTTTACTACAACTTCTTCATACTCCGTAATACCCGTAAGATTCATAAATGAGTTCCATTCAACTAGTATTTCATAGTATTTAATAAACTGCTTAACTTGTATCTCTGATAGACTAATATCAAGTTCTCTTGCTGCTTGTACTAAAATATCTTCTCTACTCATACAATCTCCTATTATTTCTTTCCATGGAAGGAAGATAGATAAACTAATAAAACAGAAATATCTGCTGGTGATACGCCTGCTATTCTAGATGCTTGTCCTACAGAATGAGGTCTTACTAAAGACAACTTCTGCTTTGCTTCAAGACGTAAACTATGAACATCATCATAATTAATATCCTCAGGAATTACTTTTCCTTCTAACTTTTTAAACTGTTCTACTTGCTTTAATTGTCTCTTGATATAACCTTCATACTTAATATTAATATTAACTTGTTCAATTACATCACTCGGCAATTCCTTACGCCCCTTATCAATCGGTCCAATTACTTCATAACACAGTTCAGGTCTACGAATTAACTCACCCAAAGTCGTTCCAGTTTTGAGTGGTGTACTACCATTTTCCTCTAGTAGCTGTTGTACCTCTTTGGATGCTCCAATATTAGTGTTATCCAGACGTTCCATTTCTTCTTTAATCAACTTTTCTTTTTTTAGAACACCCTCATAGCGTTCATCACTGATTAATCCAACTTTATGACCTATTTTACTTAATCGTAAATCTGCATTGTCTTGTCTTAATAATAAACGGTACTCAGATCTGGAAGTCATCATACGATAAGGTTCTTTATTTTCCTTAGTTACTAAATCATCTATTAACACACCTATATAAGATTCTGAACGATCTAATATGATAGGTTCTTTTCCTAAAATTTTTAAAGCAGCATTCATACCAGCAACTAAACCTTGTGCCGCAGCTTCTTCATATCCAGAACTACCATTAAACTGTCCACCACTGAATAAACCATTTATTTTCTTAAACTCAAGTGTAGATTTTAATTGGTTTGGATTAATACAATCATATTCAATGGCATAAGCATTTCTTACTATCTTAGCATTCTCAAGTCCTGGAACACTACGATACATTTTGTACTGAACATCCTCAGGTAATGAACTAGACATTCCTCCTATATACATCTCATTGGTATAATTACCTTCTGGTTCAATAAACACTTGATGTCTGTCCTTGTCTGCAAAACGAACTACTTTGTCTTCTATGGATGGACAGTATCTAGGTCCTGTACCTTCAATATCACCTGAATACAATGGTGAACGATCTAGATTTTCTCTAATAATCTTATGGGTCTCTTCATTGGTATAGGTTAACCAACACGATACCTGTTCTTTCTCAATATCTTCTGGCTTATTAGTGAATGAAAAAGGAACAATTACCTCATCACCCTTTTGCTCTTCCATCTTAGTAAAATCAATTGATCTCTTATCGATTCTAGCTGGCGTACCTGTCTTGAATCTTTGCATTTCAATACCCAAACTCTTTAATGAATCGGTCAAATGATTTGCAGATGAGAGACCATTGGGACCAGTATAATTGCTAACGTCCCCATATATACATCTTGATCTTAGATACGTACCTGTTGCAAGTACCACAGCTTTACAAGAATATATTGCGCCAGAATATGTTTTAACGCCAACTACCTGACCATCCTCAACCAATATTTCACATACTTCAGCTTGTCTTACAGTAAGATTTTTAGTATTCTCAATAACCTGCCTCATCTCACTACTATAATCTAGCTTATCTGCTTGTGCACGAAGTGAATGTACTGCTGGTCCCTTTGATTTGTTTAACATCTTAGATTGTATGAATGTTTTATCAATATTCTTACCCATCTCACCACCGAGCGCATCAATCTCTTTTACTAAGTGTCCCTTCGAACTACCCCCTATATTAGGATTACAAGGCATCAGAGCAATACTATCTACGCTTACCGTAAACATAATTGTATTTAGTGATAGTCTTGCACTAGCTAAAGCTGCCTCGCAACCTGCATGTCCAGCACCAACGACAACAACGTCGTAATTTTCATACGTATATGACATAATCCTTCCTCACTTCTTTCTTTGTTGACCATCCAATGACAACAGCCACTAGACAATCTATCTACTACATTTACTTGTTATTCGAATATAAATCTATTTCCCCATACAAAACTCTTTAAATATCGTATTAACTAGATCATCATCAACCATTTCCCCGATAATGTAACCTAATGAATTATACGCACTCATTAAATCTATTGAGTAGAAATCTTCTGGCATACCATCCATAATACTTTGCTTTACTTGCTCTAAACTTTCTTTTGCTTCGACTATTGCCGATTTATGTCTTATATTAGTTAGATATACTTCATCATTGAAGTTTAGTTTTCCTTCATAAAACAAATCTTTAATTAAAGTTTCAAATTCCTCAATACCAGTACCCTCTAGAGCAGATATCTTAACCACTTTTTTTCCTGTTAGAGACTCTATTTGTTCCGCAGTAATCTTTGGTTTTAGATCTGACTTATTCAACAACACAACACATTTTATATCTTTTATCATCTCAATAATGTCATAATCATTTTGATCCAAATCTCTTGAACCATCCACAACATAGATAACCAAGTCTGCTTTTTCTGCATTCTCTTTTGCTTTCTTAACACCAATCTCTTCTATTATGTCATCTGTATCACGAATTCCTGCAGTATCCACAATATTAAGTGTAATACCATGTATATTAATAGTTTCTTCTAACGTATCTCTTGTTGTTCCAGCAATATCAGTTACAATTGCTCTATCTTCGCCTAATAATATATTCATAAGGGAGGATTTTCCTGCATTTGGTTTTCCTACTATTACTGTTTTAATACCTTCACGAAGTAAACGTCCATTATCCGCTGATTCTAACAATTTATCTAATATTGCTAGATTACAATCTACATTCATTAACAATGTTTCTGAGAAATTACCAATCTCAATGTGTTCTGGATCATCAAGCGCGGCCTCTATAAAGGCTACATCGTGAATCACATTATCTCTTATATCTTTTATTCTATTTAAAATATTCCCTTTCAGTTGACTCATTGAGCTGCTAAGAGCATATTCATTTTTCGCATTAATAACATCTATTACCGCTTCTGCTTGTGATAGATCTATTCTTCCATTAACAAAGGCTCTTTTTGTAAATTCACCAGGCTCCGCTACTCTCGCACCATACTTAATTACAGTTTCTAATATCTTCTTTGTTACTACCACTCCACCATGGCAATCTATCTCTACTACATCTTCTCTTGTATACGTATTTGGTCCTTTCATTACCAAGACCATAACTTCATCTATTGTCTGTTCACCATCCAAAATATAACCATAGTGAACTGTATGACTTGCTACTTCTGATAATTTTTTGTTTTTTTTTGGAGAATAATAAATTTTATCTATTATTTCTAATGCTTCATCACCGCTCATTCTAACTATGCTAATACCAGCATTCGTCATTCCTGTAGCAATTGCAGCGATTGTATCTGTTTTCAATGTTTTACACATTCCTTTCTAATTCAATAATAGGGTTACCTACTAAGAAACTCAATTAAAACCTGTTATACAAAATAGTTACATAATAGGGGCTGTCGCAAAATTTAAATTGTAAACTTAAATGACTTTTGCTACAGCCCCATATTTCTATTCTTCTGTTACAGTAACTGTAGAAGCAGTTCTAGCCCCGTAGTTTTTGCTGTAATCTTTTTTATAATCTTTCTTGTAATCCTTTTTGTAACTATACTCTTTATTATAGCTACCTTTATACTCTTTAGTATACTTCTTAAGAGTAATAACTACTCTTCTGTATGGCTCTTCCCCTTCACTATGAGTCTCTACATACTTATCATTTTGAAGGGCGGAGTGAATAATTCTTCTTTCAAATGGATTCATAGGTTCAAGGGATACAGAATGTTTCGTTCTCTTGACTTTATATGCAATGTTTTTAGCAAGATTTTCGAGTGTTTCTTTTCTTCTTTCACGATAATTCTCTGTATCAACTTTAACTTTAAGATAGCTAGTGCTCTCTTTGTTAACGACAAGACTTACTAGATATTGCAAAGAATCTAATGTTTGTCCTCTTTTTCCTATAAGAACACCCATATCATCTCCACTTAAATCAATATTAACATAACCTTCTTCTTTGTTATAATCAACTTTTATCTCAACAATCAAATTCATTGATCCAAACACTTTTTTCAAAAAGTCTATAGCAACACCTTCAATAGTTTTCTTGCTACGAACTCTAATTTTAGCAGGTTTACTAAATAGACCTAAGATTCCGTTAGATTCTTTTTCAAGTACTTCATATTCAACATTATCACTTGAAGTTCCAAGTTTAATTAACGCTTCAGTCAATGCTTCATTAACATTTTTTGCTTTAACCTCAATCCATTCATTCATGATTACTTGTCCCCCTTACCTGAGCTATTCATACCTTTCAACAAATTTGCCTTCTCAGCAATACTACCTGCTTTGTAGTTTGTATTACTCTTTGTACTAACTGTATCTTCTTTTGTATTATTATTGTTATTACTCACATTAGAATTAGCCTTGTTTTTAATACTATTTTTAGTAGTAGTAGTATAAGCCCCTGCTTTGTCACCAATAGATTTTGTCTGTTTTTTAGCCAATTCTTCTAATGACTTTTCATAATCAACATGTTTTTTCTTCTTCTTAGCTTTTTCAACACTTTTTTCAACTAACTCATCAATGTTAACCTTTTCAAAATGTTTATTTATAGCAAATTGTTGAAGTATTTGGAACACAGCGCCAGCTACCCAGTATATACCGATACCAATTGGCAATGTTAAACATATAAATCCTGAAAATAGTGGCATGAAGTTATTCATTGCCTTCATACTAGCAGCTCCAGGAGCATTTTTATCCATACCATTTGCTGCTGTCATTTGTTTTGTTGAATACCATTGTGTTACGACTGCAAGAATTGGAACGATAAGACCTGGCCACATTTTAGAAACAGGTGTATCTGCAATGTTTAATCCACCAATCAGTGAGTTAATATGAATTATTTTATCTGAATTGGTAGTTATAAGATCACTTAGCGTAGGGAATTGGTTTGCTAAATCAGCCCAATTACCAGTATTGAATTTTGCTAATACGTCGATAATTGTATTAACACTACTGTCTGCTGAAAGACCCGTTGCATTAAAACTATCAGCAAAAACTGCCCCAAAGTTTGGAATACTTTGTAAACCAAGCGCGATTTGCTCATACAATGATCTAATATCACCAATATACGCTGGAATTCTATAAATAACTTGGTATAAAGCAAATAAAATTGGTAAAGTAATTAACATAGGAAGACAACCACTTGTTGGATTCGCACCGTATTTTTGATATACAGCTTGTGTCTCAAGTTGTTGCTTTCTCATGGAAACTTCATCACGTTTTCCTTTATACTTTTCTTGTATTTTCATTAATTCTGGGTTCATCTTTGATGAAATCTTAGTAAACTTCTGTTGTTTGATTGTTAAAGGAAACATTGAAGATTTTACTAAAAACGTAAATAAAATAATACAAAGTGCTGCATTTTCAATACCAAACATACTTAAGAATTCATAAATTACATTTAAAATCCATCCAAGTAAACTTGCTATAGGCCCTAATGGACCGCCACTTTGCGTTAAAAATAAGTTTGTCAATTATTATTCCTCCTCATTATTAAGGAACCGGATCATAACCACCCTTTGCAAACGGGTGGCACCTTAATACTCTTCTAACTGCAAGATATGTTCCTTTAATTGCTCCATACTTTTGTAGTGCTTCCATTGCATACAAAGAGCAGGTAGGCGTATAAATACAAGTAGGCCTTCCTTTTAAGGGTGAAATATACTTTCTATATACTTTTATAAGAAATATTAAAATTAGTTTCACTACTCACTCATCTCTTTTACGATTTTATGAAGTTTGCACAAATGCAAAACTGCGCTACTTATTTCCTGATAATTTCTTCCCTTTGCTCCCGCTCTACCAATTACCACTATGTCTAAACCACTATTAAACATATAATCATTTAATCGAAAACTTTCTCTGATCAGTCTTGTTACACGATGTCTAACAACACTATTACCTACTTTTTTACTAACCGATATTCCTAATCGTAATGTATCTAAATCGTTTTTTACTATATACATAACTAAATATTTATTAGCAAACGATCTTCCATTCTTATACACATTCTGAAAATCTCTATTACTTCTCAATGATTCTGACAATTTCAAAATCCCCTATTAACAATAATATGATATTGCACTCTAAATACCCTAAGAGCAGCCCCTAAAGAGCCGTTCATAGAGAAAAAAGGTCACAATACTGCGACCTATGCTGATAATTTATGTCTTCCTTTTGCTCTTCTGCTAGCAATAACTTTTCTTCCGTTAGAAGTACTCATTCTTTTTCTGAAACCATGAACTTTGGCTCTTGATCTCTTTTTTGGTTGGAATGTCATTTTCATTACAAAACACCTCCTTAGTTATACCCAACTGTTTATAGTAAGCGTATTTATTCTATTATAAGTTAAATTACAATATCACGTTTATTATATTAGCAATGATTCATTCCGTCAAGTATTATTTACAAATTTATTAATCAACTACTTCCTATATATCGCTGTTCCCAGATATTAGTTCGTTCATTTATTTTATTATAATAGAGAACATTTCTATATTTTTATGGTTGGTTTATTAATAAACATCTATTTGGATGGTTTGTGATTGATTTGTGGAAAAATCGGTTAGAATACTATATCCACACTAACCATCCAAAAAGTTATCAACAATTTGTGGATAACTTGTGGATAACTTTTTGATTTTTAGTTAATTATTTAAATAATATGAATAAAAACACTTAAATTACAATATTTCACGTGGATGTTTATAATTTTAATTTATTATACACATGGATGTTAATTCTTTTGGATGGTCCGTGGATAATTCGTGAAATTTGGATGCTAGAAGACTATATTACCAAAGTTTGTCCACAACATCAACACATTTTGTATAGTTAGCCATTGAAAATTTAACAATCTTGTTATAATATATAGTTATATGAAAATTTATAATTAGGGGGATTATGATGAAAAACATAATTCAAGGAAAATGGGACGAGATTTTAATGTCTGTTAAGATCACACACGATATAACAGATGTTTCATTTCGTACTTGGTTAGCACCTTTAAAAGTATATGACGTAGAAGATAATTTAATTACTATATTAAGTAATCCTGATTTAGGGAAAGACGGAGTTAGTTTTATCAGTAAGAAATATGGTATACCAATTAAAGTTGCTATTGAAGAAATTACAGGTAAAAACTACGAAATCTCAATTGTTCTTCCTGATGAAGCCAAGGAAATATCTAAAAAAGAAAATAGTAACCAAGGAAACTCCGCACAAAAAAACAAATATCCCTTTCTAAATCCACGTTATACTTTTGATACTTTTGTTGTAGGTACTAATAACAATCTTGCTCATGCTGCATCATTAGCAGTAGCAGAATCCCCTGCTGAAGTATACAATCCTCTATTTATATATGGAGGCGTTGGACTAGGAAAGACCCATTTAATGCACTCAATTGCTCACTTTATATTAGAACATAATCCTTCAAGTAAGGTTTTATATGTTACTAGTGAGACTTTTACGAATGAACTTATTGATGCAATCCGTAATAGAAGTGAGAACTCATCAACTGCTGAGTTTCGTGAAAAATACCGTAATATAGATGTATTACTCATTGACGATATTCAGTTTATTATAGGTAAAGAAAGTACTCAGGAAGAGTTTTTCCATACATTTAATACGCTGCATGAGTCAAAGAAACAAATTATCATATCTTCCGATAAGCCACCAAAAGATATTGAAACTCTAGAAGAACGTCTTCGTTCTCGTTTTGAATGGGGTCTTACAGTTGATATTCAATCACCTGATTATGAGACTCGAATGGCTATTTTAAAAAAGAAGGAAGAGTTAGATGGTCTACAAATTGATAATGAGGTAATGAAATATATTGCAACCAACATTAAATCAAATATTCGTGAATTAGAAGGCGCACTTACTAAGATTGTAGCCTTTTCTCGACTAGAGAAAAAAGATGTAACGGTAGAGTTAGCAGAAAAAGTATTAAAAGACTTAATTTCTCCTAACAATAAGAAAGAAATAACAGTGGATTTAATCGTTGAGATGACATCTGAACACTTTAATATAGCTCAATCAGATCTCTACTCAACTAAGAAGAGTAAGAATATATCATACCCTAGACAGATTTGTATGTACCTATCTAGAAAACTTACCGAATTATCACTTTCTGATATTGGTAAGAAACTTGGTAATCGTGATCATACAACCGTTTTACATGGAATTGATAAGATTACAAAAGAACTTGAAAATGATTCTACACTTCAAAATACTATAGAAGTTTTAAGTAAAAAGATTAATCCTCAATAACCTTTTAAGTTATTCACAATTTATTGTTAATAACCTGTTATTTTTGTGTGTATTATTTTTGCACGGATTAATCCATGTTAATAACTTCACTTTTATACTCAATATTAAAATGGGTTATTAACACGGTTGTTATGTTCGCAAAGTGGCTCGTATATCACCTAAATAGCACTTATCAACAAATTAACAGCCCCTATTACTAATACTACTAAATATATTATATATATATCTGCATTTTATCCTGAAGGGAGTTATACACAAAATGAAAATTGTTTGTTCAAAAAGTGATTTACTAAATGGAGTACAAATTGCCTTAAAAGCAGTATCGGCTAAATCTACAATGCCAATTCTTGAGTGTATTGTTATTGAAGTTACAAGCAATCAAATAAAATTAATTTCTAACGATATGGAATTAGGTATTGAAACAATTATTAATGGTGAAATAGTTGAAGAAGGGGTTATTGCAATTAATGCTAAGATTTTCTCTGAGATTGTACGTAAACTACCAGAGAATGATGTAACCATCCAAACAGATGATAACTTCAAAGCAACTATTACTTGTGAAAAGTCTAAGTTTGAGATTTTAGGTAAAACATCAGAAGAGTTTCCTAGTTTACCTACCATTACCAAAAACAAACCAATTATATTATCTCAATTTTCATTAAAAGAAGTAATACGACAAACGGTATTCTCTATAGCTGATAATGAAAGCAATAAAATAATGACAGGTGAACTATTTGAAATTGAAAAAAATGAATTAAGGGTCGTATCTTTGGATGGTCATAGAATATCGATTAGAAAGATTCAGTTAAATCAAGAATATGAGGATACTAAGGTAATAGTACCGGGAAAAACTCTTATTGAAATTAGTAAAATATTATCAGGTGAAGTTTCTGATGAATTACAAATATATACATCAGATAAACATATATTATTTGAATTTGATAAGACAACTGTATTATCACGACTTATAGAAGGTGAATTTTTCAAAATTGACCAAATGCTATCAAATGATTATGAAACCAAAGTTACTATTAACAAAAAAGAATTTTTAAATTGTATTGATCGTGCAACTTTATTAGTGAAAGAATCTGAGAAGAAACCAATCATTGTTAACATTACAGATTCTGACTTAGAATTAAAGATTAACTCTTCAATTGGTTCCATGAATGAAGAAATCGATATTCGTAAAGAAGGTAAAGATATTCTTATAGGATTTAATCCTAAATTTTTAATTGATGCATTACGTGTTATTGATGATGAAGAAGTTGACATTTATCTATTTAATCCTAAAGCACCATGTTTTATTCGTGATAAAGAAGAAAATTACGTATATTTAATATTACCAGTTAACTTTAGTGGAGCTGTATAAGCTAGGAGAAAAGATTGAAAAAACAATGTTTTCTCAATAGGAGATTTGTGATTGGCACAAATTTTCCCTTCTTTAGAAAGGAGCATTTTTATAATGCAAGCAATTAAATTAAGAGAAGATTATATTAAATTAGGACAAGCATTAAAAGCAGGTGGATTAGTTGATTCTGGCGTAGATGCCAAATTCGTTATTCAAGATGGTCTTGTAAAAGTGAATCAGGAAGTAGAGTACCAACGTGGTAAAAAATTAGTTCATGGTGACATTGTCGAATACAATGGAGAAAAAATTAAGATTGAGAAATAGTTGGTGTAATTATGTTTGTTAAGTCGCTTGAGTTAAGTAATTTTAGAAATTATAATACGTTATCAATGAATTTTAAGAATGGTACAAACATATTGTATGGAGATAATGCACAGGGAAAAACCAATATACTTGAAGCTGTCTATTTAGCTGGTACGACAAAATCACACAAGGGAAGTAAGGATAAAGATATGATTCAGTTAAATCAGGAAGAATCTCATATTCGTATGTTTATTGAGAAAAATCTGATTGTACATCGAATTGATATGCATTTGAAAAAGAATAAACCCAAAGGCGTAGCAATCGATGGGATTCCAATTAGGAAGTCTAGTGAACTCTTTGGACTTATTAACCTTGTATTTTTCTCTCCAGAAGATTTAAGTATAATTAAAAACGGACCAAGTGATCGTAGAAGATTTATTGATTTTGAATTATGTCAGTTAGATAAACTATACCTTTCGGATTTGACAAATTACAACAAAATTATTAACCAACGTAATAATTTATTAAAGCAAATAGGTTTCAAACCTGAATTAATGGAAACACTAAGTGTATGGGATATACAACTTTGTGAGTTCGGTAGACGTATAATTAAACGTAGAACGCAATTTATACTGGAGCTAAATGAGATTGTATACGGTATACATAAGAGATTATCAGGTGGTAAGGAAGAATTAGTAATAAAATATGAACCTAATGTTCTTTCTGAAGATATGGAAGCAAAAGTAGAAAAACAAAGAGAAAAGGATGTATTTTATAAGCAGACAAGCATCGGACCTCATAGGGATGACATTTGTTTTACCATAAAGGATATAGATATTCGTAAATTTGGTTCCCAAGGGCAGCAGAGAACATCAGCACTTTCATTAAAACTTGCTGAAATTGAGCTGGTTAGGCAAACTATAAAAGATGAACCGATATTACTGTTAGATGATGTGTTATCGGAACTTGACCGTAATCGACAAAATTACTTGTTGAACAGCATTGAAGGTATCCAAACGATGATTACTTGTACAGGTTTGGAAGAGTTTGTAACCAACCGATTTCATATAGATAAATTGTACCGAGTAGTAGAAGGAAGTGTAACTTTGGAAAATGAATAGTAAAATCAAGTTTATCAGTAATACTTAATTAATAATAGGATAAAATTAGGAGGAAAGTTATGAGTACAGAAATGGGTACAGAATACGGCGCTAATCAGATACAGATTCTCGAAGGCTTAGAAGCTGTAAGAAAAAGACCAGGTATGTATATTGGTAGTACATCATCAAAAGGCTTACACCATCTTGTGTATGAAATTGTAGATAATGCAGTTGATGAAGCACTTGGCGGTTTTTGTGATACAATTGATGTAACAATTAACCAAGATAATTCAATTACCGTTAAGGATAATGGTAGAGGTATTCCAATTGGCATCCATCCTAAAAAGGGAATTCCTGCAGTTGAAGTTGTATTTACCATTCTTCATGCTGGCGGTAAATTCGGTGGTGGAGGATACAAGGTATCAGGAGGTTTACACGGAGTTGGTGCTTCTGTAGTAAATGCGTTATCTGAGTGGCTTGAAGTAAATATCTACACAGAAGGAAAGATATACAATCAACGTTATGAACGTGGTAAAGTTATGCATCCTTTAAAAGTAGTAGGAGAAACAGACCAAACTGGTACTACTGTAACTTTCCTTCCTGACAAAGATATCTTTGAAGAGACTGTTTATGATTATGAAGTACTAAAACAAAGACTTAGAGAAATGGCTTTCTTAACGAAAAATCTTAAAATTATACTAAGAGATGACCGTGAAGAAGAACAAATAGTAAGAGAGTTTCATTACGAAGGCGGTATAAAAGAATACGTACAGTATTTAAATAGCCATAAAGATTGTTTATATGAAAACATTTTATATTGTGAAGGAAAAAAAGATGATGTTTATGTTGAAGTTGCAATGCAACATAATAATTCTTATACAGAAAACTGTTATAGTTTCGTAAATAATATCACAACTCCAGAAGGTGGTACTCATCTTGCTGGGTTTAAGAATGCTCTGACAAAAACCTTTAATGATTATGCTAGGAAACAAAAATTCTTAAAGGATAACGAAGTTAATTTATCTGGTGAAGATATACGTGAAGGTTTGACAGCTATTATTAGTATTAAAATTGGAGATCCTCAATTTGAAGGACAGACTAAGCAAAAACTTGGTAATAGTGAAGCAAGAGGAGCGGTTGACACTGTAGTTAGTGAACAGCTTACCTACTTCTTAGAACAAAATCCAGCAGTAGCAAAGATTATCTGTGAAAAGGCAATTCTTGCACAACGTGCTAGAGATGCAGCGAGAAAGGCAAGAGACTTAACTCGTAGAAAAACAGCCCTAGAAGGAATGAGTCTTCCTGGTAAATTAGCAGATTGTTCAGACAAAGATCCTAAGAACTGTGAAATATACATTGTAGAAGGTGATTCCGCTGGTGGCTCTGCCAAGACAGCAAGATCACGTGCTACACAGGCTATTCTACCACTAAGAGGTAAGATTCTTAATGTTGAGAAGTCACGTCTTGATAAGATTTTGGTTAACAATGAAATTAAAGCAATGATTACAGCATTTGGTACAGGCATATCAGATGATTTTGATATTAGTAAATTACGTTATCATAAAATTATTATTATGACAGATGCCGATGTTGATGGTGCTCACATTAGTACTTTATTGTTAACATTCTTATACCGTTTTATGCCTGAATTAATAAAACAAGGATACGTATATTTAGCGCAACCACCTTTATATAAAGTTGAGAAAAACAAACAAGTACGTTATGCGTATAGCGATGAAGAATTAAATAACATATTAGTTGAAATTGGTCGTGATACAAACAATAAGATTCAACGTTATAAAGGTCTTGGTGAAATGGATGCCGAACAATTATGGGAAACAACCATGGATCCACAAAGACGTGTATTATTACGCGTAACAATAGATGAAGAAACTTCTTCTGAGATAGATTTAACATTTACTACGCTTATGGGTGATAAAGTTGAACCAAGAAGAGAATTTATTGAAGCGAATGCTAAATATGTTAAGAATCTAGATGTTTAGTTAAAAAAGTAACAATATTTATAATAACTTCGTTAAAAATATAACTATGGAGGAAATAAAATGGACGAACATATCTTTGATAAAGTTCATGAGGTTGATCTGAAAAAGACCATGGAAACGTCATATATTGACTATGCCATGTCTGTAATCGCGGCCAGAGCTTTACCTGACGTTAGGGACGGTTTAAAGCCTGTACAAAGAAGAATTCTCTATGCCATGATCGAACTTAACAACGGTCCGGACAAACCACATCGTAAATGTGCCCGTATCGTCGGCGATACAATGGGTAAATATCATCCACATGGCGATAGTTCAATATATGGTGCTTTGGTTAATTTAGCACAGGAGTGGTCTACAAGATATCCATTAGTAGATGGACATGGTAACTTCGGTTCTGTCGATGGTGATGGGGCAGCAGCTATGCGTTATACAGAAGCACGATTAAGCAAGATATCAATGGAGATGCTTTCTGATATTAACAAGAATACAGTAGATTTCATACCAAACTTTGATGAGACAGAAAAAGAACCAGTTGTATTGCCAGCAAGATTTCCTAGTCTTTTGGTAAATGGAGCATCAGGTATAGCAGTAGGTATGGCAACGAATATTCCACCTCATAACTTAAATGAGATTATTAATGCTGTTATTAAGTTAATTGATAATCGTGTAGAGGAAGATCGAGAGACTTCAATTGAAGAGTTACTTCAAATCGTAAAAGGTCCAGACTTTCCTACCGGTGCAACCATCCTAGGCACAAGAGCAATTGACGAAGCATATCGTACCGGTAGAGGTAAGATACGTGTACGCGCTGTAACGGATATTGAACCAATGCAGAATGGTAAAAATCGTATTGTAGTTACAGAATTACCATATATGGTTAATAAGGCAAGATTAGTTGAGAAAATAGCAGAACTTGTACGCGATAAGAAAATTGACGGAATTACAGAACTACGAGATGAATCTGACCGTACAGGTATGAGAATCTGTATTGAACTACGAAGAGATGTAAATGCTAATGTATTATTAAATCAATTATATAAGCATACGCAATTACAGGAAACATTTGGTGTCATCATGTTAGCACTTGTAAATAATGAGCCAAAAGTTCTCAATTTACATGAAATGTTAAAACATTATTTACATCATCAAGAGGAAGTAGTAACTCGTCGTACACAATACGATTTAAACAAAGCACAGGAAAGAGCTCATATCTTAGAAGGTTTAATGGTAGCTCTTGATAATATTGATGAAGTAATTCATATTATACGTTCTTCAAACAACGTAGGAATTGCAAAAGAACGTTTAACCGAACGTTTTGGACTATCTGAAGTTCAAGCGCAAGCAATTGTTGATATGAGACTTCGTGCTCTTACTGGTTTAGAAAGAGAAAAACTTGAGAACGAATATAAGGAGTTAGAAACAAAAATTGCGGAATACAAAGCAATATTAGCTGATATTAAGAAACTTCTTACTGTGATCAAAGAGGAGTTAATTGTTATCCGTGATAAGTATGGTGATGATCGTAGAACATCAATTGGATTTGATGAATACGACATATCCATGGAAGACCTTATCCCAAAAGAGAATACTGTAATTGCAATAACCCGCCTTGGCTACATAAAGAGAATGACTGTAGATAATTTCAAGAGTCAACATCGAGGTGGCAAGGGTATAAAGGGTATGCAGACAATAGAAGAGGATTTCATAGAAGATTTATTAATGACGACTACACACCACTATATTATGTTCTTTACTAATAAGGGTCGTGTATATCGTTTGAAAGCATATGAAATTCCAGAATCAAGTAGAACTGCTAGAGGTACCGCTATTGTTAACTTATTGCAGTTACTACCAGAAGAAAGAATTACAGCAATTATTCCATTACGCGAGTATAAGAATAACACATACTTGTTCATGGCAACTAAGAAAGGTATTGTTAAGAAAACTCCTATTAAGGAATATGAAAATATTAGAAAGTCTGGTTTACAAGCAATTAATTTACGTGAAGATGATGAATTAATTGAAGTTAAATCAACCAATAGACAGAAAGATATTATCTTAGTAACTAAGAATGGTATCTGTATAAGATTTAATGAAGAAGATGTTAGACCTACTGGTAGAACATCCATGGGTGTTATTGGTATGAACTTATCTGATGATGACGAAATCGTTGGTATGCAATTGAATACCCAAGGTAAGTATCTATTATTCGTATCAGAATATGGTATGGGTAAACGTACGGACATGGATGAATTTACAGTACAACGTCGTGGTGGTAAAGGTGTTAAATGTTATAAAGTAACAGAAAAAACAGGTGAAGTAGTTGGTGTTAAAGCTGTTAATGATGACAATGAGATTATGATTATTACCACAGAAGGAATTATAATTCGTCTAATGGTAAGTGGTATTTCTGTTCTTGGAAGGATAACTTCAGGTGTTAAATTAATTGATATTGATGTAGATAAAGATATTAAAGTCGCAAGTTTTGCTAAGGTAAGAGAGAGTGACAACACAACGGAAGAAGATCTGTTAAAACAATTAGAAGAACAATTAGAAGAAGAATCTACGAATGATGAAATTATTATAGATTCAAATCAAGATTACGAAGAACTAGAAGAAGATTCCGAAGAAGAAAATTTTGAAAAAAATAATTCAGATGAGGTTAACTCAGAGGAATAAAATAACTATGCTTTAATATTTTATTAGAATAATTAAGGAGTAAATTGTATGGACCAATTAATGGTTATACAGTTTACTCCTTTTCTAATTCGTGAAAGAAGTTCCAGAATGTATGATTTATATCGTTTACTTGAGCCTAAATAAAAAGTATGATATATTACATTGTAGGAATTAGAATACTATTTAAGAATACATAAGAACATGGAAGAAAAAAAAGAATATTAAGGAAACATAAAAGAACATTTGAGCAATAAAGAGTTATTTAGCAAGAAAGAAAAGAGCGTGGACAAGAACTGTTAACGCTTATTTATCAGGATAGAGAGCTTGCTTAGTATATATAAAAAAAGAGTTGAAAGAGTTTTAAATATTATGAAAGGAACCATGCACTGCTTTCTTTCAACTTATTTATTAGCAGTATCATTGAAAAATTGTGATATGCATGGGTAAAAAGATGAGAGTTATTCATACAGATACAATTATAAGTAATATAAAAGAAATGTGTATTGAAGCAAATTATAACTTATCTAAGGATATGGAAAATGCTATTGTTAATGCCCCAGAAAAAGAAAAATCACCAATAGGGAAGCAAATTCTAGAACAATTACAAGCAAATATTAATATAGCTAGAGATGAATTAATACCGATTTGTCAAGATACTGGAATGGCTATTGTATTCATGAAGATAGGTCAAGATGTACATATTGAAGGTATGAATCTTGAAGATGCCATTAATGAAGGTATTAGACAGGGATATGAGGAGGGCTATTTAAGAAAGTCCGTAGTGAAAGATCCAATAATTCGTGAGAACACAAAAGATAATACCCCCGGAATAATACATTATGAAATAGTATCTGGTGAAAACATAGAAATTACAGTTGCTCCAAAAGGTTTTGGAAGTGAGAATATGAGCCGTGTATATATGTTGAAACCAGCAGATGGTATTGAAGGTGTTAAGGCAGCAGTTTTAGAAACGGTAAAATTAGCAGGTCCTAATGCATGTCCTCCAATGGTTGTTGGAGTTGGAATAGGAGGTAGTTTTGAAAAATGCACACTACTTGCAAAAAAAGCTTTAACACGCAACTTACAACAGAGATCTTCTATACCATATGTAAAAGAATTAGAAGAAGAATTGCTAGAGACCATTAATAAATTAGGTATTGGACCGGCAGGTCTTGGTGGAAGAATAACAGCGTTAGGAGTTAATGTTGAAACATATCCAACACACATAGCTGGTCTACCTGTTGCTATTAATATATGTTGCCATGTAAATAGACATTCCCATTGCATATTGTAAACAGCAAAGCGAAATATAGCAATGTAAAAGATAGTAACGTAATACAGTAGTGTAAGCTATAGTAGCGTATTCACTTTGTCCTTTTAATGAATTGTTAAGTAAGTATAATATGTATTTGGCATAGACGATTAGAGTTACTCTATTGGTATGATGCTTATAAGAAATTAAATATTATGAAAGGAGCCATGCATTGCGTTCATTCACTTTATTTATTTAAGAGGTATGACAAGCTTACTTGTGATATGCATGGGTATAAACATGAATAAAAATATAAAAGCCCCTTTATCCGAAGAAGTGGTGCGGTCATTAGAGGCTGGAGATTATGTATATATTACTGGAATTATATATACAGCAAGAGATGCAGCACATAAAAGGCTATATGATAGTATACTTAAAGGAGAAGAGATTCCGTTTGACTTAACAAACAATATTGTATATTATCTAGGACCTACTCCTGCAAGAGAGGGTAAGGTAATTGGTTCAGCAGGACCAACTACCAGCAGCAGAATGGATAAGTATGCGCCTTTACTAATGGAACAAGGTTTAAAAGGCATGATAGGTAAGGGAAAGAGAAACGAAGACGTGCTATCAGCTATAAAAGATAATACATGTGTTTATTTTGCTGCAGTTGGTGGTGCAGGAGCTATCTTATCCAAATGTATAAAGAAATCAGAAGTTATAGCTTATGATGATCTTGGAACAGAGGCAATTAGAAAACTAGAAGTTAAAGACTTTCCTGCAATAGTTGTTGTCGATTGTAAAGGTAATAACTTATACGAAGAGGCAGTAAGAGAATATTGTATATAGATAGTATATTGAGTAATAAGTCTTATTTTAGTTTTTAAAGTAAAGAGAAAAATAGGATAGTAAGAATAATATATTAAGTATTTGGTAAAGCTTTAACATGATAGAGAATATAAAATTAGTGCAAGAAAAAACATGAAAATTAATACTTAATTACGCATATATGCGCTTATTAAGTAAATAATTCAAAAAATTAAAAAAACTTTAAAAAAGACATTGACAAATGATTTGTACTCTGATATACTAATTCTTGCGTTCGACGCATTAAATTAAATAATGAACTGATAGTTCAGACAAGGAGAAATACTCAAGTGGCTGAAGAGGCGCCCCTGCTAAGGGTGTAGGTCGTTTGCGCGGCGCGAGGGTTCAAATCCCTCTTTCTCCGTTTTTAATTTACTAAGCGTCAGCAAAAACATTCAAAAAAAACTTAAAACTTTTAAAAAAAAGTGTTGACAAGTCAAAATGAATGTGATAAACTATTATTCGCTGACACGCCAAACGGCAGACAGCAGTAGAAAAAAAGAACTTTGATAATTGAATAATAAAACAACCCTGAAAATTCTAAACGTGTTCACAAGTTTAACTTGATAGAATACGAAAAAAGATTTTCAATAAGTATATGTACTTTTAGTACACAGTAATGTCGAAAGACAAAACGGAAACAAATAGCCAGTTTGGTTAGTTGATTCTGAACGAAGAGATCAAAATTTTAATTTGAGAGTTTGATCCTGGCTCAGGATGAACGCTGGCGGCGTGCTTAACACATGCAAGTCGAACGAAGCAACTATCTTGCTTGCAAGAGAGTTGGCTTAGTGGCGGACGGGTGAGTAACGCGTGGGTAACCTGCCTCATACAGGGGGATAACAGTTGGAAACGACTGCTAAGACCGCATAACCCGCTAGTGTCGCATGACACGGACGGAAAATATTTATAGGTATGAGATGGGCCCGCGTCTGATTAGCTAGTTGGTAAGGTAACGGCTTACCAAGGCGACGATCAGT
>NZ_FRCP01000009.1 GCF_900142955.1 Anaerosporobacter mobilis DSM 15930 | reverse complement strand
TATGAACCGAAGCATACAGTCTGAAGGAACATTTGGAATAATTAAGTGGGACAGAGCTTATAAACGACTGTTCCGAAAAGGTGAAAAAGCAGTTATTTTGGAATTTACATTGATTTCGTGTGGCTTTAACCTTTATAAATACCATAACAAGAGGAACAGAACCCCGCTTGTTGTATAAAAATATGGCAGAACGAACTGCTTTAGAGCCTGTATTAAGAGAAGGCTTGGTTCGTATACTCATTTTTTCAAGAGAAAGACTATAAAAGATAAAACAAGGTCACTCGCATCAGCTAATGTGAGTGACCTTGTTTATTAAGGGAGTTTTTTTACAGCCCCTTTACTCTCTCTTATAGCCATAACGACATGTTATTTCATGCTTGAATCAGCTCTTGTTCACGAAATAAACTAGCAACTGCTTCTTCGTACTCACTAGCCTTTTGTGCTTTACGAATCTTCTTCATGTATTTCTCATGATTAGTAAACATCTTACTCATATAAAACCAAAATTCTTTCATCTTGAATAATGCATTCCTATCGCCAGACATAATTTCTTGGTATCCATGGTATACTTCGTCATGGAATTCCTTCCAAGCTTTTTTATCCTTCTTTGCCTCTCCCATAATCTCTAAGATTAACTCTGGATTTGCAATTAAGCCTCTTCCTAGCATTATTCGATCTATAGTAGGGAAACGTTTTGTAATAGCATGATAATCATCAACCGTGCAGATATCTCCGTTATAACATAATATATTCTTACTTAGCGTAACCGCCTCTTCGAAAACATCTAGATTTGGCTTATTATTATACATATCCTTTTGTATTCTCGGATGTATGATTAATTCTTCCATCTCATACTTATTATATATCTCCAGTAAGCGATGGAACTCCTCTGGATCATCTTTCCCGATTCTAGTTTTAATTGATATCTTAGTCTCACTCTCCGTGAATATTCTTTCTAAGAATTCGTCTAACTCCTTCGGATATGCTAGGAATCCCGAACCCTTCTTCTTAGAGACAACCGTTCCCGAAGGGCAACCTAGATTCAAGTTAATCTCGCCATACCCTAGCGATTTCATCTTCTTAGAAGCAAGAATAAAATCCTCTGCATTACAAGTGAGAATCTGTGGCACTAAATCAATTCCGATGTTGTTCTCCGGTAGGATATCTGTTATTTCTCTTGTTTTATAATTTCCTGATTGATTGGCACACACAAAGGGTGCGAAATAACGATCCACTTTTCCAAAATATTTGACAAAGGCATTACGGTATATGTGCCTGGTCACACCCTCCATTGGTGCGAAATAAAATCTCATAGTCTTAAACTCTCCTCTTTAAAGTCGATTCTGTCAACTTAGTTCAATGGCTCCAATTTGAACTTCTTTTTAGCCCCATTGTCCTAGTTTAACTACCTAACTCATGTCTTTAGTATTATACAATGTATTATAAAAAACTTCTATATGAGATTCTAATTCTTTAATAAATTACTGTTAGAGAGTCAAAAGCTAATTTTAGTTTTGGGTTCGTCAATTTGCACAAATTTATGTGCGAGCATGTTATGGCAAACGTAGTTCACTCGCAACACGCTCTCGCTTGGATTCAGTTCGTAGTGGTACATAAGGCTCTACAATACAGAGCCTAAGTACCAACGACTTCATACAGTTGCTCATCGAACTGCGTTCGACATAACATTCGTCAAGTTTTATATGTGCAAATTGATGAAGGCAAGTTTTACGAGCGGCTTTTGACACTCTAACCATTACTTGTTTGATTTCTTATTAAGAACATCAAAGATTACTGCGCCCAATAAAACTAACCCTTTAACGACTCTTTGATAGTTAGCATCTACGCCCATAATTGACATACCTAAATTAATAACGCCCATCAATACCGCACCTACGATTACGCCAGGTACCGTACCTATACCACCGTATGCAGAAGCTCCACCGATGAAACAAGCTCCAATCGCATCCATTTCGTAATTCTGTCCATATGTAGGCTGTGCAGATGTCATACGTGCAATTGTTAACATTCCAGCAAGTGCTGCTAATAAGCCCATATTACAATATGCAAGGAAGTAAACTTTATCGGTATTAATTCCAGATAATTTTGTTGCTTTCTCGTTACCACCTACCGCATAGAAATAACGTCCAGTTGTTGTCTTTGAGGTTATATATCCATAGATTAAGACTACAATTACTACCCATATTAATGCTGTAGGAATACCACGATACATCGATATCTTATATGTAAATGCTAATACAACGGCGCATATAATTATAGTTTTCACAATCATTGATTTCAAACTATCTGTTGCATAACCCTTACGGATTCGATTTCTTCTACCTGCTACTTGAATAGCAATATAGATGACACACGTAATGATACCAATTAACATAGAAGTAAGATTGAAGCCCTCGATACCAAATATATCAGGGATATAACAGTTAGCACCACCACCGAAGATTTTTACAAACCCTCCTGATGTAATAGACTCCGTTTGACCGTTTAATACCACATTGGATAATCCTCTGAATATTAACATACCGGCTAAGGTTACAATGAAAGGCGGAACCCGTACAAATGCAATCCAAAAACCTTGCCAGGCACCGATGAGTGTACCGATTACTAACATTATTAAGATTGCTATCACGGGATTCACTCCCATACTCTCCATCAATTTTGCACCCACTGCTCCTACGAAGCAAACAACGGAACCAACAGATAAATCAATATTACCACCTGTTAAGATACACAGTAACATACCTGTAGCTAAAACAAATACATATGCATTCTGTGCAATCAAGTTACTCACATTCTGAGGAAGTAGTAACTTACCTCCTGTTTGCCAGGTGAAAAACATAGCAACAAATAGCAATGCAATAACCATGGTATATTTCTTCATGCCTTCATTCAATTTTGCCTTATCCATATTCCAAACTCCTCTCTAATGATAACTATATAGTTACTAACTTTTTCTGCTGTTCCTAAATAATTAATCCTTCTCATTATTTTCTTTCAGTATGCATGACATAATCTCTTCTTGTGACGTCTTGTCTGCTTCCAACGAACCAACAATTCTGCCCTCATTCATAACATAGATTCTGTCACACATTCCCAGTACTTCTGGAAGTTCAGAAGAAATCATAATAACTGATTTTCCCTCAGCAACTAATTGATTCATAATGCAATAAATTTCATATTTCGCACCTACATCAATTCCTCTTGTTGGCTCATCTAGTATCAATATATCTGGATCTGCAAACATCCATTTAGCTAATAATACTTTCTGTTGGTTCCCTCCACTTAAGTTACCTACCTTTTGTTCTACTGAACTACACTTGGTTCGTAATTTATCCTTGTACTCAGTAGCTACACGATATTCTTTATCTTTATCAATAACCTTATGTTTACTTATCTCAGCCATATTGGCCATAGTGGTGTTGATTTTAATTGAATTACTAAGTATGAGACCGTTTCCTTTACGGTCCTCTGTAACATACGCTAATTTGTGGCGAATTGCTTCCTTAACCGTTTTTAGATATACCTCTTTTCCATTAATAGTAATGCTGCCCGAGATATTCGTTCCATAACTTCTTCCAAATACACTCATCGCTAATTCTGTTCTTCCAGCACCCATAAGACCTGAAATTCCAACGATTTCTCCCTTACGAACATACATACTAACATTATCTACAACTTTTCGTTCCGTATAAAGTGGATGATATACACTCCAGTCTTTAATCTCCATGGAGATATCTCCGATGTTTTTCTTTTCTCTCTTAGGGAATCTATCAGTTAATTCTCTACCTACCATACCTTTAATAATTCTTGTTTCTGATACCTCGCCTTTCGTTTTATCCAATGTTTCTATTGTTGAACCATCTCGAATAACCGTAATACGATCAGCAACATAAGAAATCTCATTTAATTTATGTGATATGATGATGGAAGAAAGTCCTTCCTTCTTAAATTGTAATAATAGATCTAACAACGCTTTGGAGTCTGATTCATTCAATGAGGCAGTTGGCTCATCTAGTATAAGAAGCTTAGCATTCTTTGCTAACGCTTTCGCGATTTCTACCAATTGCTGCTTACCAATGCCCAAATCCTTAATCAATGTCTTTGATGATTCCTTTAATCCCACAATTTTGAGATATTCATCAGCCTTGCCATATGTATCACTCCAACTAATATTAAATTTATAGCCTCTTTCATTACCAAGAAACATGTTCTCACCAATTGTCATATATGGAATCAGAGCTAGTTCTTGATGAATGATTACAATTCCTTTGTCTTCACTATCTTTAATCTGTTGAAACTTGCATATATCTCCTTCATAGATAATGTCACCTTCATATGTACCATATGGATAGATTCCACTTAGCACATTCATTAGTGTTGATTTTCCAGCTCCGTTCTCTCCTACCAATGCATGAATTTCGCCTTTTTTAACTTGCAAATTCACATTGTCAAGAACTTTCACACCTGGAAATGTCTTAGTTATATCCTTCATCTCCAAAATTATCTCAGCCAATTAAATCCCTCCATTTTCCTTGCCTTACAATCAAAAACATCTATCGTGTCCATAAGAATACCTAATCCGTGGAAGGACTGACAAATCTGCCAGTCCTTCCACGACTTGAATAAGCACTCTATTTCAATGCATCTTCTGTATAATAACCAGAATCAATTAATAATTCTTTATAGTTGCTTGCATCAGCGAATACTGGCTCACAAAGATAGGAAGGAATGATTCCTGTTCCATTATCATAGCTCTTGATATCATTAATTGGTGCTTCTCCACCTTTCATGATTGCATCTACCATAGATACAACTTGTGTAGCTAATGTACGAGTATCTTTAAAAATAGACATGGATTGCTTTCCTGCAATCATATTCTTAACGTTAGCAATATCACAGTCTTGGCCTGTAATAACTGGATATTCTCCAGTATAGTTAGCCACTAGAGCGTTCTCTACACCAAGTGCAGTTGAGTCATTGGAACAAAGAACAACATCTAATTTCGCACCACCTGAATAGTATGAAGATAATATATTTTCCATTCTTGATTGGGCTGCATCTGTTGCCCAGTTAGCTGTAGCAACTGTAGCAAAATCGATTTGTTCAGAAGGGACTACGATTTTACCAGCATCAATATATGGTTGTAATACATCGATTGCACCACTGTAGAAGAATTTTGCATTGTTATCACCAGGATCGCCTGTGAAGATTTCCATGTTGAATGGGCCTGCTGCATTATCAAGGTCTAACGCTTCTTTAATATATTCACCTTGTTTTGTTCCTACCATATAGTTATCAAACGTCGCATAATATGTTACTGCGTCTGAATTCATAATTAATCTGTCATAAGCGATAACTGGGATTTTCGCTTCTTTGGCTTGTGCAAGTACAGTTCCTAGCGAATCTCCATCAATGGAAGCTATAACAAGTAATTCGCAACCGTTGGAAATCATGTTTTCTACTTGTGAAACTTGTGTCTGGATATCATTTGATGCATACTGAAGATCAACTTTGTAACCAGCTTCTTTTAATTCTGCTTCCATGTTAGTTCCATCTTGGTTCCATCTTTGCAAATCTTTAGTAGGCATCGCAACACCGACTAAACCTACATCGTTACTAACTGAACTAGTTGTTTCCTTCGTGTCATCTGGAGTGTCCTTAACATTCTTCTTGCTACAACCTGAGAATACGGCTGTAACCATTACAACGGTTAGTAAGATACTTAGTAATTTCTTTTTCATGTGTTATCCTCCCTTTCTTATAAAAAACTATGTAGTATTTGTGTATTAGATTTTGAACAAAACTCCTATACATTATCAAAGCATCTTTGCTGGCGTACTTTAACACAAAAGACGCAACACTATGTGACTTAGAGTTTTGCATCTACGTTGCCAATACACAAGTACAGGTTGGTCATTAGAGCTTCCCTATTGACTTAAGTTAACTATATCACGAAAGGAATAGTATAAGATTGCCTCCTTCTTCATATTTTAGTGCTATATCAGTCCTACTAAAAAGAGGTGCTAGCACATATCTTTCCTATGCACTAGCACCCTATAAAATATACTATTCTTTTTTCTTATACTGACTAATATACTAGTATTATTCATTCTTCGTTTGGTACATTCAGATAGACATCCTCTTTCAAGTGATATCCACTATCGATGATTACTTCATCCATATTATCCTTCGTTACGGCAATCGGCTCTAGGAATACATAAGGAACTTCCTCGTCTCCATCCTTCATTGTCTTCAAACCATCGATTGGTTCCTTCTTAGCTAACTTAATAGCGTATTCTGCTGCTGTTTGTGCTAATTTCTCAACTGGCTTATAGACGGTCATAACTTGAGTACCTTCCACAATTCTTTGACAAGCTTCCAAGTCAGCATCCTGCCCTACAACATAAACCTTACCTGCTAGGCGTTTCTCAGCCAAAGCTCTGACGACTTGCGTAGCGATACTATCATTGCCACACATAATCCCATCAGACTGTTCTATTAAGTTTATATTAGCATAGACATAATCTCCTCCAAGTTCCGCTTTCCAACTTTCACAATTGATAACATCAAGGATTTCCACTTCTTCTTTATCCATAACGTTTCGAAAACCAGTATCTACATAGAATACATTGTTATCAGTTGTGGGACCACAAATCATGATTACCTTCTTTTTCTCTAGTCCTGCTTCTACAATCGATTTTGCCATCATTGTACCAACCATCTCATTATCGAAGGATATGAATAGATCCACGTCTGAATCGTTAATCATACGATCATAAGCAATTACATTAATCCCTGCATTCTTTGCTTTCTTCACTACACTACGAAGTTCATTAGAATCGATACAGATAATAACAATAACGTCCATTTTCTTACGTATAAAGTACTCGATTTGTGCAATCTGTTCTTTCGCATCTCCATTTGCATTTTGCACATTAACCTCTGCACCTAGTTCCTTTGCTGTCGATACGAATACATCTCGGTCACGTTGCCATCTTTCAATTACGAACGAATCAAAACTCATACCAATCTGAATCTTAGCTACTTTCTCTTCTGCCAAAGTTTCTTCTTCGCCATCCACTTTACTACATCCTGACATACATAGTAAGCAAAGTACACATAACACGACTACATATCGCTTCATCCCTATATTCTCCCCTCCTTAAATTCTGTAGGTGTTACCCCAACATTCTTCTTAAATGCTCTACTAAAATAATTCGGATCTGAATAACCTATCATACAGCAGATTTCTTTCATACTATAATCAGAGTCCTCAAGTAATTCTTTTGCCTTCTCTATACGTATATTAGTTACATACTCGATAAAATTCTCCCCTGTCTCATCTTTGAAGATCTTACTAAAATAATATGGACTGATATCAACTTCTCTAGATACATCATCTAAAGAGATATCTTTTGTATAATGAGTATCAATGTATCGTTTTGCCTGACTTACTACTCCAATCGATTGTTCTTCAATCTTCACAACAATTTTTCTACACGCATCTGATAGTTTATCTACAAACCAGGTTCTTAATTCTTCTAAAGACTCTAACTTTAGTAAGGTAGGTAGATACTCCTCTCTCGATAAGAAATGATATGTCATACCACCACTAAGATAAGCTAGTCGTTCTGCCCATAGAACCAACTCTAATACTTTTAACTGAATATCTGTAATATGAGTCGAGAAATTCTCCTCCATCCAATTAAAAAAACTATTGGCTGCTGCAATGGTTCCGTTCAAATCTCCTTTCTCAACACGCTCAAACATTCTTTTCTCGATATCCACAGGATAGTTATCTGCATAGGTACATTTGAATGGTAAATCGTCAACATGTGCAACGGTATTCGTAGTATCAATAAGTGAAGTCAGTGCTTCATTATAAGATGTCATAGCTTCATGGATATGACGTATGGAGCCTATCCCTAAGCGAAACGCAACATTGGTGCGTTTCTTAAGCTTTCTTACTAATTCCCTAGACTTCTCTATCATCTCAATTCTTTCGTTATAATCTAGTTTCTCTTTACTTTCTGGTAGATACATTGCAATCTTGTTCGCCATAACTGAACCCATAATGATATCAGGGAAATACTCCCTTACAGTTTCTCTTACATCACGATAACTATTTTGAATTCGAACGCTTGCCCCCACTGCATTGGTCATATGGTTTCCTTCTTGTCTCTCACCACAAACTAACACTGCCATAAACCCATATTCTAATTCAATTCCTAACAACTGCTTGTAGTTTATGATATCCTCTTCAAAATACTCTTGAAACAGCATTGTATATAGGAATCCATTCTCAATAATCGGTACTACGGTTTCCATCTTTTCCTTAATGATTAATTCATTGCTTCTCTTCTCTCGTTCTTCTTCTATTAAAACCATTGCCTTTTTAAGTACTTGAATAATCTTACTTCGTTCTATTGGTTTATTCAAATATTCTAGCACTCCTAGATTAATTGCTTCCTTTGCATAATCAAATTTATCGTAGGCACTGATTACGATAAACAAAGTATTATGATTCGTCTTCTTAATTTCTCGCATAGCCTCAATACCGTTAATACCTGGCATCTGAATATCCATGATTGCAATATCAGGCCGAAAATTCTCTGCTAATTCAATTACACTTCTCCCAGTTTTTGCAGCTTTAATTAAGCAATTTTGTCCAAATTCCTTCTCAATTATAAAGCGTAAAGAATCTATTACAATGCCTTCATCGTCTGCTAACATAATCCGATACATTATACTATTCCTCCCGATGTATTTACTTAAGTTAATAGCGCTAATTTGGTATGCTAATAATAACTTCTGTTCCTAGGTTTTCCCCATCACTAAGAATTTCAAAAGCATCTTCATCATCAAAGAACAATTGCAGCCTACTAATAACATTATTGAGACCAACCCCATTAGAATCCGTTGAAACATCTGACTCTTTTAATTGACTGTTCATAATACCAGAAAGCATCTCTTTCGATATTCCAATCCCGTTGTCTTTAATACTAATGCATACATAATTCTCCCTCTCGTATACGGACAAGACAACAAGCCCTTGCCATTCAATATTACGTATCCCATAATTGATACAATTCTCCACAATCGGCTGTAAAATCATACTAGGTATTTGAATACGTGACAACTGACCTTTCACTTCTTCTTCTATTCGCTTCTCGTAGTGAATGTCTCCAGAGAATCGAACATTTAAGATATAGATATAATTATCCACTAACTCTATCTCTTCTGCTAATGTAACGGTTTCTTTATTCTTCTTCACATTATATCGAAAAAATTCAGCTACATTCTGTATGTATTCATAAGTTCGGTCAGCCTCTTCCATCATGGCTAACTGAGCTCCTGCGTTTAAAGTATTAAAGAGAAAATGAGGATTAATCTGTGCTTGTAGGTATCTAAGCTGTGCATCCTTAAGATGCGTCTCCATCATAAACTCTCTTTCCTTCATCTGTCTTTCTTTTTCCATGCTATCTTTAATTTGATTAATATACTCCTTCAATGATATTACCATCTTATTGAAAGCTTTACCTACTACAGCAATCTCATCATGGGTTCGCACCTCAACTAATTGCACTTCAAGATTTCCCTTGGCAACTTGATTTGCTTTCTCTGCTAATCTACGAATTGGTTTTGTGATACTCTTCGTTATAATAGTGATTATAACAATATTGCAAAATGCTATTACTAGTAATATTGTTAGGCTAACATATTCGGTATATCGTAAGGATAGCGACAGGATTTTATAACTTCCCGTATTCTCCATAAACTGCTCATTATTTAAACTATATATGTAGGTACAGATATATTCATATAGCTCCGTGGCTTTCTCGTATCGAATCTTATACTTCTCTACATTTCGACCTCTCTTAGCCTCAATTGTTTGATTTGTCATCTCTAGATAACTATCAGAGATATTACGGATATTCTTCTCCATTCGTTGTAAACGATTGTTTGTTGTTATGTTATTCAGCTTATTTATTTTATTGGAATATTCTTGTTCCGCGCGATAATATTCCTCCATAGCATCTGAGGTTTTCGTATTGAGATAATCCGTCATATTATCTTGAACATCAAGCAAGGATTCTGTTAGTTCATTCAAACTAACATTACTAAGATAGATCTCATCTAACTGGGTTATCATCTGATTGATGTTATAATACATGTACACATTTACCATAAGTATTATTAGTGTCGTTGCAACGAATGCTAGTAAAAGTTTTGTCTGTAAGGTAATACGTAGTAGTTTATTCTTCACTAGCAGCACCTCCTAGATATTCGCTTACATTATCTGCATGAATTACTGTCGTATCAACGGCGTAATAATTACTTACATGTCCCATCTGATCATATTCCGTAAGTGCCTCTAAACAGTACTCTCCGAGTGCTTTCGCATCAACCGAAACGGTTGCATAGATAACATTTCTCTCGATTGCCTTAAGGATCGTTTGAGAATCATAATATCCGATTATATTAATTGCACCTACTTTATTATAGTCAACAACAGCTTGGTACACACAAGTCGTATTAATCTCATTTAAACAGATAATGATATCTGGAAGTTCATCTTCTCCCATGAAGATGTCACGAATTGCTTCTTCTGCTGCAAATGCTCCCTGGCTATTAAGTGCTTTGGCAGAAATCGAAATCTTTTGGCCACTTTTATTCATACCTTCTATTGTCTCTTGAATAGAAGAATAAATCATATTCTGACTTGTATCTTCTGCATTGGCATCAATCAAAACCATTACATTAAGGATTGAATCAATACTATTTCCTTCTCTTTTCTCATATTGTTTCACCAATCCAAGTACTTGTTTTCCGTATTCTCTGCCAAGATTATAACTACTTATTCCTACATAACTTTGTCGTTCACTTTGCGTATTATCTTTCATAGCAGTAACAACTGGAATTCCTCGCTCTACTGCTTCATTAATCAAAGCTGTCATCTCCTCAGCTTCATTTGCTTCTAAGATAATACCGTCAACATTAGATTCAATTGCCATGCGCATCAATTGTGTTTCTGAATATCCTTCGCTAAGATTAGTACCAAACATCTCTAGATAGGCATCATTTTCATTGGCCATCTCACCTGCCGCCTCATACACAGCTTCCCAAAAAGAGGATTTTTGTTCTGATGGTATCATTACATAGTATTTTTCGTAACTTTTATATGTATTGGCTTGGCGGTATGCGGCACTTTTATTGATCTGTATCTTGAAGAATATGATTCCACCAATTGTACAAGTAAGCATAAACACTACACACAACACACCAGCCATTATGAATCTCTTATTCGTTCCCACCTTCTCGTTTTCGTCCATATGTCAGCCTTCACCACCTAAAATCATTGTTTCTTATATTTTACCATTGTTTTTCAGTATTAATAAAGAAGAAAAATTGAAGATTCATAGCACAAGAATATGCTATTCGTCAGTAAAAACACCTTGCTTATATTTCTTATGAAAAAGTAGGCAGTCTTAATACACCGGTATATTTTCGACATGGAGAGGATTTTGGCAATTCTTTAATACTTATTTCGTCATTAGATGGTAGAATTGCTTAACTTCTTCTTTAATCTTTCGTTCATCTTGATTCGTTCTTCCCATTCTATCGCAATATCCAAGCAAAGCAACTTCTCTTACATCTGTTTTTCTTAGCAAACCTTTTTTATCTGCAAATGGAAGGTTTCGCACAACAAACAAGATATGCATATGATAACGGATTAAATTACTAACTTCTTCGATAAATTCACTATCCTTTTCGCAAGCTTCAAGAAACTCTATCGCAAGTTTCTCTCCTACTGTATCATGATTATAGGCTGTTATTTTTCCTTTCTTAACCCTTGTTGTTTTGGGTTTTCCTATATCATGTAAAAGTGCTGCCCACATAAATACCAGCGGATTCTTACTTAATTCTTTTAATTTTGCTGCTTGATCCACTACTAATAACGTATGATTCCAAACATCACCTTCTGGATGATGTATAGGCGATTGTTTTGTCCCTCTTAATTCATATAACATAGTAAAAGGAAATTGCTGAAACCATGACTCCTTCCATATGCTATTAAGATAGATAGATGGCGTTTCATCTTCTAGTAAATGTTTTGTGATTTCGCGAAATGGATTTTCTTTCTCCGACTGGTTTGTCATTGACATGGTAACTTTTCTCCTTAATCAACTCTACTATCTATAAGTGTTCATTCAACATATTGATTTTATTCACATTTATCAGATATATTAAATATCTTAATTGCATTTCGATACATCAAATCCTCATATGCAACCTTACCTATTATATCTTCTAATTTGTTAAAGTAATCTTGATAAAGTGATGGCTCTCCTTTCGGATTGCAATAGTAGGTATCCATACCATCAACCGGGCTGTCACTACCAAATACAATTCGTTTGCTACCATATCGTTCCATTACTTTAATCGTTGTTTCCATAGGAACCCATGTTGTATCCGCATATAGATTCTCTGCATCTTCCATAAGATTAATTGCTTTTTGATTGTCTGTGCCTAATCCCATATGAACCATAACAAATCGCACATCTGGATTTGCTTTGGCAGCATTATACACATGAATTGGATCCGCTTCCTCACATCCACCTGTATGGCAAGTCATTGGTATATCATACTTTCTAGCTAATTCTATATATGGTTTCACACAATCCGCATCCATGGCGGTCTTTGAATGAAAGGAATGAAGTTTTATTCCATGTATCAATGACTGATTCTCCTCCATTAATCTTAGAAAATCTTCGTCAACCGTCTCCGTATGTGGTTTTATCCACGGCATCACACCAATATATTTAGAATGCTTCTTAGCAAAACGTAATGTTCTCTCAAAAACATCTTTTTGGGTGATTTGTAACCTTCCTGGAATCTCTTTCAAATCTCCATCAAATTCAACCCCTTCAATATTAGAAACAACGGAATAGTCAATATTATATTTTATCATAGACTCCATAACCATTTCTTCCGTCAATACAAATCTTCTGTCATCCCCAATATGCACATGCGTATCAATAATCACAAAACTACCTCCCTTAATATACTTATTTACTCAAATTTTGCATATACAAAACTTCATTTAGAGTAACTAATCTATGTTCATAAGAAAAACTATCTAAACACGTCAGCAAAGTACTGACTACGTGCGAAGTTTGAGTGTATGATTCAGGTGTCAAAAGCCCTCCAAAAAACTTGCCTTTGTCAATTCGCACATTCAAAAACCTGAGTATGTGATGCAAAACATAGTTTATTCGCAACCAGCTCTCGCTTGAATGAAGTTCGTAGTGGTACGTAAGGCTCTAAAATACAGAGCCGAAGTACCAACGACTTCATACAGTTGCTCACCAAACTATGTTCTGCATCACATTAGTCAGGTTATATATAAATTGTGCAAATTGACGATTCAAAATATAAAGAGGCCTTTTGACACCCGAATCAGTTTATTATCTAATAGCCTAAACGGTTTCTTCTATTATATAGTAATTCACAAACATTTAAAATACAAAAAGGCAGCTTTCTTAATTGAAAACTGCCCTTAGTATATTAAAAAATATACTTACGCTTCTTATTACTCCGTTATTTGTTCTACTGTATCTATTTCCAGACAAACTTCTTTCTCATTCTCTTTTTTCTTCTTCGTCAGTAAAATTCCTGCTGTCATAGCTGTAAATGGTGCTACGGTAATTAATCCAAAACTTCCTATTATTGTATGTAAAATCTCTGCTGCCACATACTTATAGTTTAAGATATTCAAAATTGGTGTACCTTGTGCCATGAATACCATTAATAAAGCCACATAACCACCAGAATAAGCCAATAGTAATGTTGTTGTCATCGTTCCCATTACTGCTTTACCTACATGAATACCCGAGCGAATTGCCTCCCACCTATTAATGGTTGGACAGTTTTCAACTACCTCATTCACCGCACTCGTAATATCAACAGCTAAATCCATTATTGCCCCAGAAGACCCAATGAATATACTCGCCATAAAGATCTTAGTTAGGCTTAAATGCTGATATCCACTATAAAGTAGACTCTCTGAGGAGGACATAACGGCTCCATGAATATTGAACAGATCCGTGAAGATCATTCCCAATATACAAGTTGTCAGAATGCCTAACATAGAGCCAGATACCGCCGATAACGTCTTTTTATTGAACCCATATACAAGAGCTATAATAATTATAGTTAGTGATATGGTAATTACCAAGCCTACTAATACAGGATTTCTTCCTTGTAAATATTGCGGTATCAATACCTTCCAGATAGCAAGTACGGTAATGACAAAGGATAAGAGTGCACGTAGTCCCGTTTTACCAGCAAATAATACCAAAAGCAATACAAAAATAGCAGCAAGAATCAACTCATTATCTAAACGATAATGATCAATCATATTAACATATCTTATATCTTCACCCGAGTAATCAATTAACACGAAGGCTTTGTCTCCAGCTACAAAAATCTTATCAGACTCTAAGGAACCGTTCAAGACATTAACGCCTTGAACCGTTCTTCCTTTGAATCTGCCCTCGAGTACCTTCACTTCACATGTCTGCTCACCTGATCGAACCAAGCCAGTGTCTAATATATTGTTATTATCTACACGGATTACCTCTACTTTGCAACGTTCTGTTCCCTTATAGAGTAACGCGTCTTCAAATCCAGTTGGTATGAATAGGAGTACTAACAGAATTAGCAAACTTACTAGTACTGGGCTTGATTCGATCAGATGTTTCTTATACTTTAATACTTTATCCATATGTTATTTGATATTTAACAAGGACGCAAGCTTAGTATATACGCTTGTGTTATCATAGTATCCTTCGAATACGTTTGATCCTAATCCTTTCGCAAATACTGGTACTGGAAGTCCGGTATGTGCATATGTGCTAAAATTAATTCCCGATTTATTATTAAGTATATGTGTAATCGTAACAGTTAAAGGTTCGTACGTTCCATATAAGACATACTCCTCCTGCTTATCCAAAGTTACCTTAGATTTTCCTAACGTCTTTTGATATGCTTGATATAATTTATTATATTCATAATTTGTCAATACAAGTTTTGGATACTTTGCAGCATCAACATCGCTTGAGGTTAGTAACCCGAAATTTTTCTTGATATCTTGCAATACAGATTCGAATGCTGTATTGTTCTTTTTGTAGTTTGCTACATAATCACTATCGAATTTCGCATAAGAAATCTTTTGATTTACTAAGTTAGTAAGGAATGTATCATAGTCTGTTCCTGCATACCCAATTGATAAACCACCAGTTTCATGGTCTCCTGTTACAATAATTAAGGTCTCCTCTTTATGTTTGTTATAGAAGCTAAGAGCTACATCAACAGCATCAGCAAGAGCCACAGTATCTTTAATTGTTGATCCTGCATCATTAGCATGGCAAGCCCAGTCAATCTTACCACCTTCAACCATCATAAAGAAACCTTTTTTGTTATCTAATACATTGATTCCTGTTCTAACATATTCAGCTAATGACCATTCATCTGATTTACGATCAATATCATAAGAAAGAGCTCCACCATCTGCAATTGTCTCACCAATTACGATTGCTTTACCCGACTTAGAATTCAAAGCTTTCGCTTCTTGCTGTGTTGTTACCACTTTATAACCAGCAGTTTTAGCCAGATCATATATGCTCTTTTGATCATTCTTAGCACCCGTTGGTTGTTTGATTTCACCACCTGCAAAGTACTCAAATCCACTGCTTACCATCTCAGTTCCAATTTCATAATAGTTGTTTCTACTCGCTTGGTGTGCATAATAAGCTGCTGGAGTTGCATGGTTAATATTAACACTTGATATAATGCCTACTTTATATCCTAGTTGTTTCTTTAACTTCTCAGCTATTGTTTCATAAGAAACTGACTTTGTTTCGTCCATATTGATTACACCACTGTAAGTTTTATGCCCCGTTGACAATGACGTTGCAGTAGAGGCAGAGTCTGGACAAAAGGATGATGAATCGTATGTAACAGCTGAACCTACCGTATCGAATTTCATAAAGTTAAGATATTTGTTACCAGATAGTATTTCACTCGATGAGTTTTGTTTAATTGCACCAAGGTAATCAGAAGTTATTTGAACTTGTGGGAAACTCATCCCATCACCGATGAAGAAAAATACATACTTTGGTGCTTTCGTGTTTCCTACAGTTGTTACATTTGTTGTCTTGTCTGTCTTAGCTTCTACTGTCTTGGTCTTATCACTAAATCCATAGAATACTGTAGATAAAGCTAATGCACCAATTAAGACTAAACTTGTTATCTTTTTCGCATGTTTTTTAATAAAGCATACCATCAAAAATTCCTCCCTATTATACAATATAGGCATCACCTGACCACGTTCTAGAACTTTGTTCTACTGTTTACTTATTGGGTAGATGTTGACCTTATTAATATCCTAAGGGAGGAATATTAAGTTTTAGTACAAGATTACGTAAAGATAGGGTAAATTAACCAATTTAAGTTTTAATAATTAATATACTGTCACATTGATAAGTATCAAAACGATCAGATAGATACTCGCCATTCCAAAGTTACCAATCATGAATGCTTTCTTTTCGAATTCTTTGTTTCTCGGTAATAACTGATAAAAATCAGCCTTCACTCTTTTATGTACTTGAAATCCTATTAATATTTCACCAATTGCATATCCTATTATAGGTACTAGAAAACTAGCATATATTAAGATTTTATTGTATTCAAACCCTTCTTGTGAAAATATAGCTACAATGGTAATTACAACACACGTTAAACAGGTTACTATTAGTGATCCTATATTTCCATAGACTCTGTCCCAACTTTCATCCGCAAAAACTCCTGTTTTATAAAAAGAAAAGTATTTCTTTTCATTATACACATCCATCTTATTTCGCTCGTCAAGCTTCTGCTTAAGTTTACTCATAAAGTCACCAATATTCTCAAGAACTACCGTTAACCGTATATTTTCACTTCCATTTCCATATACGATTTTCACCCAACCTCCTGTGTATTTTATGGAAGAAAACTGAATGCGATTGATATCCTCATATGGGATAAATATCTGTTTTTTATTATTCGTATAGATTATTCCTTGTTCCTCTAGCGTTACGTTAATATACTTAAACCGTCTAAAAAGCACTGCATTGATTAATAATAACTCTAGCGTTATTAAGACTGCTACAAAAAATATCACTGTTGCAAAAACACCAACAAAACCAAGATCAAGTGGTTTTGATTCTGTTAATAGTAAACCAGCAGATAACAAGATTACGAATACTATGAATACTCCTACTCCTGCCAGAAATAGCTTCAGTGGTTGTCTAAGATGTTTTCGATATACATATGTAGTATTAATTTTGTTTTCCCCCTTCGTTTGCAATAATTACAATTACTTGCATATTCGGTTCTATTATAACACATTGAATGACAATTGCAAATATCTGTAATTTGTCCCACAATCATCTATATACCTTTAATTGTTCCGTTCATCAAACTAGACATCATACAGATTCCCTGTGCACCATGATTTATGACTTCCTTTGCATTCTCAGAGGTAATTCCCCCAATTCCAAACACAGGAATTGAAACAACATTACAAACTTCCTTAAGATAAGTAAGACCTCTTGGGGGCACTCCCATCTTACAATCGGTAGCAAATATATGGCCTGCTGTAATATAAGTAGCACCTAGTCTCTGGGCTATAATTGCATCTTCTATAGAATGTGTGGATATGCCGACCTTTTCAAATCTACTAATCTTATCACTCTGCTCTATAGCAGTCCTAAGCGGTAAATGAACATTGGTAATCTTCATTTTAAGAGCTACATCAATATACGTATGTAAGATACATCTTTTCTTATAATGTTCACAGATATCTATAACCTGCGATGCTAATTGATAATACTCATTCTCTGTAAGATCCTTTTCACGTAGTATGATACCATCTACATTACCCCTGGCAATCTTTTCGATCTGTGTGAGGAAATCTTCCTTACATAACTTTCTGTTAGTAATCGCAAGCACTCTATACATAGATGTAATCACTCATTACAGGTTGAAGTCCCTGATTCTTAATTACTTCATATACTTCTTTAACTGTCCTTCCATCTGAGATTTCGAATTGTTCGTCCCCTCTCGCTTCTTCCTCTTTCTGATGGTCTCCAATACCAACCGATACTCCCGCCGAAATCTTTGTAGCTGCTATTCCGATTAAGTTATCCCTAACTCTTGCACACTCTCTTGTTGATATGGTTATATTAGCGAATGGCATAAACAAACGATACGCCGTAATCACTTGCAGCAATTGTGTTTCATGTACATCCATTGGATTAATCCGATCGTTATTAATAATCGGACGAAGCCTTGGACAAGAGAAAGCGATTTCTGCATGAGGATATTTTCTCTGAAGAAGATACGCATGGTATCCAGTTGCTAGTGCGTCTTTTCTAAAATCATCAAGTCCTAAAAGTGCCGCAAATCCTACTCCTCGCATTCCTCCACGAATAGCTCTCTCTTGCGCGCGCAATCTATAAGGAAAGATTCGCTTATGACCTGCAAGATGAAGTGTCTCGTATTTGTCTGAATTATAAGTTTCTTGGAATACTGTTACATAATCCGCACCACATTCATGAAGATAAGCATATTCATCGGAATTCATTGGATACACTTCAAGTCCAACCACACTAAAATATCTACGTGCAATCTTACAAGCCTCTCCAATGTATTTTACATCAGACATCTTCTTACTTTCACCAGTCAAAAGTAAAATTTCCTGAAGCCCTGATTTTGCAATCTCTTTCATCTCTGTTTCAATTTGCTCCTCATTAAGTTTCGCCCGTCTAATATGGTTATGACAGTTAAATCCACAATAAATACAAAAATTCTCACAATAATTCGAGATATATAGCGGAGTAAACATATAGATCGAATTCCCAAAATGCTTTCTTGTCTCAAATTTTGCTTTCCTAGCCATATCTTCTAAGAATGGTAGCGCAGCTGGCGATAAGAATGCCTCAAAGTCCTTCAGCGTACATCGTTCATGGCCTAGAGCCATCTTAACATCTTTTGCAGTATAACTGTCATAATCATAGGAATTCATTCTCTCAATAACCCTTTTCTCTATATCGGAATCTAAAATCTCCATGTCAGGAAGGTAGACCATGTGATCATTTCTATGCTCTCTCTCTTTCTTCATTGTCTTCACCTCCCTTAATTATCTGTTGGCTGTAAAAAACCAGTCAACGGAGAAGATGCACTTGCTCCCTTATCCATAACCCTACCAAGACCCGCTAGATACGCTTTACGTCCTGACTCAATTGCCATCTTAAAGGCTGATGCCATAGTAGGAATATCTCCTGCGGTCGCTATTGCTGTGTTTGCCATAATCGCAGTTGCTCCCATCTCCATCGCTTCACATGCTTGAGATGGCCTTCCAATCCCTGCATCTATAATAATAGGTAAATCAATTTCATCAATTAAGATCTGAATAAATTCTTTCGTACAAATCCCCTTATTCGTACCAATAGGTGATCCAAGTGGCATAATACACGCCGCCCCTGCATTTACCAAATCCCTTGCCACATTCAAATCAGGATACATATATGGCATAACTACAAACCCTTCTTTGGCAAGAATCTCTGTTGCTTTAATTGTTTCTTGATTATCAGGTAACAAATACTTCGTATCTCTTATTACTTCAACCTTAACAAAATCACCACATCCCACTTCTCTTGCTAAATGAGCAATCCGCACTGCTTCCTTTGCCGTTCTTGCGCCAGATGTATTCGGAAGTAATGTAACTCCCTTTGGTATGTAGTCTAAGATATTAGCCATTCCCCCTTGATTAGCTCTACGAAGAGCTAACGTTATAATCTGCGCACCTGCTTCTTCTACCGCTGCTTTGATTAAGTCTAGAGAATACTTCCCTGACCCTAATATAAAGCGAGAATTAAACTCATGTCCGCCTAATGTAAAGGTATCTTTTTTATTTGTTATTTGATCAATATCCCTATTCATAATTATGTCTATCCTTTCTCTGTTTACTACTCTTATAGTCAATTAAAATCTATTCTTAATCAATAACATATCTATGTTTAAAGCTACTAATATGTAACTCTAAGACTTCAACGTCTATTCAATATATTTAAACTTCAACTTCTCCTAGAATTAATCGTACTATCATGTTAGCTTCATGTGCTGCACAGATGCCAACCCGTGGTGCCATTAATCCGTTTGCTTGTTCCATACCAGTCTTTTCATCTCCACATAGATAGAAGTTCTTAGCTACCTTTCTAGTATGTATCGTGTTACTACTCCCATATCCAGCCATACCAGAGGCTGCAACTATTTTCTTGTTTGGATAGTGTTCTAAGAAGGAATTAACCAGCATCGCCTTTGCCTCTGGATTATCAAATGCTTCGCAGATAATGTCATCGTCAAAAAATAGTTTTTCTACATTTCTTTCATTAACCTTAATCGTATCAATCAAAACATCTAGATATGGATTAATCGAAAGAATCTGTTCTCTCAATGCTTCGGTCTTGTACCTTCCAATGTCCATCATTCTATATTGTTGGCGATTAAGATTACTTAGATCTACGCAGTCAAAATCAATTATATGTAGACGGCCTACCCAAACCCTAGCAAGTGCGATGGCTATTGTTGATCCAAGACCCCCAAGCCCAACCACTGCAACTTTTGCTTTACCTAATCTCTCTTGGATTTCTCTCGTATGTCTTCTACAAAGTTCTTCGTAAACCTCTGCCTTCGTTGGATAACCGTTCATCAGCCACCTCCCACGAATGTGACAACCTCGATAACATCACCGTCCCGAACAACTTCCTCACCACATGTACTCTTTGGAATAATCTCACCATTCTTCTCAACAGCGATTTGTGTTATCACATAACCTTGTTGCATTACTAATTTATCAAGAGTAATTGGTTTTTCCAGTTCTACTTCTTTTCCATTCAACTGAATCATGCTTACCTCCTTTTGATCCATACGAATTAGGAATCTGCTTGTTGCAAACTCGTGACAAGGACAGTCACAATATCAATTCCAACATAATAAAAAAGGTTCACAAAGAAATACACCCGCGGTGGTGTACCCCTTCATGAACCTATGGTTTCACTCTATGTTATCGTATGCAATTTTATCTTTGTTCATAATTATTGTACTCAGATTATTGAATGATGTCAAGGGTATGCTTTTCTATACCTACTTAATTGTTTATAAAAAAAGAATATTTTACTACATCCTTCTATACATTATAATAATGAATTGTAATAGTAGGTATGTTATGCAACAAAGTGATTTTGAACAATGCCAAGATTTTATTAATAAGAATCTTAACTTTATAAATAGCAAAGAAGATTGCTGTAAGATTGGTTGCGCTTTTCAGAAGTTAAACCCTAGCTGTCTTATACTGCTCTCGAATCTATTAGCGATTGATATAGCTAAATGCCTACCGCTTAATCAGCAAAATGTTATTGGTAACTTTTTATTAGGAGTTGGCCAATCCATACTTATCTTTGGTGCACAACAAACTTATATGGAATCTGGCCCTGGTAATTGCTATAATCTAAAAAACTTTAATTCAAATAATCCCGATTGTACTACTGAAGCAAATAATAATTCAAGTTCTAACCAAACCCCTGCTACAAGATCTACCTCTAAGTCCAATGTAACCACGTGTTCCTATTCCTACCAGGATCAAATCGATGATTTAAAGGATGATATTAGGTATTTAAAAAGATGGATTGATGAAGACTAACTTCCTCTAATCCTTAATCTGCAATACATTCCAACGAACTAATAACGTTACGATTAGTACGAAAACCCCAGCTATACCAATTAGCCAATATAAACTTGAATCAAACATCTCAATTAAACCACCAAACAGGATTTGTCCAAGCGGAATGCATAAGGTCGCAAATGCGGAACCAAAAGCAAGAATCTTACCAAGCTTTGTAGCTTCCACTTCCGAATACAGATACGCTGCACTTAATACATTCGCTACACCTAATATGCCCATAATAAGCATACCAGCTAGCGCAAAGAATATAGCACTACCTATCGCCGAAAGCTTGCCACTCGCAAATAGCAATACCGCGGCTGCCATGATAAACATCGAGACTGACGTAATATACAACAGCCTATGAACTCTTTTAATATGAAACATAGCAGGTTTCCAAGCAATAATAAGTCCTCCTAGTATCATTCCAAGGGCTATACAACCTTCTGTTATTCCATATACTTCAGATGATAATCCTAATGTGATTTTTATTAGATATGGAGCAACCACACTAAAAACTGGTACTAAGAATAGATTATAGAATCCTGAAAACAACAACATACGAAAGATAATCTTATCCTCAAATCGCAGGTAGTGAAAACTCTCTCTCATATCTTTCTTAAATATTTGAATAAAGCTTTCTTTTTCTTTTAAATGTGTATCTTCTACTTTTGATATCTCTTCTTTAGTTTTGTCTCTTTCTGGAATATCTAACAGTAATTCGATTCCTGCTGAAAACAAAAAACTAACCATGTTAATCACAACTACACCAGTTATACCAAATGTGCCATATAATACCCCTGCTAGTATTGGTCCAAGGAAATTACTAAGGGATGCCACTTGTTGAATGATTGCATTGGCACGTATTAGATGATTCTCATGGACAAGGAGCGGAATACAGGTATTAACTACTGGCTGGTATATAGTCGAAATCGTTGACAATAATACCATTAATACAGCAATTATTATAGTCTGATTACCACCTTGTACTTTAAGTACCAGATATCCTATCAATAAAACACCGCTGGTTACGTCTAATATCACCATTAATCGCTTCTTATTGCCTCGGTCCGCTAACATTCCTGCAATCGGCGCTATTAATACAACTGGAATCATAGAAATCGCTAATATTGTTGCAAAGATCCCTGCTGACCCAGTAAGATCTAATAGGTACAAGGACAAAGCAAATCGCTGAATGGAACTTCCAAACAGCGAAATGATTTGCCCTAGAACCAATATGTTAAAGTTCTTATGATATAACTTTTCTGTCATGTCATCTCCTCACGTCAAAATCCACGCAAATCGGATACTGATTTGTCTCGTCTACTTGTAACTTCGCATCTATTCCATACAAGGTATATAGATTTTCTTTCGTTATCACATCAAGTGGTTTCCCCTTGAATACAACATTACCGTCCTTCACACCTACGATATTATCAGCAAATTTGGTTGCATTGTTTAACTCATGTAATACCATAACAATCGTACGATTTTGTTCTCGATTTAACTTCTGTAATAACAACAAAATCTCAAATTGGTGCGCCATATCAAGGTATGTTGTTGGTTCATCTAAAACAAGAATTTCCGTCTCTTGTGCTAATGCCATGGCAATCCAAGCACGTTGTCTTTGTCCACCAGATAAGCTATCTACCGCGCGGTCAGCAAAATCTGCAATTCCTGTAACCTCCATAGCCCAGTTCACTTTATCGATATCTTCTTGTTTCAAACCACCTAGAGCACTTTGATATGGAAAACGTCCATAAGAAACCAACTCTTTTACTAATAAACCAGATGGAACAATAGGACTTTGTGGTAATACCGCCATCTTCTTGGCAATCTCTCTGGGCGCTTGTTCTTTGATACTGATACCATTTAATTTAATTTCACCCTTACGCGGAGTAAGAATACGAGCAATTGATTTTAGTAATGTGGATTTCCCGCAACCGTTAGACCCAATAATCATCGTAATCTTTCCCTTAGGGATTTCTAAATTCATATTCTTAATTATATATTTATGCTCATAGGCAACATCTAAGCCTTTAACTTCAATTGCTTCCATCATATCCTCCATTAATGAATCAAAAACTTCAGGCGCGAAGTTTGAGTGAATCAAATTATTCTTATAGTAGTACCCAATCTATGCTTTATTCTCGTAACATCAGATAAATAAAATACGGTACCCCAACAATTGCTATCATTATCCCCGCAGGCACCTCGATCGGTGAGAATGCATTTCTTGATATCGAATCCGCTAGTATTATGATAACACTACTTATCCCTGCTGCTACCGGTATCTGCCTACGATGTACTGGGCCGACGAGTCGTTTGGCTATGTGAGGACCAAGTAATCCTAGGAATGCGATATTTCCTGCGACAGAAGTTGCTAATGCAGCTAATACAATCGCATAGAAGAATAACTTCCTACGTTCTCTCTCAACCTTTACTCCAAGTCCAGTGGCAATCTCATCACCAAGATCCATAACATCTAATATCTTTGCTTTCCACATGATTAATAACAAGAAAACAACTGCAAGTGGTGTAACAAGCCAGAAAAACTTCCAACTACTTCCCCATAGGCTACCACTCGTCCAAGTAAGTACTTGATTATAATCACCTTTTGACATATTAAGCTGATACAAGGAAATGAACGCGTTAATACCAACATTTACACCAATACCAGTAAGAATCAACCTTGTTGGGGATACCCCCTTCTTGTAACTTAAGAAGTAGATTAAGAAACCACTAAGTAATGCTCCAATAATAGCGGCGATTGGCATAACAAATAGAGCTACATCGCCAATTGTATCGTAATAGCTCGTGCTTCCATATGAGATTAGTAACACGACAGCAACAGCTGCACCTGCATTGATTCCAATCATTCCAGGTTCCGCTAATTCATTCCGAGTGACACTTTGCAAAACACACCCGGCTGTTGATAGACAAACTCCCACAACTATGGCAACACAGATTCTTGGTAAGCGAATATCCCATATGGTTGTCCTCTGAAGAAGTGACCCTTGTCCAAAGAAAGTCTTGATTACATCACCAAACGAAATGGAATAACTTCCCCAGGAGGCTGCTAATAGAAAGGTAAATACAAAAAGAATGCTTACTACTATAGAAGTAATAAAAACTCGTTTCTTCATCACATATTCTCCTTTCGTATCATCCATATGAATAGTGGCACACCAACAAGGGAGGTGAATAATCCGATTGGTGTCTCATAAGGTTGGTTCACTAATCTAGCAAGTACATCTGCCCAGATAACAAGTGTTGCACCAAACAAGAACGACACTGGCATAATCATTCGATAATCTTGTCCAAGAAGCTTGCGAACAATATGGGGAACGATTAATCCAATAAACGCTATATTACCTGCAACTGCAACGCATACTGCACACATAGGAATTAATAATAACAACGTAAACATACGAATCTTAACAGGATTTTCTCCTAATCCAATACATACGTCTTCACCAAGATTTACCACATTAATCTTTGGCGCCATGAATAATGCTATAATTGTCGCGATTCCTCCAACGACAAGAACTAACTTGACACTATTCCAAGTAACTGCTCGGAATCCACCCGAAACCCAAAACGCTAAATTCTGTGACTTGTTCGTTAATAATGCTATGATGGTAGCCATTGATATGAAGAATGTACTAAGAGCCGTTCCTGCTAGCAATAATCTTGATAGATTCATGTTCCTAGCGTTCTTCAGACTGAATGCTAATACCAACAATCCACTAAACAAAGCTCCTATAAACGCTGCCACCGTGTTGCCTAGTAATCCATAGATACTCTGGCTTGCTCCTGCTATAGCGATTGCCAATGTTGCACCTTGTGTAATTCCCATCAAGGATGGCTCTGCTATAGGATTCCTAGTGACGCCTTGCATCATCGCCCCTGTAACGCCAAGAATACCGCCTACTAAGGCGGTACAGATAACTCTTGGTATTCTTACATCTCGGACTAATTGCATATCTAATATATCTTCATAGTGAAAGATACTATTCCAAACGGTTTGTAAAGGAATACTCTTTGCTCCTGCACTTATCGCAACAACTAGCCCGGTTATCGCGATTATACTGCATGTACTAATAAATGCTACTGCTTTCTTATTCATTCGTACTTGCTAATAATCCTTCTACTTCTTCAACGAATGCTAATCTTCCAATTGGGCTATAACCCTGATTAAAATAAGGACTTGCAGGAAGTTCAATCACATTTCCTTCTTTCACAGCTTCTGTTCCATTCCAGATACTGCTTTCTTTTAATGTTGCTAAATCTTCATCTGTTGCTATTGCAAAGATATAATCCGAATTGATTTGTGCTAAACCTTCATAAGTTACTACTGGTAAACTAACATTCTCTTGTTCTGGCATACCTTCTGGCTTCGCTAATCCCATATCATCATAGAAGATTGTTCCAAGCCCAGCTGAGTCAAAGATAAATAAACTTCCACCACTTGCTAAGAATGATAGGTATGATGTCTCTTCTCCGTAAGTTTCTTTTAATCTCTTTCCGACTTCTTCTGCTTTTGCCAAATAATCTTCAATCCATGCTGTTGCTTTGTCCTCTTCACCAAATATAGTAGCAACGTTCATGAAATCTTCTTTCCAATCCATTTGCTTAAGTTCAATCATAACAACAGGTGCTACTTTTGATAATTGGTCATACATCTTTTCTTGTACTGTAGAGATTACAATTAGATCTGGTTCTAAAGCAATAATTGCTTCCACGTCCATCTCAGCTAACATACTATAGCCAAGGATTTTCGAATCTCCTAAAACATCGTCAAGGTAAGTTGGGAACTTCGTATAATCATATGCATCACTGTTTGCTGTTCCAATTACATCATATCCTAAAAGTGATAAGATATCACTTGCTCCACTAATGTCAACAATTTTTTGTGGGTTAACAGGAATCTCTACGGTACCTTTTACGTCAGTAACTGTTCTTGTTTCTTTTGAAACATCTGCTGTCCCTTCTTCACTGCCTCCTGCATTAGTACCTGCATTATTCGTATCTTCTGTTTTACCAGATTCATTGTTTGCCTTATTGCTTGAGCAACCAACTAGTCCAAACATTAAGACAGCGATACTCAAAACTACCATCATGTACTTCTTCATAACTTATTCTCCTTTTGTTTTATTCGTAACTTCTAGTGAACTGTTTATCTCTCCATTGTCTATGGAGTTTTGATATAGTAACCAGTGTTTCCTCATTCTCACCTTGGTTATTCATAACTAACTTGTTTTTGAATTATATATGAAAACGAATCGCTACACAATATTTTCACCTATAATAATTATTTTGTAACCCAATTTAACTATTTCTGTTTACAGTTTGGGATAATTACCTTACAATTATTAATACTTATACTTATAATATAATATCAGTATCATTTCTTTAACTTGATCCTACTCAAGAGCAACTTACTATATATTATTTTTAACGGAGAATATTTATTTATGCAAACAATCGTTACGTCATCAAAGGAATTCAGAGAAGCCGTATTTGCTGAACTACAATTTGTTCCTATTAAGCAAAAGAACTATACCTTATATCAAAATCCAGCTAGACCTGAACATGGGCATCTATTATCTTATGAACGTCCTGGTTACTACAATTTTGGAATTGCTGACTTTACTATTCCGCATCCGTTCAAACTTGCATTCGACAATCCTGAACGACTGATACGATTTGGTACTGTCTATAAAGGTTCCACCAATTTTAAATTGGAGAATCAACCGGTTTCCTCCTTCAAACCTTCCTCTTTCTTTGTAATTGAGAGAGGTATCAAAGGTCAACAAGCTTGGAAAAGAGGCGAACATTATCACGGTGCCGAAATAACAATACAGGAATCTTATATAACTAGATATCTAAGAGATAACTTCAATCTAAACTTTGATTTTAATAAATTCAACGAGAATGTAACATATCCCTACCTTCCATTAGGAATCAATACCATAATTGAAAAGATGCAAGTTCTTTCCAATCAAGACGCATTAACGCCTCTCTATCTGGAGAGTTGCATCTTAGAATGTTTCGCAATTATTATCCAAACTGTTGAAACTTCCCCCGATAATACATTCACAAGACAGCTCCACTATGGCAAAGTCAAAATCGGTACAAACAAATACCTTCACCTAAGCGCTAGCGATATTCGTTCCATACAAAAAGCTCATGAGATCTTGACTAATAATATTCAGTCCCCGCCAACGATCGACTCCCTAAGCGAACTAGTATTACTAAACCCCCAGAAACTAAAAGCTGGTTTTTCTTATTACTATCACATGCCAATCGGTAAGTTTATCACTTCCCTTCGTATGTCTATGGCTGTGAATCTATTAAATACCACGGATTTAAGTATAGGAGAAATTGCGGAGAAGGTTGGGTATCCATACACCAGCAATTTTATCAAGATGTTCCGCAAGACATATCAATGCTCACCACTTGAATATAGACATAGAAAAGAATAGGTGGGCCCCTTAATGGGTCCCACCAGATTTATAATCCTTTGCAGCTGATTTTTCTATATCATACATAACATAATCACCATATTTGAATTCGAATGTATTCCCATAGGCATCTGTCTTAGCTAACTGTGAACCTTCTAGCTTCCACATATTGCAATATCCTTTAAGGGCATTCTCTTTATTTATATAACTTAAATGGCCCTTTTCTTTTTTCTCTTGATAAGTCACAATGTCAAAATTAACAATAATATAACCCTTTTTAAGCCATATATCCTCTGTATAATCAATGGCTCCATTCTCTTTTATATACGTGTTAAGATCAAAGGCTTTTGGCAACACATGTACATCGCTTGGTAAATAATACTCTCCATACCAGTTTTGGACCGACTGTATAACTGTCTTAGGATCTACTGTACTAGGTATGGTCTTAGAAGGTGTAAAACTACTTGTCCCACAGAATGTCCTAAATGCATTACTAATATTCAGCCCGCCAAAGGTAAACAGTGTATCTTTTTGTGCTCTAATATCGTTTGAGGTTTTACCTGTTACATATGATGTCGATTCTATTTCTAAATCCGGGACCTGCCAGTACTTATCTCCTAACATATATGATTTAGTATTAAGCTTGTCTTTATCACCACCAACTTTAACCATGTAATTACGCTTACCCTCAAATGTCTCGGTATAATAGATATCAACTTCTTGCCTGTTCTGCCCTTTCGCATCTACATAATAAAATTTTGGTTCTATTTTTACGTGGTCACCCTTATAAAGATCTCCAATAGTTGTAAACTTAAACCTTGTACAATACCCTAGCTTTACAGCGCCTACTGTTTCATATGTAGGGTGACTACCATTAACAAGCGGGAAAGTGTATTTAGCCAATCTACCAGTTGTTAACCCGTTTTGATCATTGATACCTACAGTATAATTTGTACCTGTTAGTGTGAGAGAATCCTTATTCCGAAATACGTCTTGCCATGTCGGGTAATCGGTTATATCATACATGGTTAGATCATATATTCGACCACTTACATCAACATCTATTGTATCTACAGCTATATAGTTACTTATCGAGTAATTTGCATACATCTCACTATTCTCACTGTTAGCACTACTGTTAATCGCCGGTGCTCTAAACTCTATGGTATATTGTCCTTCTGGTACCCATGTCGGTAAATAATAAGATGTCTCATCCGAGTTGATCGGAATCCACGTCCCTGCAGCTATATATCTAGTACCACTGTATACGTCAAACGGAAACTTAACTTCTCTTGTTTCGATATATTTAGCGTAATCACGACTACCATACCCCAGATAATCGTTATGCTCTCCATATGTAGGAAGCTGTATTTTAAAAGTCTTATCAAGGATAAGGGAGGCTCTTGATGTATCCGGTGTAACCTTTTGGTTATACGCTTTTAAATCTGTAATCTTTGCATCACAAACCGTAGGTGTATGTACAATAACTGGGTTTATCTCCCCAATTTCATAAACAATTTCTTTTACTTCGTTCGATTTACCAATATGTATCGCACTTGTATACTTTACAGTACCCTCTGTTTCGTATATATCATTTGCTTCAGTAAGGGGTATTGAAAGTCCATGTTTGTACAAAACATTTGGTTCTATTTGTCTTCCCTTTTGAAGGTCACTAGGTGTATCACCTTCTTTTTCAACCTCTTTATCATCCATTACTATTCTACTGTTATATACTAACTTGTCATTCTTAACAATTAGTTCTCCCACCTTAGAATCCACATATATGGACAAATCTTCCTCGGGTACTAACGGTTTTGATGTAGTACCAATTATTTCTGCCGCCGGTAACACATATTTATCTTGTAAGTTTAGAGGTAAGAAAACATGTTTATCTAGTTCTTTATCAACTTGATAAAGAACATTGGGCAACTTTACTCCTTCAGCATTTATCGTTATGCTGTCTCCTGGTAGTGCTCCATTTTTGACTTCGGCACTTGAGAGAGAAAAAACATCTAACTGATCTATTACCCAATAACCATATGCCCGCTTTAGTTCAACTGTTTCCTTTTTAGTCTCAGTGCTCGAGTGTTCCACATAGGTATCTTTATCTTCTCCCGTAATCGGGTCTTTCTCAGTCGTCTTAGTTTCCCAGGTTAATGTATATTTTTTTTCAACCTTAACTGGTACTTTTTTTATTCCCACCTTTTTGACAAACCGATAACTTATGAGATAGTCTGTTGTAAATACATTTACATATAGATTTTCAGATGATGGGATGCCATCCTCAACGTTAAATTGCTCATTTCCTCTTTCGTCCGCCTTGATTACTCCTGTAGGTTCTGGTTCTTCAAACTCTACTTCTTTTTCGTCCGCCGGTACTTCTTCCAGTTCGTCAGGTTCAATTTTATATATTGCCACAAACTTTAACCCTCCACTCTGTACATTTGCCTCCCTTTCACTAACATCTTTAAAGGTTTTATTATTTTTACCAATTGTATAATTATCGACCTTTGTACTAGGTTTATTTAAATTTATGTAATAACTTCGATCTAGTGTATATGTATAACCATTCTTTTTATAAGTTTTTGGAAATACACTAGGTTTAACCTCTGACGTTACTTTTTGTGACTCCATAGCCTTAGAATAAAGTAGTTCATTGTATTGGGTTCGATACTCAACACTTACTGGTTCTACCCCTGGGTGATATGGTACCTTTATATTAAAGTACTGTCCAAAAGTGCTAGGGTCTCTCCATTCTTCTGCACGGTAAATGCCTTTTAGGTAATTACCCTTACTGTCATAACCACCATCATAAGTAAATATCTCTGGACCGTATTTATTACCACTATGGTACACTTGGAAGATACCATTCATATAAATTGGTTCATCATTTAAAACCATTTCATAAAACTCTTCTAACAAAGATTTTGTGTGTGTTTTATTATATGGTGACGTTTCTAATGCATTTTCTATTGCATCTTTTGTTATAGTATAGGTACTCATCTTTTTCCCGCCCGCTACATTGATTACCTTTCTAGTTACTCCTTTATCAGTAAATCGTATAATTACATACTTATTATCTATTAATGGATTTCTACTATCTACCTTATCTAGCCTTATTACAAATCCCGTATTTCCCCATGTAGTACCTGTTGTTGCTTTAGTATCTTCTGTAATATACTCTATGTACCCATCCTTCGAGTATACTGTAGCTTCATTATTTTCTCCATCCGCTTGTATCCGCATTATAGGAACTAAATTACTTGACAACAAAGATAGTATAAATAATATTATAGCAAATCTTTTTTTCAATAAAATATGTCCCTCCTTTACTTAAAGTAATAGTAACCATTTGCAAAATCATCATTCCCATTCTTATTAAAAGCAGGTTTGAGTATTTTTGTTTTTCTTTGTGCTTTCATAAAATCATCCAACCAATCGGAACTAACTCTATATTCATATCCTTTACCATTGTAATAACCGTTAAGTTCAATATCATAATACCCTTCATGCCATTGATTCTTTTGTAACTTTAGCATATATATATCCCCATAAATAAGGTTTTTACTTAAATCATTAGCACTCGTCACCTTAAACTTAACATAAGCTCTTAAATTATACGTACCCGTTAAATAAAGCGACGATGGTTCTACTGATATGACAGAAGTTTTTATTACAACCTTATTCTTTTTCATTTCTTTTATATAACTTTCTATACTTTTACTTTTATCCGTGGAAAAAGTATTATTCAAATTCTTTTTCCACTTACTATCAATAGTCTTATAATTCACATTTAACCGATAATAAAGGTTCTTTTCAACGTTTTCACACCATGTATATAAATTTATCGCCTCATTATATGATGGATCATTTTTGACTTTTACTGGTGGGCAATAGTCTTTAAATAAAATAAATTCTGCACTGCTTTTTGTCAGTTCATACAAATACTTCATTTCATAAAAACCATTCGGAAAACTAGCTAATATGTAATCAAACTCTTTTGCGTTTACTGGAAGATTTGTTGTCCTGGTTAATTGTCCATCTGGTGACATCACACTTCTCTTATTAATACTTGTAAGCTTTGTTATAACTGCTTTAGCACCATCATAAGTAATTTTGTTACTACCTCTAAATTCACGATCCTGTGTACACTTACCATTTGTATAACCTACAATAATACCTTTACCAAACACCTGGACAACATCATCTCTATATTTTTTAGTTATCTTACTAAGATCTGATATACGCTTGAAGTTAACTATATTATCATATAGTATTATAGCTTCATTTTCATTTAGATAAATATCTGCTCTATTCGTAAGTACAGCACACTCTGTTCTGGTCATCTCTTCCTCAACCTTAAACTCACCAACTGTTTTCAATACTCCTGTTGAAACTGCTGCTGTTATGTATGTTTGATTCTCCGTTTCATTAATCGTAACTTTCATTGCTTTCATTAATAACTCAATATACTCACCTATTGTTATGTTCTTAGATGAAGCTTTTTCCGCCATCACTGTACTAGATGGTATTGCTAATACCAATACTAAAATTAATAATACTACACGTTTCATAAGATTCTTCATTATTATAAATACTCCCCTTTCAAATGTTTGGAGACTTTGTTAGTAATACAAATCTCCGTTAAAAATATTGTTTTAATCTAGGAAAGAAAATCATAGATATGCTGCTAACCCGACTATAAAGCTCACTAAAAAAGACATGTTTTTCTGATTGCAGTTATGATAGCAATGCTCACAGTGACAGTTATTTTAAACAAGCCCTCTGAGTAATAAACGCTATGGAAGAGATCCCCACTCTTGTAATAGATGTTGCATATAGCGGTATGGATAATGTTTCACTAGAATTTTAGAATTAGTAAAAGTAGAAAAGGTCAAATGTTTATCGAATATACCTGTTGGCCTCTTGTTAAATATTATTACATTTCTTTACATTTATCAACCATATTTTTCTGTTTTTTATAAAAACCTGATTTTATACCTAGTTCATAGCCAAGTTCACAGTACTGCAAAGGTTAAAACTATATGGAATGATTAACTATTTGGCAAGCTTTGTACACCACATGTATCTTAATATATATGATATCCTCGTTTCACTTATCCTGTATTGTCTTGCCTTATTTTTTTCTTCCTTCTGTAATTCATATATATTTCAATTACAATACATAGAATCCCCTCTACCATAAGAAGTTTAAAAACCAATCTCTTAGTACTACTTATATACAAAAGTCTTGTTGGTTCATATTTGTTTGCATATACTTCTATCGTGTCACCTACCTCACCACATTGCTCTGCAACCCGAACATTTTTATACTGTTCGCCTTTCAGATTATAATTAACATAAGTACCATAACTATAGACTCTACCATTGGAATCTTGATTTTTCGCCAAATCATCATTCTTATCATTCACTACCTTAGTAATTTCACATAGTACAGGGAAAGCATTGTATTGCATTATATAATAACGTGCTGCATTATATGAGACAATTGAGAAACATAGAACACCAATACACAAGAACGCATGAGAAATGATTTTTTTGCCTAACTTTTTCAAATTGAATTACCTCCTAAGAGACACGATATCTATTGATTCTTAAATCAGACAATCTTCAAATTTTGTCATGTAATTAAGTATTCCCCAAACTAAAATTCAATATGAATTATATTTGTTATTTCCTATGACTTTTAATCCTTAAATCCTAATAATAAAAAAGATGTAGTGAAAGATACAGACCATCTTCTGCTTAAGTCTGTATCTTTCACTACACCTAAAACTTTTTAATGTATTTTATTAATTTATACTATTAAATTATTTCTTATTTCATTCGCAATATAATCGAATTATAACATCTCTGCTGTCCTTAGATCATCTTAAACACTAATCATCGCTCATTCCTAATTAACCGTTCAATAGAATGAGATACTAAGCCTTCTAACAATGACAATTCCAATATCTTTATCCTTCCTCTTCTTCCTTCTTCGCAAGGTAGTGCCGAAGCCACACTGCTACTTTCAGATCTGAAACCAAGAGATAACTGATAACACGGTTCGAAATCGGTATAATTAATAAGCAACCGATATTCGAGAATATGATTAAACAAAATTCTTGAAAGAATGATTTGGAATTCAGCAACTTAGCAAAAGTGTAATGAAACTTTAGATAAAGAACATTCAACATAATAGTCTCTCCGACGGTTGCTAGTAACAGCGTATTAACAGTAGTCCCCATAATGTCCTTTCCTACATTACGCCCAGAACGTAGCAACTGTTTACTACCAAAATGAGGATTATTCCTATGAATTTCATATACCGCAGTTGTTATGGCAATGGAGGTATCCATAATGGCTCCTAGTAACCCTAATAGTACTACACAAACCATAACCTGATCCATCTTCACCGATATGTTGGTGGATACATACATCGTAATCTCTTCATAACGATCCACTTCACTATAACCCGCGATTCTTGTCTTGTTAACCACTACCGCTATGAAGCAAGTAAGTATGACCATTACTATTATAACCGCTATTACAGCCGCTAAAGATTTCATATTTGTTCCATTCTGATAGATAAGGGTAACTGATAAGAATAGAAGCGATGCCAAAAGTACTATCACATACGGATTAACTCCCATTGATATCAACTTAATTGCGAAAAACATTATAACCATATTTGCAATCAGTGCTAAAACCGAACCGACACCACGGTCACCACCTACAACTACCATTAAGACCACTAATATAATACCCAATGCCAAGAGCATATTTCTTCACTTCCTTGTTAGTTTTCATGAGTTGGTAAACTTTTTCCTACCTGTTTTCTCTTCCTACGAAATATCAATAGCGCAACCACTGTTGACACTGGAATCGCCAACACGATGCCGATTGAACCTAGTAGAAATCTTGCTGCTTCAAAAAACACATTATAACGTATCATAGCAAGCAAGCCATATCCATTCTTAAACTTTAGAATCGTCATCGGTAAACTTCCACTAATATAGGTAAAGAATAATACATTTACCATCGTACCCATAATGTCATATCCTATCTCTCTCGCCGATCTTACCAAATCCTTAACCGTAATCTTAGGAGTGGTATCAATCAGTTCACATATTGATGAATTCATTGTAATCGCTACATCCATAATCGCTCCAAGACTTCCTATAATGACACTGCCAGTAAATATCCCTTTAAAGTCATCATGTCCCACAACATAATCTAACATTTCATATGGCGGTTTCTCTACGAATCGGTATACCAGTTGATATATTATAGTAATAAGACATACCGTCCCCAAAGAGGATATAACCGCTCCAATAGATTTTCTATTGATACCACCTAATATAAACAACGTTAGAACGCTAAAGGATAGCACCATAGCTATCGTTAGTATTTCAAAGGATTCCCCCTCTATATACCTTCTCATGAATAGTAGAAAGATTCCTATGTTTACAACCAAGGATAGAATTGTCAGTATCCCCTGTTTACCAGAGATGGTGATTAAGAGGATAATAAAAATCAGTGCCATTACCACCACATATTGATCTCTCTTTACATCTCTAATGGCTCCAGTCAACACACCGTCCTTATTTTCTATAGTTATAAATACATTATCGCCCTTTGAATACCTTGTATCCTTCATCTGGGTTTCAGAATATCTATTCGTTATCTCTATATACTTGCCTTCATACTCTCCATTACGTATCTTAATCGTAAGTGTTTGTGTATACTGCTTGTCTACCTCTTTATTAGGTCCTTCTTCGTTGGTGGTATACTGCGTATTTGCTTTAACAATTGTTCCGATGGTATCCTTATATAGAGAATAATTATTCTTCATAAAGACAAATACAGCCACTACAAGAATTAATAATGCAGTCGCCGTTATTATTTGTTTCTTATAACTTACTATATAATTCTTCAATTTTGATTCATTCCTTGATCCAGTTTCATCCATCTTGTATGAACCTCCATAATAATAACAATCCTTCACACTAATTCCACGGAATATTATAGCATGAATCTGTCATAATTCTATTAAAAATATTTTTATTTTCTTATTTTTAACTATTTTCGCTTTCCATTTTATGTTTTTTACATGTTTATTTTACCACTTTTATCCCGCCTACTAATATTATTAATTAGTACAGCTAATATATCTAAGAAAATTTTAAGAATTTTTAATATTCTAATTGCAAAATTCCTTAAAATCAGCTATACTTTCACTGTCATTAACGAAATAAAAGTCACCGAGAGTGGGGACAAGAATCAGTTGTAAAATGGCAGCTGATCACATTTCAAGGAGGTTAATTATGGAAAGGTTTTTCAAACTCAAGGAGAACGGTACTAATTTATCAACAGAAGTTATTGCCGGTCTTACTACTTTTTTTGCCATGGCTTACATTATCATTGTTAATCCGAACGTGTTATCACAAGCAGGCATGGAGTGGGGCGCTGTATTCTTAGCAACAATTATCTCATCAATCATTGGTACATTAATCATGGGATTAGTAGCCAATGTACCTTATGCACAAGCACCTGGTATGGGTCTTAATGCATTCTTTGTATATACCGTATGTTTTGGTATGGGATTCAAATGGCAACAAGCGTTATCCATGGTATTCATCTGCGGTATTATCAATATCATCATCACAGTAACTAAAATTCGTAAATACATCATCAAAGCCATTCCAAGAAGCATGCAAAATGCAATCGGTGGAGGTATCGGTATCTTCATCGCTTATATCGGCTTAAAGAATGCTAACATAATAAACTTTACTAATGATACTGGAGCTGAAGTTGGAATCGGTGCTTCTATGCCTGGTTCCCAAGTAGTTCCAACATTATCAAAGTTCACATCTGGTGAACTTGCTGCTATACTTGCAGTAATTGGTTTAGTAATCACTGTTGTTTTACTTATGCTTAATGTAAAAGGTGCTATCTTTATCGGTATTATCTTAACAACATTAATCGGTATCCCTATGGGACTTACTAATATGGGTAATTCTATCAACTTTAAAGAAGCATGTGAAGCATTACCATCAACATTCGGCGCAATCTTTACGAAGGACGGACTCGTTTCTCTCTTCAATGATGCTTCAAAAATTCCAGTTGTATTAGTTACCATCTTCTCATTCAGTTTATCTGATACATTCGATACAATCGGAACATTCATCGGAACTGGACGTCGTACTGGTATCTTCAGTGAAGAAGATGAAAAATCAATGGAAACAACTGCTGGTTTCAAATCTAAGATGGACAAGGCCTTATTCGCTGATGCAACTGCTACTTCAATTGGTGCAATCATTGGTACTTCAAACACTACAACTTATGTAGAAAGTGCTGCTGGTATTGGTGCTGGTGGACGTACTGGTTTAACAAGTGTTGTTGTTGCAATCTGTTTTGCAATCAGTGCATTCTTTGCTTCATTTGTTAGTGCAATTCCATCTGCTGCTACAGCTCCTGCACTTATTATTGTTGGTATCATGATGCTATCTGCTTTCAAAGAAATCGAATGGGAAGACCTTAGTGAAGCAATTCCAGCATTCTTTGCAGGTATCGTTATGGCTCTTTGCTATAGTATCTCTAATGGTATTGCAACTGGCTTTATCTTCTACTGTATCGTTAAGATCTGTAAGAAGAAAGCAAATGAAATTCACCCTATTCTTTGGGTTGTAACTGGTTTGTTTGTCTTAAATTTCATTTTACTTTCGATTTTCTAAAAACATAACATAAACATTGTTATCGTTTATATATAAAAGATGTGCCACTGCTGTTATTGTTATTCAGCAGTGGCACATCTTTTAGTTTTCAAATCTTAAACATTCTAATTATAACATTTATTGCACTCTGTATAGTTCACTTCTTAATATTCATACAAATCTACTGTAATTTGAATTCTCCAACTACTTGACTTAGATTATATGCAATTCCCTCTTGTTGTTTCGACATAGAATTAACATCTTCTACGGTTACAGAGACTTCCGTCACGGAGTTCATAATAAGGTTGCTATTTTCTGCTGTTGATTGTGCCGATTCCGCAATACTTTGAATTGCAAGACTTACTTCTCGCATAATTCTCTCAATTCCACTTCCCATCTCAGAAATCCTCTCTGATATATCTTCAATATGATTTGCATCTGCTTCATATTGTTCTGCTACATTAACAAAACTTTGATAATCCGGCGTTACTGTTTCTTTCACAAAGGTTAGAAGGGCACTTGAATCCTGAGTTAATGCTTTGAAAGCTTCCTCAATTTCTTGAACTGTATCTTGGATTTCTGTAACCGTAATGGCCGTATCGTTAGCAAGTCTGCCGATTTCAGATGCAACGACTGCGAATCCTTTACCAGCTTCTCCTGCCCTTGCTGCTTCTATAGAAGCATTTAAAGAAAGTAAATTAATCTGGTTCGCAATGTCAGATATCACACCAGCCATTGTTCCGATTGACTCTACAACTTTTGTATTTTCAAGACTCCTCTTAAGTTCTGCCTCATATTTTACAGCTAAATCGGATGCTATGCCAAAAGACTTCTTACTTGACTTTCCAATATTGACTGCACGATCTTTAATTTCATCAGACATTGTTTTGCTTTTTTGAATCTGAGCCGTTAGAACACTTACAGAGGCATTTACCTCTTCTGTAGAAGCATTTACCTCTTCCGTCGAGGCACTTGTTGACATCATAGCCTCATTTACTTCTGACATATAGTTCTCAATCTTAAGAAATTGCTTTTGCAAATTTACTGCAGAATCATTCAACTTGGTACTAGAATCATTGATTTCGTCCGCGCGATTTGCAATGTTTTGAATAACCGTTTTATTACTATTATACATCGCATTCAAAGAATCTCCCATCTGCCCAAGTTCATCAATTGTCTTCACTTCTAATTGCTTAATCGTAAAATCTCGATCCGCTAATGAACTGGCAAAAGTTTTCACTTTCTTAAGGCCATTCGATATTGATTTCACCTGTATTAAAACAGTAGCCATAACCCCTAGTACAGCTATAATACATACAATAATTAACTTCTGTACTAATTCAACAATTGGACGAATTAATTCTTTTTCAGGCATCTGAATGATTAGTTTCCAATTTAAATCTGGTAGAGTTGTATAATATAGATTATATTCATTCTTATCTTTTACATAAGACGATGTCCCTTCTTGATTTCCCATAATCTCTACCGCTGCTTCTGCAAGGGAACTATTATCATCCTCCATAATCTTCCCACTGTTTGTAGCATTTTCTAAATCATCACCATATATATACGTTCCATCAGCGGTAAGAAGAAGCCCGCTGCCACCTTCTCCAACCTTGATATCTCCAACAAGCGTTTGTATGGAGGTTAACTCCATATCTACCGTAATACAGCCAATATATGTATTATTATGATTAAAGATTGGTATTGAACAGGTAGACATAATGGTATCTAATGTTTCATCATAATAGGGATTTGTAAATACCGCTTTCGTTGCACTTTTAGAATTCTTATAATACTCTTGAGCGAAATAATCATAATCTGCATTGCTATAATCGTAGGTGGTTATGTAATTAGATCCCTCTTTGTATACGTATGGCCCCACGTATTCCTGTGATTTATCAAAGACATATGGTTCGAACCATATTCCAGACCCCATAACTAAATCATTATCCATAATCATTCTACCTAACAACTTCTCATAATCAGATATGTTTGAACTTTCATATGTACTTCCTACTGATTTTGATAATGTATTTGCCATAGACGAAACGGAATTTAAATAGTTTTGAATATTCTGAAGCTGTGCAGACAATTCCGAATCCATAACATTGTTAATTTGTTCTTTAATAATTTTTTCACTTGATACAGCACTCAATATGGTTAATACCACCATTGCTAAGAGAATGACCGGCAATATAGTGATAATCATCTTCATACCAATCTTTTTGCACCTCATAAGATAATACTCCTTTCAACCTTTTGTATATGTAATTTTGCATCATTATTTTAGCATTAAGAATATTAATTATCAACAACATACTACATCATTTATAATAGTCATATCTAATAAAAGCTGGTGCAAACTATAGTTTGAATATCTATTACATATTTTTCAGTCAGAATGTATTGAAATGCAACATCAAAAAAACAATCTTGAACAAATTATCTGGTAAAAAGAGACAACTAGTGTCTATATCTAGGCAGATAATTCGTGAAGATTGTATTAATGGTATTCTGTAATAACGAAAAGACATAGAGTTTCCGGAGATAGTTTAGAATTATTAGATTTTGTAGGGAATAGCGGAAAGCAAAAAAGTGAGTATAACTATTTCTATATCTTAATCTTTTCAATACAGAACGAACTCTTATCTATAATCATTTGCGCCATGGTAATCTCAAGATCAAACCGACGCTTTCCACAGCTTCCCGGATTAAACATTCTAACTCCATCCACTTCCTTGTCATCATACTTATGAGAATGTCCATATATAATAAGATCTACATCTGATAAATCTTTCGGTATATCCTTCTTGTTGTGCACAATAAAAATACGTACTTCTTCAATAGTTGTCAACAGCGATGCGGGAAGTTCTCTTGCCCATTCTTTGTCATTATTCCCACTGACGATGTAGAGTGGTGCAAAGCTACGAAGTTCATCTACGATACCCTGTGTGTTAATGTCTCCTGCATGAATAATTATGTCAGAGTTTTTTAGTTGTTGTTTTACCTCTTCACGGAGTAGTCCGTGGGTGTCGGATAGTATGGATATGGTTGTCATGTGGTTCTCCTTTTTATTACTTATAAATACACTTTGCTTTTCAATCCTGAATTTTATATAAAACAATTTTCATACCAGTAAGAAAGCTTGCTATACGAACTTGAACGAAAACATTCTGGTTTAAGCTCTTTTAAAGTCGTATCGAATCTCAATCTCCCATGCGCAACCCTCTAATATAAGTTGAGCAATCTCTTCCAACTCCTTTGCATCCACTTCATCAAATCTTGCTACGCTTGGGCTATCAATATCTAACACACCAATGACTTTGTCCTGTAACATTAGTGGTATTACAATCTCTGATCGGCTGGCGCTGTCGCAGGCGATATGTCCTGGGAATTCGTGAACATCTTTAACTAATTGAATCTCTTTCGTTTTCACAGCAGTTCCACATACTCCTTTTCCTATTGGTATATGGATACAAGCTAACTTACCTTGGAACGGACCAAGTATTAATTCATTTTGCTTCATAAGATAAAACCCTACCCAATTAATATCTGTAAGGGCTTCATTCAATAGAGCAGAACAATTAGAAAGATTAGCGATCACCTCCTTTTCTCCTTCTAACATAGCTTTCATCTGTTCCTTTAATAGCTGATACATCTCTTGCTTATTGTCTGGGTATATATTGTTAGGTTCTTGCATGTTATCCTCCATGTATTTATAACTAATCAATTTAATTTGTGCATATTCTTAGTGTGAAATATCATTTTATACGCAATTAATTATATCATTAATAACTTCAAAATTATTACCTAATTCTGATATCAGTTTGCGATATGCTGTATTTGCTCGGTTAATAAAATTTTGCTTTTGTTCTGAAGTCCAAGGAGAAGGATTAGATGGACAATCCCAATCAAGATATCCATGATATACTTCTTCAAGGGTATATAATTCCTCTACTATATCCTTTGATATTGGCAGCTTTTCATTAACTATAGGATAGTTAAATTTTTCTCGTGCATAATCATTTGCAGACCATAAACATGTACCTCCATGTTCGAACCAATACTTTAATATGTATTTTTCCATATATTCACCTACCGAAATAATATTTGTTGCTACAAATTGCGACTCCTTATTTGTTATTATTATGCCATTTTTAGGTCATTTACTCAATTATATTATTAAGTTATTTTACATAAAGTACCTATATAAGTACTTATACTCTTCTTGCTATATTGAACCTACTTATACAACATACTTCCCCACAATCCCTATGATATCGTCTCCATATTTCTCAACCTTAACCTCTCCAAATCCAGCTATCTTCTTCAACTCTCCCTTATCTCGTGGCATCCTAGAAATCAAATCCACTAATTGATTATTATTATAAATAAAATATGGTTTCACCATCTCTTCACGACTTTTATTTAATCTATATTCTCTTAATTCCTTGTATATCGCTGTTTCTTCTATCGTTTTTTCTTCCATTGTTTTTTCTTCCATTCCATTAATATTATCTTCCGACATAACTGAAATTGCAGCTTCCTCTATCATAGGGATTATATGTATCGTATCACCTTCTATTTCTTCCTTTAATTTATACTTCTCATACTTTTCCGTATAATCTTTTCGCACATCCTTATGCAATTTCAGATATGATTGTGCCCAAGACATGAGCGCTTTATCTGAATTTGCTGTTTCTTTTGACCGTTCATTCATATCCTTAATGTACTTTACCAATTGATCTGAACGAATTACTTTATCCTTTATCTCTTTTTTTGCATACTTTGCTTTTAACACAGTTTTAGGATTTGCTAACACAATTACTGATTTATTGAAACAGTCGAAATACCTTTCACACATGAACTTTGAAAGAATATTACTCTTATTCTCCACCTTAATTTTCTTCATTAACTCAAGATGTCGCTGGTTCTGCGTAATTGGAGAGTATATTCCTTCTTTCTGCTTATATCTTCCAATTTCCATTTCACGGATAAAATCTCCTGCACTATTGATTTCAATATTTCCGTACAGATTCTTACATTCGATTACAAAACACAACTTTCTTGTAATTACAAGATAATCAATTTGGGCTGTTAGATCTCCCGACTCTAGATAAATATCATGCAATATATACATAGGCATATGACTATTTCTCAATTCATATGCAATATTCTTTTCACCAGCGATACCATATTCAAGGCACTGGATATCCTGCTTTATTAGTGCTTGTCCCTCTTTATTCAATCTTGGTTCCAAAGCTTTTAATGTATATAATTGTACTTCCGCGTCACTACTTTCTTTTAGAAAAACAGGTTCCTTTAACCTATTTAATAATCCCATATTCATCTCCTTTATCTTCAATAACATATATTTACAAGTATAACAAAGAAGATATTAGAAGTTTGTCGAACATCGTCATGTTAGTTGTATTTACCCGATAGTAGATTAGATACACTCTGGAATATCCAACTTGATAATTGCTCCCCCCATCAAGTACCTCCCTTATATTTTAAAAGGAGATTTATAACTAAAACAGTATCTCAATATAAATGCACAGATAGTAACACTAATTATTGAATTCCTTCTTTTATACTTTCCCAATCACCATCTGCATCTTAAGTCCAGTCTCATCTATCATCGGTTCTTCTGGTATAACCTCGCATAACCCTTGTTTTGCTAGATTCGCTGTTATAGCTAAACAGATTGCATCTACAATATCGTCCACATTGCAACGATTTTGCTTTGCCATTTGCATTAGATCATTCGCATTCAGTCGCGGTAAATACTTTTGTAGAATCTGTACACGTTCAACCAATCCTTCGTACTCCGATTTCTTCGATAGTACCGTCTTTCCATTCAGACGTGCAAAGCATACCTCAGGATGACTTTCTAGAATTACATTCTTATACTCTTCATGTTCTTGTAAGAAGGTATCTAGTTCTTGCATCTTTGGCAAAATTCCTACCGTTAATGGAGTAAATTTCTTACCTAACACACGTACATTTTCTTCGTATGCCTCTGCTATACTTTCTGCATAGACTGCTTGCCTACATGGAACTGGGAATATGGTTGAGGTACGTTCTTTTATAATCTGTCTCGCATACATATCTGGTCTGATTTGCTCTTTGCCACTTGGCAAGCCGATTACCATATCAATTAAGAAATAATCAAATCCATCGTAGTATGTGACAATTTCTTCTATGGAAGTCTTCTTCTCAATCTTTAATGTACCATGGTCTATACTTGCTACAATCCAGCCGCCTTTGCAACCGTCTACTCCAATTGATAAGCTGTTCTTATCTAGTGTTCCTAGTTGATTCATATCTTCACTCGGTAACGATTTTGTAGTCAAAGAATTATCCTTATTAATGGAGGCCCTATCTGAATCTCGCTCTCCACTAACACCGCTTCCATACTGCACCACCTGTTCAACCATATGACCAATATTGCCCTCCCCAGCAAATTTACTTGTGTTGAAGAAATCTTCATTCAATTCTAACCAGTATAGGGGATGGAGCTCTACCTTCAATTCAACTTCCCGCCTCAGATATCCCACATAGACTTCTACATAGCAGTCTTGATTATAATAAGTAAAGTCCATCATGTGATTCAATTCTATCTCTTTCTCACTGATTCCTGTTTCTTCGTATAGTTCACGATATGCTGCTGCAAAACCATCTTCTTCTGGATTTATCTTTCCTCCAACAAAATTGAATAATCCTTTGTAGGGTTCTTTTATACGCTTACAAAATAATAGTTTATCTCGTTTTTCATTGTATACCATTATACAGTTATATCCTTGCATTGTTCTTCCTTTCTAATCGAATCCTACCTAAAGACTTATAATAATTTTTTAAGTGAAAACATCTACTGAAATTCCTCCTGACTACATGGTAAAACATAACATTTAAGGATTTTCATTATCAATTATCATAGATGCCTTTCCTTATGATCATTATTTAATTGCTATATAACTCTATTCCTATTCACTATCCAACAGATGACTAATAGCATTAGACAGTTAAAACACATATTCCCTCCCCCAGCAACTCCTCAAAATCCTCTCTCGTCATATTCTGCAATTGATTCGTATCCTCACTAATAATCTGATCCGCAAGGTCTTTCTTAGCCAGCTGCATCTTCATGATTTTCTCTTCGATGGTATCTTGCATGATGAGTTTGAATACCGTTACTACATTCTTTTGGCCAATTCGATGCGCACGATCGGTCGCTTGGTTTTGTGCTGCTACATTCCACCATGGGTCAAAGTGGATTACAATATCCGCACCGGTTAGATTAAGACCCGTTCCTCCTGCCTTTAATGAGATTAGGAATACTGTCGTATCATCTTCGTTAAACTTGTTTACTAGTTGAATTCGCTCTTCTTTCTTCGTTGCTCCTGTAATCTTATAATACGTAATTCCTTCTTGTTTTAACCGTTCCTCTATAATAGAAAGCATGGAGGTGAATTGTGAGAATAACAGTACTTTATGGTTGCCATCCACAGCGTTATGAAGTAATTCCATACAAGTAGCTAGTTTTGCCGATTCCTCTTCATAGTTTTCATATAGTAAGGTTGGATCGCAACAGATTTGACGTAGTTTAGTTAATTCCGCTAAGATTTTAAGTTTACTAGAAGCAAACTCTTCCTTACTTTGCCCCGCTAACCCCGCTCTTACCTTCTCGGTATACGCTTCATAGATGGAACGTTGTTCTTTTGCCATCTTAGCATACGTAACTTGCTCTAATATGTCTGGGAGGTCTTTTAATACATCTTTCTTTAATCGTCGTAAGATAAATGGCGCAACCATTTTCTTGAGTCTTACCGTTACATCTTCTTCCTGTCTCTTTGTAATTGGTACTTCCATCTCTTTCTTGAACTGTTCATATCGATACAAAAATCCTGGCATTAAGTAGTCGAATATACTCCATAACTCACTTAGTCGATTTTCGATTGGTGTTCCAGTTAAGGCAAACCTGATCTTGGCATTGATAATCTTTACCGCCTTCGCTCCCATAGTCGCCTGATTCTTGATGTACTGGGCCTCATCAATAATCTCGTATAAAAATGGTATAGATTCATACTGCTCAATGTCTCGTTTTAACAAGTCATAAGAGGTGATTAAGACATCCACCTTTTCCTTTTCTTCAATTACGTCACGCAATAAGTTCGTTCGTTCTTCCACTGTTCCTGCTACCACTTTTACCTGTAAAGCTGGTGCAAATTGATGGCATTCGTTTTCCCAGTTATAAATCAAGGATGCTGGACAAACGATTAGGCTTGTTCCCTCTTTTCCTTCTAACTTTGCTGATAATAAAACGGCTATCATCTGCACTGTTTTACCGAGTCCCATATCATCTGCTAAGATTCCACCGAATTGATACGCTTCCATCGTACGCAACCACTGGTATCCCACCTTTTGATAAGGGCGTAGAATATCTTCAAGTTCTTTTGGAACTTCGAATTCGCTCTCTTCAATAGCCTTGAAGTTTCGAAGCATTTCCTTCACTTTTTTATCCCTAGCGTAATGGATTCCTTCGCTCTCTTGTAAGATTTTATCCAAATACAAGGCACGATAAGCCGGTATATGCAACTTACCTTTAGTCAAATCCTTGACCGATAGATGCGTACTCTCCATTAATTCACTAAGAGCAGTTAATGAATTGTCTTCTAATTGAAGGAAATTGCCGTTATTTAATCTATGATAACGCTTTTTCATTCGATAGCTACTTAATATTTCTTGCAATTCATGAAAATCAACTTCACTAGAATCAATGGTTAAATCTAGCAGATTATGATTTATAGATACACCAACTGAAATCTTTGGACTTGCATTTATCTTCATTCTTTGTAGTCCATCTGAGATAAACAGCTGACCATATTGCATTAAGTCTTCGATTCCCTCATCTAGTAAACGATAAATCACTTCATCATCATTTCCACAATGATTCATCACCTGCTTCTCATCTCGATATGGTAGATAACGATTCACGACTGCTGCTACTTGAAATTCCTCTGTTTGATTGCATATTTTTTGATGCGCTTCACACTCATCGTATATATTATACGACTCTTCTCCATAACTAGCCTTTACCTCACAGAATACATTCTCTTCCACTTTGTCCATATAGATTTCAAATACTGGATCTGGTGGAAGGGCTGCCGCAATTTCTTCATGATCATATTCTTGCAAATCGATATAGTTGCGTATCTTATTTAAAACTTGTTGATAAAATCCTGCAACAAATTCTCCTACGATAAAATCTCGCTTACCATTCTTATCAACTGTTTTAAGGAAAGATTGCATAGCATACTTAAAATCTTCATCCGCTCTAAATAGTTTGTCCGACATTAAGACATAGGCATATTGTTTTCCTTGCATATAGCCATCTATTTGAACTGATACGGTAATACCCGCGAAGTCTTTTGGTTTCATAACGTCATCTGCACCAAATAATACAGAAGGAGAGAATCGATCGATTACTACTGGTACCTTGGGATTCTCCCTAACCAATTGAATCTGTTTCGTTCCCTCTTTCTTCGATTCCACTTCTTTATCCACCATTGTAATTGTTTCGCCTTCCATAATCTGAAAGAAGTCATCAAGCACACTAGGTGTTAACGTAATATGGCGTTTCTTTGGAAGTCTACCATAATTGTAATAGTTAATTTCGTTTAAGAATGTTCTCGTCTCCGCCACCTTTGCCAAGATAAAAATCACAAGTTCTTTGCTTTTTTCTTCGAAGATGTCTATATGATGTACCACTTCTAGATCTTTCCCATAGGCTACTTTTGCACCTGATTGTATATCATCAACGAATTCGTATAGATTCTTAATTACATACTTCTTCTTATTGCCGATTTTAAAAAGTACTCTGTATTCCTCACCATTCTTCTCTATAATAGGCTCTAGTAGGATCTTTTCATCCGTAGAGACCAATGTTTTCGCTATGGATTCGTTTTGATAGCCAATAATCATATTAGCCATTTTCCAGTCTGTTTCGATACAATCAGGATGCTCTTGCACGTAATCCATCAGTTCAAACATGGTTGCCGCAATATGTCTACAACGTCTTCTTGCAAGATCCCAATAAGGAACATAGCTATTCTCTTTCTGTGAGCAACAACATCTCTCACCTGAGATGCAAGAATGCTGCAAAAGAAATTGAACCTCGAATACATTCTTTGAATCTCCTTGTACCTTAGCATGTACTTCATATACAATATCGGTACTGTTTTCATAGTAAAAGCCTTGAAAATGTGTTATGGTAACCCGATGATTCTCATAAAGTTCTTTACCCGCTTGCAAGGCTGCTCGCTCAAAGTCTCCTTGCATATTGTTTTTATTATAAATCATATTCTCACCTATTGTTCATACGTTATTTTTATTTCATAATATATATACATTATAACATGTACAATGTATATATAACTACAAAAAGCATTGCAATTTATCAAAAATCGCAATGCTTTTATCTATTCTTATCCTTATTCTTTTTTCTATTCTGAACGATCTGATTCACAAGCCCTAAACTCAATTCTTTTTCATAGTCATTCATTTCTCTAACTACGTCTAAGATTTGCTTTTCTGTACTACTTTTTGTTTCATAAATTGCTTCCCTACCTATTAATTCATCAATCGTAATTTTATATAAGTCAGCGGTTGCCTTTAGGAAATGTATGTCCGGTGCAGAAGCTTCTCTTTCAATATTACTAATTATTTGCTGTGATAAGTTCAGTTTATCAGCAAGTTGTTTTTGCGTATATCCATATTTTTTTCTTTGCTTGGCCAATCTATTTCCTATGTCCATAATGTATTCACCTTCCTAGTGGCAATTATACAATAAAAATAAATGCAAAAGAAGTTGACTAACAGCATTGTTGTATTATATAATAAGTACAAGTATATTGTTAGTTTGTGATTAATTCGTTGAGTTTATACCACAATTTATTGTTTATTAAAATGTTTCAACCTTCTACATATAATTCTCAACTATTAACCCCAAACATTAAACTCCCCTAACGCGATATACTTAAACATCATACTTTTCAGTCCTTATTATAGCAACGCATCCTATTAAAAAAGTACGGGAATCCCTTCTCGATATGATCGTGCTAGGACAAAGAAAAAGCTGAGTATTTATCTCAGCTTTTTCTTTGTCCTATGAATACATTGGCACCTACTGTTGCACCTGCTTAGGAATTTATACAAGAGAATAGACATCAAATGCCTTATCAAAATGGTATCCCAATTTTTCTGATAAAGCTACTGAATTCATATTTGATGCTTCCCATTCAGGGTAGATACCTCTTTCTAGGCATTCCAAGATTAAAGTAGCCGCACAAGCCGCTGCAAGTCCCTGTCTCCTGTATTCATCTAATGTTCCTATCGTTACTCCAATTGTATTTCTGTATGAAGTATACGAGGATGCAATACATACAATTTGTTCATCTTTTACTATAACATATCCCAAGCCATTTTTCTTAAAATCCTCATAAGACCTAAAAAAACAACATCCGTCAGCTGCCCAATCTATACCAAGAACTTCCTTGTATATGTCTTCATCTATTTGTCTTATTTCATATACAGGATTAAGTTTCTGAATTAATTGATCTAAGTTACTCTTATCAAAAACATTAGGTTCATGTTTTATCGCGTATCTACTATAACAACGGACTTTTTTGGACATGTAATCATTCAAATATGTACCCCAATGTGTTCCGCATGGAATAATTATCTTATGACGGGCATTCTCTTCCAAAATCTGTTCTATTTTAGCAGGATGCTTGACTTCCCCCAAGAGATAGCAAAAATCAGCAGCTATGATGATTGCTACTTCTGGATTCATAACATCATCTACCCATGCAGCAGAGTATGGGTTTCCTTCAAGAAACCATTGTAGTAAGTTATCGTCTTTTCTGATGGAACAAAGCTTACTTAGGTTACTTCTATCAGAATCATTAATTTTAATCATAATATTCCCCCCTTTATCTCTTCAGAATGTTTTTCTGTTTCTACTGTAACTACTCTAATAATAATGTACCTGACTCCTTACTTCTCATTATTCCACCAAGTCTTGTTATCCAGATTATTGTAATATCTCTGAATTGGTACAACAGTTTTATTTCGGATTTCGAACACCTCCCAGATAACCCCTGGGCGATTAGTTGGTACATGGAACGTTTGTACAAGTCCATCTGCACTATAGACATCTACTGTTGCGTTAGAGTAGGACATCTCTTCTGAGTCTGTATATCCATTGCTACAATTTGTATAATCAGCTACGTAGTATTTGTATAAGCCATTTCCTAGATTGTTAATGGTCATCGTCTCTGGTCCATATCCGTCTACATCGTCAACATCAAGATTGTTCGCGTTATTATCCCATGAGTTACCATACCATATGTGATAGGTGGTATCTCCACTGGTGCTATCATATGGTGTAAATAGATGGGAATCGAGATCTCTTGGGGTATCCTCCCACGTTAGTACAATTCGTATTTCACCATCATTTAAGATAGGTGTTGTATTAATCGTAATCATCATGTTGTTCTGTACAACCGTTATGGTATAATACGTGACTGCATATCCTGGTTTACTTACCTCTACGGTATACATTCCTGGCTTCAGAAGCAAATATACAATTCCATCCGAGTCAGTTTTAGCATTCCCTGAGATTTCTCCGTACTTGTTATTAACACCCTTACGAATCCTAATTGTTGCATTATCTATACGAAGCATTCCCTCGTAGTCATAAGCCCTATTGAAAGCATCACAGACTACCAACTGGGTATTACAATCCGTATTCATATTATCTTCAACCAAGCAGATGGTTTCTTGGTAGACGCCAATTAATTGTTTATTCAGTTGAATATCATATAGCACTGTAGTTACATATCCTTCTTTCGTTATTTCAATACGGTAACCTCTCTCTTGCGATGGGATTACAATTGCGTATTTTCCCTCTGTATCCACATTGCAACTATATACTTCTGTTTCATAATCCTCTGAATATAGATGAATCGTTGCCCCGTTAAGTGGCTGCCCTGATGTATCTGTTACATAGCCTATGATGTTACTTAATCCCTGTGCATCTAGTGCAATTTTATATGTATTGTATGCCGCATTTAACATCTTTTTCTCTGTCTTATTATAATTCGTTTGTTTCTCTTCACTTAAATCCTTATATAAGATTACCTTACCAGAATTACCACCGCGCTCCTTTTCTTCTTTCCCTGCAACAAAGTTCTTCTGCTCTCCATCTTCTACAATACGCCACTTCACCAAAGTGTCTTTGTTGTAATAGTACCTTCGACCAGATTTAGAAGGAATCGCATAAGAAGGTACATAATTGGTATCTTCTCTTACGAATACAAAGTTTACTTTACCATTGTCCGTATAATAATAATCTGTAATTTCCAATATATCTTCCTTATATTCAATACTTACAATCTTATTCACTGTGTCAGTTTCCAGATTCCGATAAATCTCATACTCCATTAGGTTATTCGTATCTGCGTTTAATAACTGCTTTTTTTCTATCATATATCCGTTGATTAGACCGTCTTCGTAACTATCTGGGCTAATATCTTCCAAAGAGTAGAATAATTCTGGATTCCATTGATAACTACTCTTTCGGTCTTCTGGTTCATAATTATCTTCATATACATCTATCTTCTCAAGAGAAGCATCTGATTCATTCAGTGCCCTTATCATGCTAATGAACTTTGTTTCTTCGGTCTCAACAACTGATTCCTCTTCCGTTTCCCCTTCCGCATTAGTATCGATTTCATCTAAGATCACTGGTTCCTCTTCTTGTGTATCTGCTACGGTATCCTCATTCGTTACATGGAGTGTTTCTTCTTCTTTTTTTTGAGTTGCCTTATCTCTATTTGTAAATAGTATTATTACCATTATTAACATTACTACTAAAACTACTACAGCTAATACGAAAGCAACAATTACCGTTGTTTTCTTCTTTTTTACCTCCTCTTGTGGTACTGTTGCTACAATATGATCATTCATCAACTGTGGCGATTGCTCGCCCGGTATCTGTGATGCTAATTCGTTCGGCACCTGAGGTACTGGTTGGCTTTGCATCTGAGGTACTGGTTCGCTTACCATCAAAGGTGAATTCATACTATCTTCTACACTACTACTTTTCTTAACCTCAGCACCACAATTCGGGCAAAAATTACTTTCTTCTGGAATCCTTGTTCCACATTTCACACAAAACATATCTTATGTCTCCCCTCTTATCAATCCTCTAGATAACTCATTACCCCATTCGCTATTCCCGTTGCTAATTGGTCTTGATAGCTACCTGTATTCAAAAGTTCATCTTCCTTTTCATTGGTCATGTAGCCCATCTCCACAATAACAACTGGAACCTTACACCAGTTAATTCCGCTCATGGTATCGGTCTCCATAATCCCTTTACTATTGGCACCTGTTTCTTCGCATAATGCATCTAGTACCTCTCTCGCCAATGTATATGAGCTTTTGTATAATGCTTCTCCACAGAATGGATTCTCCTTCGTTTGGCATATGGTTAATGCACCAGTAACCTTTGAATCTTCAGATCCATTACAGTGTATTCGTATAAAGGCGTCTGCATTATTATCATTGGCAATCGTTGCACGTTCTGAATTCGATATGTTAACCTCATCGGTTGTCCTTATCATAATCACTTCATATCCTGCTTCGGTTAATATCTTCTCTAATTTCAATGAGACCTGCAAATTCACTTTGTATTCTGGAACTTTGGTCTTAATCCCTTGTGTTCCTGAACTTACTTTGGGTTTCTCAGTCGTCGCTCCAGGTCCGATTGGCTCTTTCTCTGAATTTCCCTTTGCCTGATGCCCTGCATCTATAACAATTACCTTTTTCGTTTCCTCATCTGATTCCATAGTATTTTCTTGTTCCATATCTTCTACTTGCCTACTATTTTCTTCTTGCTCTATGTAACCTTCTAATCTATTCTTATCTTTTGTGTTATCTTCTGTTTCTTTCTCCTCTGTGTCATTCGTAATATCTACATCTTCTTTACTCTCGCTTACTATCTCCTCTACTTCCGATTCATTGCCTATGCTCTTGTCTTCCACCGTTTTCTTCTTATTGCATCCACTCAAAGTAACACTAATAAGTAATGTAGCTATCATTATTACAACTAATTTTTTATCCCACCCTTTTTTCATCTAGAATTCCCTTCTTATTAACACATTTTAGTCCAAATTATACCATATTTTATATCATAATTAAACATTTTGTTTATTCTTTAGGGATATCTTGTTAAATTTTTCGTTCTTTTCGTCATAATCTTATCATCCTAATAAAGTCATTAAGTTATTAGGTCCTTAAGTCACTAAATCAATTTAATTAAGCAATCCCTCTCAAAAAAAACAATGCAACTTAAATAAAAATTGCATTGTTTTTATACTTATACATTTTCTATGCTACATTTAACTACTCTTCTCCAGCCTTGAAGTTATAGATTGGTTTAATCACCTCCATAATCTCAACCGTATCCGCTATATTGCTCACAATGTCCTCCATACCTTTATATGCCATAGGGCACTCATCTAAAGTTTTATCATTAACGGATGTCGTATAGATTCCTTTCATCTCTTTCTTAAATTCCGATACGGTGTAGGCATTCTTAGCCTGCTTTCTTGACATTAAACGACCTGCTCCATGTGGTGCAGATTGATTCCAATCTGGATTCCCCTTACCAATGCAAATCAGAGAACCATCTCTCATATTAATAGGAATTAATAGCTTCTCACCCTTTGTAGCTGACACAGCACCTTTTCTTAGTATCATGTTTTCAATATCAATATAATTATGGATTGTTGTGAACTCCTCTACTACTTTGAGTTTCATCCCCTTAATGATTACATCCATCATTGCCTTACGATTCAACATTGCAAATCTTTGAACAATCTTCATATCATGTATATAATCTTCCATTAGCCTACCAGATACATAGGTTAGTTGCTTTGGAATTTCAGTCTTAATTTGCTTCTTCAACGCTTTGATGGCAGATTGAATTTCATGATCTTTTCCAACTGCCTTATATTCTTCTGCAAGGTGGTAGATATCTTGTGCCGTGTTTTGGTTCAATGAACGATAGGCTTGTTCTTGATAGTAATTTGCCACTTCAAGTCCAAGATGTCTTGAGCCTGAATGAACAACGATATACAAGTTTCCTTCCTCATCTTGGTCCACTTCTATGAAATGATTTCCTCCACCTAAGGTTCCAAGTGACATCTGCGCTCTTGCTATATTGATTTTAGCATCTAGCCTGCATCTAAGAGCAGTTAAATCAACTTCATCGTTGTATTTATGTGGCTTCTTTCGAATATTGAAACCAGATGGTATCTCTTCGTAGATTAATTTGTCTAACTTCTGTAATTCTATATGTTTGTTCTTAACCTGAATGGTTTCCATACCACATCCAATATCCACTCCAACCAGATTCGGAACAATCTTATCTCTAATCGTCATGGTTGTCCCGATAGTACAACCTGCTCCCGCATGCACATCAGGCATAATTCGAAGCTTTGAATCCTTCACGAATTCCTGATCACATAATGTTTTAATCTGTGACAATGCAGTTTCTTCCACTACATCTGTGAAAACTTTCGCTATGTTATACTTGCCTTCTATTATAATCATATCTCAATCTATTCTCCTTAATCTCTGTAATTCCACTAATCATATCGTTCATTTTTCTTTAAATCTTGTATACTTTTCTTTTTCTGATTGATATGCCTTTCTTTTGCTCTAGGGTAATATTTATTACATTTTTGACAATAATGCTCATGACACGCATCTCTACCTTTTTTACATTCCCCTAATGCAACATAATACAAGCATACTGTTTCTCTATATTTCGCCATCTTATATGCCTCCTTGCTATGCTATCTCCATAACAATTTAATTTTCTTCTTTAATACATGAAGTAACTTTCATAAATATACATATTCTATAGTTTAATTTTGAAACAAAAAAGCCCACTACTACACGCTTATCGCATCTAGTAATCGGCTTACCTATCCCTATATCCTATTCAGCCGATAGCATGATTCTACTAAATAACTAGAAAACCTTGCTATCGAAACTACAACTTAATATCCGTTAATTTCAATTAAACTTACTTGTTCTATAGATTGGATTCTATTGTTATGTTCACAATAATTTTGATCTCTATAGCATGTTTTCCAGTTAATTATTCTTTTAGTATATGCACTACAATCCTGTAATACACTTGTTTGGTTACGTAAACTATTTTGATACATGACAATATCCTCCTTTCATTTTAATTATAGATTCACATTACGTCATATAATTTATCCTTATATAAGATAATGCTATATATAGTATCGGTAAATACTTCCATTTACATTATACTCATTTTACATTTTTCTTTGTGAACTTTGTATGTAGTTTCTGTGAACTGTATAATAAAACAAATATTTATACCGATATGTAGTATAGAAAATAGGATGTTTTCCCACTATTACATGGATGTACACACGAAAAATAGGAGGTCATACTATGACTATTGAATCGTTAAGACAACGCCTTAACGCGATTGAGGCACAAAGCACACTACAAAGAACGTATAATGAGAATTCCAATCAAACCACGAATGCGAATGCGGATTCTGATAGAGATTCTTACATAAGTACCATCGAAGATTCCTCAGCTATTATTCCTTCTGAAACCTATGGTAATATCATGGAACAAATCAAAGCTACCAAACAAGAAAACGGTGAAGATCCAAACGCTCCAACAGAGGAAGATATAGCATCTACTAGTGGATCTTCAAATTCCTCCAGAAGTGGTGAAAAGATTGAAGGTGATTCGGTTAGAGAATATGTTGTTGGACCAGATGGGTCCATCTATCTGAAGATCACAACTACAGATTCCGAAGGTAACGAGACCGTTACAATGACCAAGATTGCTGACAAACCAAAACATAATTCTATGACACCTCCATCTATAGCAGAAGAAGATGGGTTCTCTGAACAAGAAGTAAAGTTATAGGATTAGTAACTAAGGCAAACTAATCTAAATTCTCTCTACTAATTGTCTATAGCAACCTAGCTCATATTCGAAAGAGCAAGCAATATGTATTCCTAATTATCTAGGTTTCATATTGCTTGCTCTTTCATTACTATGCTATTATTACGTAGTTTTTTATTTTAATATTTCATTTGCTTTATCGCTATCATTAGAGACGCTCAAAACAACTACCTTTCCTACTCTCTTAACAATTGCCTTCTCTAACTTTTCAACTTCCTTTGGTTCATAACCTTCAAAGCTTGCCTTTTGATCCGTCACTCTTTGTTTTACCACTTCTTCTACACGTTTCGCTGCATCTTCTGATGTTGCTTCAAAAACAGCAATCTCATCAGCAGTGGCATCCGTACTACAATATACGATTTGTTTGCTAACATCTTCTGCATTCACATCATATAAGATTGCAATCATATCATCATTCATCTGATCCATGTTCCCACCATAGGTCACTTCCTTCAATAGACGATTTGCTATATCGTCAGGCTTAATATTGGTTACCTCTTTCTTGCCACAACCTGTTAATAGTGCTGCCATCATGATCAATAAAATTATTCGTTTCATAAAATCAACTTCCTCCTTCGTTTTACTTTGTATCTCTTAAGTAGTTTAACCACTTTTGGCTATATTCTTTATTCAAATGTACACCATCTGAGCTTGCATTACTTGGTAATGCCGAATTACTGTCTGTTACGGCACTTGCCACATCTAAGTAAATATATCCATTCTTATCTGCCATATCTTTAATCGCTTTATTGAACTTACTAATATTTTCGTTATTATAGATAGAGTCTTTATCCGATTTCGCTTTTGAAACAGGTAAGATTGATTGGACATAAATCGTTGCATTCGGTTGTACTTTTTTTATTTCTGTAATTAGTTTTTCATAACGGCTAGTAAATACATCAAGATATGGCCAACCTAGTTCATTCATACCAAACATGACATACACTCGATTATAGGTTCTTTCTTTCAATCCATCGATGACAGTTCCTCTCGATCCATTCTTCAACTTGATTACGTTGTTTTTCAATGCAGTATCAACCATTAATCCCTTTGCCGCTAAGAATCTTGCAGTTGTTAGCCCTGTATTAATCTGTAGTCCTTCGGTTCTGGAATCCCCTATAAAAACTGCATCTGAAAAGTTATCTTTTTCTATTTCATTTTTATTATCAATATTTAACTCATCTTTTTTATTTTCTTCCTTGTTATTTTCTTCCTGATTTATTTCTTCTTGACTAACTTGTTCTTGCTTAGCGTCTTCTTTTTCTTCTTGAACATCGTTTTCTGTGGTCTCAGCTGGTTTCACTACTCCATCATCACTTACATTATTTTCTTTTCCACTTTCTTCTCTATCAAGCTCTTCATTCTTCTGTTCATCTTTACTCAATGGTCTTACGTCCCCAAATCCATTGTCTTTAACAGAATCCAATGTAGCAATATTCGTGAAATGATTTTGGTCCGTTGCTTCGTTCACATGAGCAGCAGATTCTATAATAGATACACTAAATATCCCTGTTAATGCTAGGGCAACTAGTAATTGTTTTCTTCTTTTTCTTCTAAGTCTTTTTCTTTGTTCTCTTAACACGATAACCATCTCCTCTATTTTTCATTCTATCATATTAGACAATTTAAAAGAGTGAAAAGTTTTATGTTTTTTTATTTTTTTCGTGGAAATTTGTACAATTTCTGTTATTTTCACTAAAGGTTGCTACATAAGGCGATGGCACTTATTGAACTTCAAAAAAGAAGAGTGCATGACCCATAACAGCCACGTACTCTTCTTACATTTTAAACTTGCACTTAATTATTTTTCCTGTATTCTATCAATATATTCATTAATATACGGTGAATCACCACGAAATTCATCCAAATCATACTTTTTATCCTGATAATTAATACCAATAATTGCATTACGCTTAATAACATTCTTCCCTCGCCAACCACAAGAGGTTTTACTAATCTTTTCTTTAAAATATTGGTTATTCATATTTGCATACGTATAGATATCCTCATTCATATACTCCACCGTCTTGAACTCAGATAATACATTGCAAGTGGCATCTTGATTGTACGGACACTGTAGCTGGCAAAAATCACAACCAAATACATTACCTTTCAACAAGGATATTTCTTTGTTTGATATCTCTTTCTTTTGTGTTATATAAGATAAGCAAATATTCGGATTGATTTGATGCTTATTGATTGATTTGGTCGGACACTCCTTAATGCAATTCATACATTCACCACACTGCGTATATTCTCTAATCTGATCAAAGGTATGCTTGTCCTCACAAGGAATCTTAAGATCTGTTATAATCTCACCTAAGAATACGTAAGAACCATACTTCTTCGTAATAATCATATTGTTTCTTCCAATAAACCCAACTCCTGCAAGATAGGCAATATACCGTTCTGGCAATGTATTACTATCCACAAATCCCTTCGCTTTACCACCTAAAGATATAATAAATTCGCAGATTTTATCTATATATTGCATGACTACACGATGATAATCAGGGCGTTTTGTATATATGGAAAAACCATTATCGATATCTTCTCCCTCGTGATAATAAGGAAACGCGATTGATAGTATTGTCTTCCCATCTTCCATATAATGAGAAGGTCTTATCCTCTTTTCAATATCTTTTTCTTCAAATTCATTTTGTAGCTTTTTCTCTTGTCTTATTTGATATAATTCTCTTAGCTCATCAAAAGTTCTACATGGTACAAAGCCAAAGGTATCCAAACCTAACGATCTACAAAACTCTTCTATTTTCTTCTTCACGACATTCCCAACTTCCAATTTCATTTCTGTTATATGTTCTCTAGTATAGCATACCCTCTTTTTTCTTTCTAGTGAAATAGCGAATACTATAACATAATAGCCACATTCTCATATACTACTATATGATATCAAGGAGGTTTGTATTGATGCGATGTGTACCCTTAGAACTTGCTGCTGAGAAAGTATGTGATCAAAGTTCCATACCACCACTTATATTTGAGCTCCCACCCGACCAAGGACGTCTCGTTTTAGAGAAAGCACAAGATACCCCCGTATATACATATTCAGCAAGAACATCAAAAGTACTTATGAATCTTGGTAACTTAGGTAGAATCAACGTTTACTGTATATATCCAGCAAACATTGTCGGCACACCGAATGTTATCTACTATATTCATGGAGCGGGTTGGGTATTTGGTAGTATCCATACACATAAAAAGCTCGTCCATGAGCTAGCTGCAAGAACGAATTCTGTGGTTATTTTCCCAGAGTATACTAGGTCTCCAGAAGCAAAATATCCTACTGCTATCGAGCAATGTTATCATGTACTTTGTAGCTTACCACGAATCTTTCGTAGATTACGCTTAGAGGTTAACTTCTCTACCTTAACTGTTGCAGGTGACAGTGTTGGTGGTAATATGGCAACGGTGATGACAATTCTTGCTAAGTATCGTAACGGTCCAAAGATTCACAAACAGCTTCTCTATTACCCTGTCACAAATGCTTGTTTTGATACCGAATCCTATTGTTTGTTTGCTGAAGATTACTACCTCTACCGAGACGGTATGATTTGGTTTTGGGATCAATATACCACGAGTGAGGAAGATAGGAATCAAATTACCGCTTCACCACTTCGTGCTACCAAGGGACAATTGAGCGGGTTGCCAGATGCCATGATACTGGATGGTGAAGCTGATGTCTTACGAGATGAGGGAGAAGCCTATGCAAGGAACCTAAGGGAAGCGGGTGTTGGTGTAACACAGATGAGGATTCAAGCAATCATTCATGATTTTGTTATGTTAAATGCACTGGATCAGACGAATGGTTGCCGTGCGGCCATGGACGCTTCAACTTCATGGATAAATCGAATGAATAACTCTACTTTTTGCTTAAATTATCTAATATAATCATTTGTAAATAACAAAGATAGAATAAAAGGGATTCCTCTTACTCTATCTTTGTTTTAATCTCAAGTTTTATTATTTATAACGAATCGATACCTGCTTTAGCTCTACAATTGTCTCATCGTCAACCTGCATACCAATCATACCATAAGCGTAGGTGTCGTCTTCAACCACAAGCGTAATATCTTCAAGCATAACTTGAATCTGGCTCTTCTCTACTCTTGTTTTCAAATGATATACTTTATCAATTTCTCTTATAAAGGGTGCATTACTAAGAATCAATTCTGTATTCTCCAAGTTACGAATAATCTGCAACTCATTACCCGTAATTCGAACTCCATAGGAACGTAAACTTCCTTGCGACCGAAGTAATAGATCAAATTTCTCTCCTTGTATCAGTGAAAATTCCAAATCACATTCGTAATCATGCCAATAATAATCCCCAGTAAAGATTTTCTCCGATGAAGATAATCGCACACCATCATCTGAGATTGCAATCCCCTCTACTGTAGGCTGATAATGAGTAAATCCGCTTAGCTCTTTTTGTACAACACTATGCAAAGAATAGTCATCAAAAGTCAATGTGGAAAAATCCATAGAAACTTGTGGTTTACTTTCAATAACGAACGAATCCATATACACAATAACTTGTTCTCCGAAGTATACATCTTCATTTTCCAACGAAACAAGCTCTAATCCGACTTCTTTTATTCTTGCATTGTGGATAATCGGGATACTATTTTCCAATTTTATCCACAAATCCACAATTTTATCCCCATTTATTTCCATTTCAGCAAAACGGTATTTCTTATTTGCTGTCGAATCCACGCAATATAGATATGCCATTAACTTTTGCCCTGTTACATTCTTAATATAACATGACACCTTATCTCCAGGATATGCAATTGGTGAGAAACATGGTTGATATCTTGCATCATGAAGATCTTCTGGTTCATAGTATGTCTTTTGATACACATATACTTGATTACCAGGATGCATATTATTACTGATAATCTTTAAACAACGGTCTCCTTCATATGCATCTTCCATCGTATTCGTTACACGTAGTTCTGCGTTCTTATAAGAACCTCGGATTCGAAACCCATGAATGGCATCTACAAAAGCAAAATGAGAGATTCTCTTTCCTTCTTTCTCTAGTGCTTCCCACCATTCCTTGTATGGCGCTGGCATATCCACCTCTGCTAGTTCATATCCTATCTTACAAAACAGCAATGTATTTTCTGATAGGGTTGAGATATTCAAACTACCTACCATGCTAGAGGCTATCATAACGTCTTTAATCGGTGTGATTAGATGTTTTGGAATTCCATTATCTTGATTCTCTTCGTAAGTACCACATAAAACACCTAAAATTGCTCCGACATTACCCGCGTTACAATCCGTATCAAATCCAAGTAGATTCACTATTTCCATTGTGTTTAAGAAGTTACCTTTTCCATATAGTAATGCAATTGCTATAATTCCTGCATTCGGTATGATGTGACAGATTCCCTTGTAACAATCTGTCCAATACTTCTCTCTTAAGCATGCAAATGCTTCTTCGCTACTTTTTCCTTCTTCGTAGAACTGAATCATGTCTGTAACTACTTTACAATAGTTTCCTTCCTTTGATATAAACGTTAATGCTGTTTTCATAATAGAAAGAATATCGTTCATCTCATATGCTAAAGCTATACATGCGGCGATGAATCTTGCACCTGCAATACCATCGTGATCATGGGTAACTCTTGCACTGGCTTCCGCTAATTCACATGCTAAACTAGGATTCCCTGGTGCTACGAATCCAAAACAGTCGATGAAGATTTGTCCACCTATTTGTTCAGCCATCTCCATTCCATTTACGTTAGCACTACCTGACTGTGGTGCTTCCATACCTGATAACAGATTCTTATAGGCAGTATGTTCTGTAGAAAGTTCATTCCCCCACCAGAAGAATCCATGTTCTTTTGGTATATAATTAAGACAGGTATATCCCATCTCTCTAGCTGTAAGATTCTTATAATGTTCCAGTCCTCTTACGAAAAAGATTGGACCATTGCTATCATCATCGGCAGCGAAATCTTGATAATCCACTACATAATCTTTCATTTCGTTCCCATAAAACTTAGCAATCTTTTCTTTCGACCAACCTTCGATTGGAGCACCCATTCGTATGCCAATTACTTTACCGAGCCAACCTGCATATGTTTTTTGTATATAATCTTTATGAATCATCTTCACCCTTCTTTCGTTATATAATCGTAACACTCAATCTTATTTCTTAATGGTACTAAGTCGACTTATTATGAAACAAAACAGCCACTCACCTAAGTACTTCAATGTGTGACCACCATATTCACCAACTTAAATGAATCTTCTAAATTATTACCTTCAACATACAAATCTAAAAAGAGGAGTCACATGATAACGATCCAAACTTACAATATGTTCAAATACTTTATCAAACAACTCCCCTTATATATAAATTCTATTATATACCTATTAAACTTCTTGATCTAATTTAACTATTGCTTCTTTCAGATATGAAACAAACTTCCCTCTATCCACATCTAATAAAACAGTAGTATTCGGCTTCTTCATATCAAACCATACTCTCTTATCCGTAACCGACATACCAGCAGTTAATTCACCTTGTAATTCAATGTCCACATAATAATCCTTTGCGACAAAGATTTCTGGATGTAATAGATACATAACAGGACAAGCATCAAAGATTGGACTGCGGTCAATACCTAACTTCTTAGAAAACTGAGAATAGAATTCTAATAGATCCGATACAAAATCAGATACACGACCTTTTCCTTTGAAGTCCTCGATTTCTGTATGAAGAATACTTGCTGCAAGACTTACTTCTGTCCCCGCTTGAATAAGTGGAATTCCAGAATGGAATACAATATGCGCGGCATGAGGGTCCACCCAGAAATTAAATTCTGCTGCCGCTGTGGAATTGCCAGAAGTTGCACTTCCACCCATCATAGCAATACAGTCTATACGTTCTTTTACTTCTGGATACATCTTAAGCAATAAAGCGATATTTGTAAGTGGTCCAAGTGCAACAATCGTTACCTTACCTTCTTCCATAAGAATCTTATCACGTAAGAACTCTACTCCATTTTGTTTAACAAAATCCATCGTTATCTTCTCTATAATTGGCCCATCCATTCCTGTATCACCATGTGCTTCTGGTGCCGGAGCGATTTCTCGTATTAACGGACCAGCTGCACCTTTGGCAACTGGGATTTCTTTATTCAAAACAGTAAGAACTTTAAGTGTGTTCTCACTTACTTTATTTAATGTCTGATTCCCACCAACACAGGTAATACCTAGAACATCGAAATGTTCCGTATTCGCCAGTGCTAACATGATGGCCATTGCATCATCATGCCCTGGATCACAATCAATTAATATCGGTCTCATCTAATTATACACCTATCTTTCCTATCCATTAGTTTTCTTTCTTATACTTACGAATGGAATATCCAACGATACCTATGAATACAGCCACATAAGGTAATGTAGTTATTAACTCTGATGGCATGTTCTGTAACTGCAATACATTTCCAACCGCACTAAAGATACCGAAAAGGAAGGACGTAATTACAGTTGGAATAACCATTGATCTACCCATAGCACTAGCTGCGATTGCAATCCAACCACGTCCAGCAATCATATCTCTTGTGAACATTGATAGGTACCCCATTGACATGAAAGCTCCACCAAATCCAGCTAAAAGTCCACTTAGACATAGAGAGATAAATTGTACTCTACGAACATTGATACCAACACTTGCTGCCGCGCTTGGATTCTCACCTACCGCTTTGATGTGAGCACCAAGTTTTGTTTTGTTAAGCATTACATAGATAACTACAATCGAAAGCAAAGCTACATATACTAATACATTATGCCCTGATAGAATTTCTCCTAGTACAGGAATATTCTTTATAATTGGTAAATCAATAGTAGGAAGTTGTTTACTTGCTAGAGAAGCGGAATTACCTTTTTGTCCTGTAAACATATAGAGAACATACACGGTAAAGCTACTAGCGAATAGGTTTAAGGCAATACCTGCCATAATAATCTTCGTACCTAAGTATAAACTTATATAGGCCATAAATGCACTGAATAAAACGCCGACTAAAAGAGCCGCTAATAATCCGATAAAAGCATTTCCGCTATAAGCAGATACCAAAACTCCTGCTAAGGAAGCCGTAAGCATCGTACCTTCCATTGCGATGTTACTTACTCCTGCTTTATCAGATATAACATTTCCTAATGACGCAAATAAAATTGGAGTTGTTACACGAAGAATTGCATACCCAAATGCTGGTGTTAAAAACAAAGCTATGAAACTATTCATTCGTACTTCCTCCTTCTATCGCTTTCTTACGTTTTAGATATTTCACTACGAAATCTGCTGTAATTAATAATACAAGTGTCATCTCTACTATGGCAATCATCTCTACTGGAACATCTGTATTTCTAGCCATAATATCGGAACCAGTTCTTAAGTAACTTAATCCAAAGGCTGCAACAAATGCGCCAATTGGATGATTCTTTCCAAGCATAGCAACTAAACAACCATCAAAACCGTATCCAGGTAGGGCTGACCAAGTAAAACGGTCGTACATACTCATAAGATGCACACTTGATCCCATTCCTGCTATGAATCCTGACATAAAATGCACGATCATCGTTAATGCGAAGAAACTCATTCCTGAGTATTTTGCAAACTCCTTATTAATACCAGTCATCTTAATGGTATAACCGAGTTTCGTTTTCTTATAGATTAACCAAATGATTATAGTAACAACAATTAATAAGATGAATCCAGTCGTTACATTGGTCTTAGGTATTAAAACTTGTAATTTAGCAGTTTCAAGATATTGTTCGGAAGCAACACCTGTAACTGACATATCTTTTAACTTTGACTTAAGAATATAAAAGCCAACACCAAACAAGATATTGTTTAACATCAATGAAGTAACTAATTCATTGGCATTGTATTTTGCCTTGAAGAAACCTGAGATACAGGCTATTAATCCACCGAAGATTGATGCTCCAAGGATAACTATAGTAGAGTGTACCATTGAATTACCAAGATGTTTTGTTGCTAACACAGTCGCTACAATACCAGAGATGTAGAAGATACCTTCACCGCCCATATTAAACAAACCACTTCTAAACAGTAAGGAAGCAGAGATTCCAGCGAATGCTAATGGTACCATAAGTTCTAACACGTTGCCGAAGTATCTCATATTGGTAAGTGGTGCTGTTAGTAATTTATTGAATGCATATATTGGCTCATCGCTAGTCAAGAATAACACTACCAAAGTAATTAGAAGAGCAATTACAATAGCAGTCGCAATTTGTATTATTTCATTTTTTGCTTTATTACTAAGCTTCTTCATACATAGCCCTCTCAATTTCTTTCTTCTCTTGTTGCTTAATACCTAACATATATAAACCTAATTCGGATTCCGTAACACCCGATAGTTCCTTAAAGAATCCAACGATTTGTCCCTCATACATAACAATAATCTTATCACTTACTGCTAACGCTTCACCAAGATCCGCACTTAGTAGTACTAACGCTTTATTATTGTTTCTTAATTCAATTAAACGTTCATGTATGAAACTAGCTGAACCTACGTCTACACCCCTTGTTGGTTGTTCCGCGATTAATAATTCTGGATTCGCATAGCATTCTCTTGCAACTACTACCTTTTGGATATTACCACCCGATAAAGAACCAATTTCCGTATCTTTTGACTGACAAACTACACTATAACTGTCGATAAGTGACTCACTTAATTTATTAATAGCTTTATGATTCATGAACATCTTATGATTGAATTCCTTCGCATCATAGAAACTAGAAATCATATTCTCAGCAATACTAGCCGTATCTGCAATTCCTTGTCTCATACGATCTTCCGGTATATATGCCACTTTCGCTTGATCACGGATATCCTTTATCTTCTTGTTCAATAATGATGTTCCGTTTACATCGATTGTCCCAGTTGTCGGTTTCTTATATCCGAACAAAACTTCTACAAGTTCCGATTGTCCGTTTCCCTCAACACCTACAACACCAAGGATTTCTCCGGATTTGGCTATTAAGTTAATGTCATCTAATAATCGGATTTTTCCACTCTCTAGTGTAACATTCTCCATCTTCAAGGTAATTTTCTTATCCTTGATTTCTTTCTTAATATGAGAATATTCATACTCAATTCGACGTCCTATCATAAGCTCTGAGATGCTTTCAAGGCTTACTTCATTCGTATTATGGGTAGAGATTAGTTCGCCTTTACGAATAACAGAGATTCGATCACTGATTTCTTTTACTTCGTTTAACTTGTGAGAGATAAAGATAATGGTATGTCCACTTTCTTTAAACTTCTTAAGTTCAACAAAGAGTTGTTCTGTCTCCTGTGGTGTTAGTACAGCCGTTGGTTCATCTAGAATCAATACCTTGGCACCTTTGTATAGGAGTTTAAGAATCTCAACCTTTTGTTTCATACCAACACTTAAGTTCTCCACTTTTTCATCCATTGATAGTTGGAAATTATACTGTTTTGCTAGTTCTTCTGCCTTCTTCTTGCTCTTTCTTGAATCAATGAAACTAAATCTTGTAGGCTCATCCCCTAACACGATGTTCTGAAGAACTGTGAATGATGGTACTAACATAAAATGTTGATGTACCATACCAATCCCAATTGCTATAGAATCTAATGGAGATGCAAATGTAACCTCTTTTCCATCATATAATATCTGTCCGCTTGTAGGTTTTTCAAGTCCAAATATAATCTTCATTAAGGTAGATTTACCTGCACCATTCTCTCCAACAATTGCATGAATTTCTCCTTTACGAAAACCAACAGAGATTTTCTTATTTGCAACAACTCCATTGTCGTAAACTTTTGCAATGTCTTTTAATTCTAATATATACTCTTGATTCATACGTAACCTCCATATGGTTTTGTAATATGAGCAACTTTATTTGCAATTCCAATAGTAAAAGAGGTCTGCCTACTATTCATAAGCAGACCTCTTAAGTCTTATCTAATCTCGTTTTATGGTTGAACGCTTTCTCTTAATTTAACAATATCTTTATCTTTCATATTAAATGCTGTAGAAACTGTAACTTCACCAGCTTTTAATGTAGCTTCTGCTTTTTCAACGATTTCGTTTACTTCATAAGTAACTGCTGCTAAATAGAATTCGTTCTTAGCAATACCTACACCATCTTCTTTGATACCGAATTGTTCGTGTGTTCCCCAAGCAAGTGTACCTTCTTTTGCTGCTTTTACAGATTTAAGGATTGTTTGGTCAATTGTCTTGTAACCTGAAGTTATGATTTTTTCTGCTTTTGCACGATCTGTTTCAGCATAAAGCATAGCTTGGTCACTATCTACTCCAATTGCATACTTGCTTAATTCGTTCGCTGCATCGATAACACCATTTCCTGCATTACCTGCACATGCAAAGATTACGTCAACGCCTGATTTATATTGATTTAAAGCGATTTCTTTTGCAGTTGCTACATCAGCAAAATCTCCAACATATGACACAACTACCTTGATATCAGGATTAACTGACTTAGCACCTTCAATATATCCAACCATGAAGTCATTGATACCTGGAATATCCATACCACCAATGAAACCAATCTTGTTATTCTCATCTGCTAATGCCATATCAGAAGTTGTAGCTGCAGCGGCAACTACACCAGTTAGATAACCAATTTCATTAGTAGAATAGAACATGGAATATACATTCTCTAATCCTGAACCTTCTTCAATATCGAAATTGATGAATTTTTGTTCTGGATATTCCTCTGCTACTTTATTCATATAAGGAGTGATTTGCCAGTTACAGCTAAGGATAACATCATATCCAGCTTCCGCTGCATCGATAAAGTATGATTCCCATTTTGATTCATCATTACCGATTTCAATAACCTTAGTTTTCACACCATCTACTTGTTCTTCAACTAACTTCATTCCTTCTACTGCTAAATCATAGAAAGATTGATCCCCTTGGAACGGAATTAATAATGCTGCCGTGTAAGAATCATCCCCCGTCTTCTTGCTAGAGCAAGCCGTTAACATTCCAAGTGCCATAACACATACTAATAATAATGAAACTAATTTTTTCATCTTTAAACCCTACCCTTTCTTTAATTCTGGCATCTTTGTGCTTTGCACAAATTGCTGTGTAAAATAGTTATCCTTACACATTTTCCTTGTATCTATCTGCATCAGCGCCTTGTGCACCTTTTACAGTCGTAGTGATTGCCGCTATGCCGTTAGCATAATCGACCGCGTCCTTTAATTCTTTTCCTTGTAGAATCGCTACAGCAAATGCTCCGTTAAAGGCATCTCCTGCCCCTGTCGTGTCCACAACTTGGATTTTTCTAGCTTCAAGGTTAACAATATTATTCCCGTCATGATAATAAGCGCCATGTTCACCAGCACTCATGATAATCTTGTTGGGATACTTAGCTAAAGTTGTCTTATAGTCTTCCTTGAAGATAGAAACTAATTCTGTTTCATTCGGTATCAGATACGATACCTTTTCTATATAGTCAGGATTAATATTCTGTGCGGGTGCTGGATTTAGGAGTACGGATACACCTTCCTCTTTACACACATCAATCGCATAATATACAGTATCTAATGGAATCTCCAACTGTAGAATTACCATATCCGATTGTTTAATAACATGACGTATCGAATCAATGTAGGTACTATCTACCAAAGCATTTGCTCCAGGTACTACTACAATATTATTATCCTTAGGGCTTGTTGTTACGATTGCAATTCCAGTTGGCGCTTCGGATACAATACGAATATGTTCACTATTCACTTGGCTTTGTTGTAATGCCTCCAAAAGAATTCTTGCATATTCATCTGTTCCAACGAGGCCTGCCATAGTAACATTGGCTCCTAATTTCGCAGCACATATGGCTTGATTCATTCCTTTACCACCTGGTAGTACCTCGAAACTATTACTTGACACCGTCTCTCCTGGTACAGGAAGTTCATCTACTTGAACCATCAAATCTGCATTCAAACTCCCAATAACGAGTATGTTATTCAATCTAACATCCTCCTTCTACTTATTTATCTTTTTTTACTTTATCAACCTAGATGTTACACAAGTACTGGTTAATTGTTGAACGAATAAATATTCCCTAGTATTCATCACAACTTTACTTATGACTTTTTGACCCTCAAATCTATTTATTAAATTGTCTTCGTACTTTGTCTAACAACTAACGTGTTATCTAACTGTATGTTAATAGGTGGAGCTATGTTTTTGTCAATCAATCGAACGATATATTCGCTCGCTTTGGTTGCCAATTCGGCTAATGGCTGAGCAATTGTCGTCAATTTGGGATGAACATATTCTGCTATATCAATATTGTCATACCCCATAACTTGTACCTGATCTGGAATTACTATCCCTAACTCAGATAGCCAACCGATACATTGAATTGCGGAGATATCATTCCAAGCAAAAATTCCGTCAACACCATCTTCAATCATTTTCTTAAGCTCTACAATATCAACCTCTGAGTTATTTCTAACCGTGTAGGATATTTTATGTTTCACAACGGTTTCAACGAACATATCCTCACGTATCTTAGCTGGGATAATCTGTTCATTACTGCTAAGATATAAGATTTTCTTGCAACCACAAGCGATTAAATGCTCTGTTGCTAACGCTGCACCTTGCCTGTTATTGCTAGTTAGCGTGATATAGTTAAGATCATCTTCATTAATTCGATCTAATAGAATAATCGGAATATCTGCCTTTAGCTCCATAAATTCATAGGAACCTGTAATTAGGATAATCCCGTCAAAACGATTGGATATTGCCATGTTCAAGTAATTTCTCTCTAATTCAATATCACCATTCGTATTACAAAGTACTGTTTTATATCCTTGCTTCAATAAGTTTTGTTCTATAATATGAACCAATTCTGTGAAGAAAGGGTTACAAATTGTTGGAATCATGACACCAATTGTTTTGCTATGATTTGACTTCATTGCTCTAGCTAGTTCATTAGGCATATAGTTCAATTGCTCACAAGCATTTTTGATTTTTTCTTTCGCCTCTTCGCTTATATACCCTCTTGCATTCAAGTACCGAGACACAGTCGATGTACCAACTCCAGCTAATTCTGCCACTTGCTTAATCGTTGCCATAGTATCCTCCTATGTGGTATCGTTGCCACACTCACCATGATAGTTTATATTTCGACTTATGTCAACAATAAATCACACGATTTTTCATAGTATTTTTCCATTAATTAAGCCAGCTAAATAATACTATAAGCAGTGTTAATATAACAAATCTTTCTTACTATTTTTAAGTATTATTCCCTTTAATTGGTCAACCAGAATATAGTAAAAGAGAAGGAATTTTCTACTTACAATTCCTTCTCTCTTATTGTATTTATAATGTATTAAACAACTTCCGCACTTCCTTGATACATTAGTTTCTTTTTCAAACTCTTTATTACTAAATAATATGCAGGTACTAAGAATAAATCTGCCATAATCCAAGCTACTGGACTTGCGAAACATGCTGCAGTAAATCCAAACACTGGTACGAATGCAAAACCAACAATTGCACGGGCTGCCATTTCACATACCCCTGCTATAATGGCAAGTTTGCTAAATCCCAATCCTTGTATTGTAAAACGGAAGATGTTGACAAGCGCAAGTGGAAAATAGAAGACACTTACACATTTTAATAAATAAGCAGAATTATGAATTATCTCAACTTCTTTACCATCAATGAATAATAACGTAAATTGTTTTCCGAATACAAATAAGATTAAACAAGCGATTACAGAATACACCAATCCAATGAAACTACATGCTTTCAATCCCTTAGTAACACGATCAAGCTTACCAGCGCCTACATTCTGACCTGCATAGGTTGCCATTGTAGATCCCATAGCATCAAAGGGACAACAAAAGAACATACTGATTTTACTACCCGCAGTCATTGATGCTACCGCTAAGGACCCCAAAGAATTTACAGCTGTTTGCAAAATCACGCTACCGATTGCTGTTATGGAATATTGGAGCCCCATTGGTATTCCCATCATACAAAGTTTGCTCATATATCTTGCATCAGGACGCCACTCCTCTTTCGAGATCTTAAGAATTGGGAATTTCTTCGTTATATAGACCAAACACAAAATCCCTGATATTGCTTGTGATATAACGGTTGCCCATGCGGCTCCAGCAACTCCCATATTAAGTATAAGTATTGCGGCAAGATCAAGTATTATATTCAATAATGATGACATAACTAAAAAGTACAATGGTGTTTTGCTATCTCCTAGAGATCTTAAGATACCTGCTAGTAAATTGTACAAGTATATTACTGGAATCCCCAAGAATATAACAAATATATAACTATACGAACCATCAATGATATCACTAGGCGTATCCATCCATACTAGAATTTGACGACACAATATACATACTACTACAGTAGTGATTACAGAAAAAACGATTGATAACCACACACTATTGGCAACAAATTTCCGCAAGGAAGAATGATCTTTCGCTCCAAAGGATTGCGCAACTGGTATTGCGAAGCCATTGCATACCCCCATACAAAACCCTATAATCATAAAATTAATGGAACCTGTTCCACCAACTGCTGCTAACGCTTTTGGTCCCAAGAAACGGCCAACGATCATAGTATCCATCATATTATAGAATTGTTGGAATAGCATTCCAAATAATAATGGTACGAAAAATCGTACTATCAGTTTAAATGGAGACCCTACCGTCATATTCTGTGTTGTACTATTCGACATCTTCGACATCCTCCTAATTGTATATTCCTAGATATTCTAATACAAACCACAAAATAAACAATACAATTTATTATATATTTATTGTCTTATCTTCTACTATATTAGTTTTTCTTTAACTAAATAACCTTTTTCCTCTGATTTTCCATACACTTGGATTGAATATAATAACCATTGGAATTAATTCTAATCTACCAGCTAGCATATCAAACATTAATATATATTTTGAAAATGAATTATATTTTGCAAAGTTCTCCATTGGTCCAACACCGTCAAAACCTGGGCCAACATTATTAAGCGTTGCAGCAACTGCTGTGAAATTCGTTTCAAAGCTATAGTTCTCAAAAGATATTAGTAATACTGAACTTATGAAAATCACAAGATACAAGGAAATGTATGTTTTAACGGAATTCACAATTTCATTATTTACTTTTTTACCCTCTATACGAACGGTACGTACACTTCTTGGATGCATATATGCAGCAAGTTCATTCTTAATATCTTTCCACAAAATCACAATCCTTGATACCTTAATACCACCACCAGTGCTACCCGCACATGCGCCAACGAACATCAATAAGATTAAGACACTCTTTGAAAGAGAAGGCCACAAGTTAAAATCAACGGTAGCAAATCCAGTCGTCGTAATTACTGACGACACTTGAAAGAATGCTTGCTGTAATGCTGACCATATACTTGGGAAAGATCCTCTAATATTGATACCTATTACAATAGTAGATATCGCTATAATTCCTACATATACACGAAGTTCTTCACTCTTTAGAATCTGTTTTGGCTTACGAACTAAAAGCAAGAAGTAGATTGAAAAATTCACGCCGAATAACATCATGAATACTCCAACAATATTTTGTATTGCAACACTGTAGTCTGCCATACTGTTATTCTTAATACCAAAGCCACCTGTTCCAGCAGTACCAAAAGAGGTTGTCAATGCATCAAAAGCAGTCATTCCACTAATTAACAGAAGTACTACTTCTATTATAGTTAAAAAGATATAGATTCCATATAGAATCAATGCAGTATCTCGAACACGTGGAACTAATTTATTGACACTTGGACCTGGACTTTCCGCTTTCAATAGATGCATGTTATCCCCGCCAGCAAGTGGAAGGATACATAGAACAAAGACAAGAACGCCCATACCACCGATCCAATGTGTAAAGCTTCTCCAAAACAAATTACATTTTGATAATGCTTCTACATCACTAAGAATCGTTGCTCCTGTCGTAGTGAAACCTGAGATTGTCTCAAACATAGCATCCACAATAGACGGTATTTCTCCATTAAACACAAATGGCAAGGCGCCCGTTATACTAAGTACAATCCAACAAGCAGCAACGCTAATAAAACCATCTTTGGCATAAAAAGCTTTATTTGAAGGTTTTTTTAAGGTTAATGCAACACCAATCGCTAGACAAATAATCGATGTTACAACATAAGCAAAACCGCTATCCTCTCCATAATAAAGTGCAACAAAACTCGGGATTATTAGAAATATCCCTTGGAAATTCAATATCCAACCTACAATGTAACTAATAAATCTATAATTCATAGTCTTATCCCCTTAATATATCCGCTAAATCTTGATAGCCTAAATTAGTTGTAACAACAATTACACGGTCTCCTTTGACAATGCAATCTTGGCCCCTTGGAGTAATAATCTTTCCACTTCGATTAATACAACAAATCAATAGATTATCTTTTAGATTCAACTTCTCTATAGGAATTCCTATTAACTTCGAATCTTCATTCACATAAAATTCAAGTGCTTCGGCTTTATCCTTCTTTATCTTATATAGTGTCTCCACATTACTTCCGATCGAATTATTCATCGCTCTTACATATTGAACTATATACTCTGCTGTTATATATTTGGGGTAGATAACACTACCTAACTCCAAATTATTAATAACATCATCAAAAGCAATACGATTAACCTTCGTTATAATCTTTCCTTTTGTTTTACTATGAGCATATAATGATAGTAATACATTCTCTTCATCTAAACCAGTTAATGAAGCAAAGGATTCTGTCTCTTCAATACCTTCTTCCTTCAATAAACTCTGATTCGTTCCATCTCCATTAATAATCATGGCACGTGGTAATAATTCAGTTAGTACTTCACAACGATTTAAATCCTGTTCAATAATCTTAACATCAATCCCATAACCAATTAGTTGATTTGCCAAATAATAAGATAATGCACCACCACCTATTAACATAGCATTCTTAACAGGATTTGATATAACTCCAATCTTAACAAAAAATTCTACTGCCTTTTTATGAGAAGCTATAATTGAAACCACATCTTTTTCTTTGATAATGAATTCTCCATTTGGAATGATAACCTCTTCCGCACGCTCCACAGTACAAACTAAAACATCACAGTGTAACTTACTTGCAATTTCTTTAACACTAATATTATGTAGAATAGAGCCATCTTGTACTTTAAAGTTTAATAATTCTACTCGTCCTTTATTAAAACGATCAATACTTATTGCGGAAGGGAATCGCAGTACTCTTGTTATCTCACTTGCTGCCGCATTCTCTGGATTGATAACCATAGACAAACCAAGTTCTTCTTTAATAAAATTAATCTCCTTACTATAAATAGGATTTCGTACTCTTGCAATTGTCTTACAATCTCCAACTTTTCTTGCAATTAAACAACAAAGAAGATTCAACTCATCCGATCCAGTTACTGCAATAAGAAGATGTGCCTTTTCAATTCCTGCTTCAACTTGTGTTAAGTGACTTGCACCATTCCCCACTACTCCAAGGGAATCGTATTTATATGAAACTTCCTCAACTATTTTTTCATTTATATCAATTACTGAAATATCATGTCCCTCTTGACTTAGTTGCTCCGCTAATGTACTTCCTACTTTTCCACAACCAACTATAATGATCTGCATATTAACCTCCAAAATTTTATCCATGCGTATGTATTCAATGTACAACTCTATACATTGTATCATATAATATTTTTAATTCAATATAATAAATTACTACTTATTGAATATAATAAAACCCATAATAATTTACTAATTACCATGGGTTTTAAACACGCTATTTTACTATTGTTTTTTGTTTGGATTCTTAGGAAACCAACCTTTTTTGACTCTCTCTTCTTGTTCGAATAATTCCTGAATACTCCATAATAATGAAAATCCCAAGATTGCTAATATCGTACTAACTACATTCTGTTTACAAAATAGCGAAGCAACAATGCAACCAATACCTGCTACACCAAACACTGGCCAAGCCTTTTTACCTATGTAATATTCTGTTTTAATTACTACTGGATGCAAACCACCTATTATTAAGAATGCTACTATACCGGTTATCAGACCATTAAAATACATAAATCTACTCCTTTTTTATCATTATAGGATTCGAGTGTCATAAGGCAGTTTATTTTTTAATCTCGTCAATTTGCACTAATTTATGTGTGAATAAGTTATGCCAAACGTAGTTCACTCGCAACACGCTCTCGCTTGGATAAAGTTCGTAGTGGTACATAAGGCTCTAAAATACAGAGCCAAAGTACCAACGACTTCATACAGTTGCTCTTCGAACTACGTTCGACATAACATTAGTTAAGTGATATATGTGCAAATTGACGAAGGCAAGTTTTGCGAGAGGCTTTTGACGCCCGAATCATTATAGTTATAATATATTGAACTTATCGATGTATATGACTTAAATTGGATAGGATACTTGTAATTCAATTTCAACACAAGGAAGGCATTCTCCACGACTAAGCCGCGGGAATTCCTTCCTTGATCATTTTCTTAATGGCAAATTTCTTTATAGAAAAGTTTCTTAAAACAATTCTTTATAAACAATTCTTTAATATAGTTTCAATATCTTCTGTGGAAAGTCCAACATAACAGCTTTCCATATCATTGTGATTTGTCGTAGCAACAGCCATATCATGAATGGATTTATCTTCAATCGCAACTTCCTTAAGCGTCATAGGAATACCACATTCTTTAAAGAAGTTTTCTGTTGCGTCAATTCCCTTAGTAGCTAATTCCATGCTATCTTCACCTTCGAAATCCCATACATTTCTTGCGTAATTACAGAATTTATGAAGTGTCTTCTCTCTTAAGATATATCGCATCCAACTTGGGGTAACAATCGCCAAACCTACTCCATGAGTAATATCGTAGAATGCACTAAGTTCATGCTCAATTGGATGGCAAGTCCAGGCTCCACCTTTACCTGCACAAACCAATCCATTAAGGGCTAATGTTGAAGCCCACATAAGATTAGAACGTGCTTCATAATCCTTTGGATTCTCTAATGCCACTGGGCAGTACTTGATACAAGTCTTTAAGATACTTTCGCATAAACAATCTGATAGATATGCTTCGTCATCCTTTTGAAAATACTGTTCATATACATGCGACATAATATCTGCTGTTCCAGCTGCAGTTTGTGTCTTAGGTAATGTAAATAGATACGTAGGGTCAAGTATAGATGCCATTGGTATGAAATTAGGACTTCCTGTACCAAACTTTTCTTTTGTTTCCATGTTACTAATTACTGCATTCCCATTCATCTCAGAACCTGTTGCTGCTAATGTAAGTACAGTAACAATTGGTAAAACCTCATCAATCTTAGAAGGGTCTACAACTAAGTCCCAAGGATCTCCATCATAGAATGCACCACCAGCTATAACCTTAGCCGCATCAATACAACTTCCTCCACCCACTGCTAGTACAACATCTATCTTATGTTGTTTGCATAATCTAACACCTTCTCTAACAGAAGTGATTCTAGGGTTTGGTTCAACTCCAGGTAATTCTACTATGCTAAATCCTTTTAACAAATCTATAATCTGACCATATAAACCTAGCTTCTTAATACTTCCTCCACCATATACTAATAAAACATTCTTACCATATGCTGTTAATAGTCCTGGTAAATTAATAATCTGATCCCTACCAAAACGGATATCTGTACGAGCATGAAATTTAAAATTATTCATATGTTACCTCCTATTTAATCTAGCTATTGCGTTTGCCACTCTAGTATATTCATTATAGAATTTTTAATACTACCTATTCATTATATCTCATCAATACATATATAACAAACCCATTGTTGAAAATATTATTTGTTCATTTTTACTGAATATAATTCCAAAATCCAGATTACCATGATATACAGCATACAATCAATTTTTCTTAGCTTTTAGTTTACTATACCCAATCGGTTAGTGTGATTCAACTTAGCTAATTCTTGGCACAAAAAAAGAACGTCCTAACGTTCTTTCAGACTATAGATAAATTAACTTATGGATAAGATTATTCAAAATCAAAGTATTAATAAAGACTAAAGATACGAGAATTTCCGGTCTTTAGTAATCTACGTTACTAAATTGTAATTTTAATAATTATTTTTCAATTTTTATTCTCATACCGTTCCCATTATATCCGAAGGGTACGGCTTCAAATCCGCAACTTTCATAAAATTTTTCCATACCTTTTATTGATATCAAGTTAATGGTACTATACTCTCCAACAATTGTATTTCCTTTTATCTCATCAATTATAGAATTTACAAGCTTTTTCCCTATTCCTTTTTTTTGATATTTTGAATTTACCACTACATCAACTAAAAGATATGACATGCCATCTCCAATTGCTCTAGCCATTCCAACTGCACAATTAACATATATAGCTTTTTTCACAATAGTGCTATTTTTTATAGCTTTTTCAACAACGATTGGATTTTTAGATTCCCATCCAACTTGTTTTCTTAAATTATTATATTCATCAACATTTAAACTATCTCTTATCTCAATTCCTATTTCATTCATAAAAATCTCCTTGATAAACTCAAATTTATTAAAGAATACCATAAGTTGGGATAAAAATATAGCATTAATTATTTATACACATATTTATATTCTTCTTATAATAATTGGCTTTATCTACAGTCTGAAAGAACGTCCTGACTTTCTTTTTTCATTACATTTAAACTCCATATTATATACATGTTTATCTTTAGTTTTAGTAATTTGATTACCTTTATATTATTAACATTTTATACTATAAGTACTAAACTTACCCTTAAAACCACATTGACATAATTTATCCTCATATTCATCTCTTTTTTCCTTACTGTCATAATCATTTAAAAACCAAGTCACTTTACAAGTATCAATTTTGTTGCATATCTCTTTAATATATATTTCGTCAACTTTAGCAAAAGAAAAGCCATATGAATAAATCTCATTAACAGAATCATCTAACACATTAAAAAAATCTTGGTTACTGTTTATAGCTCCAGCTGTATTTTTTTTCAATGCGTCATGCATATGTTGAAAGCTTTCTTCAGTTCCAGCCATCAAACCATAATTATCATCACTAAAATAATTATAATCGTATCCATGACCAAACAATAGCTGTCCTCCTTGAACTCCATGAATATGACATACATCATCTATTCCATATATCTTCTCTATAGTCTTCGTATAATTAAACGACAATACTAAAATATCCCCAGAGTTAACTAAATCAAAAAAATCTTTTTTTCGTTTTGCTTTAACAATCTCTATTGTTGAAATCCATCTACTAAAATATTTTGGAATTGCTAAGATTGGATTTATTAATTCTAAAGCACATCCCTCATTAAAATAACTTTCGTCCCATTCATAATCATCATCTTCTTCGTCTTCATCAAAATCCATAATATAATTTTCAAATTCTATGTTTCCTACTGCTTCCTCAAGATTACACCAGTTACTTCCCTCTACATTTGTTAATATATGTTCGATAAACCCTACTTCCTCATTAACATTGCTTACTACATCATTCCCTTTACCATCCATTATATAAGTGGGTGCATAATCAATATCCTCTGCATTAGGATAGGTCTTCACTAAATATTTATGAAAATCTTCATATGAGGTATCTAACCCATGCGATAAATCAAAACCATTTCCAATGACAAATAATTTTTTCATAATCACCCTCCAAAAATTTATACTCTCCGTTATTGCACAAAATATGTATGTTTTTACTGGTATCCCTTACCTCAATTCTCTTCTCTATTGTTTAAATAAATAGATTATTATATGTAACAAAGTATCCTACCTTCTTTAAAATACCATATTTTTCATATTTATTCAATATTTTTCGACCAAATATATAAAGTAAATTAATTTATATCACTTACAAAATAAAATCAAGCGTGTAGGAAAATCAAAAAATTTTACACGACCATTTACTAATTTCTTAGTTATTGTATATAATAATTCTCATATTTTATTTCGATGATAGCAACATCACATCCTCTGGTTGAATATGAAGGTAACCCCCTTGCTGCCGAGTGACGATATTTTCCTTATTCTTTGGTACTTGCCACCACATATGACAATGGTTACTTCCTGATTTTTTTACGATGTATTTGTATTCAAAGGGTGTTTCCGATTGTTCTAGAATCTCAAAGAGAAAACTATTTATCTGTTCTTTCTCTGAGCGATTTATATGATGAGAACGAATCCCTACATGTGTTATATCATTATGTACTTTATCTACTGTTTCCAAAGTAATCCCCCATTCCTTAGCATACACATGATTCTCATCTAGTTTCGTTATCGCCGATATATTCTTACAACCAGTTAATCTTGCCGTCTCCATTCGATATGGTTTTGCAAATAAGTCTCTTGTTTTTCCTAATTCAACCATACAACCTTGATCCATAAGAAGTAATTGATTCGTAAACTCATAGATCTCATCCCTACTATGGGAAACCATAATCATACCGCCCTCATATTCATCTAAGAGATGCTTCATCTCCATCTTGAGATTATCTTTTAGAAAGCTATCTAATGCTGAAAAAGGTTCGTCAAGCATTAGTACCTCCGGTTCATATGCCATGATTCTTGCCAGTGCAACTCTTTGCTGCTGACCACCGGACAATTCTTTGGGATATCTTTTCTCAAGTCCTTTCAAGGCAAACTTCTTAATCATGATAGCAACTCGTTCTTTGATTTCTTCTGGTTTTCTTCCTCCAAGCCCTGCTGCGATATTCTTCTCCACTGTCATGGTAGGAAATAATGCATAATTTTGAAATAGGTATCCTATGTTTCTTTTCTGTGTAGGAACATTAATATTCTTCTCAGAATCAAAATAAACTTGATCATTAACAAGTATCCTTCCTTTATCCGGTGTGATAATACCTGCTATCGCCTTTAACGTCATACTCTTACCACACCCCGACGCCCCTAATATTCCTATCCTGTCATCGTCTCCCACAAACTTAGACATTAATTTGAAACTTTGAAAGTCCTTTTCTATATCAACATGAATCATCATATGGATCTACCACCTTGTAACATTCTTCATTCTTCTACCTGTAACCAAGTTAATTGAAACTACTATACCAAATGATATTACGATTATAATAGCTACCCAAATTCCTGCTAACTGGTAATTACCATCTTGTATTACCATCGCAATTTTTTGTGATATTGTTCCAGTTTTCCCTGCGATATTACCAGCCAACATAGAGGTTGCACCATATTCTCCAATCGCTCTTGCGAATGTAAGAATCGTTCCTGATGCTACACCAGGTGCTGCGGTAGGAAGAATCACCTTCCAGAATATCTTTCTCTCAGACATCCCAAGTGTCCGTGCTGCAAAAATCAGATTGGAGTCAACTTGTTCAAACGTTGCTCTTGCATTGCGGTACATTAATGGCAACGCGATTACGGTTGCTGCAATTACACAGCCTAGCCAAGTTTGAACAATCTTAAGGTCAAAGGTATCAAATAGAAAGATACCTATCGTCCTTCTTCTACTGAATAATAAGAGAAGAAAAAATCCTGCTACTGTTGGAGGTAATACCATTGGTAGCGTAAGAATTCCATCTGCCACTGCTTTCTTGCGTTCACTCATTCTAACAACTCTACCAGCTAACCATATTCCTACAAAGAAGGAAACAATCGTTGCTGCTATTCCTGTTTTTAATGATATTAACAATGGACTATAGTCGAGTTCTTTTAAGATTTCTAACATGGTACCACCCCCTATTCAATTTATTCCGTATAGATCATAAACATATATTTCTCAAACACAGCTTTTGCTTCATCTGTATCTAAGAAAGCTAGAAAATCAGCTGCAGCTTGTTTCTTCAAGTCATCTGCTTCGGAATTGTTAAGCATTGCAACTGGATAAATAATATCCCCTGTTAAGGCTTTATCTGCATATGCAATAATATCCACATCATCTTTTACGGAATACGCATCGGAATAATATACGGTACCGATTTCATTAGAACCTTCTTTCACAGCTTCTGTTACTTTACTCACATTACCACATTCATTAATCTCAATTCCTCCAAGAGCTACTGAAACTTCTTCTGTAGTATAGACAGCTGTATCATCTACTGCTTCTAGTAACCCTAAGTTCACAAGTATGGTTCTTGTATATTTTCCAACAGGTACGCTTCCACCTGCAAGTGCCATACTCTCGGCTAGATTCATAGTATCAAATCCAGTAACCTTCGTTCCACTTCCTTTTGGTGTAATCAATACCACTTGATTGTTTAATAAGTTTTTTCTAGTTCCCTCAACAAGATATCCTTCGCTCTCTAATGTATCCATCTGTTTTGTTGCCGCTGAGAAGAAGATATCGCATTCGTATCCTTCCTGAACTTGCGTAAGAAGCGTGCCAGAACTATCTGCATTATATGTAATCGTTACATTCGGATGCGTCTCATTATACATGTTCTTAATCTCTTCCATTGCACCACTTAAACTCGCAGCTATGAAAACTTGAATCTCTGTCTGTGTTGCTTCTGATTTCACCACAGAACTCGTTGTCTGTGTTTTGGTCTCTGTGTTCGCCGTCTCTGAATCTACATCTGCACTCGTAGTCTCCGATTCTAGCTCTACGCTCGTCGACTTCGCTTCCGCACCTTTATTATCCTTCTTACTTGCGCATCCCATCAACAGAGAAGCCAAAAGCATTACTACCATTACTAAACTGACTATTCTTCTCTTCATAAAATGTACCTCTTCTTTCTCCTAAGATTTTATAATTGCTACCGTTCACCCACCCTTTGGTTATTCTATAGTGATATAATATTATTGAACTGTAGATTATAATTAGCAATCCTACCATCAAAAAACTGCTTAGTCTAATAGTTAAAATCAATAGGATAGGGAAACCTCTACGCCATTTATCTATGGTGTATGTACAATACCTAATTATCTATTTAATTTATTTGTATTAACATTATTTTCTAAATCAATCTTGCCAAAAGAACTAATGTTGAGTAATTGACTTTAATTGTAAATCTTTCTATAATAAGATAACCAAAAAATATTAACAAGACACGACTAGAATAAGGAGGGGTAGAATGACATTACGACACTTGACTATATTTACTACAGTCTACAAAACCTTAAATATGACTTCTGCTGCTAAGAAGCTATATATGACACAGCCTTCCGTTAGTCAGGCAATCAAAGAATTAGAGAATTTTTATGAGAAGAAACTCTTCGAACGATTATCACAGAAACTATACATAACGGAAGCTGGCCACTGTTTGTACGAATATGCAAACAAAATTCTAGCACTCTATGAAGAATCCATAACGAAACTGCAGTCAGAAAATATCGTAGAAAAGATACGGGTAGGTGGCAACTATACCATGGGTATTACTATGTTAGGTGATATCACCGATGCCTTTTATATTGACCATCCGAAGATAGAAATCAGCGTAATTATCAACAAAACCTCCTTCATTAAAGAGCTTCTTCGAAACAATGAGCTTGATCTTGCATTAGTGGAAGAATCTTGCGCTGTATACGATACAGATATGATACAACGACCATTTTATCAAGACCATGTTGTCGCTGTAGTATCTCCCTATCACAAACTTGCAGGTGCCGATACTGTATTCTTATCTGATCTTGCAAACGAAAGGTTCCTTACTAGAGAAAAAGGAGTAGGTGCTAGGGAGATGTTTGAAAGCATTATGGTCTCAAACGGTTATCCTTTCGCTCCTACCTGGGAAAGTATTAGCGCAACTTCATTAATCAATGAATGTAAGAAGAATGTTGGTATCGCAATACTGCCATACGAGGCAGTAAAAGAACAACTTGCACATGACGAATTAGTAGAATTACACATTAAAGATGTGAATTTATCAAGAAATCTAGTTATCATGTTCCACAAGAGTAAATGCATTACTGCAAACATTCAAAGTTTCATTGATACGTGTCTATATTACACTACTAAAAACACGGCATCTAAAGCACTTCTACGTGCTTGATGCCGTGCCTTTTTACATTCTATAGTATACTTGAATCGTTGTTATTTATCACAATCAACAATACCTGCATGAATTAGCTTTGCTAAAAATTCTCCTACATCTAATTCCGCTTCCTCTTCATCTATTCCATTTCGCTCCATCGTATACCTAATCAATCCTTCGCAATCGACTCCTTTTTCCATCAGAGCCCACAGTGCAATCCCTAACTCATTAATCGATGGCATACAAACTAGTGATCCATTCATCTTATCTGCCTCACTAAATATATTAAACTCTCCTCCCATCTCAAGGAGAACATAACCTGGTTTCAATCTAATCCTCTTTACTAGCATTGGATCACTCCTTTATCTCATGATTGGTACACCTTGCTTCATCAATTCAATATCTTCTCGGTCTGGTGCAGTGCTTACCATTAAAACGGAACTATCTAACCATTCATAGACAACACTGACTGCTTGACCCAGCGCCATCTTTACTACAATTGAAGAATCCATAATACCTAACTCCTTCATATCTGTAACTCTATCCTGCTCAACATCATATCCAGGCATCATGCCATCCGTATTACCATTATTAAATATACTGATATTCCTTCCATTTAATTTACACAAGGTCTTAATAGGTGTTTTACAAGCAGCTTTTAATAACTTAACTCCATAACGTTCTTCTTCGTTATCAACGTCTGTTTCTTCTAATTCACTCGCTACTTGTAGCAAGAAACTTCCCCCGCCTGGTATCATGCCTCCATCAAGAATGTTCCTAGCTGTTATAACTGCAGCTTCCATGCTTGTTTTGTTCTCTCGAATCTCCTGGCTTGTTCTACCTCCAGCATACATCACAGCAACTCCATGCTTAAGCCTACCGATTCGTTCTCGATACTTTTCCTTATCGTATGCATTGGTTTTCTCATCCTCGATTATCTCTTGAATCTCTTTCATTCGGTTTGCTATCTGCCAGTCCTGTCCCATACCACCTATTATAGTAGTATGCTCCTTCGCGATAGTTACTTCTTTCGCTCTACCTAACATAGCAAGAGTAACCTTTTCAAGTTCGTCGCCTCTTTCTTCCTTAACAACAACTCCACCTGTTAATATAGCAAGGTCCTCAAGCAGGTCATCTTTTCTAGACTTATAACCTTCTGCCTTAATTACGGCCGTTTTGAACATTCCTTGGGTGTGATTGTGTATTAGCATAGTGAGGGCTTCCCCTGTTACCGCTTCAGCTACTAGGATTATCGGATTACCAGTAGTCATAACCTGTTCAAGGATCGGTAAGATTTGCTTAAATGTCGAGATCTTATAATCCGTAATCAGAATGTACGGATTGCTATACTTGGTTCTATCCTTTCCCTTAGTACAAAAGAGCGGTGATAGATATCCTTGTTTTAACTGCATACCTTCTTCATACACAATATGATTATCTACGCTGTTTGATGGTTTAACCAAAACAATACCTTGCTTTGATACCGCATCATATGCCTGCACTGCCATCTTCGCAATCTTATCGTCATTACAAGATGCTTTCACAGCTTTAATTAAGGTATCTGAATCATTGATATATACGGTTGATTTATCTATCATATATATAGCTTTCGTCAATGCCTTCTTTAAACCTCTTCTTATGTAAACTGGACTAATTCCAGCCGCAAGATACTTAAGTCCTTCTTCCACCATTCCTTTCACTAACAATGCAGTTAAAGTTGAGCCATCTCCTACACGCTCCCCCATGTTCAACACCGCATCACGTACGAGTTGAACCCCTTCATCAAGGAATAAGTCTTGTGACTTAAAATCTTGTAGAATCTGCGAACTGCTACCTGTAATAATCACAGATTTACTGGAACTCTCAACTACAACATTGAGTCCGCAGGGCCCATAAGTAGGCTCTAGTACTCTACAAACCATAAGAATTCCCTCTGCCATTGTCTGTATTGCCTCCCTATTATATCTCATGTCCTTTAACATAAAATCACCTCTCAGCTAATTATAGTAAATGAGTACGCAAGCGCATTTATTCGTCTGTAGAATTTCAAACTAAGAAGTAGTAAAGGTGTTTCGCTATCGTTTCTTAGTTATAGTACGTCAGCCAAGAAACAAAACTACTGTGTCATGAGTTTTGCTTTTCTACTTTATAGATCACAAGTACGGTATAGTTATCGAACGAATAAATACTCTTGGGTATTCATCATTAACTTTACTTATAGACTTTTGCCTTAGCTATAACAGCCAAGTAACCAACCAAACATTATGAAACTTTCAGAATTATGATAATCTTCACCCTTGAATTGAAATCTAATAATTCTCCATATTAAACATCGTCTGATCCCCCATTAATTCAAAGGTAAAGCAATCATCGGTAAGTTCAATTTGACTGAATATAAGTAGTTCATGGAATTCCTTATCCGATTCTGGGTACGTAATTGTAACAAGTAAATTGAACACTTCATCCGTTTTCCCTAACTTATATAATTCACAGGCAACCTTCGTATCTTCTGTAATCTCATACTTTGGATTAAACTCAAGGTAAACTGATTCCACGAACGCAGGGATACAATCAGCAAGTGTGATTCCATCTATTAGTTCTACTGGAAATGTAACTTCCATACCCATTGAACATTCTTCATATAGCTGTTTTCCTTCCTCGGTAAGCTGTATATAATATTTCCCTGGCAACACCAATTTACATTCAAACATCTTCTCGTTCACCAATCTCAACACCTCCATCAATGACACCCACCATTACATCCACTACAATCGCCGCTACACATATACGGTATATTATCTCTTTCTTGATAGGCACACAAGGAATATCGACTATACGAATAGAATCTAGTCACCTTACAACTATCTGCGAATGAGATTCCTTCTTTTTCAAATGTAACCACCACCGGAACTAGCATATCCTCCATAATGTCATATGGACTTAGCATCAATTTTGCCTTCAATTCAAACTCTGTCTCACCATTTGATGGAATACACCGAATTCCTGTCAATACCGTTGTAAGTTTTACTACCTTTCCCTCCTCATCAAAGCATAGGGAATTGTCATCACCAGTTACTCCTATTGCAAGAGGATTATGAGCAATATATGTTCCTGTCTGATGTACAATTACGGTGGATTTTTCTGGTTCTAACGACTGCATCTTACCATCTTTATAGAAGCTAATTCCATACCGAACTACAACTTTTCCATAGGCAGTATCAACGTCTAAATGTTCTCCTGGCCATATTGTTAGACTCTTTACTTCTCCCGTCTCATAAAAACAGATACAAGAGAACATTCCAGAATACAACGTATCTCCTATCTTCACAGTACTTTTCGTTAATAGTTCTTTTTCCTCCACTTCTGTCCAGAATCCACTAATCTGTCCATATACAGGAAATACTCTGTGAATCTTCTCATTCCTATAAAATGTTATATATTCGGCAGGTAAGATTCCAATGGGTGTATGTATTTCGCTTATGGATTCTAAATATATTGACTTCAACTCACCGTCTTCGTATCTTACTACAGATTCTTTGCTACGTGATCTAGCATCTGGCTGTGAATATCTTGGTATCAAAGTATTTTTACCAACTACAACACTAACCTTATCCATTGCAATCACCTACTTTTTCACATAAACCATGCATGATATTCACAATATACATTCCATCCTCTCGTTTAGAATCCACTGACAATCCACGTTGCTCCGTATAATACGCAAGCCAAGGCATAACATGAGAACATTTAATGGTTAGACATGTATATAACTCTTGTTCTAGAAAGGGAATTAACATCTTCTTTGAACTTAGATCCCGATGTATCTTCATCGCTTTATCAAAATCAAAATAAAAGAATCCGTCTTCAGCAATACAAACAGGATAGGGTGGAATATCGTCTACTTGTTCCTCCTCATCGAAAGCAAGATTATTATAAAAATCATCATAGATTTCATCAAATAATTGCTGGGAGATTTCATCTGACTCACACATAATGATCCCATTCTTATTCAAAATCTGATATGGCAGTCCAACAATTGCCGTTCCGATTAACAATTCACTATCCTGTGTCTTAATAATTGCAGCTATCTTTTCCGATAGATTCACAATCTCTGGTCTTGTCATATTCTGCGTGTTCTTAATCTCTATTACACCAACTGGTTCCCATACTTGTATCTTTTCATAGATGATTAGCTTATGTACATGAAAGAAATCTGTTATTTGATTATCACTATCTGCAAGAACAAAAAATCTCATATTAATCAACCCCACTTTTCAGAATATTAATAAGCTCCTGTTCAACTTCTTTAATCTTTTTCTTGTCAATCCCCAAGTCAAATATCGTTTCAGTGGCACGGACAAAATCATATAGGTTGCAGTTACCCACACGTTCACCAATTCCAAGAAGGGTGCAATCAATCATGGAGCCCCCCGCCTTTGCCATTATAATGGAATTCGCTACTGCCATCCCAAGATCATTATGCTCATGAATTTCAATATTAAGTTCTTTCACTGCACTATGAATCTGCTTTACAATATCAAATCCACGATCCGGTGTTAGAGTCCCTACGGTATCCGCAACCCGAACAGTTTTAACTCCCATTGAATAGAGTTGACGAACTAATGTTAAGATAAAGCCAATATCGGCTCTGGTTGCATCTTCTAATCCTACAGTTACTGGTATTCCATAATTATTTGCAATCTCAAGACAGCTTTTTATCTCTCTTTGAACCCATACCTTATTCTTATTAAGCTTTGAATAAATCTGTACATAGGAAACAGGTACTCCAACATGAATCAAATCTGGTTGAAGCAGACAAGCTTCTTCCATATCCTCCTGACGCATTCTACACCAAAGGGAAATCAATGCATTTTTCCTTTGACCCATTAGCTTGTCGAGATATTGTAAATCATCGGAATGGATATCAACACAACCAGCCTCTATTTCATAGACGCCTAGTTCATCAAGGAGTAATCCCAATCGAATCTTATCTTCTGGACGAAATACTACACCTGGGCATTGTTCCCCATCACGTAATGTTGAGTCTACAATTTTCTTCTTTATCTTCATAGGCATCCCTCAATGATGGATTGGAGTTCATCATCGCTTATATTCCTACCCAATTTGCTACTTTCAAGTTTAACATTCCGTAAAATCAATAGGCATTTCTCTTTCTCGAATTCGCTATACCCAAATTCCTCTAACTTTATTTTGATAGAACAAAGTCCCGAATGTTTTCCTATTACTATCTTTCTTACTTGCCCCACAAGCTCAGGTGGAAAGGTTTCGTAATTAGAGGATTTTTTCAGAATTCCATCTACATGAATTCCAGATTCTACCCAGAATATACTTTCACCAATGATAGGCATCTTACCAGGTATCTTATCTCTTGTAATCAACTCATATAGTTGTTTCAAATTGGGTAATTTACTTAAATCTTGATTCACTTTATAATGTTGATTCAATCTAAGTGCTAAGATTACTTGTTCCGTTGCTGCCTTATTGCCGACACCAGCGAATGTAGTGACTACTTTCTTTCCTCCGGCTTGCATAAACATCACCGCTTCGGCAGTAGCACAATCATTGCTATTCTCAGGTATAAAAAATATCTTCTTTTTATCGATTATTGAAAATATCTCTTTTAACGCTATATCAAACTCAAAACACATGAAGTCATCCATTCCTCTTAAGGCAATTGCCTTTGAGGAAACGTAATTCCTAAGATGCAAGATCTCTCTTGTATCATTCATCTGAATTATTGTTACGATATCTTCTTCGATGGTTTTTGACTGTAAGAAATGTTTAATCAAAGGGAATTTTCTTCGATCCGATAATGCATCAATCTCCATATAATAGGAAGCTCCTGGTATTAATACAGGTTCAATTACAGGATATAGTTTTTCTGATACCATGAAGTCAAGTATTCCACATTCCATAAACAACCGAATAAATTCACCTGCTTGCTCCTTAGTCGGAGGAGTTAAGTCAAGCATACTTAATGTAGCATCAATAATCTGCATGATATCACCTTCCCATCTAATTATTTACTAGTTAGGTGTCAAAATACCCTTTTACATTTTGAATCATCAATTTGCACATTTTACAAAGCCTAAGTACCAACGACTTCATACAGTTGCTCATCAAACTATGTTCTGCATCACATTAGTCAGGTTTACGAATGTGCAAATTGACGAAGTCGAGTTTTTTAGAGGACTTTTGACACCTTAACCATTTACTCAAACTTCGCACATAAAACTACATTTAGTTTAGGTAATCGCCCGAAGTTTCACAGCATAAGATCTGCAACTGGCGTTCCACCTTCAAAGTGTTCGTCGAATATTCTCTCAACATCATCTACTGTGAGGTGCCCATACCAAACCCCTTCTGGATATACAACAGCAATTGGTCCCTTGTCGCAGATACCAAAACAACCGGTATTGTTCAAGACGATTTCGCTGGATAAATCCCGATCACTGATTTCCTCCATAAACTTTTGCAAGATATCAACTGCTTGATTATTAGCGCAATATCCTCTTTGTTGCCCTGTTATTGTGCAGCTTGTGCATATAAATACGTGAAATTTTGGTTGTACCATAGCTTTCATCTCCTTTTTATTCATTAACATTTAAGTTACTATGACTAATTTCTTTTGATTCATCAACTATCAAACTATGTACAGCCTTTAATACCGCCTCCTCAATTCGATCATACGTTACAACAACGGCTATATCCTTCTTTTCTAACTGCTTTCTTGGTGATTCTCCTATACGCATAGCAATTACAGCATTACAGTCTGCTATAGTCTCAATAATCGCAGTAATCTTATCCTCTTTATCATCACAGACATCACTACCTTCACAATACTGATCGACCTTACGCTTCTCTATATAAGAAACGGAATCGTTCTTATATTCATAGATATACCACTCCTTGACATGACCGAAATGTTGGTCGATATGCATACCGTTTCTGCTAGCAACTGCAAAACGATACATCGCATCTGTGGTTTCTGTTGCTTGTGGTTGGTAACCTCTGAATTCTAAACTTAAGTCATTGTCTAAAGTTCCAATTGCATCTGCTCTACACTGCCTACAGTGCGTCATCTGCTTCATAATCAATCCACAATCTTTACGAAGTTTCTCAATCTCTTTATTCGTTAGGGACGGCATATTCTCGAATACACTACCTTCTACTGGAATCATAGGCATGATGTTGGTAATATAGCAGCCAATTTCCTTCATTGTCTCTACAATCTTAGGAATATGTGTATCGTTTATTCCCTTTAACGAAACAATGTTGACCTTACAGACAACACCATGCGCAACTAATATACGTAATCCACTTAACTGATTTGATAGTAGGATTGCACCTGCACTTTCACCTTCGTATTTGGTACCCATGAAGTTTATGTGCTTATAGATCTTACCTGCAATCTTAGGGTCCACTGCATTGATTGTAACTGTAATATGCGATACTCCTAAACTTATTATTTCACTCGCATATGTAGGTAATAACAAGCCGTTGGTAGATAAGCAAAACGTTACATCTGGATCGTACTCCTTAATTAATTCCATCGTTTTCTTTGTCTCATCAAAATTAGCAAGTGCATCCCCTGGTCCTGCAATACCTACCACTGTTAGATTTGGTACTTTTTCCTTCACTACTTTGTATTTTTCGAATGCCTCTTCTGGAGTAAGCACCTTAGTCGTAACGCCGGGTCTACTTTCGTTTGGACAATCAAATTTACGTACACAGTAATTACATTGCACATTACATCTTGGAGCTACTGGTAGATGCATTGTTGCATATTTGTGACCAGCACAGTTATAGCAAGGATGGGTAGCTGTCTTTGCCAGAATTTCTTGACGTCTTATATCCTCTATCGTCATAGGTATTTCTATCTCTTGATTCGGCTCAGTTATCTCAGTGATGTTCGTATTATCAATATTGCAACTTGCATTATCCGCTTTGTAACTCGAGTTATCCATCTGCATTGTTTCAAGTTTTTCTTCCTGATGATAATAGGCTTTATAAATCACTTCTCTAAATGTGGTTTCCTTTCTTGATAAAATCACATTAGAAATCTCATCTAATAAAGTAAGTGAGCCTTCATATCCAATTGTCTTAAGCCTTTGACCACCAACACGGTCATGAACAGGAAAACTTCTTCTTACTAATGCAATTTGTAATTGTTCCTCTATTCTCCTACCATCTGAATTACCAATCATCAGATTGCAACCATAATGCTTTGCAGCGGTTTCAATATCTTTGAAATCTACGTCATCCGCAATCATATAATCTTCTATAAAATAGCGCTCTGCAATATCATCAATGGAGTTTTTCACATAATCAGCAAGATGTGGGAATACCGAACCTGTTGCGGTAATCATTGGCATAACACCATTTTCTTCACAGATTCGAATCATTGAGATTATGAAATCCGGTTCTCCAAATACCACCGCTCTACCTTCTGCGTTATATTTATGGCTATCAATCATGGCATCTAGATATCTTCCTCTTTGTTGTTTCAATACCTGGGGAATCTCCTTACCACCAATCTTACATAGTAATTGAAGCAAAGCATCATTATCGCGTAATCCTACTGGAACGTTTACTCTAGTATACGGTACGCCATACTTCTCTTTTAAGACTTTACCTGGGGAAGCCTCAAAATCCATGTTGCTAATCTCAATGGTAGCTCTTGCTCCAGCCATTTGTTTAATATCTCCAATATCCGTTCCACTTTCAGGTAATCTACTGTATTTCTCCTTAAATACACCATCAAGATTCTCTGAGAGATCTGGTAACAAGATAATCTCTAGCTCAAATGCCTCACAAATATCCTTCAATGTTCGCATATCAGCAGGACTCATATAAGAGGAAATTATATTAATCTTATTATGCGATTTGGTATCCATCTCAACTTCTGATACAATAGAGGTTAAAGCAGCAAAATAACCTTCAAATTGTGTTCCACCGTAACCTGCTGAATGTACTGGAATAATTGTTACTTCTTTCTTGTCTGGATTCTCTTCGTAGTAGGTTTGAATAATTCGATTAATATCTTCTCCAATGGTTTCTGCCAAACAAGTTGTTGCTACTCCAACCACCTGTGGATGATATAGATCAATCAGATTCGTCAGTCCCTTTTTCAGATTCTCTTCTCCGCCGTATACCGTTCCATGTTCTGTGAGTGAAGAAGAGGCAATATCAATCGGCTCATTATAATGTGTTGCCATATGACGTCTTATGTAAGTACTACATCCTTGTGAACCATGGAGGATAGAGACACAATTCTTAATTCCATAGAAGGCTGTCATCGCTCCCATTGGCATACACATCTTGCATGGGTTAACAGTAAGATTAACTAACGGTTGCACTCTTGTCTTCATAAGCTACACTCCTTCCCACACTCTAAAGTCTTGTTTTCTTTTATGTATTGCCACATTGGATTGTTGATACTTTGATTGATCTCTCTGGTGAAATTATCCACTCCTTCAAAGCCAGCGAGTGCATGTTTTCTTTCATGATTATGATCGCAGAATGCAATTCCAAGTTTATATGCAAGTGGTCGTTCCTTCACACCGCCAACCAAGATATCTGCTCCCTTTTCCTTTATGAAGGTTTCTAGTTCTGCTGGATTTGCATCATCTAGAATAACGGCATCTTCTGAGGCTAACTGTTCAATAATTTCGTAATCGTCCTTCTTTCCTGTTTGTGTTCCTACAACAACTGTCTTCATACCCATGAAATTAAATTGTTTAATAAGTGAAATTGCCTTAAATCCTCCGCCAACATAAATGGCCACTTTCTTACCTCGTAAATTCTTACGATACCGATCAAGGAAGCCTTCTAACTTCAGTGATTCTTCATTGGAAAATGCAATTGCTTTCTTCTTTGCCTCTTCATTCTTAAGTGCCTCCGCAATTCGAACTAATGAACTTGATGTGTCCTCTACACCAAAGAAGCTAACTTTAATGAATGGTATTGAAAACTCCTCTTCCATTCGGTTTGCCAGATATACGGATGAGCCTGCACATTGCACAATGTTCAATGTTGCTTTAGGAGCTTCTAACATATTCTTATAATTGGCATCCCCAGTGAATGTTGATACCACGTTAACACCAATCTTATCTAGATAGTTCTTAATAATCCACATCTCACCAGCTAGGTTAAAATCTCCTAATATATTCACACCTTCTATCTTTTGCTCGATTCGATATGGTAAAAGCAATTGCATAATGGCATTACAAGCCATCTTGTATCCTGTTGATTTATTACCAGAGAATCCTGGGGATTTAACTGGAATTACCCTAATCCCATGTTTCTTCGACATATTCTTACATACAGCCTCAACATCATCACCGATAACCCCCACGATACAAGTTGCATATACGAATATTAATTTTGCCTCTTGCTTCGTAGCAAGTTCATCGATTGCGGCAATAAGCTTTTTTTCTCCTCCGAATATAACATCTGTCTCACGAAGATCTGTACAAAAGCTATTTCTGTATAAATCGCTGTCACTAGAAAGACTTCCTCTGATATCCCATGTATAACTTGAACACCCAATTGGACCATGAACAATGTGGTATGCATCTGTAATAGGATTTAATACTACCCTCGCTCCGCAATACACACAAGCACGTTGGCTAACAGCACCTGATACCGAATCCGAATCACATTTGATCCCATTCCCGCTACAACCTCCATCGTTTTTGAACAAGATAAACTGCTTTCTTTCATCTAAAACGTTAACTTCCCCGCTCTTTCCCATAATTACACACGCTCCTTTCCAATTCGGCAATTTTATGTGAAATGTTTTTAATTTCTCTCCATTGCCTTATGTCGCAATAGTATGCAGAAAGCGAGGGTAGAAAGACGGCGTCGTCTCTACCCTCGCTATGAATTTCTGTAATAATATTCCTTTTCAGTGGTTTCGTCAATAGTTTTTTCATAAATAGTCCATTGGTAATTTCTATGGCACGTATACCATATTTCAATATTACTATTATGTATGATTATTTCCTCATAGCCTACTACTTCTTGACTATTATTACACTTCCAAATGATAGTTCTTATCATAGAAAGAATAGTTAAGTTCCAGTTCCTCTTTATCGCCTCGCTTCATAATTACATAAAGAATATTTCTTTCACCATATGCATCATACGCTCCTAGCGTTTTCTTAACGAACTCTTCCATGTCTTCAAGCAGAAGAAATTTCTGACCTTTAAATTCAGATAAATACTTTTCTTCAATTTGCATTCGCATTACTCCTTTCTAGTTTTGGTCTCGTCAATTTGCACAGATTTATGTATGAGCATGTTATACAAACGTAGTTACTCGCAACACGCTCTCGCTTGGACTCTTTGACACCCGAATCATGATCCGAATTAACACTCTTACACTGAATTAGCTTTATTATAATAAGACAACAAGAGTATATTATGTATACTCCTGCATCTTTATGATTGTATGATTTAGACTCCCGTACTTTACTACTTTCTTACATAACCATCTCCACATCTTTTTCTTCACAATGGCTGTCTTGATAATCCATAAGTGCATTAGTGATTTTCTCAACCATACGCATGGCTCCTTCATATCCAACTACCGGGAAGTAGGAATGACAATAACGGTCAATTACATCAAATCCAGCTCTTACTAGTGGAATATCTTCTGCTCTTGCAATGTGTTTACCATGGGTACCACCGATTAATAGGTCAACTGCATCATTCTTAATCCATTGATGAAGCAAGAAAAGATCCGTCGTGGTATTTAATTGCGTCGCAGCTTGCACTTTGCATTCTTCCTTAACACCGTATTTTTCTAACAGACTCTTACCTTCTTGCTCGAATGTTAAACTTGGTGTACCAGTAATACAATACTTTGGAATCATGCCTAGTTCTAAACATAATGCCATCATACCGATAACGAAATCTGGATCACCATAGATTGCAACTTTCTTTTCATAGGTATATTGATGGGTGTCCACCATCATATCTACCAAATGACCTCTTTGGTTCTCAACACTTGCTGGTACTTCTTCTGCCGAAAATTCTTGTAGTTTTAAGATAAATGCATCTGTAGCATCAATACCAATTGGATATGGTATCGTATCTCCTTTTACCTTACATTTCTTATCAAGAAAGCCTACACTAGGTGCTGATATTGTCAAACCTATTCCAAGAGAACTTTTACAATCTCCTAGAGACTTAATCTCTTCTATTGTAGTGCCACCTTTTTCATACATTGTATACTCGCCAGTCGTAGGCGTATCGACTGTTCCGTCCGTATCCGGTAACATAATAAATGGTACGTTCATCTGCGTCATAAGTCTCTTAAGCTCTCGATAATCTCCCGGATTTAGCCAACCTGGAAATAGTGCAAGCTTTCCATTGGAAGTACCAGTTGAGACGCTAAGATACTTCATGAATCCATTTACCATATTGAAAAATCCGTGAATATGTGAACCAAAATAACTAGGAGTATTCGCATGAACGATATACTTTCCTTCCGAGAGCGTTGGGGTTATATCAATTAAGAGGGCATTCAAATCATCACCGATTGTTTCAGAAAGGCAAGTTGTATGTACTGCCACAATATCTGGATCATACAGATCGAATATGTTCTTAACCGCTGTCTTTAGATTCGATCCACCGCCGAATACAGAGGCACCTTCTGTGAATGAACTGGAGGACGCTTGAATTGGATCTTTAAAATGTCTTGTCAGATACATTCTATGGAATGCCACACACCCTTGTGAACCATGACTGTGGGGAAGGCAGCCATGCACGCCCAGTGCTGCATACAAAGCACCCACTGGCTGACAAGTTTTACAAGGATTGATAACGAGAGCTTCTCTTTCTACCATTTCTTTTGGAGTATAATTAAGCATTACACCTCACCTCCTAATTTACCTACTAGTGTGGCTTGATTCTTCCATGGTGCTTTAATAAAGCTCCAGGCTGGTACATATAGTCCCATTACAAGGTCATGACCAAATCTAGCCGCTCCTTGAAAACAAGTATATGGTCCTTGATAATCGTAGGAGTGTATCTGTCTTGATAACATTCCCGCTTTTTGCACTACAAACTTATCCTTAATACCCGAGAAGAATACATCAGGTTTTAATGCCTTTAAAAATTCTTCCGTTTCAAAATGATTCAAGTCATCAGCTATAATAGAACCTTCTTCCATATCTGGATACATACCTTGATAATCATTTAAATCAATATCTTCATTGGCTTCAAGTTCTGCTCTATGTTCTGGCGTAATTCTATCTGGATTGTATAAGTTTTCATCTGCTTCAATCTTTAAGTTTTCTATATTCTTAGAATCTGCATCGACTTTAATATCAGGTATTACTCTTCGTCCTTCGTAATCATCCCGATGTGCAAATTCATACCCAGCTAGCACCGTTGACATACCTAGATCTTGCAATAATAATTGATAATGGTGAGAGCGAGAACCACCAACATATATAGCTGCGGTCTTACCCTTCAATTTACTTTTGTAGTATTCCATTTCATCTGCGATTGTATTCTCTTCATCTGCAATTACTTCTTCAATCCTTGCACTAAGTTCGGGATCATTAAAATATGCACCAATTGCACGAATTGATTTTTTCGTGGCATTAACACCGATGAAATTAACCTTGATCCAGTCCATTCCGTACTTATCTTTCATCATATCTGCTACATAGTTAATGGAACGGTGACACTGAACTAAATTAAGATCTGCTAGGTGCGCATTCTTCATATCTCTATAACAACTCGTTCCCGTCATAGCACTAACAACTTCGATACCGCATCGATTCAATATTCTTTCTATCTCCCAACCATCACCACCGATATTATATTCACCAAGAATATTGACAGAGAATTTCTTCTGTGGTTTATGATCTCCAGTACCAACAATAAAGCGAATGATTTGATTGGAGGCAATATGATGACCTGCGGATTGTGTAACGCCTTTGTAACCTTCACAAGAGAATGCTATACACATTAAACCCGGATATTCTTCTCTCGCCCATTTTGCAATCGCATGAATGTCATCACCGATAAGACCAACTGGACATGTGGAGCAGATACTAAGCATCTTAGGTTTATAGATCGCCATACATTCCTCTATCGCCTTTTTTAGTTTCTTCTCACCACCGAATACGATATTCGGCTCTTGCATATCCGTTGAAAAACAATATTCCACATAACAATCTGCATGTTCACCATGTCTGTCTGTTTCCACTTGCTTATGTCTTCTGGTTCCCCAAGTGTAGAAAGAGCAACCAATTGGCCCATGTACAATAATTGCATTGTCACTCATTGGACCTAGAACTACACCTTTACACCCCGCATAGCAACAACCTCTTTGTGTAATAATACCAGGTATGGTACGCACGTTTGCAGTAATCTCATTGCTTGCTTCTGGATCAATGGATAGAACATGTTGCTTTCTGTTTCTATATACTTTTGCACTATATTTTTCTAGAACTTTATCTCTTAATTCGTTTCCATGTAAAACCATATTAATCACCATGCCCTTTCAAAAGTCTGGCGAATTTGTGCAAGTCAACTTGTTGACTTTGGGTACCAAATCGCCGTGTGAAAGACTTATCTTTCACTCTATACCTCCTTCCTAATAGGAATCAGAGTCTTCCTGTTGCTTTCCATCTCTAATACGATATGATGTAATAACCGGCATTACAAAGATTTTACCGTCACCAGGATTTCCTGTACTGTTTACTTCCATAGTTGCTTCAATAATTTTATCTACATCTTCATCTTGAGCCATAATTACGAATAGACGTTTTGGTATCAAACGACTTCCTTCCGTAAAACACTCACCAATTGAATTCGTAGGTACATCACCATTATCTAGTACAGAACACAATTCTGAAGAAAATAATTTCTTACCTCTTCCCATGACCTTTCTGCATGTAAAACCTAGAATTCCTGCTTCTGTTAATGCTACTTTTGTCTTACTCACTTTATCTTGCCTAACTATTATTAAGACTTCTTTCATGGCAGCACCCCCTATAATTCTTTAGTTTTCGTACTGATTGTATAAGCCTCTTCAACCGGACTAACAAATATCTTACCATCACCGTAATTACCATTCGCACCTGTTCTAGCGTATTTCATAATAATCTTTATGGCATCATCTTTATCTTCATCCTTAACTACCATCAAAAGCATCTCTTTAGGAATCTCATCATATGTAACATCTCCAATTCGGATTCCCTTTTGTTTACCTCTACCATATACATCCATCTTTGTAACAGCAGGAAATCCCGCTGATAATAATTCAGATAAAACCTCATTCACTTTTTCAGGTCTAATGATTGATCTTATAAGGTACATAATTTCTCCTTTCTTTTATAGAAGCTCTCTATCACTTTGTGATCTTATCCTCTATAAACAACAACATCTTTATACTATGTATCTTCATGTATCTTTATATCTTCACAAATTCCCTATTGATTACTCCATCATTCCATGTTCCATTAAGATTGCTTCAAGCTCATCAATCTTCATTGGCTTTGGAACAACCAGCATCTGGTTCTCATCCACTTTTTTAGCAAGTTGTCTATACTCATCGGCTTGTGGTTCTTGTGGGCTATAGTCAATTACAGTTTTCTTGTTAATCTCTGCTCGCTGAACAGCATTGTCACGAGGTACAAAATGTATCATCTGCGTTCCAATCTTTGCTGCAACTGCTTCAACAAGACCTTGTTCTCCGTCTACCTTTCTTGAATTACAGATAAGACCACCAAGACGAACACCACCTGTTGACGCATATTTTAAAATACCTTTTGAAATATTGTTAGCTGCATATAATGCCATCATCTCTCCAGAACATACGATGTAGATTTCTTGCGCTTTACCTTCACGAATAGGCATTGCGAATCCACCACATACTACGTCACCAAGAACGTCATAGAATACATAGTCAAGATCATCGGTGTAAGCTCCAAGTTGTTCTAGTAAGTTAATTGATGTGATGATACCTCGTCCTGCGCAACCAACACCTGGTTCTGGTCCGCCAGATTCTACACCACGAATATTTCCATAACCAGTTTTCATAATTTGGTCAAGATCAATGTCGTCACCTTCTTCACGAAGTGTATCAAGTACGGTTCTTTGTGCAAGCCCACCCAGTACTAGTCTGGTTGAATCTGCTTTCGGGTCACAGCCAACAATCATAATTTGTTTCCCCATCTCTGCTAGCCCTGCTGTTAAGTTTTGTGTTGTTGTTGATTTACCAATTCCACCTTTTCCGTAGATAGCCAACTGTCTCATAGCACTTACCTCCATTTTCAACTATTTTATGTTTGATTTCTTGATAGAACATACCTGTTATCTACTCAGCTAGTAACATTGCTTGTGTTCTATTGGTATCATTATAGGTACTGTAATTTTATTCCACAATACACGTGATTGTATAAAATGCCCACAAATCTTGCGAGTGTTTTATGCATATTACAGTATGAAAAACGAGGTTATTTTCACTTTCTTATGATTATTATGTTTTTCGAAAGATAGGCTTAATTTTTATAATTAAAGTACTATGACTCAAACACACTACGGCTCAGTAATGATAAATTGGTTTTATACATTTTCTGAGAGTTTGAATTTACATATAAGAACATTGTAATAATTTATTAAGTTTGTTATGATATTATAAAATATATGAGCATGTTAAACTGTTGTTAGGCATAAGCAAGGGGGAGATTAGTATTAAAAAGAAGATTATAATTATATGTACATTAATTGTAGCTGTACTCGTAATCGTAATAGGTATAGTAATTCATTCCAGTGGTAGAAAAAATAGTGTCAAACAAGCATTAGGTATTGAATCCAATAGCAATTTAAAAATAATACATGAGGAGCCGACTGCTCAAGGAAGTATTGTTTTTATGAGTAATACAGATAACTCTAACAAATATCTTTCTACTGCGTTTGTTAGCGAAAATATATTTGGCTATAAGGATTTATATAGTGGAGTTTCTTCTTTTGAGGGATTGGACAGAATAGATCTAACGGCTCAATACTTTCCTGCAATTAAGAAAACTTCTTTACCAATATACTTTGGGGTAATATTAAACGATAAGATAGAAAAAGTTAGTGTGAAACGAAATAATAACTCTGAAATAAAAGACGCTAAGATAATTGAAACTGACGATTATAGAATTTGGTTGGTCTATATGAATGGCTTCCAAGGAACCAAATTTGATATTTTAGGATATAGTAACGATGGATCAGAACTCTATAAATTTGAAGATACCATTCCTGAGAACGCTGTTCAAAAGCCCCTTAAAAGTCCATATGAATAATATCAAGCTACAAATGTATAATGTAACTCTTAAACTAATGTAATCAGGTACAGTCTAATAACCAAAAGACAGGTAGGATATATTCGTAATAGAATATATCCTACCTGACTTTAAGAGATTGATTATTTCAAACTAATTATTACTACACCATATTCTAATTATCTATAATTCAAACCTCATTTTTTCTAATCGTTTCACTTTTTCAAATGCTTTTAATAAAAATTCCTCTATAGATATATTTTCATAATCCCAGTTCATAGGTTCTAAGGCTGTCGATCCTTTATAGCCAGTTTCAGATATTTTTCTCATTACATCAATCCAATCTATATTTCCATCCATAGGTAACTGATGCTGTTTCTTTTCTCCACCATTATCATGTAAATGTAATGCCATTAATCGATTACCGTATTTGCCTAATAAATCACCTGCTGTTTCATTATTTGCATGATGGCAACAATCATAGCAAAAGCCTATTTGTTCTGATGGGATTGAATCCAAAACACCTGCTACATTGCTAACATTAAACAAATTTTCCATGGCCACTTTAATTCTATAATCTTCTGCTATCTCTGTTATTTTCTTTATTCGATTCATTCCTAACTCATTAAGTGGATATTGATCACTTGGCAGATGCACCACCATAGTGGGTATATCAAAATCAGAACAATCTTTGATACATTGCAAATAGCAGTCCAAAAGACTCTCTCCAGCTAGATTATCAAGTGATAAATCATTTTGCTGTTGTACAGGTGTATGTATGTTCTCTATAAGCAAACCAGCACTTCTTGCTAACTTCACACCTTCACGATAACCTGCTCCACGTCCAAATCCATCACTCCACCACAACAGAACTGCTTCAAACCCGGCTTCTTTTATCAATTTATATCGTTCTTTTATTGGCACCCCATATCCAAACCAATCATAAATGCTAACCATTGTTTTCCCCTCCACACGCTCCAACCAACTATTTTAACATCTTATATTTCTCTTTATCCGCTTCTGTAATCTCACGAATTGGCTTACATGGATTACCCACTGCAATAACACCAGAAGGAATATCTTTATTTACCACACTACCCGCTCCAATAACGGTATTATCTCCAATTGTAACTCCTGGAAGAACTACTACGCCCGCTCCAAACCATACATCATTACCAACAGTAATTGGATATGCATATTCCAGTCCTTGATTTCTCTGCTTCGCATCAATTGGGTGTCCTGCTGTTGAGAAACAACAATTCGGTGCAATGAATACATTATCACCAAAAACAACCTTGGCGCAATCTAGAATTACACAATTATGATTGGAGTAAAAATTCTCTCCGATTTCTATGTTATAGCCACAGTCACACCAAAAGGGTGCTGTAATCACAAAATTATCCTTTGTCTTTCCCATAATTTCTTTTATTAACGCTTTTTGTTCTTCATATTGCGACGGCATTAATTGATTAAATTTATAGCATTTGTCTTTACATGCTGTTCTTTCTTTTACTAACTCTTTGTCATAGTTGTTATCGTATAGGTATCCTGCCGCTGCTTTTTCTTTCTCTGTCATGTCAATCCTCCATTGCGATTTTATCTTTAGCATCATATCCTATATCTTAAAGAATTATTACATACTTGTCTATATAAAAATATAATAAATCACAAATTAATTATACCATTTGCAGGATAATAATGTTATAATTTACCTGCAAGGAGGTCTTATCAATGAAGAAAAAAATGAAGATAGGGTTATGCTTATTATTATTACTTATTGTATTGGCACCAATACCATTTTCCAATGCTAGTGTTATCAATGTTAAAGTAAATAAAGTCGGTGCAGATGGAGTAGACATATATGACTTTACTGGTAACATATATGATGAAACTGATGTTAATGAAGATGGAATGATTAAAATCGGAGAAGGATATACGTCAGATGGAATACACTATGAAGCATTCAAACCTGCTGCAGAATAACTCTTTACGTTATCCCCAATCAGCAACACCTGTAAAAAAGGTGGTTTACTCTGCGGCTATAAGCCATTGTTACTAAGCCAGCATCTCAAGGTGCTGGCTTTCACTATGTTCAAGCCATTATGCTTTAAATATGCCTTCTTGTTTTACAACCTTGCTACAAAGGGAAACTTCCCAAACCTCATTAATTTGTTCAATTATCTCCGAATTCATATTCAACCAACTGACACATTTATTAAGAATGATTGCGTCACTGGTAACTACATTGGCTTGCTTTTCTAATGTTCTATCGACATCTGGAATCACGTAAGTTTGCACTTGCAATTCATACGTCTCAGCGATTTCTTTTACCACATTTGCTAATCTACCTGAATTTGACACAGGAGAATCCAAGTAAAAGATGGCTTCCTTAATCTCCTTCGATCTGAGCCACTGATAGATTAGATGGATTGCTTTATCCGTTTTATCTATAATCCGATAATTTCCCCGAAGCCCAGCCAGATCCCGTATGGTGCCATCTAACGATTTGAATATGGGAGAACCAGATAATGCGACTTCCAGTGTGATAATCGTGTTAAAGCCATCAATATGCACGGTTTTAACATCATGAAACGTAGTAATTTGTTTGGTGAATCTACTTATACAATCTTCATAGGAAGATATGGTTCGGACTAATGCCAAACGCTGCCTCTCCGAGAACATATAGTGGTTCCCGATAAAGGTTGTGGCTTGTTTAATAGGATACCCTTGATTTAATAGAAAATATAATTCATAGGCAGCTTTCTCTAACTTAGTCTTCTCTTCATCTTGAAATTCATAGGTATCTTCCTTTTGATACCCTCTTCTTACAACTTTTGGCATTGTTATCCTCCATTAAAAACATAAGTGTATTAATCCTCTTAACTGACTTGAGTGTCAAAGGCCTCTCGTAAAACTTACCTGCGTCTATTCGCACATATAAACTTGACTAATGTTAATGTCAAACATAGTTCGATGAGCTACTGTATGAAGTCGTTGGTGCTTTGGCTCTGTATTTTAGAGCCGTAATATAAAACTTTCTTTAGAATTTCTACTCTATATTGTATAATAACAAAATAAGGAAGGCAATATGCAAGAAATTACTTACATATTGCCTTCCTTATGATTTATCTCCGACCTCTTCTACGACCAGTATAGCCATAGTCAACCAATACAGGGACTTGGTCAATCATTCCCCAACTAGACTTCCTTACCAAGTCTCCAGCAGCTAACCCATAGGTTTTTCTTATCCTGATGAAATAAGAATTGTCTACTAATTCTCTTATATTATTAACGTTATAGTACTGCGATACTTGATTAATATTCCATAATCGTTCGCCTTTTTTCATTATTAAAAACATAGAATTATCAGATATAGTAAGTATCGGAGCAAAAAACGCTGTTTTTTCTTGGTTATACACGTTATATTCCATCTGGTTTTGAGTAAGACCCCCATGGTTTATTGCCGCCTTCACCACATAACCATTAGCCAGATCAAATACACTTCTTGATGACCCCGAACCTATATATTGATACATTCTATGTTTTAAATCTCTTTGTATAACCTCAAAATCGATTTCATTACTATTCATATCTATAACCAATAAATACATGTTTACAATAGTATATTCGACTTTTTGAGAAAAGGTTCGACTTTCTTCGCTATTTCCTCATTTGTACAAGTTGTTTTTCTTATTCTAACTCAAAGGCACCTGTATACAATTGGTAATATTTTCCTTTCTCTGCTATCAACTGATCGTGATTACCTCTTTCCACAACATGTCCTTGTTCTAGCACCATGATAACATCTGAATTCTTAACCGTAGATAGTCTATGGGCGATTACGAATACAGTACGTCCTTTCATTAATGCGTCCATACCACGTTGTACAATTACTTCTGTACGAGTGTCTATGGAGGACGTAGCCTCGTCAAGAATCATAACAGGCGGATTGGCGACCGCTGCACGTGCAATGGCTAGGAGCTGACGCTGTCCTTGTGAAAGATTAGATCCATTACTACTTAGTGGTGTTTCATATCCTTTTGGTAAGCGTGTTATAAAGTCATCAGCACCAGCTAACTTCGCTGCATCGATACATTCTTCATCCGTGGCGTCTAACTTACCATAACGGATATTATCCATAACAGTTCCCGTGAATAGATTAGTTTCCTGTAATACTACGCCAAGGGACCTGCGAAGATCCTCTTTCTTGATCTTATTGATATTAATTCCATCGTAACGGATCTTACCATCCGCTATGTCATAGAAACGGTTGATTAGATTCGTAATAGTCGTTTTTCCCGCACCAGTGGCACCTACGAAAGCAATCTTTTGACCTGGTTCTGCATATAACGTGATGTTGTGTAAGATTGTTTTGTCTTCTTCGTATGCAAAGTCCACATCATACATACGAACATCACCTGTTAATCTTTCATACGTTACTGTTCCATCTTTGTGAGGATGTTTCCATGCCCACATACCTGTGCGCTCATTACATTCCACAATCTGTCCAGCTTCTTCTCTTGCATTAACTAAAGTAACATAACCATGATCTTCTTCTGGTTGTTCGTCTATCAATTCAAATATACGTTTTGCTCCTGCAAGACCCATAACAACTGCATTAATTTGTTGCGATACCTGATTTATATTACCGGCAAACTGCTTCGTCATATTGAGGAATGGAACTACAATGCTAATACCCATAGCAAGTCCAGATATACTTAGATTTGGTGCTTTAGATATCATTAACAAACCGCCAGTTAACGCTACAACTACATAAAGTACATTACCGATGTTATTCAATATTGGGCCTAGGGTATTCGCATACTTATTGGCACTTTCGGAATCTTCGAACAATCGATTGTTGATTTTATCAAAATCCGCTTTACTTTCTTCTTCATGGCAGAATACTTTAATTACTTTCTGCCCATTCATCATCTCTTCAACAAATCCTTCTACTTCTCCAAGAGCCATTTGTTGACGAATGAAATATTTGGAGGAATTACCTCCTACTTTTTTCGTAACGATAAACATAAAGATTACTCCAACTAATACAACTAGAGTCAACCATATGCTATAATACATCATAATACAAAATACCGACAAAACGATAATACCAGCTGACATAAGTTGTGGTATACTCTGCGATATCATCTGACGTAATGCATCAATATCGTTTGTATAATAACTCATGATATCTCCATGATTATGGGTATCAAAGTACTTAATTGGTAAATCTTGCATTCCATTAAACATCTTAATACGGAATTTCTTCAAAGAACCCTGTGTTATGATAGCCATCAAGCGATTAAAGGTAAAGGAAGCAATTAGCGAAAGTACATAGCATACAACCAATAAGAGTACAAGCTGTGTAATTTCACCTGAGACTGCCTTCCAATCTCCACTTTGCCAAGTGTTTTCAACCGATGCTATAATATTTTGCATGAAGACGGCAGGGATTGCTGAAACAATAGCATTGAATATTATACAACCAACTACGATTGGTAATAAAACTGGATAAAATTCAAATATTGTCTTAATCAAACGTCCCATAACACCTTTTCGATTATTACTTGTATTATTCTTCATCCTGTTCACCTGCCTTATTCTGAGATAGATATACCTCTTTGTATATTGGATTATTCTTTAGGAGTTCGGCATGTGTTCCAATACCGCTAATGGAACCACCATCCATAACGATAATTTGGTCTGCATCTTCAACAGATGCTGTTCTTTGAGCAATAATAATTTTCGTTGTTTCCGGAATGAATTCTCTTAAAGCCTTTCGAATCATGGCATCAGTCTTAGTATCTACCGCGCTTGTTGAATCATCTAGAATTAAGACCTTTGGTTTCTTGAGTAAAGCTCTAGCAATGCATAGACGCTGCTTCTGTCCTCCAGAAACGTTGCTACCGCCTTGCTCAATGTACGTATCGTATCCATTAGGGAAATTCTGAATAAACTCATCCGCTTGTGCTAATTTACAAGCCTCTATAATTTCTTCATCGGTAGCTTCTTTATTACCCCATCGTAAATTCTCCTTGATTGAACCAGAGAAAAGTACATTTTTTTGCAATACTACTGCTACCTGATTACGTAATGCTTCCAAATCATAGTCTTTAACATCAATTCCCCCAACCTTAACAACACCCTCTGTCGTGTCGTAAAGACGTGGTATTAATTGAATTAAAGAGGTTTTAGAAGCTCCTGTACCTCCAATAATGCCAATGGTCTCACCAGAGTTTATATGCAGATTAATATCAGCAAGAGACATTTTCTTTGCGGTTTCTGAATATTTAAAACTTACACGTTCAAAATCTATAGAACCATCTTTCACAATTTTCTGACCATCTAATGGGTTAGCAAGACTACTGTCCTCGTCTAGGACTTCTATAATACGGCTTGCTGATTCACTTGCCATTGTAATCATAACAAACACCATAGATAGCATCATTAAACTACTAAGAATCTGAAAACTGTAAGTTAATAACGCTGAAAACTGTCCTACATCTAAATCCATTCCTTGTGAAGTTATAATTGTATATGATCCAAAGAACAAAACAAAAACCATAACGGTATATAGACAAAACTGCATTAATGGGTTGTTGATGGCTAAGATTTTCTCTGCTCTAGTAAAGTCGGCACATATATCACTAGCTGCCCCATCAAATTTCTTCTTTTCATACTCTTCTCGAACATAGGATTTAACTACTCGCATCCCTTTTACATTTTCTTGTATTGAGGTATTTAATGCATCATACTTACGGAATACTTTTTTGAAGATCGGCATTACTTTGCGGATTACAAGAAAAAGGCCAAAACCTAAAATAGGAACAACGACTAAGAATATGAATGCCATTTTTCCACCCATAACAAAAGCCATAATGAATGCAAATACTAGCATTAATGGAAATCGAATAGCTGCTCGAATAATCATCATATAAGCATTCTGAACATTGGACACATCTGTGGTTAGTCTAGTAACCAAAGATGATGTAGAGAAACGGTCCATATTCTCAAAAGAATACGTCTGTATCTTATAATATATATCCTTTCTTAGATTTCGTGCAAAACCACTTGATGCAGTGGCACTTGCAATTCCTCCAATTATTCCAAATGTTAATGATAATCCCGCCATTGCCACCAGAATTATTCCATACATGGCAATCACTCGGAATTCACAGCCTGCTTTAATTTGGTTCACAAGCTGAGCAATAACAAAAGGTATGGTGCACTCTAAAAGCACCTCTAGTGTGATAAATACGGGAGCCTTAATGGAATCTTTCTTAAATTCCCGTATTGATTTAGCAAGTTGTTTATACATTGACTCTGCTCATCTCCTTTGTAAAATTTAGTTCAAATATCATTTATTTTAGTCAAAAAAAAAGCGCATCCAGAAGATAATATCTGGACTTACGCAATCGCTACTCGATTTACCTATTATAAAATATAATTTTTTGAATGTCAATTCTTCTTGCGTTAAAATAAAGCAAATAAAACTATAGTTACTTATATACAACGTTAAATTAGGTCGACTTCTTCATATACCTCATTGCAAAGTCGACCTACTTCTTCACGGTCGCATCTTATTAATCGTAAAGGACCGAGAACATATCATTTATTAGTTATGAACTTTATTCATTCTTTCAACCATTACTACCATTAGCACAACAAATATCATCATATAAAATGGATATAATTGGATACTGATTATGTCTGCTAGAAAGCCAAAAATCGGAGGCATGATTGTGCTACCAACATATGCACATGCCATCTGCATTCCCATAATGGATTGCGACTTATCTGCACCAAAATTGTCTGGTGTTGCATGTAATAAACTTGGATAAATTGGTGCACAACCTAAACCTAATAAAATTAACCCGACAAGTGTTGCTGTATTACTTAATGGTAATAACATAACCATAATACCAATTGCAGCAAGTACTTGCCCTAGCCTTACCATATTCTTATCACCTAATTTGTCCGTGATAAAACCGCTAATAAATCTTCCTATCGTAATGCCTAGATAAAATAGGGATGCCCATTTGGCCGCAGTTTGAGGATTAATCCCTTTATATAAAACCATGTAGCTACTAGCCCACAATCCTGCTGTCGATTCTATGGAACAGTAACATAAGAAAGCAACCAAAATAGCCTTTGCACCAGGAAGCTTAATCGTCTGTTTTAGGCTTAGACTTTTTGATTCAACCGCCCCATCTTTATTTTCTTTATGTTTTGCTTTCCATAGTGGTAAGGAAAGGACTAAGCCAGCTACAAGAATTATCTGAATAATACCGATGGTTTGATAGCCAGAATTCCATCTTAATCCATTCGTTAAACACAGTCCCATAATAAATGGACCAGCGGTTGCACCTATTCCCCAAAAGCAATGTAACCAACTCATATGACGTGATTTGTAATGTAAGGCAACAAAGTTATTCAGTGCTGCATCAACACTTCCTGCTCCTAATCCATAAGGAATACCCCATAAACACAATTGCCAGAATGATCCAGAATAGGCAAATCCCATCAGTGCAACCGCAGTCATTGCAACACTTATTGTTGTTACTAAACCGGTTCCTAATCTACGTATTACTTTATCACTAAAGAGACTGGATACAATAGTACCTCCAGCTATAATCATACTAATAATACCAGCATAGGAAACTGCTACATTAAACTCACCATACATGGTAGGCCATGCAGAACCTAAAATCGAGTCAGGCAATCCTAAGCTTATGAAAGCTATGTATATTACCGCTAATAATATTGAAGTCATTCAACTTTCTCCTTTGCATTTTTTCGTTATAATACTAGTCATAACACTATGCTAATAAACGATATCCGTTAAATTATATACCAATCGTATATTAAAGTCACTAATGATTTTCAGAAAAGTTCTTTTACTAAACTTTAATTAAAGAAAAAGCTGCCGTATCATTAACGACAGCTTTATTTTATATTTAATTATTCTCTAGCATTGTTTGCTTTATTCTTAATCAAAGGAAGTATTGTTAATATAATTAAGACCACTAATAATATATAACCCATTCCATTCGACGCTGCAAAACCTTTTGGACCAGTTCCTTTTATAACTCCTAAGACTTGAAGAATAATACCAACAAGACCAATAATGGATCCTCCGGCTACAAGACCAGAAGATAAACTAATTCCATTTCCTACTCTAGTTTCTTTCTCCTGCTCTGATTTAGACATCTTTTCTACAAATAAACGAACAATAGCACCCACCAATATAATGGAAGTCGTAGCGATTGGAAGATAAAAACCAATTGCAATTGTCATGATTGGAAGTTTCAACAAAAACAAAACGATTCCGATGATTGCTCCAACAATAACCATATGCCAAGGTAATTCACCAGACATAATTCCTGAAGTTAATGTTGAAATCAAATTAGCTTGTGGTAGTGCAAAAGGAACGTTATCTCCTGTAATAGCAAGTTGATTTGAAAGCAATAATATTACACCGATTACTACCGTAACACCTACCAAACTTGCCACTAGATAATATTTATCCATCTCATTTTTTTCACCACCAATGATGAATGCAACCTTTTGAGATTGACTATAACCACCCGCAATTGATATTGCAGTTACTATGAACGTTCCAAACAATAGTAACGACTTATTGTGCCCTGGGCTAATCCAACCCATAATAACAAAAAGTAACGTTACAATTACCAAAGACGCAATAGTCATACCTGATACTGGTAAGTTTGATGTTCCAATTGTTCCTGTTAATCTTCCTGATACAATAACGAATAATAAGGACAAAAAGAATGACAAAATCGATCCGATAATAGCCATTACAAAATTACCATCTGATATAAAAAATCCTGCTATAAATCCTACAATAATACCACCAATTAGTATCAAACTAGCAAATGAGGATTTTCCTGCTTGATCTGTAGACTTAGCACTAACCGTTTCTTTAATAGAGACTACGATTGTTGGTATCAGTTTAATTGCACCGATTAAACCACCAGAAAGCATCATACCAGCACCGATGTATTTGACATAACTACCAGAAATCTGATTTACTTGCATACCACCAAGAGCTACACTTGGGTCATTCCATACTCGCTCGCCTTCTCTTGCAAAATCTGCAAAGTAACTAATAAGCGGCATAATAGCAAAGTTGGCTAATACAGAACCTGCAAACATCGTTAACGATACTTCTATACCTACAATAAATCCAATTCCTAATAATAGTGGGTTAACTTCTACTTCTAATTTCCATTTATAGAATTTTTCATTTACATAACTGATTACATTATTTGCTACATTAAGAAAAGAACCCGTGACAAGACTAATAACACCACTAACGGCAAAGCCTATTCCCATATATTTCATCGATTCTCCAGCACCTTCTGATGCTACAAGAGTTTCTGATATTGCCATAGACTCGGGAAACATTAAGTTACCATGTTCTTCTACAACCAAATTCTTATATACAAGAGAAGCTATTCCCATACCAAAAAGCACACCACCGATACTTACGATAAAACCTTCTAGGAAAGAAATGTTTCCTCCAATCAAAAGAATTGCAGGTAATACAAATATAATACCACTGGCAACCGCTTCACCACCACTTGACATACCTTGTACCAGATTCTTACCAAGTATGCCCTTTTGCTTAGCAAATATAGCGATGAATGCAGATCCTATAATTGAACCTGGAATACCAGCCGCTACAGTAAGACCTGATTTCATACCTGAATATGCTGTTGACGCTGCAAACAAAGCTGCTAATAGAATACCAATGATTAATATAGCAATATTTCCACCTGATTTGGAACCACTCGACACATATGGCACATAATTCTTGCCCTGAACGCCACCATAAGCATCCTTTGATAATTTTTTATGCATATACAACCTTCCTCTACTGTAATTATTTGTATTTGATATTACAAAAGTAAAACAAACTAAACTTAATTATAGTGTCGGAATTAAACTTGAATTTTATGTATATACATAATGTTAATTTTACTAATTATTAGAAATTAGCTATTCAGTGTTTTTGCTAACCTCTATTTTGTACAGATTTCTTAAATAACACTGCACTTTCCTCTCTATATATAAGAAGTTATCTAATCAGCCTGTATATAAATAATTTTATATTATTTTTTTACATTATTTTTGATAATTGAGACATAATAAGCTTGTAAATAAATAAGGAGGTAAAATACATTATGGCTAATTTAACAGCAAAAGAATTGTCTTCTATGAATGATTTACTAGATGGCGAAGAACAATTAGTTAAGAAATTTCAGATGTTAGCAAACTCTACGAATGATCAAGAGTTAAAACAAACATTCTCAAGTATTTCACAAAAACATCAACAACATTTCGATGCAATTTATGCAAAACTTAAATAAGGAGGTGTCTTATGGAACAATCAACATGTTTTGGCGATAAAGAAATGCTTCATGACGCTCTTTGCGCTCAAAAAGAAGAAACAGCTAATTACAATTTATTTGCAAATGAATGTGTTCACAAAGATCTTCGTGACACCTATATGAATATATTAAATGAAGAGCATGATCTTCAATATCAAGTATTTAATATCATGCACGAACGTGGCCTTTATCCTACTCCTGCTGCTGAGCAAGAGAAGATAAATCAAGCTATACAAAAATACTCACCACAAGCTACTATGAAATAAGTAAAAATCACCCTCTTAATTTCAAATGAAAATTAAGAGGGTGATTTTGCTTTTACATAGACATCTTTGATTTTGAAACCCTATTTCTTTCTCTTAACTAACATACAGGTAATTAGCGATACACATGGTACTGTTAATATAACGCCCATACTCGATGCAATTCCTTGTATGATTTCTACCGCTATGGAGTGAAGGTTAATAATCTGATTATATTGATAATTATATGCATATATAAACACTAGCGTATTAATAGATCCACCCGTAAACGCTAAGATCAGGGTATTCGACATGGTTCCCATCATATCTTTACCAACATTCATTCCTGACTGAAAAAGTTCTTTCCTTGTTAAAGTCTGATTCTTCTCATTGATTTCTAAAATGGTTGATGCAATTGACATCGCTACATCCATTACTGCCCCTAGTGCTGCGATTAATATCCCTGAGAACATAAGCTCTCCAATCTGTATTGATGTCTTTTCCCCTACATATATCAGATTCTCTATCTCGCTTACATTATAACCCGTTATTTGAGCCATCTTACTGAATAGCCAAGCAAATACTCCTGCGATTATTACCCCAATAACCGTCCCCGATGAGGAAGCGAGTGTTTTGATTGACCAACCACCGATCAGATACATCGTAACACAAGTCGTAATTAAAGTAACTATCACAGCTGCAAATACTGGTGATACCCCACGATAGATAAGTGGTAAGAATAAGAAGAGGATACAGATAATTGTAAATCCCAAACTTATAACAGATGCTAATCCCTTTTTTCCACCAATTACTATGATAGTTAGCACGAAGATACCTATAATTAGATAAATCATAGCCGCACGGTCCACACTATAAACGGAAGCCACAAAAGTTCCATTGGATTCACTTACAATGGCAATAACCTTTTTCCCAACCTCACAATGGGTGCCATACAGATAGCTGCTTGAACTTGTTGCTTCAAGTAGTTTACCCTTAAATTCACCAGATAATATAGAAATCATTACTGTCTGATTCCCTACGTAAATACCACTTTCTGTTTCATTATCCTCTATAATCTCAACTACCTTAGCCTTCACAAAGTTTCTTCCTTCATTATCAAAGAAGGATTCTTTATCTATTTGATTAATGTTATAGAGGAACAGAAGAAATAGGATGCTAGCTACTGCTAGACATCCCTTTCTAACGAAATTTTTCTTAATGATTTCTATTTTCATTATTCTACACTTGCCTTAACTACCTTTGAATATTTTCCATATACATTCTTTCCTGACACAGTAGTATATGGTCTAACTTTTATATACAAGGTTCCTTTCGAAAGCGATTTTATTGTATAACTTGTTTTCGTTGTTACTACATTCTTAGAAGATTTAAAATTCTTGTTTGTAGAATACGTAATTTGATATCCACTTACTTTATCAGTACTCTTAGTAAACGATACGGTAGCTGTAGCTTTCTTACTTGATTTTACTGATTTAATCGTAACTGCTTTAGGAGCCGTAATTGATGTTTTATCATCTTTTACAATTGTAAAATTTTCATCGATTGCCTTATTATTATCTGAACGATACGTATTAATTGTAAATGATGTTGGTGTGATATCTATAACAGAGTATGTTGGAACATCTTCTTGCCAACGATTCGCTATATATGTTTGTTGTCTAGGAACTAAGTCATAATACTTACTACCTGATGAAGAACTTGCTGTCATGTATAATATACCATCTGGATTCAATACGGTATTCTTATTCATCTTGTTAACCTTTTGAACTGCAGCTGCATCCATTATTTGATTTAAGTATTCAAGATATCGAAGTCCATCTTCTGTGGCTTTATCGGTTGTTATGTTACCTGGAGCCATTGTTAGAGTGACTGGTTTTTCTCCTGCATCCATATCTATTTCTAATTGTTCTTCAAAAGCATCATCATCATAAGAAGCATCGAAAGTCTTGACTCCGCCTTTTAAGATTTGCGTTCTAGAATAGGCATGATCATGACCTGTTAATACAACATCCACATCATTATCTTCTAGAATAGGTACAATCTGATAACGTAAGTTCGTGATTTCTGGTTCGTTTGAATGTTCTGCTGAACCATAGATATCTTGATGTAGAGTAACAATTCTCCAAGTACAATCTTTGTTTGCCTTCACGGTTTCTTCAATAAAGTTTTTATGCTCTGCAACGTTTGTGTTTTGTGTATTCAACATCATGAACAATACAGAACCATACGTAAAGTAATAATCTCCGCCTACTTTCGTTGTATCTTCGGTTGCTTTATTAACACCATAATCGCTCTTGTTTGGTACATTAAAGTGATAGGTATAATTTGCATTATCTGCATCATGGTTACCAACGGTTGGTGCAACTGGTAGTGATTTCAATACTTTTGGGCTCAAATAACCAGCATATTCAATTTCACTCTCAAAGTTTTTACCTTGTGGGGATTTTCCCTTCGTTAATTGAACTTGGTCGCCCGCAGATACTATAAAGCTTGCTTGATTATTCGTTTTTTCTACAGCCTTGTTCAAAGTATCACTCCAGTTGAATGCATCATTACGAACAGCATCATCTTGTGCTTGTAAGAATTCTGCTAATTTATTTGCTGTGTTAACATCCTTGCTTGACGACTTCTTCTCATTAGAAGAGCCAATCTGTGGATCACCAACATAGATAAAACTAAATTTATCCGTTGATTTTGTTGTATATGCAGCTGGTTCCGTATAAACACCATCCACTTCATATCTATAATAATATGTAGTATTCTCTTTCAAATTAAGTGCCGTCACCTTATTGGAATAATATTGCTTCCCATCTTTTGAAACAGATGCTTTCTCTCTCTTTGCAACATATTCTTTTGCATTCTTCATATCAGCAGAAGTACTAATCTGTAGATTTGCAGAACGATCTGACATCGTATACCATGCAAAGTTTAACTGGCTTTCATCTTTACCTGGGGTAAGAGAGATCTGTGTCCAATCATTTTTAATTATGTTCCACTCCTCTTCCCATTTATCCCATGCACCATCTTTCTTACCAGCTTCGGTATCTGAAGCAACTGTCTTCCCATCTGGTGCTGCTTTCGCAAAACTTATCATAGAATTGGTTGGTATCATTGCAAGTGCTAATGATCCTGCTAATATACGTTTCTTCCACGAGTTTTTCATTATCATTCTCCTCTTACTTTCTTCTTTACTACTTTGTTACTTGTCTTCATGAAAGAATATAACAAATACAGGAGTTTTTTTCTATCAAGCACGTGTAAAGTTTTGTTAATTTTACGTTAATTACAAAGTCTGTAATTCAGCCTTTGATAACTTACCAGTCTCTACCACTAAAATCTTAATATTTCATTAAAATCCTACTATCAAACACGAAAGTATATAGACATAGATTACTCTATTCGATATACTTTGAGAAGTCTAGTTTGTTACTGATTACTCGCAAATACAACCATGCATAAGAAAAGTTGGAGGATTTTAATGAAAAAGAAACTACTGGCATTGGCAATGGGCATAACTCTGTGCATTGGAACAATTGTACCAACGATTGCATCTGCTGATAGTGTAACAGTCGTATCAGTTGGTGCCGATTTAACCGATGAACAAAAAGGTAAAATGTTTGAATATTTTGGTGCACAAGAAAACGAAGTCGCTGTGATTGAAGTAAACAACGATGAAGAAAGAGCGTACTTAGAAGGTGTAGCAACAGAGCAACAAATTGGAAGACGTACTTATAGTTGTGCATTCATCGAAGAGACAGAAGAAGGAAAAGGTATTAATGTTAAGACCGCTAATCTAACTTGGGTTACCTCGAACATGATTAAGTCTACGTTAACAACAGCAGGAATCTATGATTGTAACGTAGTTGCGGCCTCTCCGTTTGCTGTATCTGGAACGGGTGCATTAACTGGTATCATGAAGGCATTCGAGATTGTAACTGGTTCCCCCCTTGAAGAAACTAAGAAAGAAATTGCAACAGAAGAAATCGTTATCTCTGGTACCCTTGCAGAGGACATTGGTTCTGATGAAGCAGTTGGTATTATTACGGAGGTAAAAGACACCATCATTGGCGAAAACATCGTAGCTGCTGATAAGATTGAACAAGTAATCATCAACTCAGGTGACAAATTCGAGGTAACACTTACTGATGACCAAGTGCAGATGATTCTTAACACGATGGTCAAAGTCGCGTCACAAGATTATGATTATGAACGTCTTGCTTCTACTTACAGTAGTGTAATAGATAGCGCAGCTGACAATATAGGAATTGAACTAGAACAAGCGAAGAAAGGGTTCTTAGAAAAACTCGGAGATTTCTTCCGTTCTATCATTGATTGGTTTAAAAACATATTCACTAGTGCCAAAGAAGAAATCGAAGACAATGGTATTCTTGATCAGACAGATGAATCAATTCTTGGTGATAATGTTATTGTAGATTCTACCGTAGGAGATACAAACAAAGATGAACCAGCCCGTGATGAAACAACATCTGAAAATAATACTACAGGAAACAGTAATACTGGAATAGAGGCTACTTCTGATACAAATCAATTAGGACCTGAATCTCTATGCGATGAATACAATATTCCTGACGGCGATATAGAAGAAAACAATAGTAATTAGTATGCGTTATGAAAGCGTTTTATTGTATCATTATATGTTAGGTCATTTCTCTAAGAATTAAAAAGCTCCCTCTTGGCAGACAAGTGTTAATCTTGTTTGCCAAGAGGGAGCAACTGTTATAGGATCTCTAGACTAATTAGCTAAGGTGGTACCTATAGCCGAACTATATGTCCAATTACCACCATTAAAGCTCGAATTGGATGTCCATACATTCTTTTCACTCAATAACGATATAGTAAGTGTATTATAGATATTACCATTTGGTATCATTCTTCCAATCGTTACACTTGTAGCACCTTCTGGCACCACTGCTTTATAATATACGGAGTTATTGTAAGTTAACTTCTCACATTTTGTGTATCCACTCTCATTGTTAAACTTAACTACCGCTACGGCACTATCATTACCAAACCAACTGCAAGCACTTACATTCAAATACACACTGTTTTGAGCCTCTTTAAGCTTTGTGTAAGTATAGGTAAATGTATAAGTCTTGCCTCCCTTTGTAACAACAATCGTGTAAGTCGTAGTATCGGTAGCTGTAACACGGAGGGAATTTTCGAATGACGTTGTCGTTGTTCCATTAGAAATTGTAGCAGTTAAAGCATTGGTAACTGTAAACGTAACATCCAACGAATCCGTAAAAGTAGTTCCACTGGAAACAGATGCTGTAACTACTGGTTCTTTATATTCCATCGTATATTGGTAGGTACTTGACTTCGTTTTTGTTCCATTTTGAGCATTGATTACAACCGTATCCATTGCTCCTTCAGCAAGATTATCTCCTACCCTTACTGTCACAGAATCCTGAAAGCTTACCGGATTTCCACCATTTATTGAATATGTCGAAGACTGTGCATCCGTTACAGAGAATGTTACATCCATTGCAGCTGTAATAACAGATGACTCTTTGGTGGCTGCAATAGTAGGTGTTTTATCTCCTACTTCCTTATAAGGTTCCCATGTTCCAGTACTCATGTTATACATATATCCAATACTACCCATTGTCTGATCTTTCGTCTGCGATGCCCCATTATTACTAAATATTATTTTCGTATATCCTGCGTCTGGATTTATTTTAAGCGCATATATATTATTCAGTGAATCACATTTAAACATCTCTTCACCAGGCCATGCAGCATTATTCTTTACTGGAGATACCTTATCATTCCATACATATGCCGTAACCGTAGACCAACCAGACGTATTCTTAAAGAAGATACAATTCTCCAAATCATATTCCATCTTCGTATAGGTATATACTTGTGTTACTGTTCCTCTAGCATTTGTTCCTGTTACCGTTAATGTAACAGTATCTCCACTTGACAAACCTTTCCCTATATCAATTGTTTTAGAACCCGTGAATGAACCATATTCACCAGTACTTGCTGAATATGTTGCACTATCTGCATATAACGCCTCGATGGTAACGCTTAATGAGTCTCCATAGAAACTGGTACCGTTTCCGATGCTGGCATGAATTTGTACAGGATAGGAGCTACTAGGATTTGGCATTACATTCTTATAAACTACTGCTATACCATACTCACTGTTAATTCTTCCTGAAAGCACTCCATTTGCAACCGTAAACGTATTGCCTGATACTTCATCGGTATACGTACCATTTGCCATACCATGTGCTGACATTGAAATCTGTCCTGAGCCACTGAAATTAGCTAGTGCTACACCATCTCCGCGGAAGCAATATGCAATGTTACCTTCAGTCCCCATATTCTCTTGTTTATCTACCATTCTGTTATTAAAATGATTTATTGCCGCTACTTCTTTAGATGCCCATGTATACGTTTCACAAGCCCCCATGGTAGCCGGTGTCAGAGAAGTCTTTAAATTCCCTTTCATTGCGCCGTCTACATCACCTTCAAGAATATTCACTGAATAATATGGTCTTACAAAGAATAGTTTTGCCGCATTATCCTTGTTTGCTACCATCGCCCATGTTCTTACAATGGATTTATCAGAAGCATATCTGGAAGATTCATTCATATAAGTATCATGTGATTCTGCCCATAATACAGATACATTTGGAGCATAGTTCATATTCAACGTGTTAACATTATTGTTGCGAAATGCCTCTAATAGATGATTTCCTGCAGAATTGTCTGTTACTGACATATACTTAGTATAGGAATTAATACTAAAATTATCACCTACTGTGTTAAGAATTTCGCCATACACATAAAGCTCTCCACCCGTTTTAGCCTTATAATGTGATCTTGCTTCACCTAGTACAGTTGGCCAGAAATCACTTGCAAACGATGGGTCATCATCCGGCGTTTCGATATGTTTTGCTGCATCAAATCGGAAGCCATCAGCGCCGCAGTCAATTAGTTCTTTAAGATAATTGGATATATAAGCTTGTACCCTCTTATCAGCTGTATTTAAATCAGGCATTCCTAAACTTCCCATTGTAAAATGTAGTCTACTATCACTCATCCATACTTGATAGGAATTAATATGCCAGTATGATGCATCTGTTAGCATTTCACTATTCCAGTACTCACCAATTTGGGGTGAAACATCAGAAAGTGAGTTTTTCCAACCTGTAATGTTACCCATGTGGTTAGCAACAATATCTACGATTACTTTAATACCATACTTTTCTGCTGTTTGACACATTGATTCAAGTTCTTCCTTTGTTCCTAGCCATGTCTGCCCGTTATCGCAAACACTTTGTGTAACAGGTTGATATAATTTCCACCAGTTACCTGTTCCTCCATAACCCGGTATTCCTACCTCGGTTCCTACAACACCTTTGTATGTATAGTCTTTAGGTTGTGTTGCTGGAGATGTCTGTATTGCAGAATAACCACTTTCAGCGATCAACTGCATATTTTCTTCAATGGTCTTATATGACCAATTCCAGCAATGCAATATAGATGCATCCTGGATCTTATCCACTAGCTCATAGCCATTGGAGCGTTCTGTTACCGTACTTGCGAAAACATACTTATTCACAGTACCTACATCTAGAAGCACCATAACTACGCTTAGGATAATTGCGCATATGCTATAATACATACGCTTGTTTCTTTGATTTTTCATTGTTGAAAAACCTCCTCATACATTATTTTGTAATGTAAAATACTAATTTAAAATACCTTCTCCTTGTATTAATCCAGTATTTTCATTACATTTCCAAGTATAGCATATTTCGAATAATTTCGAAATATGCTTTTTAAAACTTGTTAGGTTTTTCAATATTATTACTTTTTGATCTTCTAGTGCTATTCTCTTTCTTGTATTGTAACCTTCACCATATCACCCGGTTGTTTATGAATTGACTCACGTATATCCTTTCTAAGTCCAATAATGTGACACGGTGTTTTCATACGTACTAAACTACCCTCATATTCTACGCCATCAAATGTGGCTTTCACCTTCACTCTTCCCTTACCGTATTCCTGCTTTACATCATAAGGAAATTCAATATATGCCCCATCTATATCAGGAACCTTTTTTATCAAAGCTTCAAATTCATAAATTTTATCATTCATATATTTCTCTCCATTCATTCAATACATCTTATGGTACATACTCTTACGTTATTCTTTGATACAATCTTCGGGGTTAATTTGTATTAATGTCCAGCTATCATTAGCCTCCCTTCTAAATTGTGCTATTAGTATATCATTATCATTCGTCAATTGGAAGAAAACCATACAATAGTGGTATCCGTCTGTTCCTTCAAAACTAATATATTTGACATAATCCTTCTGCACGGTTGGTAATAACTCTTTGACTAAAGAACACCAACCACCGTATTCAATCTGAACAACAGCTTCCGCGTCATATGACCAGCCATGATAGGGTGCACATAGATAATTTTCGCCATAGAATTGCAAATCAGATATCTTGTATGATCCATTCTCTTCTATTAAATCAACGAATCCATAATAATATGCAAATACTCCTATATTTTTATCACTACCTTCAATTGCTTCTATCTCAACAAAATATCGAACTATTTGATCCTTATTAGCATAGACTGGTACTTCCTTATATTTAATTAGATTAATATGCAATATATTCTGAAACATATCAAGATACTGTTCATAACTCAGTCTCTTCTTATACTCCGACGATATAAAACTATAAGCAAAGGGATATGGTATCGTTGCATATCCAATCGTTCCACAACCAATATATTTTCCTTCTTGTGGATTTGCAGCCTGACGTAATATTCCAAAATAATTGAGGATGGTATTCTCCGGATCTACAACATATTCATTGGGTATGGCTTTCGTTTCCTTAGATTGAAAATAATTAGAGAATAAGGTCCTATAATCACCAGTATTCAGTACAGATCTATTAGATGGACGATAGTACTTCTCTTTGTCTATTTCAGTACCATTCGAATCCCCATCATTTGTAAGGTTCTTTTTGTTTATTGAATTATTAATTATAATACCCCCAAGTTTCGTGTTTATTAATTTATAGTATGTGGGTAATATTGATCACGTACTTCACATTCATTATATTCTCTAATAATTTAGTGATTAATGTATTCTAAGTCTATCCTATTTTCCTAACCCTAACTGTCATATATTCTTTACCTGGTAGAGTTAAACGGAATTTACCTTCATAAACCCCCATATCATGAATCTCCATATTCCAAGTATCTATTATCTCAACATGATACCTACATTCCTCTTCCAGATATTCAAATATTCTATAACTCGGACGGCAGAATCCATAATAGAAGATTTTATAATTATCATCCTCTTCTGCACAAGCAACTACTTCATCCCAACTGTATTTTACATTCTTCAAGCCATTTCCCGGTACCTGTTCTAATATACCCATTCTAAATCAATGTGCTAATTTAGCTTTCCAAACGCATTAATACAATATAGGGTATGTACATAAACACAAAAGAAATTCTTTGCCATAATCCTTCATATGACATTAGCTTTAATACGCCAGTTGAATCCTGTGGTATGTTTTCTCCTGCAATAAAAATAATAAATACAATAAATGATAGAATAAAGTTTACAAGTAGCAATCTTCCAACCGCTACATTTCTTCTCCAAACAAGTATTACCGCTAGCAGACCGGCAAAAACAAATAATGTGCACCCTATTGCAGAGCCATACCCGTGAATTTTCTCTGCAATCGTTACCATTTCTTTGGAATCTCCAACAGAAAACAAACTCGATATAATACAATCAAACACGGCATAGCTAATTGTAATAATTAATAAAATGGTACTTGCAATAGGATTCATCCCTTTATATGTAACAAACAAATGTATACCAATGAATATAAATGATACACCAAGACATGCCATCCATATATTAAATACTGTTCTTACTTGTGACCGTTCACTACCTAACGAACTTAATACCATATTCATATGGCTATATCCTGGGTAAAAACACGCTAAAATAAACGGTAAAATACAATCCGTTAGACAAACAATCAATGTGAATACAAACCACTTATTCATTATAATTCTCCTCTCTTTAATTAATACCACCGTACTATAACAGTAAATAAAAGTCAACTGATATGTCTTTTCATTGCGATAAAATCGTATTCCTAGTATAATAGTACATATTCAGTTAAACATTATATTTGGATAAAGAACATGAAAGGAACCTACTATGGAACATTTATTTGAAACGTATCTACCTATTTTGATTCATATCTTCGAACTTATGGGTATTACCATACTAAGTATTGGTGGCTTTAAAGCATTTTGGGGATATCTAAAAGAATTACGTACCAAAGAGCCTTATAAAATAAAATATCAATTCGCAGCGTCACTTGCTACTGCATTAGAATTCAAATTAGCTGCCGAAATCTTAAAAACGGTATTGATTAAATCTTTTGATGAATTAATTATCTTAGCTTCAATCTTTGTATTACGTGTCCTAATGACCTTTGTACTTGAATGGGAAATAAAACAAGAGAAACAGCATGAGGATAAGTAAGAATTATAAATTACTAACTTTCAGGAGGAATTTCTATGGTGAAAAGATATGCCCTAAATTGTAATATTTCTCTAACTCCCAGTGAAAAAGAGACTATATTACGTCTTTTATCAAAAGAGCGAAAAAACAGAGTTGCCAGTTACCGCTTTGAAAAGGATGCTATCCAAAGTATGTTATCAGGATTGTTACTTAAGTACATTCTAAAACAGGAGGGTTTTGGAGCTGAATGTAACGTAAGCTACAATGAATATAAAAAACCATATGTAGATTGTACTGGACTAGACCACGCTGATTTCTTTTTTAATATTTCACACTCAAAGGATTGGATTGTATGCGGTACTAGCACAAAAGAAATTGGCATTGATATTGAGAAAATAAGCACATGCCACTACGACATAGCACAACGATTCTTTCACCAAGATGAGTATCATGAGCTCTTGTCAAGACCACAAGAAATGCAAGCAGAAGTGTTTTATACTTACTGGACACTGAAAGAAAGTTTTGTGAAATATATAGGGAAAGGAATCTACATACCATTAAATGAATTTCTCATACAGTTTCCTTCTTTACAAATAGATGCATCTGCTTATACCTCCAAACCCTTACATCTTTTTACACAAACATGGGAAAAACAGTATCAGCTGTCTTTATGTACAGAAGAAACCGAAGTTCTCCCTGTTGAAGTACTTGACTTAGATCAAATGCTATCTTTTTTTAATTTCTAATTTTATCTGAAACTAAATTAACATGAAGTAAAGGCAATCCTACTCCAATTTACATTATCATAGAGACATCATATAGCATAATTTTCATTCCCATGGTTATACTAATCTTGAAAAATAAAATTGAGGAGGTTTCCCATGCCAAATTTATCATGTTCGGTATATAATTGTACACATAATGATTCCAAATTATGTAACCGACATACTATCGACGTATCTGGTGGAGCAACTAAAGAAAACACTTGTTGTAGCAGTTTTATAGAATCTTCAGGAACTTCAAATTGTAGTGGCTCTGGTAGTCCAGAAACTAATATAGCATGCAAAGCTCACGACTGTACCTATAATGAAGATTGCTCCTGTCACGCAGACCATGTTGATGTCTGTTCCTGTGGTTCAGCTTGTAACTGCTATGAAACAGAATGTCATACTTATAGTAAACGGTAGGACGCTAGGTTTAATTGAAACAGACATGATTAGAAGATTCCTATATTAAATATCTTAGTCATGTCTGTTTGTTTATACTTTTCCTATTATACATTTCTTATTATTCCGATCTTATTATTCATTTCTTTTCTTCTTCTCTTTTTGTTGTTATTCTTTGCTTTTTCGTTTCACCTCTAGATAAATATAATCCCCCATACAGGCTTGTAGATTTTTGTAATCATGGTATAATTCGACTAAATTATTTAATATTATACATATAAATACTCTCAGGGGAGGAATTATGAAAAAACATAAGAAATATCTATCTCGTATAACACTACTTGTTCTGCTATTACTCCTTGTAACTGGTTGTTCTAAGAGTAGCAATTCACCTACGAAAGGAAATGAGATAGACAATAATAGCGTTGTCATTGCAATTTCCACAGAACCTACTACACTCGATCCTTGTATCAGTTGGGGACACGGTACAACACCATTAATCCAAAGTACTCTTGTGGAATATAATCAAGATATGATATTTTCTAACGATCTAGCAACTGACTATTCCATCAGTGATGATGGTTTAACTTGGACTTTTACCATTCGAAACGATGTGACATTTACTGACGGTGAACCTTTAACAGCGTCTGATGTTGCTTTTACCTTCAATACTGCAAAGAAGGGTCAGTCCTCTCTTGATTTAACATTCATGGACAAAGCAGAGGCAACTTCTGATGATACGATTGTTTTTACGTTAAACAGACCAACCTCTACCTTCTTAAATACCATAGCAACTACTGGTATTGTTCCTGAACATACATATAATGAAAATTATGGTACTGCTCCCATTGGCTCCGGACCTTATACCTTTGTTCAATGGAATAAAGGCGAACAACTTATGTTAAAGGCCAACAAAGATTACTATGGAACAGTTCCCTCAATTGAGAATGTTACCATTGTGTTTATGACGGAAGATGCTGCTTTTGCTGCTACCAAAGCAGGGCAAGTAGATGTTGCCCTTACCTCAGCAACACTAGCCACGGCGGATATTGCTGGTTATTATTTAAAAACCGTAACCTCTCTTGATAATCGTGGTTTTACATTACCAGTTACTCCAGATGAAGGTAAAATTACAGAAAGTGGATTTCCTTACGGTAATAACGTAACTTGTAATCTAGAAATCCGTCAAGCTTTGGCGTATGGAATTGATCGAGAACAGATTGCCAAAGTAGCACTAAATGGTTTTGCAGATCCCGCTTATTCAGAAAATGATGGTATGCCTTGGAATAATCCCGAAGTTATTATTGCAACAGATAAAATCTATGCGAAAAAACTTCTAACTGATAATGGTTGGATTGATACGGATAATGATGGCATTGTTGATAAAGACGGATTAAAGGCCGAATTTACTTGTATCTATCCTGCAGGGGATTCCTTTAGACAAGCTGTTGCTCTTGCGGCTTCCGCGGAGGCAAAAGAACTGGGAATTAACATTATCGTGGAAGGTACAAGTTGGGATGATATCTCTAAGAGAATGTTTTCTGACGCAGTACTTATGGGTTGGGGTTCTTCTAATCCTTACACCAGCTATAGTTTATATCACACCGATACGATGTTAAAAGACGATTACTATAATCCAGAAGGATATTCAAACCAGACTGTCGATTCTTACCTAGATGTGGCAATGAAATCACTTACTCCAGAAGAAGCTTATGAAAACTGGAAGAAAGCACAATGGGATGGAACGACTGGAACATCTATGAAAGGGGATTGTCCATGGGTATGGCTCGTTAATATGCACCATCTATATTATGTTCGTGAAGGCCTTGATATTGGTAATCAACAACTTCATGCTCACGGTGCATCTATGCCTCTATTACAAAACTTAAAGGACTGGTCATGGGAAAACTAGGAGGAGTTACATTTTGAGGGTTACAAAATCTATCCAAACAACACTTAAATATATAATAAGAATGCTTACTCTTTTATTTGCAGTCAGTGTGATTGCATTTACCTTAGTAAAACTATCTCCTGTTGATCCTATTCAACAATATATCCTTAGTACCGGAGCTGTTTCACCTGAACAGCGAGAAGAATTAGAAGAATACTGGGGGATAGATGAACCTCCAGTAAAACAGTTTATCAATTGGTTTAGTGCCTTACTTCACGGTGATATGGGTACTTCATTACTATATCGACGACCAGTGCTTGATCTAATCAGGGAGAAATTTCTTAACACCTTGGCTTTGATGATTTGTGCATGGGTTTTCTCTGGTATTATAGGGTTTTCATTAGGTTGTGCAATGGGAGTTTCAAAAGATAAATTATGTGATCGGATTTTAAAGAGAATATGCCTATTCTTATGTTCAGTACCTACCTTCTGGCTTGGTTTAGTGCTACTACTTATCTTTTCCGTTTGGTTAGGCCTGTTTCCAATTGGATTTAGCTCTCCTATAGGGATGATGAATAGCGACGTTAGTATCTGGCAACAGATTCACCATCTTATACTGCCAGCCTTATCACTTAGTCTTATGTCCTTTGCCAATGTTGCCTTACATACAAGGCAAAAACTCATTGATGTTCTTGAAAGCGATTATGTTCTCTTTGCCAAAGCAAGAGGAGAAGGAAGGTTTACAATAGTAAAACGTCATGGAATACGGAATATTTTATTACCAGCCCTTACCCTCCAGTTTGCTTCTTTCGCCGAATTATTCGGTGGCTCCGTATTAGCTGAGAATGTGTTCTCTTATCCGGGATTGGGTTCTGCCGTCTCTGCTGCTGGATTAAATTCTGACGTACCGTTACTACTAGGAATAACATTATTCAGTGCAGTTTTTGTCTTTACAGGTAATCTCATTGCCAACATACTATATGGCGTAATCGATCCTAAAATCAAAGAGGATTACGAAATACAAAATACCTCGCATAATAGCGACGGTCACACGGTATCGGAGAATGATAATAATGAATAGACGACAAAAACTACTTATATTAACGATTCTAATAACACTTATTATTGTATGTACATACTTAGCAGGTATCTGCATTAGCGAAGAAGCTATAGCTGTTGATTTTACTAATGCCAAATTAAAACCATCTCTTCATCATCTCTTTGGAACAGACTGGTTAGGACGAGATCTTTTCGCCCGTACTATGAAAGGACTTAGTATTAGTATCACTGTGGGGGTGGTCGCTTCTGCAATTAGTGCTATCATCGCTGTATTAATAGGTATTGCTTCTGCTGCTAGCTCTAAGGTTATTGATTCGATCATCAATTGGGTTATTGACCTTGTTATGGGCGTTCCTCATCTGATACTAATTATCTTAATATCTTTTGCCTGCGGAAGAGGGTTAAAGGGATTATTAATAGGAATTGCAGTTACCCACTGGACAAGCCTTGCAAGATTGATACGTGCTGAGGTATTAGGGTTACGTACGGAACATTATATCGCGGTTTCAAGGAAACTAGGAAAAAGCAACGGTTTCATATTAATCCATCACATACTACCTCATATGATACCACAATTTATCGTTGGCCTTGTACTAATGTTTCCTCATGCTATTTTACATGAAGCTTCTGTATCCTTCCTAGGATATGGTCTCTCACCAGAACAGCCTGCAATCGGCATTATCCTATCAGAGAGTATGAAATATCTATCCTCTGGTATGTGGTGGTTAGCATTCTTTCCAGGACTAACTTTAGTAAGTATCGTGTTCTTATTCGACCGCTTGGGCGATAATCTAAAATCACTTATTGACCCTTATAGTGCGCAGGAATGAGGTGAATGAACTTGAATCATATTAAATCATCAACTTTATTAGAGATTGACAATCTGTCACTCTCCTTTCAAATGTATAAAGGATTCGTAGAGCAACAGCAACTTGAAGTAATCTCGAATCTTTCTGTGACTGTTCATTCCGGTGAAATCTTAGCCATCGTTGGATCAAGTGGCTCTGGAAAAAGCCTTCTAGCACATGCTATATTGGGTATTCTTCCAGAAAACGCAACAATTAAAGGTACTCTAAGATATAAAGATCGAATCTTAACTTCTTCTTACCAAGAAGAGCTTCGCGGTGAAAAACTTGCTCTTGTCCCTCAATCAGTTTCCTACTTAGACCCCCTTATGAAGATTTCAGGCCAAGTAATCGGTCATAAGGATAAAAGCAAGCGAAAGTTAGCATTAAAAAATATCTTCAAACGGTTAGAACTCGAAGAAAAGACAGAAAACATGTTCCCTTTTCAACTATCTGGCGGTATGGCTAGGCGTGTACTTGTAGCCACTGCAGTTATTGGAGACGCTGAATTAATTATTGCTGACGAACCCACTCCAGGTATGCAGACAGACCAAGCCTTAGAAGCACTTGCGATATTCCGTAAGCTTGCAGATGAAGGAAAAGGGATTATCTTAATCACACATGATATAGATCTTGCTCTTAATTTTGCGGATAACGTAGCTATCTTCTACGCAGGTACTACTCTTGAGATTACTCCTCCAAAAGATTTCTTAGATGGAGAGCACGCACTAAGACACCCTTATAGCAAGGCACTCTATAGAGCTATGCCACAGAATGGTTTTACTCCTCTTGCCGGACTTCAACCTTATGCTGGTACAATCACAAAAGGTTGCCCTTTCGCTCCTCGGTGCGCTGAATGTATGGAACAATGTAAAAAAGAAATCCCCCCAATGAGAAAACTTAGAGATGGATATGTGAGGTGCTACTATGCAACTTGAAGCAAATAAAATATGCTTTGGCTATAATAGAAAAGAGAGCTACCTACTAAACAACATTAGTCTCACCTTCAAAGAGGGAGAGAAAGTTGCAATCGTTGGCCCAAGTGGTTATGGAAAAAGCACCCTTGCTAAGCTACTCTCTGGATACCTAGCACCAGTTAAAGGTAGGGTGTTACTGGATGGAAAACCACTTAATCCAAAAGGGGTCTGTCCGGTTCAACTAATCTATCAACATCCTGAAAAAGCAATCAATCCTCGTTTTCGAATGCGCCAAGTATTGGAAGAAGCCAAAGGACTTGACCTGACAATACTTAAAAAGATAGGTATTGAAGAAGAATGGTTAACACGCTTTCCAAGAGAATTATCGGGTGGTGAGTTACAACGTTTTTGTGTAGCACGTGCGTTATTACCTGAGGCCCGCTTTCTTATTGCCGATGAGATGAGCACTATGCTAGATGTTATCACCCAAGCTGGACTTTGGAATGTGGTCCTAGAAGAAGTGAAACGAAGAAATATGGGGTTAATCGTAATTACCCACAATATGCATCTAGCTACGCAAGTTTGCGATAGGATTATTGATATTAGTGCGATTAATGGATTTTAATGCTACATTATACGCAATAATAAGTAAGCCACAAGCAGAGGTAAATTCTCTAGCCTGTGGCTTTATTAACATAACTCTATCCTTTATCATAGAATCACTATTCGTTCATTTCATTACAAAAATCACAGTGTTCCATCAACTTTTGTAACTTATTACTCAATTCTCTTTCTTCATTTGCTGCTCTATCGATTATCATAATTAGAGATGTCATTGCTGCATTAATTTCCCTTGTATTATTAGAAGAATTTATTATGTTTATAAATTTTTCACTTTCTTCATTAATACAATGTGCGATCATAGCTTCTTTTTTAGCAATCTCTTCTAATTTATCACAACAACATCTTTTATGTTCATATATACAAAGATCTTCCACTATACATTCCATAACACATTGCTCACCACCTTGTTTTGTTAATAGAATAAAAAGGTGACTTTCGCCGTAATTCTTATCATTTGGAACTGAAACCATCGATTCAATTCTAAAACAAGAAGGAATACATATACTTTTACTTTGTCCACCACATAAAGAAGATATTCGAATTTCTTGTCTTGGTCTTGTTACTCCAAAGCAAATAAAGCATGTAAAAAGATCTGTTACACCTCGTATTCTCTTTTTGCAACTTCTAAATAAAATTCTACAGTCACTTAAAGAATATTTTTCCATACTCACTATCGCATTTGAATAAGAGATAAATAACCTATCAGATTTAGCATGATGAGAAATACCATTTATTTCTTTCTCTCGAAGCTCAGGTATTAAAATGACACGTTTACCTATTTCTACAAAACTATTATTTAACTTATATATACATGAGGAATCCTCATAATCGGTCGCCCAAAAACAATCTTCATTTGAATCATAGCAAATATACGCATAGTTTCTACATGTCTCAAAACATTTTATCGGATTAAAACAGACATCGCATTTTATTATCTTATTCTCATCTTTAACCGTAAAATAAAAACATCCTCCGTCATTTGCAATTCCTCTAAAACCATGGATAGCGTTTATCTCCAATGCTTTTTTTGTTTCTATTTTCAACATATTATCTACCCCCATTTAAATTACTTATTAACATATTGTTACTCTTCCAAAGGTTCCAATCGATTTAGCTATATACAGACGGAAGTTTACTTTTATCTTCCCGTATTCTACGAATACGGGAAGATACTACACTAACAAGAGTTCTTCACATCATAATACTTTGATGTCCAGCCATAGTGTTCTTATTCTATATTTTTTTATTATTAATCGTGTCTTCTATGCTCAGAGCAGCCACCATTTGGACAAGTACAGTTGATAAAGAGTGAAAGTTTAAATGCTAAAACAAAATCTAAACGTGTAACTGCATTAATTAATTCAAGCTTTTTATCATCTTTACTTTTATCTGAGCTACTACTATCATAATCTGTATAACATTCGGAATCATTTCCATAACTTGGTCTGTGATTTGCTTTATCTAATATATCAGCTAATGCTTCTTGCTCTTTAGCAACGGAATCAATAAGATTTGTAATAGCTTGACAACGTGTAACTGGATAATTTCTTTGTTGTGTCATGTTAATCTAACCTTTCTAATTATATAATTATTATTGATCTCTTATTTCATCAATATAATGTATTATATGCGTTGTTTCGACATGTTGATACATATTTCACTATTTTTTTATTCTTTATTACAAATACTAACAATCCAGTAAAACAAGCAAGTTTACAATAGAATTAGATTGTTAATTTCACAGTTTTTGTAATCTAGCATAAAATGATATTGTACTGCAATATTCTACAATTTTTGCAAAAGGAGTCCTCATATGAATAAAAAAATTATACTCACCATATTTTTTAATACCTTTAAATGGTCACCAGACCGTTTAACAGAGCCTTGGATACAAAATCGCTTAAATTTATTCTTTAAATATACGCTCCCCTCATTAAAAGCACAAACTTTCCAAGATTTTATTACCTACGTATATTGTGATGTTGAATCCATGGATATCATTGAAAAACAATTGGCAATGCGTGAACCCCTGCCTGATAACATACATTTCCTTGATACCAACACAATTAAAGAAAGAATCAAATCCGATATTCAAGGTTATGACCTCTTATATCTAGTTCGTATCGATTCTGATAATATGTATCAGAAGGATTATCTTGAAACTATTTATGAATATACTCCAAAACCTGAAACAGAAGCACTTATTACACAATATGGGTACATGTTTGATGATATAACGAAAAAGCTCGTTCCTTACTATATGGAATCGCCTTCTTTCTACACTTTCATATATAATGTGGATGATTTTTCAAAAAACATAAGATATAAAGTTCCTGGTGGGCATGCATATGTGATTTCTACATTAAAATGTGAGTTGATTCCTGGTCAAAACTATCTAATAAGTGTACATGATGATAATGTGAAATTTAAGAGTTGGAGACTTAATAACTTGAAAGAAGTTACTAATCCCACAGAAGTTTTCCATGAATTTGGTGTTGAAGAACTATAAAGAGCAATCGAGGCTGTCAATCCCCATGCTACGATCACATCAATTGTAGCGCTGAATATTCAGCATGGGGTTTTGACACCCTAACCAGTTAATTAAAATAATATATTGGATATAAACTTCTGTGATAATAAATCCAATCTTTCATTTCTTGTATCATCTGCTCGTAACTTGGAACAGCGAAAGTAAAATCACTCCGCGTATTTATTAAGGTTTTATCTAACTTTTTTTCTGGAAACGGTTTAATCAGTAACCTGTTATCTCGAAAATAATAGTTAAATAATTGACACAGCTCATACTTACTAATTGCCATGTTGTTAACTAGATGATATAGTCCTGTAATCTTCTCTTTCATTGCCTGTTCCATTGCCCTTGCTAACGTTAGCGTTGTTACACCAGTCCATATGGCATTGGTATATCCAGATAATTCTGTTTGTTGTTTCATAAACCAGTGAAATAATCCGATACCATTTTCTTTCACATCTGGTCCAATAATTGACATCCGAAATGTTATGTTTTTGTTATCTTCAATCTCCCCTAATGCCTTTGTCTTATCGTAAACAGTAGTCCCATCACATAAAGATTTTTCTGTGTAGGGTCCTGTATTGCCAGCAAACACACAATCTGTACTCATATGAATAAGTCTTGTTTTTTTATCTTTAATAATATCAGTAATTATGTGTGGCAAATACGAATTAAGATAAATTGCATTTGATATTCTCTCTTGGGCAAATTGATTTAATACACCAATACAATTAATTACATAGTCATAATCATTCTCTAGTAAGATTTCTGTCAATTGGTCTATATTGCTCGCATCCCCAATAATCGTATTCCACAGTAAGCTATCTTGCCTTGAAAATCCTGTAACCTCATATCCTTTTTCTAAAAAGTAAAGTGTAATCATATGACCTGCCATACCGGTAGCACCTAACACGAGTAATTTCATATTAATAAACACAATCCTTTCAAAGACTTAAGTTTGATTCGGGTGTTAAAAGCCAATTTTAATTTTAGTCTCGTCAATTTGCACAATTTATATATGAGAATGTTATGTCAATTTTTATGTGTGCAAATTGACGAAGGCAAGTTTTACGAGATGCTTTTAACAACTGAATCAATTTTTAAATTTTCCCGAATCATGGGATTCAAATAAATCTCTTGTATCTTGACTCTAGATTGACTTTTTATTGCAAAGCACAAAGTAAATTGTTTTGAACCTTGTGGTATCGTAATCTTTTGATAGGAGTTGGGTAATACAACGATTCGTTTTATTACTTCTTCTCTTTCATCTATAAATACTACTAATAGTTTTACTACTCCACTAAATAGACAACGAAAGCATATTGAGATTTTATTCGCTCTTTCATACTCACTTACATCATAGATAGCATTACTATATAAGTACACCTGCCCCTTAACGATATCATGTGGTATTACATTTAATCCGCCCGTATCATCAACTGCTAGACTAACATATTTAGCATTGTTTTTAACCTCGTCAAATATCATATTGCCCGTTAGTTTTTTTTGATAACTTGCCATACTTGGTTGTAAGCTTTCTGATACCCTGTATAATTCTTCCATCTTATAGCCAGTATTCATAGATAAATCATCCACGGTATCACAGGTTTCCTTCGTATAATTCTCACAGAAATTATATTGATCAATATAAAGACAATTCAAGGTTACCTTATTGCTACCAATTACATCTGGATCAATTGCTATATCCTTTGCTACGTCATACTGCATAATACAACGATCCAGTATCATTTCATTTCCCCAAGTATAGATCTGATAATCTCCACAACTTAAAAACTGATTATCACAATTCGTATAATAACTACCTTTTCCAATTATTTTGGCATCACTATATTCTTGCGCTAAGATACAATCCATTAGATAATTGATGCCATAATAATTCGAAGGAGTAAAACATGCATAATAATCACTAACGCCAAGATCAGCGACTTTCATATCAGGATAGAAGGAAATCTTCTCGGTATCTGTATTAATATTACTGTTTTCTTCCACAATAAAGATTAATTTTTTGCTCTGATAAGATTGCCTTTGAAAAGCCTTCAAAACAAGATTTACTTCTTCCTGACTACACACAATTGAATATACTACTACCTGTTTATCTATTTTACTTATCCTTTTCTTTAATACTTTTTGTGCAATATATAGCAATCGTTTTTCATATGTATGTTCTAAGAGAACCGTTCGTAACGCTAATAGACGAAGTTTATTATAATATTCTTCATCATTTAACAGTTTTGCAATTTCAAGTGATGATTCTTCCCCCAGGTAAACTACACAGAGATCACCTAACATATTCGTAATGGCTCTACACTCATTACTTATAGTTATTGTATTGGAGGACATTAATTCAAACACCCTTCTTGCTTCCATGGTAGAAGAATCTTGGACTGTATTCATGGTTAAGCCAAACCTGTATTTTTTATATGCTATATCTATTTGATCCACCGGTAAGGAACCCAAAATCGAATCTTTATATTTATCTGGATAGGTATAATTAATATCTTCTGGGTGGGCGTTTCTATCATAAATATAAAAGTTCATATATTTTTTACAAATATCATAGATTGCCTCAAATGTCTCTGACCGATTGATTCGATTTCTATAATAACTTCCTGCAAAACAGATAGCATCTTCCCTATCATAAACCTCTATCGGATGAAAGACTTTGGGAGATGTGGCAAATGGAAACAGACCTACATTATTATGATGTAATAATAACTTGTATAAGGGAATACTATCCATATCCGTAGTAAATACTAGGTCAAACTGTAGGGCAGTTGTAAAAAACGTATCAAAATGCACAGGATCTTCTTTATTCCAGAATACCGTAGGTATAGTATTCTGTTTACAATAATATATCACCTTAGCTAGCTCCATACTAAAGACAGATATCTTTTTATTCCATTGATTTTGATATCCTCTCCAAGCTGATTCAACAAATAAAAAATCAGGCTTTAATTCTTCTAGTTGTTGTTCCCAAGTATGAATATCCAGATTAATTAGCTGACATTCCTTTGCCAAACAATATTCTGTAAAATCATCGACAATACAAGCAATTTTCAAGGTATTAACACGATTCAAGGTCATTAGCTCCTTTCAGAATTAGGGCATTAAACTACACTGCTCTTCTTTATTATATTAGTTTTTTCGACATATAGTTCCACTAAAACATTCTATTTTTACTTTTGCACATAGTTTCGACAAAATGCATACTATAAAATGTAGAATAAAATAGGTTAAGTATAGTTTAGTCATGAAAGGATATGTGCTATGTTTAAAGATAATGTTATACTAATAACAGGTGGCACTGGTTCCTGGGGATACGAATTAACAAAACAATTGCTCCAAACGGAAGTAAAAGAAATCCGGATATTTTCACGAGGTGAATTAGCTCAAGTTACTATGGAACGCTATTTTCATAATAATCGTATTCATTTTATTATTGGTGACATCCGCGATTACACTTCTCTTGATAAAGCATTATATGGGGTCGATTATGTCTTCCATCTTGCAGCATTAAAGCATGTACCAATCTGTGAAAATCAACCTCAGGAATCCATAAAAACTAACATTCTAGGCACTGAAAATCTGATAAGAGCATCTATCAGCAATCATGTGAAAAAAGTAATTGATGTATCTTCTGATAAAGCAGTAGCTCCACTTAATGTCTATGGAATGTGCAAAGCACTTGGAGAAAAAATGATTATCAATGCCAATGAAACCTCGAATGATACAAGGTTTGTCTGTATTCGAGCCGGTAATGTTTTAGGATCTAATGGTAGTGTTGTTCCATTATTTATTGATCAAATTAAGAAAAGAAATGAGATTACTATTACACATACCGAGATGACTCGTTTCTTCCTAACCATACCACAAGCGATTTCTTTGTTATTTACCGCAACAGCAACAAGTATTGGTGGAGAAACACTTGTTATGAAGATGCCATCTTGCAAAATCACAGACCTGGCAAACGTGCTTGTCCAATTTTACGGAGACAAAAACACCAAGATAATCGTTACCGGATTGAGACCAGGAGAAAAATTACATGAAGAACTTATATCAGAATATGAAATTGGTTATGTTTATGAATATGATCTTAACTATTATTTAATTAAGCCATATATACCCACTCTTGAATTCCAAAAATACTATTCATACATTGATCAAAACATTAAATTACAAAATAAAGTTACTTCTTTACAAGAACATCTCATGAATGAACATGAAATTATAGAGTTGTTGCAAAAAGGAAACTTTTTACCATAACTCTTAATTCTATACTAAAAACAAGATTTTTTACAAAATTAAATATTGAATATTGGATATCCATATTCAATATTCATCAAAGACCCCCTAACAATATAAAGTTGTTAAGGGAGTCTTTTTTTTGTTTTTTCTATACCTACTTAATGCTACCTTTTATATTCCAGTGAGGGTGCCCCCAAACCATGAATAAACACCCATAATCATACGTTAAATAATCGTTTGTAATTTAAATGACACGAGAACATAGTATTCGCATATACTATTATTGTAATATTTTATCGAATTATGTAGTTTTTGTTTGAAATTTAAAGAAAGGGCTATGCATAGCATAGGGAAGCTAATGTTTAAAAATAAAACAATATTAATTACTGGAGGCACTGGTTCTTGGGGAAAAGAACTAACTCGTCAATTAATACATTCCGATGTCAAAGAAATCCGTATTTTTTCACGCGGTGAACTTGCACAGGTAACTATGCAAAGAGAATTTAATAATAAAAACATTTCCTATATTATAGGCGATATTAGAGACAAGACTGCGCTTAATGACGCTTTAGTGGGTGTTGATTATGTCTTCCATTTGGCAGCACTGAAACACGTTCCGATATGTGAATTTCAACCACAAGAAGCAATTAAAACAAACGTACTTGGAACGATGAATATAATTGATGCCAGTATTACTAGGCATGTGAAAAAAGTTATCTATGTATCTACAGACAAGGCAGTTTCTGCTGTCAATCTGTATGGTATGAGTAAAGGTATGGGCGAACGACTTATAATCGAAGCTAACTTACATTCGGATACTAGTTTTACATGCATAAGAACTGGTAATGTTCTTGGTTCTAACGGCAGCGTTATCCCTCTATTTAAGGAACAATTACAACTCACAAATCAAGTAACCTTAACTCATAAGGATATGACCAGATACTTTGTAACAATACCAAATGCTGTTTCTTTCCTTATAAAAGCCGCAACAGAAAGTAACGGTGGAGATATTTATGTAATGAGTATGCCTGCATGCAAAATTATTGATTTAGCAAAAGCAGTTATTAAACTATATGGTAATAATAATTCCAAGATCGTTGAGATTGGTATACGCCCCGGCGAAAAGATGCATGAAGAACTTATTTCCGCCTCCGAAAACGGTATTGTTTATCAATACGATAATGACTACTATATTGTCCATCCAACCTATTTACCTAAGGAGCAGAAGAAACAGTTAGAAACTATTCCTGGCAACAAATTAGTTAATTATTCTGTCTCTTCTAATATCGAATCCTGTATGACAATACCTGAACTTATTAATCTCATTAAAACGAGTAATTTATGAAAGTTGTAGGCGATAATATGAACATTCCTTTTTCACCTCCTGATATTCAGCAAGAAGATATCAATGAGGTTATATCTGTACTAAAAAGTGGTTGGATTACAACCGGACCTAAAACAAAGGAATTCGAAATTAATCTGGCAAATTATATTGGTACTTCGAAAGTGGTTTGCTTAAATTCTGCTACCGCAGGTCTGGAATTAGCTTTACGAATCTTAGGAATTGGTCCAGGAGATGAGGTAATAACCTCAGCCTATACTTATACAGCTTCTGCTAGTATCATATGTCACGTTGGTGCAATTCCTATCCTCGTTGATATACCGCCAAACTCCTGCCACATTGATGCCAAACAAATAGAGAAAGCCATAACGACGAAAACAAAGGCAATTATTACTGTAGATCTTGCGGGTATTATGTGTGATTATGATTCAATTATTCAAATGTTAGAAAGTAAGAAACACATGTATCAACCAAATAAGGAAATACAACAGATCTTTCATCGTATACCAATTATAGCAGATGCATCTCATGCACTTGGTGCTACCTATAAGGGTTTCCATTCAGGTAATGTTGCTGACTTTACAGTATTCTCTTTTCACGCAGTAAAGAATCTCACAACAGCAGAAGGTGGCGCGGTCACATGGAAGAAACATGATTTAATAGATGATGATGAGCTCCATAAGTTATTTATGCTTCATGCAATTCATGGTCAAACCAAAGATGCATTAAGTAAAAGTAAATTAGGTGGTTGGGAATATGATATCCTATTTCCAGCTTATAAGTACAATATGACAGATATATCTGCTGCCTTAGGTGTTTCTCAACTCCGCAGATACGATGCCATGCTTAATCGTAGAGAAGAAATTGTTAGACAATACAACACCTTACTTGAAGATACTTCTGTAACCCCTTTGCCTCATAATTCTACTCAAGAGTGTAAATCCAGCTGTCACCTATATATGTTGCAGCTAGAAGGCTTTAGCGAACTTAATCGTAATCATCTTATCGAGCACTTAAGTACTAAAAATATTGGTACAAATGTTCATTATAAACCTTTGCCTTTACTTACTGCATACAAAAATCTAGGATTTCAAATGCAGGATTATCCTAATTCCTATGCTTTTTATGTAAAGGAAATAACCTTACCACTTTACTCGCAATTAACGGATGAACAATGTCACTATATTTGCAGTGCTCTTAAAACTTACAGGAAGCTCATGTAGTATCTATTAACTTAGTCAATTAGATTTTAGAAAGGGGGGATACTGTGGAGTTATATGTAAAATCTACACCTTGGGATAACCATATATTCCAATTAAATACTGGTCGATTACTCATCGAACAACAACTGAATCTGCATGATATTAAAACAATTCAGGATCAAAGTAAAATGTACGACTTTATAGTTATTAAAAATGATAATTCATTTATGACAAATCATTATTATCTCTCACTACTAGGCCATGCATATATTACTGATCTTCAGATGCAATTTACTTTCACACAAAAAGCAATACCATCATTAGATAACACACCAAACATTATTATCCAAAACGGCTTATCCTTTCAGCAGGATATCATGGAGCTATCCAGAGAAGTATATCGTTATTCCCGTTTTTATAATGACCCTTATATACCAAAAGAACAGGCGGATATCGTTTATCAAACCTGGTGTAAGGACTCTTTTCATGATTCACAAAAATACTATATCTATTATCAAAAAGGAACGCATATCCTGGCTTATCTTCTATTTTATATTCGTGAAGATACCATCATCACTGATTTACAAGCCACTCATAAAGAACTCCAAGGGCAAGGTATAGGGCAGATTTTATTAACCAAACTCCTAGCCTTTGGCTATCAAAATAACATTACCAAGTTCCAAATGGGGACGCAAGCATCTAACAAACCTATGATATCGCTATATGAAAAGTTCGGCTATCAATTAAAAGAAACTAGTACGATTTATCATTACTGGCCGGAAAAAATATAACTTATTACCCCATAAACCTTCTACTTATTCATAATGATGCTGATAATCAATACGATCGTTTATCACATTAGTATTATAAGGAGTATAACTATGACTAAATTAATTATCAGAATAAAGTTTCATTCCATGCTTTCCAATCTAGCGGACCAGCTTTATATGCTCCATGAATATACTCTCAAAAGTATCATAACGCAATCCTTACACGATTATATCTGCTTTATTGAATATAGCGAAAAATTATCTAAGGAAATTCTTGCATGGAAAGACCAATACTATTCGGGAGAAACCAATTTTATCTTTACTACAAATATGGCGAATGCAACACAGGAGTATATAAAAACACTTGATATAAATCAGTATCATGATATTCGCTTTATCCATCTAAATCAAAATGAAATATACCCTAAAAATCTATTAACGCAAATAATGAATCACCAAAATATTCAACCGGTATTACTTATTTTTCAAAAATACTTATACAATATAGGCAACAAAGGTCTGTTTTATGCAAAAAGTCCTTCTGCACATTCCTTTGTCTACGTCTGCCCAGTCTTAGAATATCAAAGATATTTTTTCTTCTATGACAACTGCTGTTCCAATTATCTATTCGATAATTTTAATAAAATGCCAAACGAAACGCTTGATACCGATGTTATTACGGTACACAAATCTATCTCTAATGCACTTGTTACATCTAGACTGACCAGTACCGAGAAGACTTCCTTGATGGAATCTTTTACTTTACAACTACTTTAGGGGGAATACAGTATGGAGCGAAGAAAAGTTATATATAGCCGATTTAATGATAATGACGCGGCATTAAACAGCCGATTTCAAATTGACTCCCTTTCTAAAGAATGGATTGAAAAAAGAATTGATATTTTTTATCATTATACTAGAAAATCCTTTGAACTACAGACAAACCAAGAATTTTTAGCAGTACTTCGCACTCATCCTTCTTCTATTGACTTAGTTAAGTCCGCATTAAAGAACTATCCCAAGATAAACGATAACATACTCTTTACTTCTACCCCAAAAGAGGATATCAAGAAATACATCTTAGGAGCTGATGAATTCTATCTAGCACAAATCGATAGTGATGATATGTATCACCCGGGCTATATGCAGTTATTAACCGAGTTCGATCCGAAACTGGAGACTTCCGTAATTATTTGTCAGAATGGTTTTATCTATGACATCCATACCAAGCAGTTATGCCAATTTAATAATATATCATCTGCCGTATACGCACAGAGATTTCTTGTCATAGATTACCTGAATACGTATCAATATTTTCCGGAGCTATCTCATGTAACTATGTATCGTTTTCCTTATGAAGCCTTTCCAAAAGATAATTTTATGATCATTACACACAATACCAATACTCATACGAATGTGATTCCCTATACCCGGTTTGAAGTAACAGATTCTGACGTCAAGGAAGCCATATTAAAAGAATTTCATATAATAGAACCATAATTTAAAACGAGAAATAAGCTGTCATCATAAATAACTTAGTATTTATGACGACAGCCTATTTATTCTACCCGATACCTAGGATTATCTCTGCAGCTTGCTGCGCACCATTAACCAAATGATAATCTTCTAGTTTATTCTTCATCTCTAACTCTTTTTCCATAAGATGCGAAATAGCACGTTCGATCTGGCTATAATCCGTTAATGTTATAGCGCCACCAATATCTTCTATTCTTAAACCTCTAGCCCTTTGATCATCTTTTACGACAAACAGGTCTGGCACTAGTATAGCAGGAATATTGTAGTATGCAAGTTCATGTGTTATATTATAGCCTGCTGTAGTTATGGCAAAATCGACTTCAGAAAACATATGGGAATTCGGATAATTCTTATGATTCCATATCCTCGGATGTTCCATTTCTATACATGGCCCATCAATAGATTCCCCTAACACGATATAAGAATCTTCTATATTCAAAATAGTATGAATTATTCGATTTAGTAAACCACTTTTTATGTCTCTGTTGGCTCTTCCTAGTTGTACATACCACACCTTTTCCTTTGATGTAATGGAGAATCTATGACGAATCCCATCTCTTACATCCTTATTATCAATCAAAAGTATTGGTGGTACAAGTTTTTCCTTTGTAAGATACTCTCTGTATTCTTTTTGACCAAGTTCTTCAGGTATAATTATGCAATCAAAATATTTCTTATATGCAATAATTGCAGCATCATCAAAACCTTGCCGATCCCCTTCTCTTTTTATCCATATGTTATACATAGTCCTATGACGCATACTTCCAACAATACAAGGGTATGGAAAAGCACCATCAAAAACGAAATAATCGGTCTGATGCTTCTCCATAATTCCTATTAAAATATTCTTCATATATGCATTGTATTCTGGAGCTTTCATAGTTTGGGATAGTAAACTCCTATTCGGTAAATAGTAATATTGATAATGAAATTTCTCTATAATGTTGGCATTCGCATTGGTTGTAAAGAATATAATATTGCAATTCTTATTAAGCTTCGTAATCTGTGTAGCAATTGCTAATCCACGTGTTAAATGCCCTAATCCCGCGCCAATAATTACAAATAGTACTGTTGTTCTCATCTTAGGAAATAACAGGATTTACTGTTATAAATACTGAAAAAGGTAAAATACATACCATATCTGATGAACCATCAAATTCTGAATAGAAAGCTTCTCGATTTAGAGGGTTATAGATGATACTTTCATCTTGCTTTATTAAAGTTGCTCTATAATCCACCACATCAAATACAATATTATCTATCAAATCGGAACGTATATCTCTGATATTTGATACATATCCAATTACCATATTAACAGCAATTCCTCCATTAGCTGCAAAGATTGCTCTCCCATCAGAGTATGCTGCTGCATTAGCAACAAAATTCCCTAGTACGACATTATAATACAGCATTCCCATTAAACGTACTTGATACATATTTACCATGGTATTAACAGCTTCAGAACCTTCCTCTACTATTATGGAGGCAGGGACTGATACTGCATAAGGAATTGCTTTTAACGTATGGCGATCAATTGATATTTCCCAAGTAATAGGCTTACTTCCATCTCGCGAAAATCCACTTGGTATACTAATCGCTACATTTGTTTCATATACAATAGGCATAGGTACCTGATATGCGCCAGTTCTGCCTGCTTTTGCTTTTTCTAACTCTATTAAATTAGCTATTTCAAATAAGCCCTCTGAATTATTCATTATATCATCCATATAATTATTCCTTTCCTATAAAATTCTTTAACCATTTATTACAACAAATAAACTATATGGTATGTGAACAACTTTTTCGATCTTTGGATCTTCAAGCAACGTAATAAAATCCCTTTTATTTTTCATACGAAAGATATTCTGACCATCAATACCTGCGATAAATTCCTCTCCCTGAACAGGAATTAGCGAATATTCTGGCATTGGCAAAATTGTTTCTCTTCCTCTTCTACAAAGCAAAATCTTATCCATGAATAAATCACCATTATCATGAAAGGATGTTTCTTTCTTTAAATTATCACTCTCTAAAAGACAAGTAGCTTTAAAGAACTCCATAGTAACGTTATAAGTTAACTTCCCATTCAGTAGTACACAATTACTTGCTGTTGTACAATCATCAGATGGACCACATCTGCAATTTTTTGTCATTCTTACTTCTGATAAATTCTGCTTATCTATAGTCAAATAGGTTTCGTAATATTCATCACTCAGAATGAATCCTTTTGGTATAGTCACTGTTGCTAAAAATTCAATAACAGGCTCCGTATTAGATTGATTCCTTCGATAACAATTATCTGTATATTCTCTACATACTTCCATATAATTGCTCCATTCCTACTATTTAATTTCACTATTATTCTTTATTTGATTAAAATCATTCTCACACTTTGTTTGATTGCAGCCAGTCAATTAATGTATCTGCAATTTTTATCGATGCATGGCCATCTCCATATGGATTTTTTGCACAACTCATTTTGTCGTATATTTCTTTACTATATAGTAGCTCTCGCAAACTGTTATAAATAGTTTCTTCTTCTACACCGCCAATGATAATTGTTCCAGCTTCAACGGCTTCTGGGCGTTCCGTTTCTTTCCTTACTACAATAACGGGAATATCTAAAGAAGGGGCTTCTTCCTGAATCCCACCAGAATCCGTTAGAATCAGATATGACCTTGCCATTAAGTTATGCATATCCTCTACATCTAGTGGATCTAGAAGATGGATTCTATCATGGTCTTTTAAAATGGAGTAAACCGTTTTTCTTACCTCTGGATTTAGGTGAACTGGATAAATTACTTCTATTTCTTGATTTTCATCAACGGTTCTTTTTATAGCATGGCAAATATGTTCCATATAAATTCCAAGATTTTCTCTCCTGTGAGCTGTTACTAGAAGTATTTTGGAGATACCATAAGGAAACGATTTAAGATCCTTATTATGAAAAACATAATCCTCTTTAATCGTAGTCTTTAAAGCATCTATTACGGTATTCCCTGTTAGATATACTTTATCTTTAATTCCTTCTTGATATAGATTTTGTATATTATGAATAGTTGGAGCAAAATGAAGCTCTGCAATTCTAGATACTAATACTCGATTCATCTCTTCTGGAAATGGTGAATATCTATTATTAGTGCGTAAACCTGCTTCTACATGCCCCACTGGTATCTTCTGATAAAAGGCTGCTAAAGATGCTGCTAAAGCAGTTGTGGTATCTCCATGAACCAAAACAATATGTGGCTTTAGTTCACATAATAAGTTTTCAAGTTTGGCTACTACTTCCGTTGTTATATTGGTTAATGTTTGATTGTCTTTCATGATATTTAAATCAAAATCTGGTTTAACCCGAAAGATTTCTAAGACTTGGTCTAACATTTGCCTGTGTTGGGCAGTCACACAAACAATGCATTCTATTTCTTCTCTATGTTTTAACTCTTTTACGAGTGGACACATTTTAATTGCTTCTGGACGTGTTCCAAAAATAGTTAAAACCCTTAATCTCTTCTCCATATTAACAACCATACTCCTTTCCAAAACCTAGAGCCTTTATTGAGTATTTTTATGTTGATACAAATTGCCATAATTGATAATTTCCAACCCATACTCTTCTTGTGTGCTTATCATGTTTTTTGTGTCAAATAGTATTGGCTGCTTCATAACCTTGGCAATCTGCTTATAATCTAGATTCTTAAATTCGTTATGATCAGCTAATAGTAGTATCATGTCTGCATCTGTAACAGCTTCAAGCAATGATACATAATTCGGATTCTTAACATGCGGGTCATAGACGGCTACTTTATACGATTCTTCTAACATCGTAACAATTTCTATTGCAGGGCTCTCTCTTATATCATCAATATTCCCCTTATATGTCACACCAAAAACTGCAATCTTTGCCTCATCTTGATCTTTAAGAATCATCTTTACTTTATCTACTACAAAATCGGGCATTGATTTATTAATCGATCTAGCAAGAGAAATCAGTTTTGCTGTTTGTGGTGCTTTAGCACAGATAAAATAAGGATCAATTGCTAGGCAATGACCGCCTACTCCTGGTCCCGGCTGATGTATATTTACCCTAGGGTGCTTATTTGCCAAAGCAATCACATCCAAACAATTGATATCTAACTCATAACAAATCTTTGCTAGTTCATTTGCTAGGGATATATTCACATCACGAAATGTATTTTCCATACACTTTGACAATTCTGCTACTTTAGCCTCAGTCAATAGTAGTTCTCCCTTTACAAATACTTTATATACTTCCTCAGCATGTTTGGAACATTCATTCGTTATTCCACCAATAATTCTATTATTGTTTTCTAACTCATACAAAATCTTCCCTGGTAACACTCTTTCGGGGCAATGTGCCAAATAGAGATCCTTTCCAATGGTAAATCCTGCTTCTTCAAAAACAGGCTTCACTTCATCATTCGTTGTTCTCGGCGCAATTGTTGATTCTATGATTATGGTATTTCCTTTTCTCACATAAGGAAGAATAGACCTGACTGCTTGTAATACATACTTCAAATCACAACTTTTGTATTCATCGTCTTTGTTTGGCGTAGGTACAGCAATTATAAATGCATCAGCAACTTCCGGTAATAAAGACGCTTTTAGCGTTCCATCTTCTACGCATCTCTTAGCTAACTCTTCAAGCCCTGGTTCTTCAATTACTATCTTTCCTATATTAAGACTTTGTACAACATGTTCAGAGACATCAACCCCAATCACATTACAACCATGACTAGCAAACATTACAGCTGTTGGCATGCCTATATATCCTAAGCCAATAACACATATCTTCATGATTAACCCCATTTCCATATAATATGGTATCCTAGTCTTACATATTATATCATTTCAACATTTTTCAACATTTTTCTACATATAATATTGATATGCACGATTTGATATCTTGTGATATATTGACGACATTTTATTAAAATAATTAATCAAATTCGGGCACACACGAAAAAAGCTCCTTATTAATTTTATCATTTGATGTTTCAGGCAATTTATGATATTATTTCATAGTTAGTATATACTAACTACATATCTATTTATAAGATAGTAATAAATACGAGGAGGAATACTTGTGGATAATTCATTCACCCTATTAAAAGAGTTGGCCAGAGAATATGCGTGTAACTCCATATATATAACAAATGTAAGCAAGTTTTGTAGAATACCAAACGATAATCATATGCAATATTTGACTACAAAAGGAGCTTTCATCTTCCCTCTCAGTGGGAAAGGAGTTATACACTTTGGTGATCGTTCCTTTGTTGCCAATCGCGGGAAAATGATCCATGGCTGTCCCGGAGAACAGTTAGAATTTGAGGTTCTAGGAGATGAACCGTTTCACCATATAAACTTATATTATGATAGTAATAACAAATTCCTGTTTGATACCAAACTAGATGATACGGAGAAGATCCTAGATATTCTAGAAGCTGTATTAGAGCTAAAGAAAATGAAGACACTGAAAGCAACTTATGAAGCCGAACAGTTGCTTGATCAAGCTTTTGAAGCTATCTTTGCTGAACATTTAAATAGTAGTGTAAAAACCAACCAACAACTAATAAAAGAAGTGGTTGCGTACATACACAACTCTTACCATAAGAATATTACACTGAAAACACTAGCTGAATATTCTGGTAAAAAACCAGATCAACTTAGTTACTTATTCTATCAACACATGGGAATCAGGCCAATCAATTACCTTATACAATACCGATTAGAACAAGCGATTGAACTCCTAAAAGATGGAGATTATACTGTACAAGAAGTTTCTTCATTAGTGGGTTATTCTGACCCTTTATATTTCAGTCGAATTTTCAAAAAGCATGTTGGTTACTCACCAAGTCAGGTAAAAAACTATAACTGATAACTCTGAATTAATATCAGACGCGAAAAAAGGACCCAGATGATTGCATTATAATATCTAGGTCCTGTAATCTTGACTATTGTGCATACTATTAAATCCGGTATAAAAAAGCAACACAGGTTATCGACTCAAACTTTTAATAATTGACGAAATACTATCCCAAATACTAATTACAACAAAAACAGCAACAAATACCCATTTACCAGTGTTCATCCATGTTGATATCGTTTGAGCTGATCCATCCGTATACTGCATGATTTTAGATAAGAATTCTGTATTTAATAAAGCTTGGTCGCTTAACATTACAATTATAAGAATACTGATCGCCACATTATAGATTGTATTCACTATAGCTAATGGCAAGTTCCAACTTCCAGTTATATACTTCCAGATAAATATCCCGAACTGAATAACTAAAAACACAAATAGGATTACCATATAGGATTGCAACCTTTCGACATCAAAAAATGGTGTTGCATTCAATCCTCCAGTATCATCTTTCGTATATATGGCAATTAGCTGTGGCTTAACGCATATAAGTGCGGTAAAGAGAACCGTACAAAACATTGAAAATACAGTCTCTACTCGTGATATCTTCTTTTTATTATCTATTGGGAATTCTGGCAAATCATCAGGCGTCCATTTTTTATTACTAAATGGCACCTGATCCACTTCTCCCGTGGTCCTCTCTAAAATTGCAAATACCAGAGTCACCCATAAAGCACCCTGTATCGCTCCTCCAAAAACTGCTGATATTAATTCTATAAATAGATTAAGAAGATTCCCATACGTATATCCATCAACCGGTGGTTCAAAAGCCCAATCAAGAATAGCAATACCAACAAATACGATAGTACAGATACCGATTACCAATTTGAGCACAGATAAATAATTATCATAATAACCAGGTCCTATTAAATACCTGCTCCTTGGATTGTATTCGTTAGCAAGTTTACGCGGACTACCGAGTTTTTCCAATACCTGATATACGTCTTTATCTGAATAATTTTCTGGAAGCATATCTTCTATATTGGCACGAAGTTCCTTACCAACATCCTCCTTGCTTTCCTTCTGAAAATGTTCCGTAACAGCATATACATATCGATCAATCAGTTTCATTATTCTCCTCCTCCTTCAATAACTCCTCCATTAAGGTTGACATTGCTCTCCACTCTGTTTTAAGTTGTTCGTAAACTACTTTTCCTTCCTCACTTAACGTATAGAATTTACGTGGTCTACTTTCACTCGTATCCCATTTACTAATCAATAACTTTTGTTTTTCTAATCTTCGGAGTAATGGATAAAGCGTTCCTGCTTCGATTGGAGCGTTCTTCTTTTCTAACTTTTGCACAAGTGAGTACCCATATTCATATGTACTAAGCTGACTTAATACCAAAAGAACCAAGGTACCTCTTTTTAATTCTATTGTAAGTGAACTGACTAGTTCGTTCTTTGAATCCATATATTATCACCTCAAAACCATCATACTGTATGTCATACATTATTGTCAATATTTTATTATTCTGTATTTATTAATATTATGTTCTGTTACCTCATATTGTTCTTTATATTCCTTATGTTCTTTATGTTTTTTATGTTTTTTATGTTTTTTATGTTCTTTACTACAATTTAAACAAAGCAAAGAAAGCCTATGAAAATGTCTTAACGATTCATTTTCATAGGCCTTATGTTATCCTAGTTGTTTAACTATCAATAAAATCAGTAATTGCTTAATTGTTTTTAAGATTACAATTAAACCAGAGCAATGCATCTTTGTATCGCATATGCGTATTGGCATGATGTCCACCTTCATCCCAGTTAATTGTTACTCTAGAGGAAGTTACATCGGAAACTAAGAATTCATAGACTTTCTTTGTATACGTAACTGCATCCTTTTTCCTATCCTTATGCCCTACTCCTTCGCTATCACCACTTGACAGATAAAATCTAGCTTCACGATTACGAACCAATTGCTTAGTCGTGTATGAATCAAATTCTGGATACCAGAATGAGCCAGACATACTTGCAAAGCAGCCAAAACTTGCGGTGTGAAAGGCTGCATAGATGGAGATAAGACCACCAAGGGAATATCCAACGATTCCTGTACTTTCAGGAGTAGTTAACGTTCGATACATCTGATCTACAGTCGGTTTTAACTTCGTTTCAATAAATTGTATATACTCATCCCCTCTCCCTCCAAAGTCCGGAAACTTTGGATGAAGAGAAGTACTTGGCCAAGGTGTTAATTCATCTAAGCGTTTTTCTGACATAATTCCTATAATAATATAGGATAGATCAGAAAGGAAATCAGCTTCTTTTAATAATGCATACGTAGATTTATCTCCATGTAGATATACTACAGGATATGATGTTTCTTCATTCTCATAGTTGTTCGGCAGAAATACGAAGCATTCTCTTCCTGCAATCGTCGTAAACTCCATATTAATACAGCCTCCTTACACTTAGTAAATAAAATCATATAATGTTTCTAATGTATCAAAAATTCTTGCGCCATAATCCATTATTTCATCATAGCCAATCTCGATTATTTTCTCATTAGCAATGGCTGGTACAGACTGAATCGTTTCGTCAGCTAAAAGGCTTTCAACAGCTGTTTTATCAGTTTCAGCATTACGGTCAGATTTAATATAAACAATTACATCTGGGTTAAGTGACACAAGGTTCTCACTTGTTAAAGAACTTGTACCAGTTTCTAATACATTTTCTGCATTAATAGTTTTTAACATTTCACTTTGAAGGGCTGAATTCGCACCAAACGTATTAAATGTACCATCTACATAGGTTACCATAAATAATACTTTAACAGGTTCTGATTGAGATATATCAGATACTTTACCTTTGATCGTATCTAAACGTGTCTGCAAAGAATCTGCATAGGTATCTGCCTTTTCAGATACATTAAATATCTTGCCTATATTACGAACGTCTAAAATAACATTATCTAGAGATTGATCAATTACAAAGTTACTTGCTAGTTCCGTATATACATTAATATTCATATCATTTAAGTCTTCAATTTTTCCCATAGATTCATCGTTAAATGGCATCGTACGGCCAAATATAAAGTCTGGTTCTGCACCAATGATAACTTCTTTAGACATCGTCATTTTATCACCTAGGACAGTAAGATTTTCATATGCAGATGCCCATTTTTCATCAGGTGCATTATCAGGCTTAAGGATACCAATAATTTTATCTCCAAGACCAAGTTCCAATAACAGGTCTGTTGAAGAAGGATTATTCGTTATTACTTTTGATGGGGCCTCTGTGAATGTTTGAGTATACTTCTCTCCGTCTGGTCCATACGTATCAATTGATAACGGATATACTGTTTCACTAGAATCCTTTGTTTCTTCTGTATCACTAACCTCTCCATTGTCCACAGTATCATCTGTTGTCTGCTCTGTAACTGTAGTGTTAGATGTATCCCCTTTTGATGAGTCTGTATTCGATGTTTTCGCGCATCCTGTTGTTAATACTGCAAGTAGTAAAGCTGAGGCAGTAAGCTTATAAATATTTTTTCTCATAATAATCTCCTTTATTTGTTTACTTAGTCAATTGCGAACTATCTTCATAACACTATTCAGTGAATCGTAACGGTTAAAACACATTGATATGTTTGTCGCCATAACAAAGAGTTTCGCAAACGTATAGTTTGTTTAATTATCTACATTGAAACCTTAGGTGGGTAATAACTAATTAATACTCCGTCGGTATTTGGTGCTTTCATAATTTCACAGTCAATCTCATAAATCCTTTTTATCGTTTCTTTCGTTAGTACGTCATCTGGTTTTCCTTGCGAATCAATCTCACCATCTTTTAATAGATATAAGTAATCACAAAATTGAGAAGCAAGCGTTAAATCATGCAACGCTGCTAGTACATTAATCCCTAATTCCTTAACAATCGATAGGATTTGCAATTGATATCTGACATCGAGATGATTGGTAGGTTCATCTAAAATCAACAACTTAGGTTCTTGTGCAATGGCTCTTGCCAACATAATACGCTGTTTTTCACCACCAGAAAGTGAAGCATAACTTCGATTTCCATACTGTCTCATGCCTACCTTCTCCAGTGCTGAATCTACAATTTTATAGTCTTTAGAGCTTTCAGCCTGTAACATATTCAGGTGAGGGGTTCTCCCCATCATTACAATCTCTCGTACGGTAAAATCAAAATTCAAGTTATTAAACTGTGCAACAACCGCCATTTCTTTTGCCAATTTCTTGTTCGTTATCTGCGTGGAATCTTTCCCATCAATTAATATAATTCCTCCACTTGGTTTTAAAACTCTATATATTGAGCGCAGTAATGTGGATTTTCCACTTCCATTTGGACCAAGTAGAGCAACAAAAGAATTGCCACTTGTGTTTAAAGAAACCTTTTTTACTATTTCCTTTTCACCAAGATTGACACTTAGATCTTTTACTGTTAAGTCCATACTAATAACCATGCCTTTCCATAGCCTGCAAACTTTGGGTCGCAGGCACAAAGTTGCGTGTGAAAAATCTTGATTTTTCACATCGATTTCCTCTAATTGTTTGATCCAAAGCCATAACCTCTTCTTACTAGAATAAATACAAAGAATGGTGCTCCCACCAAAGCAGTTATAATTCCAATTGGTAACTCTGCATTCGGTATAAGAATTCTCGCAATGGCATCTGCCCACATTAAGAAGATAGAGCCTGCCAGTAGGGAAGTTAGTAGTAATCTTCTATGATCTGCACCAACCAGCGAACGAACAATATGAGGTATAATTAATCCAACGAACCCAATAATCCCACACGTTGCAACCAATATACCCGTGAGTAAGGAAACAACAATCATATAAACTCTTCTGTAGAAACTCAAATTAATTCCTAATGTAATGGCTGCTTCATCACCAGCTAACATGGTATTAAGAACACGATATTGAGTCATAAAAAAGATACTACATAAAACCACAGCAATGATTGGAAGCCAGATATTATCCCATTTTGCACGAGTTAGTGAACCCATCGTCCAGAATTTAATAGACATAGTTCCTTCCGAATCTCCAGCCAAAGAAATTATGAAGTTGGAAATCGCACTAAACAACGCATTAATAACCATTCCTGATAGTACTAACTTCACAGAAGTCATACGATTTCCATAAGAAGCCAATGTTAATACTGCCACCGTTGCTGCTATTGATCCTACAAACGCTCCAAAGGCCGTACCAACTCCAAAACCAATAAATATAGCGAAGGTTGCTCCAAGAGATGCACCAGAGGATATCCCAAGTATATAAGGTTCCGCCATAGGATTTTGCACTGTAGCTTGCATAACTCCGCCACAAAGTGCAAGACCAGCACCAACGAATAAAGAAAGCAATACTCTCGGAAAACGGATTTTCCAAATGATGTTCATCTCTGCATCTGTTGGGAGATGCGCTCCACTTGGTGAAATACCAAATAATTTATCTATGATTATTTGGAAGGTACTACTTGGAGATATCCTCATCGCACCTAAACATAAGGTAAACAAAAACGATACAACCAAGATTATAAGTAAGCTTATAATAACCAGCCGAAAACGCCCTGCAGAAACTTTTGATTTATCTGTCATATTAACAACTATGCTCCTTTCAATTTGAAAATTTTATCCCCTTCTCTTAAGGTGAATTCTTAGTTAGTCATTACTAACTGTTCTATATCATACCTTTATTTTTATTTTATTGGAATGGACAAATCTTAAAAATATGGACAATTATTAAAACCGATCGATTAATGAGAAAAAATGCCTGCCATCTTTTTTGCTGATTGGCAGACACCTTTTTTATTTGTTCATTTATCCAATTGTAATTTTACTAATACCTAACTCCACTCCAGTAGATGTTCTCTGCTACTTCTGCGATAACTGGAAGATTTACATCTTTTAGAGCCCACTTTTTAAATTCTTCAAAGCCAGTACGATCTACAATGTAACCGATATGTTCTTTCCCTCCTGGAGCATTTGGATCAATATATTGTTTTACATAATCATAGGTATTCTGAACGATTCTAATAATGCTATCTTCATCAGCCCACTTAATAAAATCTTCTCCGAGTCTAGGATTTTTCTTACCCGTCCTACCTAGAAGCGTTAATTTGTAATATTTCTTATCGCTCCTAGTCCATGCCAGGTTAGGACATGCATTCACACACTCCCCACAACCGATGCATTTATTATGGTCTCTTTGTGGACGATAATTAACTCCTGTTAAGGCTGACACAGATTTCTTCTTACAAGCTTTCACACAAGCTCCACAACTAACACAACGATCTGCCTCAAACCTTGGTACTGTCATTCCTATAATGCCAAAATCATGCATACGTACCTTGGCACAGTCATTCGAACAGCCTGTAAAAGCAATCTTAAAGTGAAGGTCATTAGGAAATACGGCTTTCTCCATTCTTCTAGCAAAATCAGTTGTATTATAACAAGCATATGGACATACACTATTACCAACACAGGCTGTGATATTTCTAGTTCCAGAAGCTGTATAACCTCCTTCTGGTACTTCTTGATTGATATCTAAACCTTCTATGATAGGTTGTAATAACTTATTAACTTCAGGCATCTTCTCAAATGGAATCCCTGGAATCTCAAAACCTTGACGAACCGTTAGGTGAACGGTACCATCACCATAGGTATCTGCAATATGTTGAATAGCTGATAAGTATTTGGCATCCATTCTTCCACCTGGAACACGTACTCTGGAGGCTGTAATTCCACGTTCCTTCGTTACACGGAACGCATTCTTTTTCAGTTTTTTCGTATTGATATCCATTACTTTTCCTCCTTAATCAATCAATGTTTTGCCTACTGTGTAGTTGAATACTGGTCCATCTAGACAGACATATTGATTGCCGATTTTACAGTGTCCACATTTGCCTAATCCGCAGCACATCTTTCTCTCTTGTGAAATCCAGATGTTTTCTTCTTTGAACCCTCTTTCTAGTAACCCTTTTACAGAGAAACGCATCATTGCAGGAGGACCAACAACGATAGCTACAGCAGTGTTTACATCCTCTAGAATAAGATCGGGAATGTATTTTGTTACAAGACCTATTTTGTGATCCTTTGTCTCTTCTCCATTATCTAATGTAAGAATGACATCCATATTTTGTCTCCAGAACTGAAAATCATCACGAAAGAGGATATCATCTTCTGATTTAAATCCAGCAACTAGAGTCATATTCTTACGCTCATCACTACGCTTAGCAAAATATTCAATGACACCACGTACAGGAGATACCCCTGTCCCACCTGCTATAACTACAAGTTCTTTACCTTTATATTCTTCTATATCAAAACCGTTTCCATATGGTCCACGTAAAAACAGCTTATCACCTTTATATAATTCAAAAACTTCATTGGTTACTTTACCTACTCTACGGATTGTAAGATCAGCAAATCCCTCACCAATTCCACTAACTGAAATAGGTGCTTCACCATACTTTGGTACCGATACTTCAAAAAACTGTCCCGGTTTTACTTCTCCATCATATGCCATGCGGAAGGTATATTCAATTTCTGTATGCTTGATAACATCTAATATTTCTGATAAAAACGGTACATACTCATTACGACTCATTGCTACTTACCTCCTCCATAGCACTTTCTAATTTATTAATACAGGTAGAGAAAGAGATATACTCTGGACATATATCATCACATCTTCCACAACCAACACACATGTGGTAACCGTTTCTTTCTTTATAATCAAGAACCTTGTGTAATACCTTAAAGCGCATTCTGTCACCGTATTTTTGTCTATAGCATCCACCACCAGCAACCTCTGTATAACCATCAACCATACAAGAAGCCCATACACGTCTACGTTCTCCTACTTTACCATTATCTGTGTAGAATAAATCCTGCATTGTAAAGCAAGTACAAGTTGGACAGACAAAATTACATCTTCCACAACCGATACATCTAGAATCGTATTCTCTCCAAATACTACTTGTTGCCACCTCAGCGCTTAGATTTTCAGGAATATGCACATGTGTACTTGTTTCCTTCACATATGCAGGTGATACTTCTTCTTCTCTAATCGCATTTGCTTTTAATAATGATTTGAATTCTACCGATTTGCAATCAACACGGTAGTTATTGTCACTACAATCAATGCTCATATCATAATTTTCTGAGATATTCGTGCCCATATCCACACAGAAACAATTGTCATATGCACTGCTACAACCCATTAATACGAATTTTACTTTTTCACGAATTCTCTCATAATAAGAATCCACAGGTCCATTTGATAAATACATATCATCGAGTCTCTTTACTGCATGAAGATCACAACTTCTTAGGAAGATAACTGCACCCTTCTTGGGACCGTCTGCTTCTTTTACCGTATCTTCTGTATAATAAAACAGTGTTTGTGTAATTGGTGTTAAAACTTCCTTAAAAGAAAACTCTGACTTCCTATCAAATACGATTTCATCAATACGATTAACTTCTCCATAGCGTACACAGTCTGTGTCAGATAATCTTCCGCCACCAACATAGAGTTTTGGAGCGTAAATCAAATAATTTTCTGAAAGATTTGAAAGAACTTGATTCATGCCTTCCTTTTCTAATACATATCCCATACTTATACCTCTTTTTCTTTTGATGCTAGGAAATAAGGAATTGCAACCATAAGAATACCGCCGAACATATTTCCTAATGAAACTACAACTAGGTTATAGATATAACCACCAATCGTAACAGCTTGACCTACTGGATTTAAAATACCAACCGCTAATAGAGTCATATTTGCAACACTATGTTCAAATCCAGTTGTAATAAATGCAAACAAGCACCAGAAAATCATAATTAACTTACCACTTTCTGATTTACATTTTGTTGCACACCAGATAGCTAGACAAACTAACATATTGCATAAAATACCTCTTGTGAAAAGTTGCATTGCCGGAATACTCATTTTCGTAGCCGAAGTACTAGCGATAAACTCTGCAACGTTTCCTGCATTAAGTCCAGTAAGATGATAGATCACTCCAATTAAAATTGAGCCAACTAAGTTACCAATATAGCAGATAAACCATAATTTAAGCGTATCAGCAAGCGTAACCTTCTTTTTTAACACACCAGCAGTCATGACAAAATTATTTCCTGTAAATAGTTCTGCTCCTGCCATGACTACAAGACTAAGTGCGATACCAAATGCGGCTCCCATTACAATCTTCGCATATGGATTTCCTGTCATCATTCCACCAATTGTAAAAATCAATAGAATACCAAAACCAACATAGATTCCAGCAAGCATTGATAATACAAAATATCCCAATGGATTGTTTTTAAGTAATGCAACTTTGGCTGCTGCCGCATTACAAACTGCATTATATTCCTCTCTAAACATAAATACCTCCTACGTTATTTTTTTAACAATATAACATATAAAAAAGACCTACGTCGTGATTTATATCACGGTATAGGTCTTTTTCAAAAACATCTCCATCTCTTCCTGATTAGAAATGTAGTTTTACATCAATTTTAAGGACTAAATATTCTTTTACTTAGACGTATTGTTTAGATAATTTATCAACCATTCCCAATCACTATAATAGGTAACGGTTAACGATTTCCTATCTTCCGATTTTGTAATTCGAAATACTATGTGATTCACTGGTTCATCAACCCTTGGGAATAAAATGGTCTCACTCGTGTTCGGCGATTTGTATTTTAAATATGTACATACAGTATCAAATGTTTCCTGAGGAATATCCTTCATCTTTGTCTCACTTTTCCATATATAACTTTTAATACCGGGTGCCATAGAATTCTCGCTGTAATCATCTCCCAATTCGATTTTCAATTGAGCCAACAGTTCTTCTTCTGTTACATCAGAATATCCGAGGATAATACAATTTAATAGCCCCTCTCCAGCTAGACCCTCATACCCTGCTCTTGAAAACTCTAATATCGCCCTAGCATTGTAACCAAATTTTTTGATTGGACTATTAAACTCTATAAAGCTTAAGAAAGTCTTACCCTCATTCTTGTTCCCTTGATTATCGTCATTAGCATCATAATCATATTGCTTGTAAGCCATGTCATTCCTGTTATCGAGTAATTTAATGACTTGGTTTTCGCCCATTCCCCATTTGAGTTCTTTGATTAGGGGTTGATATATACTATCTGTCGTTTCTTTTTTACAAGCAGTAAGCGATACAAAAAATAAAATTGTAAGACATATTACTATTATCTTTTTATTCATACATTCCTTACCTCCTACCATTTAATTACAGTAGATAAATCAACTTCTATATACATTGATGTTCCATTAGCTATATTAACACTCATGTAAGTTTATAGATGCATTAATACATTATTGCGATACGGTAATGTATTTGTTGTATTTAAGTAATTTTGCAAAACATACACTATCATAATAGTAAATTTTTGTATTTGATATGTCAATTATTCCTTTTTAGGTGATTTACTGTTTGATGTTCCTTTTATTATCCTGTTCACGGATTTTAAGATATTTATATCCTCGGATTGATATATTATCGTCGTTTATAGATATACAGGTCGCTCTATTGATTACAGTACAGAAGAAACAAAAAAGACCTATACCGTAAGTTGTTACGGTTATAGGTCCTTGTTATAGATCTTTGTTATTCCTTACTGTAATTTTTAATTCCATTCATATCTACGATAACAAATATATTTCTTCTTGTTCTTAGAAGTCCTTCTTTGCAGAAGCGATTCACTATCCTAGACACTGTTTCCCGTTTGGAGCCAATCATATCTGCCAAAAAAGAAATGGTCAATTCAAAATTTATCTTGACTCCTTCTTCTGTAACCTCTCCATAATCTCGTGCCAGTTTCCATAGCTTTGATGCAACCTGAGAATCAGCATGAACCATATTCGAGGTATTCGCTAGTTGTCTATATAACCGTCTTGTCTTTTTGACACTAGACTTCATAATCGCCAATGCTAAATCAAAATCTTGTTCCATCATCTCTAAGAGCTGCTTTCTTGAATAGGATAAGGTAACCACCTCGCTCAATGCTTCACAGTTAATAGATGCCTTTGGTCGATCAATTAATACCTCATTTAGCATCTCACCCGCACCATATATAAATATTACTTTCTGGCTTTGTTTCATATTCACTTTATACAAATTGACATAGCCAGAAATCACAAAATAAAAGCGATCTACCTCTTGTTGATCTCGAAAGATAATTTCACCTTTCTTGTAAGAACGAATAAGCCCATTCGTGATTAGCTTTACCCTTGTTGCTTGGCCTACATCTTGGAAAACCTTTGGGACTTGACAAGCCTCTGCAATAGTCATATTCATCTTAATCTTGTTTGCACTCCTCTAACAATTCCAAAATCCTAGGTGTACATCGCCTTCCTCCACAACTTCCACTTCCTGCTGAAGTTGCCTTCTGAACTTTTTCCAAAGTATCTGCACCATCTTTAATTATCTTTTTCATGGTACTTTTATTAATTGCTTTACATATACAAACCTTCGTATATTTATCTATTATCTCTTGATTTTCTTCTGCCATAGTTATTAATTCTCCTTATCTATTATTATCAGCAGCCTGTAATGATTCAATGAATGACTTCGGCATTATTTTTATAGTATTTAATAATCATACTCTACTTATTACTATAATTCTTTCATTATTCTATGTCAACAGTGTGTCTTCTTTTCCTTAAAACTGCAAATCAAATGCCATATAGCTACTTGCTCTTTTACTTCAAATCCCAGTTTCTTAACTCTTGATATGGATTTGTTTTAGCTAAACCAATTTTAGTTACTGTTCCCTCAAACATTCTAAAATTATTCTGTAACGTTTTAAATGCCATAAGCATTTCCTCTACTGATAGTTTTTTCCCAATCGTAGTATGCGGCATCCACTGCAGAGGTAAATAGAATCGGCTAATTGATACGTTATCAACACAGGATACGGTTTCATTCACGAATACGGAAAGCTTATGCAAGTATTCATTTAATACTGGTGATAAGAATATTACATGGGGATTAAAAACTCCTATAGAAACCCATTGCAACTTACCAGCCTTGATATCATGAACCTTGCAATCAAACAAATCAATTACTTTGTTCACTTGATCGGTTTCAAATGCAGATATTGTTATGTGTGGTGGGACACCTGCTTCTATCATATAACGATTCTCACTTTTTTCGGCTACCTTGTGTATAAGCCGTCTGATTTTATTATCTGCATTTTCATCAAAATATATAGAAATTAAATACATATCGTTCTCTCTTTCACTAATAAACCGTACTCACTCAGTCTCAAACTGTCCACTACGGTACTTTTTACCACCTTGATTCTAACAGGCGAATGTTTTACTAATCCTCATTGTATCATATTTTAACTGTATTATTCTATCGCTACTTATCTTTGTAACACGATCCAAGCTATTTACACTTGTTAGATTCGTACGCCTTGAAAATTATATCAATAAATGCTTGCAATAAGAGCAGTAAAATATACCCTCACATTGTAACACATTTCAATGATCTGTTAATTCGTTGACAATATCCTATTATATAGTATAATTAAATCAATGTTTCAACACTTTACTTCGTAATAGTCGTTGAACATAAAATCCAAAATAAAGTGAGGTAAAAAATGGAGAATAAAACTTATAATCCTTATGTTTCAGCCCAAACACAATTTGATAATGTGGCTAATCTGATTGATTTAGATCAAGCAACTCGAGAATTATTAAGACAACCAAACAAAGAATTTCATGTCACTATTCCTGTAAAAATGGATGATGGAACAACAAAGGTTTTCAACGGTTATAGAATTCAGCATAACGATGCAAGAGGCCCTGCTAAGGGTGGAATTCGTTTTCATCCTCAGGAGACTGTAGATACGATCCGAGCTTTATCTTTATGGATGACATGGAAATGTGCTGTAGTTGATATTCCTTTAGGTGGGGCAAAGGGTGGAATCATATGTGATCCTCATAATATGTCAATGGCAGAACAAGAAAGACTATGCCGTGGATATGTCAGACAACTTTCAAAGGTAATGGGACCAGTGGTAGATGTACCTGCTCCTGATGTTATGACCAATGGTCAACATATGTTATGGATGATGGATGAATATGAGACAATCAATGGTGGTCATTACCCTGGTACAATCACAGGAAAGCCAGTTGGAATGGGAGGCTCTTTGGGTCGTACGGAAGCAACTGGGTATGGCGTTATTTATACATTAAGAGAAGCTTTGAAAGCGTTACATATTGATATTGCAACTACAACAGCAAGTATACAAGGATTTGGAAATGTTGCTGAATATGCTGCCCGTCTTTACAAGGAATTAGGTGGAAAAATCGTTGCCATTTCATGCTGGGATAATGAAGATAAAAGATCATATACCTATCGTAATCTTAATGGTATCGATGTAGATCAATTAGTATCTATTAAAAATTCTTTTGGTTCTATTAATAAGCAAAAAGCCATTGAATTAGGTTTTGAATTATTAGATGGTGATGAATGGATCGCACAAGATGTAGATATTCTTCTTCCATGTGCGTTAGAAAACCAAATAACTCCTCCCGCACTAGAAAAGATTAGTGCACAAGTAAAAGTAATCTGTGAAGGTGCTAATGGACCTACAACACCAGATAGTGATGAAATTATAAAAGCTAAAAACATTTATCTTGTTCCTGATTTTCTTTGCAACGCCGGTGGCGTTACTTGTAGTTACTTTGAACAAGTTCAATGCAATATGAATTATTTCTGGCCGAAAGAAGAAGTACTTGAAAAACTTGACCAAAAAATGACAAGTGCGTTCCAAGCTGTACATAAACTTTCACAGGAGAAAAATCTTTATATGCGCGATGCAGCATATGTCATTGCAATAAATCGTGTAGCAGAAGCAGTTAAACTTCGTGGTTGGGTATAGTTGGTAATTTTTTGTACTGATTCAGTCGTAATAACATTGCGCACTGATAGAGATAGAACATGCGCTTAAAACCATGTTCTATCTCTAATTTATGATTTAATACTCTTTATTCATAAAATTACTTATTTTACTGTTTTTATCATTCCCTTATATCAAGAAAGGATGGGCAAGCAGGATGAACCACTACGGAACAATATCAAAAGATGATTTGGTTGAACGGGCAAAAGAATTAGAATGCCTATATCTAATTGAAGAATCCTTAACCAAAGATTCATTGACTGAGAGTCTGGAAAAAATCCCATCTATAATACCAATGGGATTTCGTAACCCAGATAGCTGCAAGGCAGTAATCGAGTTTGATAAACAGATTTTCTCTCCTGACGAAAAAATTGAAGATGGGGAAGAACTAGAATCGGCAATAATCGTTAATAATCAAAACCGTGGATATATTAAAGTTATGTACCCAAAGAACACCTTTAAGACTGGTGACATTGCTTTCTTAGAACATGAAGTTCGTCTTCTAAACACCATAGCAAGAAGGTTTTCAGAGACTATTGATAAGAAAGACTCCGTTCAAAAATATAATTACAGAAACCGCTGGGAAGCGATTCTTGATTTATTACAAAAAACCGATCATGAAATCTTACTTTATGTTTGTGAGAAAATGCTTGCACTTTTAGCTTCCATTAATCCCAAGATGGTTAAAAATATTTTTAATGAAATGGGCTGGGTAAAGTACAATTTGAATAGCGAAGTTAATTTTCCACTTGAAACACTTCCTGCAGTTGATGTTATCCGTTTCAGTAAGATTCTATTTGGTAATTCATTAATAAACCTAGATGATATTCAAATTTATGATTATATAAATCTATGGATTTATCAGGGAAAAACATATGAATTAATAAAAATAGTTGACAAAAAAGATTCTGATGTTAAAAAAATCTCTCACGCTCTCTCTGCCTATTTGAAAGCAGTAAAAAACAACGAGATGACAAGTGAAGCAACGAAAAGATGGTTAAAAGTTGAATTAACAAGGCGCTTTATTACAGGCAATCCAAAATTGATCTCCAGAATTCATAACCATGTCCATATAGAGGCCTTTCATAAACTGCTTGATTCTTTTATAAGTTCTCCAAGAAGCATTGGACGGATTGGTGGAAAAGGTTCTGGCTTTTTCCTTGCAAATCAAATTCTTGAATCACATAAAGACGAATTTCTAGAGTTTGAGAATATCATAACACCAAAGACTTGGTATATCTCTTCTGACGAATTTGGATACTTGCTAGAAGATAATGGATTTGATGAGTTAAATGAGCATAAATACCTTGATATGATTGATATCCGTACTAGTTATCCACGAGTAATTCAGATGTTAAAGAACGCCAGACTATCACCATACATATTAAATGAACTTAATAAAATTGTGGATTGCAGTGAGGATTGTCCATTAATTATTCGTTCTTCTAGTGTCTTAGAGGACCAGATTGATACCTCTTTTTCCGGAAAATATAAAAGTCTCTTTATAACGAATACAGGTACAAGAGCAGAACGAATCAAACAACTAGTTGATGGTATCTTAGAGGTTTACGCCTCAATCTTTAATCCTGATTCGATTCAATACCGAATTAAAAACGATTTGCTTGACTGCAATGAACAGATGGGTATTATGATTCAAGAAGTGGTTGGTACTAAAGTGGGTCCCTACTACTTCCCACTCTTTGCTGGAGTTGCGTTTAGTAATAATGAGTTGCGTTGGTCTCCTCGTATAAAAAGGGAAGATGGATTACTTAGAATGGTTATGGGTCTAGGAACAAGAGCTGTTGATCGTGTAGGCGAAGACTATCCTCTCCTACTCTCCCCAGGACAAGCCAATCTTCGGGTTAATCAGTCCCCTAGGGAGATATCAAAATACTCTCCTCAATATATGGATTTAATAGATTTAGATAACAATCAATTCCTTACCTTACCTATTCATCAAGTAATAAAAGAATACGGTGATCATATTCCACATATCAACTTGGTTGCATCGGTACTAAACAATGATATCATTATGGACTCAAATCCTTTCACTACAGATTTTAAGAATGATAATATTATAATTACCTTAGATGGATTGGTAAAGAAAACCTCATTCGTTAAACAAGTTAAATCCATTCTCTCTTTGTTGCAGAAAAAACTTGGTTATCCTGTAGATATTGAATTTGCTAGTGATGGTAAACATTTTTATCTACTCCAATGTAGGCCACAAAGTCAAAACTATGATAATGCTCCCGTTGCTATTCCAACTAATATACCTTTCCAAAGTATCATATTTACTGCTAACAAATATATTTCCAACGGAAAAGTAACAGGTATAAAAACTGTAGTCTATGTGGACCCCATCGAATATTCTAAATTAGAATCACATAAAGATCTATTAAATATTCGAAATATTATCCATGAATTAAATCAGATATTACCACGAAAAAGCTTCATACTACTTGGTCCTGGACGTTGGGGAAGTCGTGGAGATATCAAACTGGGTGTACCCGTGGCTTATTCCGATATAAATAATACCGCAATGTTAATAGAAGTGGCTAACAAACAATCAAGATTCGAACCCGAGTTATCCTTTGGGACTCACTTCTTTCAAGATTTGGTAGAGGAAAACATTAAATATCTTCCATTATATCCAGAAGATAACGATTCTATATTTAATCGTTCTTTTTTTAATAGTTCAAAGAATGCTTTATCTAAGATCTTACCTATGTACTCCTATCTTGATGAAGCGGTAAGGGTTATTACAATAGAAGAAACATTTTTTAATAAAGAACTTATTGTATTAATGAACGGAGACTTACAAAAGGCGATTGCTTATCTCGAAGAGCCTTCTCAAAGTAATTCTGGTTCTATTTCTCATGATATTACTATTCCTAAAGATAGTGCACATAATGACGAGGGTTGGAAGTGGCGACATTATATGGCTGAACAAATAGCAAATCAGATTGATATGGAAGCTTTTAGCGTGAAAGGCATCTATCTTTTTGGCAGTACCAATAACTGTACTGCTAGGCTTAACAGTGACATTGATTTATTAATTCATTTTGATGGAACCGTAGAAACCAAAGAAAAGCTGAATGACTGGCTTCTTGGCTGGAGCTTAGCCTTATCTGAGATGAATTATATAAAAACTGGATATAAATCAGATGGTTTATTGGATATCCACTACATAACTGATCAGGATATTATAGATAAAACTTCCTATGCTATAAAGATTAATTCTATCTTTGATCCTGCATATCCTCTAAGACTTCGAACGCAATGATAAAATATAGCCAGCTCGTTTTAGCAAGACTCTGGATACATAAAATCCTCTATCTCCCCTATTAAAAGGAGATAGAGGATACTTTTTTGACAACAATAACATCTATTTGCCGTCCTGCTTGCAAGACCTCTCCTACAGATTTAAAATCTCATTGACCTACATCCCTATTTAAAATCTATAATCTAAGTCCCTTAATATCCTTAATACGAGATAAAATCACATTACTACTTAATTCAGTTACTCCCGGTAACGTTCGAATAGTTTCTGACAAAAATATTTCCATCTCCTCCTGATTTGAAGCAATTGCATGAACATGTAATTTATTTTTTCCAGAAACCTGATAGATCTGGGTGACTAACTCGTTTTCTTTTAGAATTCCAACTACGGTTTCGTAACTTGCAGGCTTCATTTCAATCTCAAAATAACACGAGATTGCTCCATTTATCTTTTGCGGATTAATAATCGTAGTATATTCTTCGATTATCTTACGTTCCTCCAAAGAACGAATCCTAGTTTTTACTGCCACCCTAGATAATCCTACCGCCTCACCAATATCAGAGTAAGACATGCGAGCGTTTTGAATCAATAATTCTACAATCTTTCTATCCGTTACATCTAATCCACTCAAAAACATGTATCAAATCTCCTTCCCACTAATAAAAATATCTTACTCTATTTTAAAAAGAAAAACAATGTTAGCATTTAAACCCTCTTATTCGTTGACAATTTTTGCATCTTCTTATATGATACTTACATAACGTATGCGAAAACTTACACTTCGTAACTAAGGAGGAATCAAACAATGAATCGAGATCTGACCAAAGGAAATGTCACCAAATCTATACTGCTGTTTGCTGGTCCAATGATTGTGGGTAATCTATTACAGCAGCTTTATAATGTAGCGGATACCTTTATTGTGGGAAAATACATAGGGCCTGAAGCATTGGCAGCCGTTGGTTCTTCCTTTACACTAATGACCTTCCTAACCTCAATTGTTCTAGGACTTTGTATGGGGAGTGGTGTGGTATTTTCTATGTTGTTTGGTGCAGGGAAGATAGAAAAACTAAAGTCTAGTTTTTTGATGTCATTTTTATTCATAGGGATGATTACTGTCATTTTAACCATATCTGTCATAATTTTTACCACCCCACTATTAAAACTACTTCAGATTCCTAATGAAATTCTCGCAGAAACAATAAGCTATATAACGGTGATTTTTTATGGAATTATATTCACCTTTTTCTATAACTATTTTGCCTCCTTATTACGATCTATTGGAAATTCATTTATTCCCTTGGTATTCTTAGCCATTTCTGCCCTGTTAAATATAATACTTGATCTTGTATTTATTATTACCTTTGATATGGGTGTAGCCGGTGCCGCCTGGGCAACTATTATAGCGCAAGGTGTATCAGCAATATGTGTTACTCTTTATTGCTATATGAAACTTGAGGTTATCCGTTTGAAACGATCTGATCTACATCTTGATTTTTTAGTATTACGAGAAATTTCTCAATACTCTATTTTGACCTGTGTACAGCAGTCCATTATGAATTTTGGTATATTAATGATACAAGGACTAGTTAATAGTTTTGGCGTAGCGGTGATGGCAGCGTTTTCCGCTGCGGTAAAAATCGATGCTTTCGCATATATGCCTGTACAAGACTTTGGTAACGCATTTTCCACATTCATCGCACAAAATCATGGAGCAGAAAAAAAAGAACGCATTCAAAAAGGTGTTCGCTCAGCAATTAAAGTTACTTTGTTATTTTGTATTTTAGTTTCAATCGGTGTATCCCTATTTGCACGGCCGCTTATGTCAATCTTCGTAAAACCAGAAGAAGTAGCAATCATCAACATTGGCGTAACCTATTTGCGTATTGAGAGTGCATTCTACTGTGGTATTGGATTCCTGTTTCTCCTTTACGGCTTTTATCGTGGCATTGGAAAACCAGGAGTATCTGTTATACTTACGGTGGTCTCACTAGGAACACGTGTTATACTTGCGTATCTCTTAGCATCGATTCCTTCAATTGGCCTTATAGGAATATGGTGGGCAATTCCAATCGGTTGGATACTAGCAGATCTCATCGGCTTTTTATACTATCGTCGTTATCGTCGTTTATAAAGATACAGGGCAATCTCACCTAATAAGGTAGTTTTGCCCTGTTTTAATTACATCCTATTCTATCTTCCATGTAAATTGGATTTTTACATAACTAGTAAAATCTATATAAACTCTCCAGAAACGATTTCTTCTTCAAATAGAACAACTCTTTCAGGACTTGTTTTTTTAATCAATAAATCCATTCTCCACTAAGAAATCTCTTGCAACTACATCTGGTTCCATTTGCAGTTCATCTACTTTATAATTTAATTCCATCATTATTTCATCTGTTAACTTAGAACCCAGTTCCTCGATAATTGGAACAATCTCTGGGTATTCCTCAACAACCTCATCCCTTACTAATGGGATTGCATAATATGGTGGGAAGAAATTCTTATCATCTTCTAATGTTACTAAATCAAACTTTTTAAGTAGTCCATCCGTTGAAAAAGCATCGATTACATCAGTTTCGTTATTCGTTAGGGCTAGATATCTTGATGCCCCATCTAAACCTACCGTATCCTTGAACTGAAATCCATAATGCTTCATAAGGCCTAATAACCCATCTTCTCTGTTTAAGAATTCAAACGTGGTTCCTGCTGTCAACTTAGACGCAACACCTTTTAAATCGCTAATGGATTTTAAATTATACTTTTTAGCTGTTTCTTCTTTCACCGCAACTACATACGTATTATTAAATCCCATCTGTTTTAATACATCTATATTATATTGCTCCTTAAAATCTTTCTTTACTGTATTATAAACTGCCTCCATATCTGTACTTGGTGGATAATTCAGTGTATCTCCATAGGCGGTTCCACTATAATCAAAATACATATCAATACTTCTTGAGTTAAGAGCCGAAAAACATACTTGTGTACCACCTAAATTTATTTTTCTCTCTACTGTAATATCTGTTTTTTCTTCAATTAGATCGGAGAACATGTTTGCTAAGATAAGCTGTTCGGTGAAATCTTTACTTCCAATCTTAATTACTTTATCAGATCTATTCATACTAGATAATCCTGAAACAACAAAAGTAATAACAAGTAGAATTGCTGTTGCAGATAGTATACCCTTTTGTATCTTTCTTTGTTTCATTTGTTTCTCTTTGGTATTCGCCGTTTTTTGTAGACTGATTGGAGTCACTAGCTTTTCTACTAATCCCACTAGATAATCCACAAACAGAGCCAATATACATGCAGGTATCGCACCAGCTAGAATCTGATAGTTATTAACGGTTCTGATTCCAGAGAATACTAAGAAACCAAGCCCACCAGCACCGATAAAAGCTGCCATTGTCATAAGTCCTACCGCAGTAACTGCCGAAATCCTTATCCCTGCCATGATGACTGGAAGCGCTAATGGGATCTGTACCTTAATAAGGATTTGTAATTTCGTAAGTCCTATCCCCTTTGAAGCTTCTATAATATCGGGATTAATACTTTGAATTCCTGTATAAGTATTCTTTATTATAGGTAATAAAGAATACAAAATAACCATAACGATTGCAGGTAAGGTTCCAATTCCGAGGAATGGTATTGCAAAACCTAAAAGAGCCATACTTGGTATTGCTTGTATCACATTGGCTACTCCCAATATCGGTTTGTTTAATTTCTTCACATAACTAATTAATATACCAAGTGGTACACCTATTAAAATAGCAAAACCAACAGCAATTGCCGTAAGCTTAATGTGTTCTATGCTTAAGGAGATAATTTGATCTTTGTTTTGGGTTATATATTCTATGAAATTCATATTATACTAATACCTCCTCTTCCTCTAAATAAGGTTGGCTTAGTGTTGTTACTAAGCTACTCTTCGTGATTAGACCTAGGAGAATATTCTCATCAGACAATACTGGAATGTTAGATACGTTATTATCATCTACTACTTTTAGAATGTGAACTATATCATCGTCCAAACGGACCCCTAAGATATCCGTGTTCATAATCTGACCTACTTCCTGTGTGCGGTCAGACTGTCTTTGTAATTGTTTTGCATTTACTATACCTAGTAATTTATTGGTTTTGTTTTCAACCACCATTAGACTATCCACTTTATAGGAACGCATCTTTTCTACACAACGAAGCAATGTCATATTGACACTACAAGTAACTGGAGAATCAATCATAATATCCTCCGCTTTAATATATTCAGGAGAAGCCCATATTCGGTTTTTTCCAACGAATTCTGACACGAATTCATTCTTTGGGTTTTTCAGAATGTTTTCTGGTGTATCATACTGAAGAATCTCACCATCTTTCATGATACAAATCATGTCTGCAATCTTTACAGCTTCGTCCATATCATGGGTAACAAATACAATCGTTTTCTTCAATTGCGACTGTAGATTCACTAACTCATCTTGGAGTCCAGTACGTGTAATTGGATCAAGCGCTGAGAAAGGTTCATCCATTAGTATGATATCTGGGTCTGTCGCAAAGGCTCTAGCAACTCCAACTCTTTGTTGCTGCCCACCACTTAATTCAACTGGATAACGATTTAGGTATTCATCTGGATCAAGACCTACCATATCCATTAATTTAGCGGTTGTCTCAATTATAGAATTGGCATCATATTTTTCAGTTCTAGGAATTAATTCAATATTCTCCTTTACAGTCATATGTGGAAGCAATCCTGTTTGTTGAATTACATACCCCATATTACGTCGCAGTTTAATGACATCCTTCTTTTCAATATCTTCACCATTAATGTAGATCCGTCCAGTTGATGGTTTAATCAATCGATTAATCATCTTAAGTGTAGTCGTTTTACCACAACCACTTGCACCAATGAATGCCACTAATTTTCCTTTTTCAATTTCAAGTGATATATTTTTTAATATTGTTTTATCTTTATATGTCTTAGTAACATTTTCGAATTTTATCATACTTTTACCTCCCTTTATTTCGATATCAGTATTTCAAATTTTCAATAGTAACAACCTAATGTTATACTAAAGTTGTTACTTTGTCAAATAGTAAATTTTTAGGAATTAATAAAAATCCATTTTTAATATAAAGTATATTCTCACTTTTTTTACACAATACTATACAATTTCAGTACAATACTTTATATAAAATTCGCAAAAAAAATCTGATAAAATATTCAAATATATCCTTAGTTTTCAGGTACTATACTTGATTATTAAATCAGATTTTTTATATTATTCTTCTACACTATTAGGATAAATAAAATTATAAACCCTTTCTGTACTCTTCTCATCCCCTACATAATATACAATATCCTCCGGTAAAAAGGCTGTATATGGGCCAGGTGATCGTAATAGTTCATTATTTCTCTTAATGGCAACAATTGTTGCAGATGTATTATGCCAAAAATTCATTTCTGAAATCGTTTTGTTTAACAAAGGCGTATCTGCTGTGATTTCAATTTCGTAAGGCACAAAAGGATTGCTTGAACGATATCGATCCATCTTATCAATTAATTTTGTTACACTTTCATTAAAGTAATCAATCTCTTTTAATTGTCTATTAACACTCCCCATGATATCTTTTTTCAAATCATGAATGGTTTGTATATCATTATATTGATGAACAAATTGGACCGCCTTTTCATAGGATTTTATGACCACTCCACTGCCTTTTGTACTCTCGACAATATCAAGGTCTACTAAGATACTAATCGCTCTTCTCGCCGTTTCGGCAGAAACCCCATATTGACTTGCTATAGAGGAACGCGTGTATATCTTATCTCCTACCTTATACTTCTTATCCACTATCTTCGCTGCAATATCCGTAGCTATTTGTTGATATCTTGGGCTTGTTAATTTGGAATTCTTTATCATTGTGCTGTTTCTCCTTAATACATACCTTAACTTGTGCAATATGGATTCTCATAGTTTAATTTTTGTATTCTATTATCCACGTACTATATTAGTATTATTCTATGAAATTATCAATAGCGTTTTTGTAACTGTTTATCCTTATTGATTTCCATAGTGTTCATTTAAGGAGATACCGTTGTTTCCTAATGGAATCTGATGATCCAGTCCAATAAATTTCCCTTGTCCATTTTGCCATAATGTAGACTTAACTAAGTTATATTTTGCTACATCCCATGTCTTAAAATCATATTGGAGAAGTCCTCCTGTATCACCTGAGTTAGGATTAAGACACCAAAACGTATGACTGATTCTGTTTTTAACCATGTAGTTAGCTAGTAAATTCAACCACTTTTCATTATCTTTCCCATCTAAAGTTCCACCCCACTCCCCAATAAGCAGTGGCGCGATATTTTCTTTCCCCAGATATGCCCATGAATCATACCAGTAATCATCAAGTAATGACTGCTCTGTAAAATCTTTGTGAAACCAGGTTTGATCCGATACCAATGGACCATAATCATGAGGTGAATATACCAATTGGGATTGATTTTGTCCCAAATCAATCGGATACTCTTTCGCTCTTCGTAAATTACCGCCCCACCATGCTCCATTATATACATCACTACTTTGCCACTTATCAGCATCTGCATATGTATAACCCGCTTTTGGTGTTTGTTCGATCCCTTCAACAACGATAAGAATATTAGGGTTCACTTCCAGTATAGCATTGCCACACCGTTGTGCTGCATATCTCCAGTTGTTTTCATCCATTGTATCATCCCACTTGGCAATATTGTGCGGTTCTTCCTTTGCATATCCTCTTTTTCCATGGGGTTCATTTTTAAGATCTGCCGCAATCAAAGTATCATCGTTTTTAAACTTGTTGGCAAGCCATACCCATGTATCAATCCAGATATCTGTTGTAACCATGGTACCATTCGTCATCGCTTTCCCATACCACAATTCATAATTATGTCCTGAATTGTTGGAATCTGGGCTATGGACATCTACCATAACTTTAATACCATATTCTTTACATAATTCCATTGTCCGATCAAATATTTCCATGGAATTCATTTTCGAACCGTCCGGCTTTATTAATCCCGGATTCGCATACCAGTTAACATTTACATCTGCTTTTGGCTTTCCTATCATCCAAGAATACAGTAATTCCGTAGACACAGGAATTCTAAGTAGATTAAATCCGTGATCTGCAATATCCTTAATCGCAGAACGCAATTCTACACTCCATAAACCATGGAATACACTTTCCGTACAATTAAAGCCAAACCAATTTACTCCGGTAAGCCATACTTCATTTCCATTCTTATCATATAGCTTACTACCTTTTGCATGTAACCAGTCATCACTATTCTGCGCGTCGTATACAGCACTATTATTAGACTCCGACACAGACGCAAATACCATAGGAGTCTGACTGCTTCCCAATAATACTGCCGCAGATAACACTACCGTCATTGCTTTTGATAAAAGATTTTTCACTTTCATTGATACAACTCACTCCATTCTTAATTTGATAGTATTATCATATCTTAAGAGAATGGACTTTTATTCTGTTTTTCTCATGATGTATCCTATTTCGTATTATCATGTTATCTTTCCACGAAGTAGAAAACGGTGGTGTTGAATCGCATAAAAATAATAATTACTCAAAGAAATAACTAGTCATTGATAGCGATCCTAATGCGTATGCTTTGTTAAATACGGTAATCTTATCCTGTTCATTTGTTGCTCCAAGGACATACAATAATGGTGCAAAATGATCCATGGTAGTAAAAGCTAGCGAAGAGGAATTCCCTGCTTTTTGATAATCTATAACATTATTGTTCCTTCTCTCCAAGATATTCTCATATATATAATTGTCAAATTCTTCGGCCCAAGAGTATCCTTCATTCTCTTTGTTCCAATCAATTCTAGACAGATTATGAACTACATTTCCACTACCAAGTATTAGTACCCCTTGTTCTCTAAGTTTATATAATTCTTGCCCCATTCTATAATGTTGAGCAGCAGAGGCATATCTATCCACACTCAGCTGGAAAACAGGAATATCAGCTTCTGGATATACTCTATGAAGAATAGACCACGTTCCATGATCATAGCCCCAAGAATTATCTATCATTATTTCACGACTAATCAAAGATTTCACTTCTTGTGCATAATACGGGGAACCTTTTGCATTATAGACTACTCTATAAAGTTCTTCAGGAAAACCATACATATCGTAAATTGTCTTCGCAGTATCAGTGGTCATAACTCTAGTTCCATCCGTAAACCAATGCGCCGAAATCGAAAGTATTGCTTCCGGTTTCGGTATTTTTTCTCTAAGCGCCCTCCATTCTTCAACATATTGGTTTTCTTCTATTGCATTCATTGGAGAACCATGTCCAATAAATACTACAGGCATTTTGTTCATACTATTACCTCTTTTCTTGATTATTCTATTTACAAGCAAACTTAATTAAGCAAATTAAGTGACAGTTAACACTTCTATCACATTACTATCTTACATCTTTTATAAGAAACTATCAATGTCTATGTTCGTTTCTCCAAACCTTAGTAAATCTGGAAATGCAATGTAGATTGTAATCCTTGCCAAAGATAGCGTATTGATATCTCTCATTATGGTTCTAGTTGTTACCTCAAAGCGCATAGATAGTGTTTGCGCTGTTACCCTTTTATGGTTAAGCAAATAAATAGTAATCCCAAGGAATCGTTCTATCTTCATATTTATGTTCCAGCCTTTCAATAAGCTAATCTTTTTCTAGATTGCATCTTCTGATAAATTATACCTTTTGATAGACAATTTATCTACTAGATAAGTTACAGGAAGAACCCTCCAGCCATCCTTATCGTAGATGACTGGAGGGTTCTTCCTTACTTCCATGTCAATAGCTATAATTTTTCAATTCTTATACATTCTCTTGGTGTTTTATCATTTCGAAATCCCTTAAACACGGGTTGTCTAAAAGAATCTTTATCATTCGGCATTGATTCAACTACACATACAAGATTGGGTTCTAACCATATTGCTTCTTCATTCCCTTTAGGGATATCTCCAAAAGGACAATAGCCACTAACCGTATACTTTTGTTGGTTTAAGATTCTAAGACTGACCCCTAGGGTAACATGTCCTCTATAAACCAAAGCTCCTTCATTCGTATATTGCCCAAGTACTAAGCTTGTCATGTTATTATCTTTTTCAATATAACCACATACGACACAATCATCGGTACTCATTAATTTACACTTAATCCAGTCCTTCGTTCTCTTATCAAACCAATATAAACTCTCTTTTTTCTTACCAACGATACCTTCAAGTTGTTGTTTCTTTGCTAAATCAAAGAGTAGAACTCCATCCTTTTCCACATAACGTGATACGGATAGTCGCTCAGATTCATCTACTACTTCAGATAAGATACTCTTTCGTTCTAACAATGGAAGTTTCGTTACTTCTTTATCCTTATAGTACAATATATCATAAGCAACAAAGCTTGCAGGATATTTACTATTTACTAATTGGATCTTAAACGGGTCTGACATTAATGTCCTTTTTTGAAGCTCATAAAAATCAGGAACACCATCTTTTATAACAATCAGTTCTCCATCTAGTATACACTTAGTTTTGCAATTATTGTGAATACCTTTAAGCTCAGGAAACCTTGGTAGTAACTTCATGTCTCGTTTGTTCCTCAGATCTGTACTGTTATTGCAATATGCAATACAGCGTATTCCATCTAGTTTTAATTCGAAGATACTATCGGGATCATCGTAGGGATCTAATTGTTCCGTTATAAGCATTGGCTTAATCCCTTTTGCATCGAATATATCCATTACGCAGTACCTTTCCTCGCTTGCTCAACAGTTTTTTGTAATGCCTCCATAAGATTAATGACATTATTCGGTCTACTAGGATCGCTACTAACAATTTCTTGCCCTTGTATCTTTTGTGTGATCGCATTCCTTAATTTTTCTTGATATTCATCATGGTACAAAGATATATCAAAGTCTTTAGTCATTGTATCAATCATGGTATTTGCCATACCCATCTCTTCATTGGAGATTTCAACTTTACTGATTGATCTTGGTATTTCTTGTATCTCTTCTTGATAAAATAACATCTTCGCTATGATGCAATCCTTTGTCGGATATAGAATAAGTAGTTCTTCCTTCGTTGTAAAAACTGTTTGAGCGATTGCAACTTCATTTTTATTAAGAAGCGCTTGTCTTAATAATTCATACGCCTTTTCTGCCCCTGCTTCTGGAATTACATAATAATTTTTTTCAAAGTAAATAGAATCAATATCGCTCATTTTGGCAAAATGTTCAATGTGAATCGTCTTATCTCTCTTTGACTTAATATTCTCTAATTCATCTTCTGTAAATGTTATATACTTACCTTCTTCAAACTCATAACCCTTTATTATATCCTCACTTTTTACCTCTTTATTGCAGGACGGACATATCTTCTTATACTTAATTCGTTCATGTGTATCTTTGCAAAGTTGATTAAATGATATACCTATGTCACGTGATGTCTTATATAAGCCAACAGGTATATATAATAAACCTACGCTGATTGCGCTCTTATGTGCAACTGCCATACTATCACCTCTTGTTTGAAATTTTTATTAGTATGTGCAATAAAAAATAAATTATTGAAGAAGCTAGTAATGTATGTATTTAAAAATAAAAAATTATTTAGATACAAATCAGATACATTTGAATTATATACTGTGAACATGAGTTAGATAAATAAAAAACTAATAAAAAAGTTATATGGAGGACAAAAATATGTATAAAAAAATATTAATAGCTGGATGTGTTTTAATGTCAATGGGAATGCTCTATGGTGTCAACCCAACTACTGGAAAGTCATATGCTTCTGAACAAACTACATTTACTAAACCAACTACTACTAAAACAAAAACTGTACCAATGGTTTCTTTATCAAAGTACATCAAAGGAGTTAAATCTGAAACGAAAGCAAATGCTGCATTGGAAAAGTTAATTATTGATCACTATGATATTCCTGATGAATACTTGGATTTAACTACATACTACTATAACTATGTAGATTTAAATGCTGACGGAAAGAAAGAAATATTTGTTATCGTTAGTGGTCCCTATACAAGTGGTACAGGCGGAGACTGCGCTTTGTGGATATCTCAAAGCGGCAAAAAGTTAGCTATAAAGCAAGAATTTACCTTAATGAATGCACCAATTATTATCAGTAATCATAAAACAAATGGTGTTCATGATTTAGTAGTTCCTTACTATGGCAAAGAAAATCAAAAACAATATAAGGTTTTAACCAGTGGCAAAAAAGGTTATACAAGAGTAAGTGATTCAAAAACTATAAAATCTCTAACTGGTACTAAAGGAAAGGCTATTATAGCTAATGACATACTTAAAGAAGTTAAGAATGGTAAATCAGGTATTAGTTTACATTCATCAAAAGAAACACCAAACACGAAAGAAGTTGATATGGTAGCATTACCAGCTGGTATCAAAGGTATGAAAGCCTCAACAACAGCTAATGCATCCTTAGAAAAACTAATTGCAAAAGAATACGATATTCCTGATGATTCTTTAAACCAAACAACTTATTACTACAACTATGTGGATTTAAACGATGATGGAAAAGACGAAATATTTGTTATGATTAATGGTCCGTATACAAGTGGTACAGGTGGTAATTCAGCCCTTTTAGTTTCAGAAAGCAATGGAGAACTTCATATTATCCAAAGATTCACATTAATTAACGGACCAGTTATCATCAGTGATCATAAAACTAATGATGTTCACGATTTAATAGTACCAAATTATGGTGGTGGTGCAAAAAGTCAGTACAAAGTTTTAACTAGTACTGGCGCAAGTTATACAACTGTAAATGATGCTAAAAGTATCGATACACTAGATGGTGTCAAAGGTAAAGCTATCATAGCCAATGATATAGTAAAAGAAATAGAAAATGGACAATCAGGATTAACACTACAAAAGAGATAAGAAATTAGGCTATCCTAAAGATTGAGTAAACCTCTAAATTGAAGTAAGGTAATTACAAACAGTTTGGAGGTTATTTTTATGGGAAAAAGAACACTATGACAGGCCTGATATCAAAGGCTTTATTGACATGTAAAAAAATAGATGTATAATGCAGATAAGAGCAAAACCAACTTGTGCCTTGCCCTTACTATAACTATTAACAATTCTTATATCAATTTTTCTATTTACACAAAACTTGAAACATTCTCGGATATTAGGCAATAAAACTAAATTATACATTGTTTATACAGATAAATGAAGTATTTCATAAATTGGTTTCGCTAATAGATTCTCAGGCATAGTTTCATAAAAATAGTATTCTACATACTTCCACTTATCTGGATTATAGATTAACACTTTTCCAGAACACATATCCGTATCAACGGAAAAATTCATAGGCTCCATATGTTGTATCAGTAAACCATATCGATTCTTGCCCTTATAGAACTACGTTATTAGACTGGCTATGTTCACAGCATTCAACAATACCCAATGTAATTGAACTAGATACAGTAGAAGGAATTATTAATATGGTTTCTGTAGGTGGCGGTATATCTCTACTTCCTCAAAATACTGTATTGAATGAGAATCAAATAAGCAAATTTTATATTAAAGAATTACAGACCACATCTATCAGTATGTGGATTTCAAAAGATACATTTTCCTCTGATTATCTTGTATTAAAGAATATTGTTGAACGAGTAATTAATAACGGTTACTAAAGAACGTTTTCTAAATCTGTTGCTATGGCTGATAATTTATCATCAATGATGGAGATATTCCTAGCGTAATCAACACTTTGAATCGCATCTTGATGAATATTCTGTGTCATAACCTTAAGTCTTTGCGCATCACTACTAGAGGTTTTCATTGTCTTGTTAATCTCTAATGCCGATGTTTTCACTTCTTGCATAGACTCGTTTATTCGCGTAACACTAGTTACTAATTCACGCATCATTTTTATATTTCCATCAATCGTTTCTGACACAAGATCTATTTTTCTACTCATCTGATTTGTAGAGTCTATTGTTCTGTTCATGCTTTCTTTGCCTTCATTTGCCGCCATATATATCTTATCCACAAAGTTTCTCATTCCCTCTAGATTCTTCTTCGTATCATCCGCTAAGTTTCTTACTTCATCCGCTACAACAGAAAAACCTCTTCCCTGTTCCCCTGCACGGGCTGCTTCTATAGATGCATTCAATGCCAAGAGATTCGTTTGATTTGCTATTGCCTGTACACTATCAACAATTTTCCCAACCTCTGTTGTTAATTCTACGAGTTGTTCGATTTTTAAATTCATATGTAAGTTATCATTAATTACATTTTCCTTTATTTCACTAACTTCTTGTAATAATATAACACTATCATTGTTTTTGTCGGCAAAAATTTCAGATTCATTTTTTAGCATATCTAATGTATTAGCGACCACGTCTATTGTTTCTGTCACTTCCTTCATTGTTGCATTGGTTTCTTCAACAATTGAAAGATTTGACTCACTTACTTCTTCCATATTACTTGCAAATTTTATTAGTTGATCTGACATATGCGTCAATTTCACAGCAAAAGAGCTAATAGAGTTCGCTACCTCTAAGACCTCTCTAGCAGCAACAGACACTTGCTTTTCATGTTTCAATAGATTATTAAATTGATCAATTACCCTGTTATGAATTCCATACTTACTTTTTGGGCATGTTATCTCTTTACCTTCCATTGTCCCCTCAACATACTCCATAATACCGTTCATTTCTGCATAATAGTTATTTTTTTGAAATAGCATACAATCACTCCGTTTTTTCTTTTTTATGGAGAAGTCTTTCGAATTGCTCCATTTATTTTCTATATATTAGCAAATATTTTATTATGGTTCAGTGACCATATCACGGAATTCTTTTTCTACTATCCCATACATGACAAAAGGCAAATAGAAAATCAATTCTATTTGCCTCTCGTCTTACTTTATCTCATTATATTCTAGAACTTTTCTACCCAAGCTGTAAAAGCATCAGCATACGATTTCAAGAAGTTCTTAGTATCTTCGTTTACAAGATTTCCTTTATCATCAAGCAATCCCATTACATTTCCTATATATGCTTCTGGCTGTTGCAATGGATATACATCTAAGAAAGCAAGCGTTTGTCTTAAGTGATGGTTTGCTCCAAAAGCGGCAATTCCACCCATTGATACACTTACAATTCCTGCTGGCTTATGTGACCATACATTTTGTCCATATGGTCTAGAAGCTACATCTAATACATTCTTTAAAACTGCTGGTACGGAACGATTATATTCCGGTGTAAAGAATAGATATGCATCTGCAGCTTTTACATCTTCTCTTAAACGTGTCCAAGATACAGGGGGATTATCCTCTAAATCTTGATTGAACATATCAACATCACTAATATCTATGAATTTCGCTTCATACTCTGCCGGTAACAATGAAGCTACATAATTAGCAATTGATTTGTTAAAAGACTCTTTTCTTAAACTTCCTACTATTATACCTATTGTTTTTTTACTCATAATTTTTTCCTCCTAAATAATTTTGAATAACTATGTATGTATTACTCTGAGTCTACATACTCCTATTATCATGTGCAATACTTACATTAATTATTTTATATTGTTCTTAATTTCACTTTATATAAAGTCATTATTATATCTATAAACTTTGGAAAAGGCCTTCATTTGTGCCTACGCTCTTGTCTGCTTACTATCAAGCTATCTTGTGAAAGCTTCTACAAGATAACGTAGGCTAAAATTACTCATGATTGCCTAATCCAGCTAAAATATTGGATAAATGCAAGGATTCTAACTCTTCTTCAAAACTTGACTGGATTTTTTCGTTGACATGTTCTAAGACACATCCGATTTTAGCTCCTACAGGACAAGCTGTATTGGTGTCTGAATGTATAGCAAATAAATCTTGCCTATCTTCCACCGCTTTAAAAATTTCTAAAAGGGATATTTCTTCTGGGTCTTTCATAAGTCCAGTTACACCAATTTTGGTTTGGGTTTGGATAAGTCCAGCCTTTTTCAAACCACTCATCAACCGTCTAACAAGAGCTGGATTCGTATTTACACTCTCTGCAATATAGTCTGAGGTAATACTATTTCCCTTTTTTAAGGCAATAAGGCTTAAAATGTGAATACTTACAGCATATTTTGTTGAATACATAATTATTATCTCCTCTATTTGTTACCATTATAGTTACAAATAGAGTATTTGTCAATACATACATTATAAATTTTTCTTTCCGCTGTTTTATATTATCTATAAGAGTAAGGTTGAGGTTGACTCCTATCCACCAACCACAGTTGGTATAATAGGTCACTTCGAATCATATTCATATAAAATAAAGTAATTAGAAGGATGAAGTTAGATGCTTAAAGTTAAAGTTCATTTACAACCCCTGATTCGTAATATCAATTTACCTACTGTTTTAAAAACAACTATACTTCCTGGAGATTCTATTGAAAGGCTATTTATTGCTACACAGATCGGTGAGATCTTTTATATTGGAAATGGAGTTATAGAAACTTTCTTAGATATTCGCTCACGAATCATTGATCTAGGTACTTCTACCGGTGGATATGATGAACGAGGATTGTTAGGTCTAGCGTTCCATCCTGACTTTAATAAAAACGGGCTTTTTTATCTTCATTATTCATTAGCAGGATCACAAGGTCCAAGTGCTCTTCCTAATTCATTTCAACCTAATCCATGCGATTCTAAAACTTTAAACCTCAAATGGACAAATAGAGAAACTCAATATAATCATATTGATACTGTTGAAGAATGGATTTTTAAACCCGATGGTCAATCTAGTAGAAAAAGGACTTTACTTAATATAAGAAGACCATTCTTAAATCACAATGGCGTGAATACCTTAAACTTCTCACCTGAGACAGGAAAACTTGTTTTAACAACCGGAGATGGTGGGTCAGGGTATGATCCCTTTAATCTAAGCCAAGACGATATGGAAATCGCAGGGAAAATAATTGAAATTGATGTTGATAAGAATACAGCAGTTGATAATCCTCCTGTTGTTACACGTTTTGATGAACTTTCGATATCAATTCAAGAAATACTTACGGTAATTGCCAAAGGGGTACGCAATATACCGGGAATCTCCTATCAACGGTTTTATGATCAGTATATCAAATATGTGGGAAATGTCGGACAGGATCTAGTAGAGTCGATATTTTCTTTCCATCAATATAGACCACTACCGGTTACTGAACTTGTTAGGGCATCTCTAATGAACTCTGTCCCTGACATGGAAGGCTTTATCAACCTTGGCTGGAGAGGGTGGGAAGGGGATTTACCTACTTCTATAATAAGGGGTTGTACTGAAAATGCAGAGTTAGATATGGAAACCATTGCTTATTATAACGAAACAGTAACAACTTCTGTATTACGACTGTTTCCTCTTACCTGTTATTATCACAAAGATTCCCGGCCTGATAAATTCGGAGCAACTGCACTAACAGGTGTTCAACCCTATATGGGAACTGCAATCTCTACTTTAACTGGAAGCATCTTGTTTACCGATCTAGCCAGGGACGAAGAATCTCCACCTCCAAACAGAGGAGTTTTGGCTTACACTACTGTCCGATCGGATTGTAAGCTAAATGATTTCAGTGTTATTGAAACGGATTATGATTTCGGGACTCAATCGTCTTATTATGTTAGTTTGGGAACGAATATGGATCAAACTAGGATATACCTAGGAGTTTATAGCTCTATGAATGTATCTAATTTTAATCAAGGAACTATTTTTGAGATTATTCCTTAATAGGTCCCCTTTTTAAAACATATAAAGTTATGCACTATAATGATAGGGGGTATCTTATTGAAAAAATTAAATGTCATTCATTTTGTTTGTGTCGGCGGTATGTTAACAGCCTTAACTGTACTATTCCAAGCAGCACCTGTGTTCTTGCCTGCCATTGGATTAGTCTTAAGTCCATTCAGTACGCTCCCTATTGCTATAGCTGCTGCCTCAAATCTTCTACTTGGTACTTCAGTATTATTTTCTTCCGCAATAATTCTTACATTAGTCAGTGTGCAGGAAGCACTCATCCTCCTTTTTACCACTGGGTTGTTAGGCATCGTTATGGGTGCATTGATTGCTAGGAAGGGATTACTATTTTCCATCTTTTTTTCAGGTCTGTCACTATTTCTTGGAATGATATTTTTAACCTATATAGTAGGGGTACCGGCATTTGTGGAATTAGCTAGTTCATTATCTACTCTTATAACACTATTTGCATTTTTCGTATTTTCACTTGTCTACGCTAGTATATGGAGTATTGGCCTCAAGAAATTTATTAATTATCTTAAAAAAATAATTTATTGAAAATTCTAGTAATGTATGTATAATAATAGTAGACATTTTTCCATTATTTATAGTAATCGGTAAAAATATATGTAGGATAGGAAATATTATTTAGAAGGAGTGGCTATCATTAAGAAAAAAATTATCATCTATATGTTTCTACTAGTCTTAATTACATTAACTATAACCCCTAGAGCAGTACAAGCAAGTGATTATACGTTAGCAGTAGGGAACAAAAAGCAGTTGCATGTATCAACAAATAAAAAAATAACTTGGTATAGCAGCGATACAAATGTCGCGACTGTTTCAAAAACTGGATTAGTCAAATGTACAGGAGCAGGATATGTTTTAATCGTTGCTGAGTATGGAAATAGCACTAGATCATGGCTAATCAAAGTAATTTACGCAGAAGAGGAAATCGTGTACGAATATGATATCTCCTCACCCAAAGGTTTACCCAAAAAACAAACGGTTTATGTTGGAGATAAAACAACCTTAAAACTGAATGGTATTGAAGGAAAAGCAATTTGGAAAACGAGTAATACTGCTGTTGCAACTATTAACAAGAGTGGTATCATTACTGCTAAGAAAAAAGGAACATGTACAATAACAGCAAAAGTAAATAAAAAAAGTTATACTTGTAAACTTACAGTAAAAAATCGTACACTTTCAGTTAATAAGAAATCCTTAAAAATGAAAGTTGGCGAAACTAAAAAAATAATCATCACATTAACAAGTAACGATACAGTGATGTATACAACAGGTGACGCCTCTGATACGCTTGGAAGATATGAATCAATATATGAACCTCTAATAGATATAGAGTTTGGTGAATGGAAGGGCAATGATCTTCCGCTTATAATTACTGCTAATGAAAGTGGTGAAGATTATATTTACATATCTACAGAAAACTCCAAAGAAGAACTTATTGTAGCTGTAATAATAGAATAAGTCCATTACAGGTAATACTATAATTTATCTAAAACAGGTGCCGATGACAACCATCGGCACTTTCCAGTATTGGTTTCTCCAAGATGTAGATAGACTATTCTTTTCATCCGTCTTGCTTCGATATAATCATCCTTTGGGTTATCCGGGATATATAGGTCAAAATCATCTGCTACTATTTAGGAATATGAGATGTCACAAGTACAGTCATAATTCCTGACTTAACATAATCATCTAAGTTATCTCGAATACTCTCATCAAACACAAAATCCGTTTTCTTTTTCCTATTATAATCGTCAAGAAAACGGATTGATATATCTCTATAGCTTACGATACTCCTCATAAACTTGTCCATACCCTTTTATATTCTCTCCTTGCATCTTTGTCATGGCTTTTAATTTTTTCCGAATTGCTGCCTCATGACTCCATAAGTTAGCCGTCTTTGTATTCGTCACAATTTGCTTCATATTATTAAATTGCTCTTTAAAGATTAGGAGTTCTCTAGCTTCTTTGCGATTCTTCTTCAAAAATTACACATTATATACCAGAACCATTACAATTCATTTTAAAGATATCGATGGTGAAAACTTACTTCTCTTCTTTAAAATTGGATTTTGGTATAAAACGGTTTTAATACCCACGACAAATTTAAATCTGAATAAAATTATATTGCCTGCAAATAATAATTTTATTAATATTATAATTAGAGATATTAAGAAGTAGTCCTGTTGCCACCAAACTCGGCAACAATAAAAATAAACTTTTTATGAAAAGGAGTAATTTATATGGATCGTGAAAAACTCATAGACCAAGTAAAAGACGAGTATGCACGAATAGCCTCTTCTGCATCCCAAGAAAATCATATCCAATCCACAACTAAACTAACACCTGAAGCCTACTACGAAAAATTGTTAAGTAAAGCTATTGACGAAATTAACCAAGGAACCTTTGACGATTTCAAATCTGGGGAACAAATAGTATCTGCTATTGCAAATGACAAAACATTGATTTCAAATTAGAAACGAGTACAGGTACGAAATTAGGGTCTGTTGCCAAACATAATAGTTTTGCAACAGACCCTACAATTTTAGGTAGATAGTATAATTAATTTATCTAAAATTATATTCGGTCACAATACTATCTCTTCCTTTTAATTTATCATTATAATATTCATAGAAGGAAATTCCTAGAAAGCTTCCGGTAATATTAATAACGTTATGAAAGCCCATATTCTGAAGTGCCAAAGTTGCATTATAGCTGCGTTGACCGGTTCGGCAGTGTAAATATACTGGTTTGTCTTTTGGAATTTCTTCTATTCTTCCCCTGAGCTCGCTTAACGGAATATTGATTGCTCCTTTGATATGTCCCCTCTCGTATTCATAGATTTCCCTAACATCAATAATGATATTATTATTTTCAACAAGATCTCTTACCTTATCAACATTCACTTGCTTAAAGTCACCATTTAATAGATTTGATCCAACATATCCGGCGTAATTTACAATATCCTTTGCCGTTGTAAATGGAGGCGCATAACTTAATTCCAAATCCTTTAAATCCTCTACTGTTCCACCGAACTTAATGGCCGTAGCTACAATATCAATACGTTTTGTAACATCACCCTTGCCGATTGCCTGAGCACCCAAAATCTTTCCTGTCGGTACTTCAAACAGTAATTTAAAATGCATTGGTGCGGCATCCTGCATAAGTCCAACTTTATCTGACAGAATAACACGAATACTATCATAATTGATTTTCATATCAAGAGCCTTAATTAAGGATTCATTCAATCCTGTAGATGCACCATTATATTCAAATACTTTAATTGCAGAAGAACCAATATATCCTTTGTTCAAAGTACTCTTATGATTAATATGATCCGCAACAGATCTTGCCTGCTTTAATGCGGGACCTGCTAATGATAATTTTGTCATGGTATGGGTTAATGCATGATAAACTTCAATTGCATCACCGACTGCATAGATATCCGGGTCATTCGTCAGATAATTCTTATCTACTTTAATTGCACCTGTTTCACCTATTTCCAAACCAGCTTCTTTTGCAAGATATGTTTCAGGTGATACACCGATTGCCATTACTACAGCACTGGCATTCACCGTTTTCCCAGAAGCTAAGACAACTTTATCTTCTTCAAATCTCTCTACTTTATCTCCAACAATTAAATTCACCTTATGATCAACTAACACTTTATGGAATATTTGAACCATATCATAATCAAATGGTCTGAGTATCTGATTGGTTGCTTCTATCAGTGATACATTATATCCAGCTTCACTTAAGTTCTCAGCAACTTCAACTCCGACATATCCACCACCGATAACCGTTATATCCTTGTTATCCATTTGTTTTACAAACTGATTCAGTTCATCAATGTCAACCACATTTCGCACTGTGAATACATTTACACTTTCAATACCTGGGAGCTTTGGTACAATTGGAGACGCTCCTGGTGATAAAATCAATCTATCATAGTTTTCCGTATATTCTTCATCTGAATCTATTCTCTTAACTTTTATAGTTTTGTTTTGCCTATCAATTGCAGTTACTTCACTGTTTATACGTGCATCTATATTATATTGTTTTAAAAACAGTTCTGGATTCATTAAAACCAAATCATCTGCAGCCTTAATAACTCCACTTAAATGGTAAGGAAGTGAACAATTAGAAAATGAAACATGAGGTCCTCTTTCAAACATTATAATTTGATCTTCTTCACTATTTCTTCGAAGTCTCGCTGCTGCTGATGCTCCGCCTGCAACTCCGCCAATAATCAGTATTTTTCGTCCCATAAAATAATCCTCCTAAGTTAAATATTTATTTTTTCTTTGTTCCTACATAGGAACCCATGCCACCAGCAACATTGATCACATGGAAGCCTTGTTTTGTAAGTGATTTTGTAGTTCTTCCGCTTCTTCCACCTGACTGACACATGATATAGTATGTCTTATCTTTAATCAAATATTTCTCAGGACTTGTTAACAAATTACCCATCGGTATGTTTTTAGCGGTCTTTAAGGTTCCACTTTTATATTCATATGGTTCTCTTATATCAATTAATTCCACCTTGCCAATAAGGTTGTCCATATCATTTATATGAATTACTTTACTATCATCTTTCTTTAAAAAATCAAACATTTTATCTTCCTCCTAAGTTTTTTGAATTTATATTTTTTGTAAATTTTATAACTTACCTTTGATCCTTATTATAATGGATTTCCTAATAATATCTGTGACCATATCACATAGCAATCATACATACTCAATGCTATTTGCGCGCATCTCATTGCTTAAAACATGCACAGCAGCTTCAGTAGATGTCAAAAGTTCATCGCAGAAAATCTTCATCTGATACTAGCTGAACATTGACGTCTTCAATAAAACAATCATTTTTATCGGTCATCGTGCTCCTCCTCTCTGACCCGATTGTCCTTCGACAAGTCTAATTGCATAATGAACTCTTTGTCCTTGTTTCCTTCGTTATTAACATAGTCTTGAATTTGTGAGAATGTCATTTGATTGTTTGAACACATAAAAGAAACCTCCCTTCCATCTTTATAATAGATGGAGGGAGGTTGAGATATAATTGTCTAGAGGCTACTAAATATTATACAAATACTACACGTCTCGTACTTAATTTTAGATAGATAGCTTAACATCATGACAGGATGTCTTGGTCATGACATTAGAGTGTACAAAGATAAAGGTTAATTACTCCAGTTTACCGTTACTGCTCCGCTACCTGTGGAAGGTACGGTATACGTATGATTTGTACCACTTTCCCAAACTACCTTCCCGTTTGAATCCTTCTTGATTCCTTTAAACTGGATTGTTTCCCCTGCAGGCAGATTAACTGTTACCGTCCATGTCGGATACTCGGAGATTGCTGTTTTAATTGCATTTGCGGTATTCCAGCTTCCAAGTTCAGCTATGTTTCCTGCAATATATACATCCTGGCCCAAATTGGTCGTTGCATTTTTTATCACAAAAGCTACGGGAATCAAGTTAGTTCCCGGTTTTTCTGTTGTAATAACGCCGTCTTTAATCCATGAATCTGCCGTTACTAGATATCCAGTCTTTCCTGACACAGGAATCTGACTGCCATTGCTGTTAAAGATTACATAGGCCTTCTCCCAGTCGGTAATGGTATAGGAATACCAGCCGTCTCCTTCACTGGTCATGCCTGTTCCAGGCCATGCCGCTCCTTCCTTCTTTGGGGATACCGTTTCATCATAATAATAAATATTTGGTGTTCCCCAGTTGGTTGGCTTATAGTAGTGTACGGTAATGGTATTTTCCTTTGGTTCTTCTGCCTTGGTAAAGGTATAGGTCTTAGTAGTAATGCCGTTGGTATTCACTGCCTTAATTGCCAAGACATAGGTCGTACCGATTGCCGCACCTTGACCGATTACAATCTTATCTCCAGAAATCAGATTGATTGATGAAGAACCATTCACTGTATAGGAAGCTGTAACTGAATTGGTCAGCGTCGGAGTAATTGTCAGGGTATCCGTGTAGAAATCTCCTTCTTTCACATCAATGGATACAGTAGGCGCCGGATTGTCCGGATTCTTTGTATAAACCACGCCATCTTTAATCCACGAATTTGCCGTTACTTGATATCCAGTCTTTCCTGACGCAGGAATCTGACTGCCATTGCTGTTAAAGATTACATAGGCCTTCTCCCAGTCGGTAATGGTATAGGAATACCAGCCGTCTCCTTCACTGGTCATGCCTGTTCCAGGCCATACTTTTCCTTCCTTCTTTGGGGATACCGTTTCATCATAATAATAAATATTTGGAGTTCCCCAGTTAGATGGCTTATAGTAGTGTACGGTAATGGTATTTACCTTTGGTTCTTCTGCCTTGGTAAAGGTATAGGTCTTGGTAGTAGTTCCATTGGCATTCATTGCCTTAATTCCCAAGACAAAGGTCGTGCCGATTGCTGCACCCTGACCAATTACAATCTTATCTCCAGAAACCAGTGTAGTTGCCGAAGAGCCGTTTACCGTATAGGAAGCTGTCACTGCATTGGTCAACGTCGGAGTGATTGTCAGGACGTCCGTGTAGAAATCTCCCTCCTTCGCATCAATGGAGACAATAGGCACCGGATTATCTGGATTCTGTGTATAAATTACACCATCTTTAATCCAAGATTCCGTTGTTACACGGTATCCGGCTTGCTGCGCTCCCGGAATCTGATTTCCGGAATAGTTAAAGATTACAGAAGCCTCCTTCCAGAGTGGAATGTTATAAACATACCAGCCGTCTCCCTCACTAATCATGCCTACACCAGGCCATGCTGTTCCTTCCTTCTTTGGAGATACCGTTTCATCATAATAATAAATATTTGGTGTTCCCCAACTGGACGGTTTATAGTAGTGTACGGTTAATACCTGGTCCGGATCTTCCTTCGTAAAGGTATAGGTTTTGGTAATCGTAATACCGTCAGCATTCTTCGCAATAAGTTTTAGGGTAAAGACCGTTCCAAAAGCGGCAGCTTCACCAAACGTAATGGTATCACCTGAAGCATATTCCACTGCTTCAGAATCATTAAGTGAATACGTAGCCGTATCTGCATTCTTAAAATTCATACTTACAGTCATGGCGTCGGTATAGAATCCGCCTTGACTCTGGTCAATCCAAACAGAAGGTTGGTTATTCGCACCCTCAATCAATATAACACCATTGGTTCCAGCCGTAAATGTAACTTTTCCGTTAGAAACCTTTGCCTGAGCTCCGGTATAATAATCCGTCAGAATCGATCCGTCTCCAAACACTGAGCTGACATTCACCGTAGTGGCTCCACTGGCACCAATAACTACAATAATTCCATCCGTAATTCCTTTCTCATCATAGGTTCGGCTAAAGGTATACGGCGCACTGTTGATGAGCTTATGTTGACCGGCTCCGATTGCAATATGATTGTCGCGGAACTGGCCCATCTTCTGCCAGTGAGCCAGCACATTCTGATTTACAGAATTCCAGTTCATATCGGAACGATATTTCTGATCCGCATAAGTACAATTGAGAAAATCCAGTGGTCTCGCAGTTTCATCACCATAAAAAATCTGTACGGCGCCCGGTGCCAACAACAGTGCCGTACCTCCGTTGATAAGATCGCTCCGGTTATAGGTGCTGGTATCATGGGACGAAATATAGCTGAGATAATTCACATTACTGCTACTACTGTTAATTACATTGGCATAATTGCTGTAAGTTGTTTCCAAAGAAGACATATTTGTAGGCACTCCCTGGAATCCAAAGTTAATCATGGAATCAAACCCATTGGAGAAATAGGACGAAGAAGAAGATACTCCATGTCCCCATGCCTCACCGGTCATCCAGAAATCAAGGTCATCGAGAGCCTTGTCCGGATTATTGGCTTTCCACTCTTTTAATGCAATAACAGACTGTTCTTTTAGCGTCTTCCATACATCCTGCTGCACATGCTTGGCGGTATCCACACGGAAACCATCTACACCATATTCACGTACCCAGTCAGTCAGCCATTTCACCTGATAATTTGATACCTGACGGTTAAGGCCGCTGGTACTAAAGAAGTTATTCAATTCAGCCACTTCCTGATTGTAACGCCCTTCGCTCTTCCACTTATTTTCAAGAAGTTTTGGAATACCAGGATCATTCGTCGTCTCGGTCTTAAAGTCCGGCAACCCTGCAAGACACATGGTCAGATCGTCACCGCTTTCACTTCCGGTATATCCATTGAAGCCTTGTGAAGCACGAACCCAGGCATTTCCCCACCAACTCGCCCAGTTGGTAGAGTCCTTATTCATGTAAAGATAGTCCTTACTCCAATGTGCATTGGTAGAGGCGGAATAATAGTAATCCTTCCAATTGCTGGTCAGAGAACCGAAATTGAAATCATTCATATCCTTGAGTGTAGCATACCCCGCATGGTTCATAACAACATCAAAAATAACACGAATTCCATTTTCATGAGCGGTATCAATAAAGGTCTTGAGATCATTTGCCGTACCCATATTGGCATCTACATTGGTATAATCCAGAGTATAATACCCATGATATGCATAGTGTCTAAAACTGTCCGCTCCAAGCCACCCATGAATCTGCTCATAAGGTGCCGTAATCCAGATAGCATTTACACCCAGATTGGTAAAATAGCCTTCATTCACTTTCTTAGTAAGACCTTTTAGATCTCCACCATGAAAAGTAGCCGGTTCCGACAAATAATTAGAATAAACCTTGCCGTTCTGATCAAGCTCGCGTCCGTAAGAATGATCGTTACTGGTATCACCGTTAGAAAAACGGTCAGTCAACGCAAAATATACGGTCGCGTTGTCCCATGAAAAGGTGGAAGCATCCGCTTCCGAGGTCGTCTGTACCGCTGAAGTAACCTGGGTACTGGTCTGTTGTGTCTGTACTGCCGTATTATCCATGGCAAATGCATTAAAGGTCGACTGAAACAAAATGACCAATACAATGAACAGACTGCTTAACATTTTTCTAGTTTTTTGCATAAAAATCCCCCATAAAATATATTTTTCACATACCGTAAAGCATATGTAAAATTCATAAAAATTTTTCTTCCCAACTCATTTTTCTGATTTGCATAGCCCTCTAACAAACATTATTTTATTTTTCGAAATATTTCGAATTTATAAGATTAATTTATCATACTTATTTGTATATTGTCAATAATAACCATTGAAAATATTGTTTTTTTATGTTTATTTGTACCATCTCATTTGTATATCTCGTTGTATTTCAATATTAGAATCCACTATCTTAATCCTCTGATTTCATAATTTATAATGCAATATTCCTATACACACACGTTACACGCTTTATATTCAATAGTAATTTACGTCTTACCTATCTGTGTTTTGTATCCAAAGAAGTTGCATAAGCGAAATCCTCCTAAAAATTTATGGTGATGTTTTATTCCACAATTGTGTTATTGTTAATACTAAAATTGTGTTATGCCTGGTACACAAAACAAAGGAGAGGTCCGTGATTTAACACAGACCTCTCCTTTGTTTTGTTCCTATAAAATATGTAATTATTGCTCTACTTGACCATCATTTACGGTTTTCTCACCGCCTGTCAGGTAGCAGGGTATCATATGTGTGAATGAATATCTATCTGCATAGGACCCCCACGAGCAATAGATTGTCACATTATAACAGTCACTAAATGCGAAATCATCTATATACGTTATGCTGTCAGGGATATATATGCTCTCTAAGCTACTACAATTATAAAAGGAAAAACTATTAATACTTTGTGCACCTTCTTCGATAATTACTTTTGTTAAACTTGTACAGTCAGCAAATGCATACTCTCCAATACTAATAACGTTCTTTGGTATCGTTACAGTTTTTAAGTTAACGCAATATCTAAAAACTGCATTACTTATCTTTGTAACACTGTTTGGAATTATCACACTTGTCAATTTCTTGCATTCATAAAAGGCTCCACTGCTGATGCTTTTAACGTTGTTTGGGATGGTGACAGCACCGCCCTTACCTTTATAATGCATTAATATATTATCACCAACTACAACAAAATCGCCCGAATATTTCTCTAACCATGCAGTATTGTCAAAGGCACCGCCACCTATATAGGTAACGCTTTTTGGAATAGTTACACTCTTTAAATTCAAACAGTTAGCAAACGCGTAATCTCCAATGGTAGTTACGCTGCTTGGGATTTTTACACTTTTTATATCCCAATTATAGCCAAAAGCCTCCTCATAAATGGTTTTTACTCCTTTGGGTATGGATACGGTACTTTTCTTACCACTATATTGCATCAAGATATTATCACCTGCAATAACAAATTCATCTTTATTGTTGTATAACCATGGTACACCATAAAACGATTTATAACCGATATAGGTAACGCTCTTTGGAATTGTTATTTTTTCTAATTTATAACAATACATAAAGGCCATAGCTCCAATACTTGTAACACTATTTGGTATAGTTACACTTGTTAAATTATCGCAATCACTAAAAGCCATATCTTCAACGGTGGTTATCCCCTTTGGTATTACTACCTTCTTCAAACCGCTACCATCAAATGCCTGACTTCCAATTCTTTTAAGTCCATTTGGAAGATTAATACTTGTCAAACTACTGCACCCCGCAAACGCAAGATCACCAATACATATAACGCCATTTGGAATGTTTACACTTTTTAGATTGCTACACGCAAGAAAAGCATCCTCTTCAATGATTTTAACACTATCTGGTATGGTTACTGTTTTCAAACTAGTGCAACCTTTGAACATATTGCTGCCTATATTAACGGCATTCTTTGAAATCTTAACGTCTTTTAACTTTTCGCAATCGATAAAGGCACATTCGCCAATATTCGTAACACTATCTGGCATTATTACACTTTTCAAACTATTTAAATCTGAGAATGCATAAGCAGCGATATGTTTCATCCCATCTGGAATCGTTACTGTTCCACCTTTTCCGTTATATTTCACTAAAATATTACCATTCGCCACGGTGAAATCACTCGAGATTTCTTTAATCAATGGGGTATTTTCAAAAGCATAAAGTCCAATGCTTAAAACACTGTCCGGGATATTTACACTTGTTAGATTGGTACAGCCTGAAAATGCACCTTGACGGATTAGTGTAACGCTATCTGGTATTATTATAGTAGTCAATTCTGTGTGTTTGCTAAATGCATAGATATCAATACTTGTTACTCCATCTGGTATAACTGCAGTACTGCTTGTACCATAATAATATTTTAGAATTCCATCTTCAATAAAATAATCATCATTTTCTTCCGCTTTAACGGAAAGTGTAGGTAAGATAACCAACATAGCCAAGAAAAAGATATTGACTAGAACTTTTTTTACATTTAATGATTTCATTGTTTTCCCCCTCATTATACCATTCGCATATCAATATAATTGTCTAACTAACTACATTTTAAATACCCGAATATAAAATCATTCCTCCTTTATTCGTATATCCCGTATCCCATAGATTATCGAAATCAAGCCACTGATACGATCCATAGGTAACAGCTTTTACCATCATAACATCTTCGTATTCCTCATACCCTGTCAACAAAAACCAATGCCATACATAGTCTTTTAATGCAGAATCCTTATGCTTAAGCATCAAAAATGGAATTACCATTCCTGCGTCAATTTGTTCCCGCACCTTTTGTTTTGCCACTGTTGTTTTATTCGAACCCGAGAAACCTTCCATACTAATTGAATGATTCCCACAGTCTCGCAGATACTGTCCAAAACCCTCCACATAAATCTCAAGTCGGTCAATTCCTTTCAAGCGTGGCTTCAAATAAGGTTTCATCTTCTGTGAAAATCGAATGTAATCCTGTTTATTCAAATCTAATATATCCATAGGGCAAATTCCTTTTGCATTCTTGTGTAATGCAAAATAGATACTGCTATCACAAGCTGCTAATGCTGCACAGCCTCCAAAATGCATCATTGGATCACGAAGCCAATTCTGATTGCCTCCATACTTAGCTCCAATCTCAAAATAAGTTAATTCTTTTCTCATAGTCTTTTATCCCCTTGTATTCTTATAAATAAGTTCAGCTATGTTTAGATAACTTTTTTTGTTTTCCTTTTGTCAGCGCATAACTTTCTTCAATCATTTTTTCTATTTCATTATCAGGTACTGTACCATCTAATATGATGGAATTCCAATGTTCTTTATTCATATGAAACGCTGGTACTACTGAAGTAAATGCACTTCTTAGAAAGTCTCTCCATTCAGGATCACATTTTACATTAATCCATATATGACCGTCTTTTTCAAATATCCAAGCAAATGCTTTCTTATTTTCTTGATGTCTCATCACAGTCCAATTAGAATCATGAAATGGATAATCCTCATACACGTTTTCTAACTTAATGCAAAAATCGATTGTGTCTTTCCTCTCCCTCATCTAATCACCTCTTTAGCTAAAAATGTTTTCAGAACGTTCACATAATTTTCACTAACATTCCATAGTTACTACACATTTGAATGATATTATTAATTCATCGAAGGAAGCCTATTACCTTTTAATATAGATAAATTTTTCATAAACCTCCCCCCTCTTACTTAGGAGCCATATTGGCTCCTAATTTTATGTTATTCTTATAATTATTTTAATCCAATTGTTATATACATATTTTTTCTAAATATACCTGTTTCCCACATGTTTTCAAAATCCCTGTTGCTAATCATTCGATTATAATGCTCGTTCTCTGCGTTTGTCATGTATTGTAACGATTCTGCCGCATAAAGATTATTCTCGTCATAGCCCACAATCGGAAGATAGTGATAATAATTTTCTCCCGGTGAAACACGTACAAATACGATTACAGGTGTACCTTTACTGATTTCGTTCTTCAGCTGCAACATAGTACCATTGCAAAGATTTACGGAGTATCCCTTTGTCTTAAGAAACTCAATTAAATTCTCGGGTGCAACCGTTCCATCATTGTTCTTATTGGTAATATCATTGTATAACTCTAGACCATCAGCATTTTCACCCAGACTTCTAAGAACATAAGCGGAGGAATAACCTGAACATTCATAATGTGGTTGATAATCAAAGTAATTCTCTGATTCTATCATATATTGCTTAGGTGTGCTTACCAATATGTACAAGTTAAATGAAAGAAAGATAACTAAAACCGCAACAACTATAATAAGCAAAAGCAATACAATTTTTTTCTTTACACCTATTTTCTTTTTCATACCATTTCTCCTTATTTATAATATGTAAGTAACTATCTTTCGTATTGCATTTTAAGTTATCGTGTATGTGTATGTGAACTTTATCGTACCTTTGGTATCCACTCTTTTTGGATATATTATACTACCTTTTACTGGTAATTTCTACTTGTTATTTGCCTTTATGATTTTCTTCAAAGTATTACACACTGTTGAAATCACTATAGCAAAAGAAGTGTGACACCTGTATGTCACACCTCTTCTTATTGTAGCAATATTTTTACGTTACTATTATTCAACACTTTTAAAGATTTCTATAGCTTCCTCCGAATTTGTTTCTAATAGGAATTTTCCGTTTTGCAACCATTCAGATAGCAAATCGTTTTCTTTTTTAGCATTATCTAAATCTTTTTCTGACTTATACTGATATATCTTAACCGCTGAATTACCAATATAAAACATTACGCCGTCTTCTGCATTAATTAATGAATATATAGGTTTGTCAATTTCAAACTCGTATCCCTGATCTTCAAATGCTTTTACAAAACCATCTAGTGTACGGCTATCTGTCTTTTCAGTTTTACCGCAACCTACTAATGTCGTTATCAATACTAACATTAATAAAAGTATATGTTTTTTCATATAATAGTACCTCCCGCTCTTTTTTGGTATAGTATACCACATGTTATTGAGCGAAAGCAAATTTTAACTTAAGGTTATTGTGATATCTTTTTAGTTCTTTCTGAATCAGTTCCTATATTCTTATGTCTCTTTTCAACTTTACCAACCCCAATCTTTTTTTCGGGTTGCAAGATACTCCCTTTGGACTTCTTCTCTTCTATTAATTTTTTCATTTTTTCAATATCTTTCATTGACATTTTGTATTCCTCCATTCAATTACCAAATCATTTATTTACATCTACCTCAACGACAAACATACCGCCTCCACCTACATACAGTGAGCCATTATACATCTGAGTATCCGCTGTGTCTAATCAGAACAATCCTTTCATATAGTATTCCTTTACTATCAAAACGATTCTAAAAAACACAAAAAATTATATCATAATTATACGAAACACACAAGGATATGTATTTTTTGAGCATTTACTCAAATTTTTTTGATATATTACGTCTATACTATAGTAGGATGAGGTAAAAATCAATGCCTTTTTCTACATTTTTCTATAATTTTTAACCTTTTACTACCTTTTTTCACAAATATGCTATTGCTTTATAAACATAAATAATATATATAAGAGGCAGCCTGTGTATCAAAAATCTGTTCTATATTTCAGAAAAATAATTTTTAAGAATACTGACCTTTTCAATAATCAAATTTTTGAGTGTTATTGGTTTTATGGATAGTATGTTTTCACCGTAATACATAAAGTAATTTGTAATAAAGGTTTCTTCTCCCATGTTATAAAAACCGCGAATAAAATATTGACCGTTTTCACAGAGCAGTTGCATTGACGGATAGTGTTCTTTATGAAATAAGTCAATACCATTTTTTGATATTTCAACTTCAAAATCAATAGCTCCATGCTTTTTGTACAATACATCGGAAGGCTTCATAAATTCGGAAAATGGTTTAGAATAATATTGATTGTTTTCTCCAATTCCTAAAACTTTATCACAACGGAATACTTGAGTACTGTCTGTTTCAAAGTTATATCCCGTAGCATACCATTGTCCATATGCTGATGAAATGTTGAAAAATTGAATATGATACTTTGTATCAACCTCATTTTTTCGATAGGTTACATCACAGACTTTTTCCTCAATGGAATACTGCAAGATATCACTTAAAAATTGGCATGGATTAGCATGCTGAACAGAAGCTAGACTGAATACTTTTTCTACTCTGTGGAGCATTTCTACTTTTTCTTGGGATAAGCAACTTTCAAATTTTCCCTTTAGTTTTTCTATATTTAAATGAAAGGGAGTGGTTTCATAGGCACGTAATGTAATCATTGAAAAATATAAAGCAAAAACTTCATCAATATTAAAAACAATAGGGGATAAAAGTCTATTACGAAGTATTCCGTAATAGCCATTCCTTCCATGTTGAGAATATATGGGCATACCTATTTTTTCTAGAGCATCTACGTCTCTTAGTGCCGTACTTTTTGATATTTCATACTTATCCATTATATCTCTCAAATTGAATGAATTTTTTCCATTTAGAAATAACATCATATCATTTAATCTTTCTGATTTATTCATAGGTTATCCTTTTCTTTACGTTAATCGCCACAAAAGGTATCGCTAAATGATAACTTTTATATTATACTGTAACTAAAGAAATTAGAAAAGGAGAAGAAGCAAGATATGAAAAAATTATTTTTAGCCTCATCATTCATAGATGTAGCCAATTTATTAGAAGGTTTTGAAGAAAACTTGAATGGTAAGACTGTAACTTTTATACCTACTGCAAGCGTAGTGGAAGAGTTTGTTTTTTATGTAGAGGCAGGGAAAAAAGCTCTTGAGAAATTAGGGCTATGTGTTGATATTTTGGAAATAACTACCGCCACGTCTGACGAAATAAGTGCCAAATTAAAAGGTAATGATTTTATCTATGTGGCAGGTGGCAATACCTTTTTCCTGTTGCAAGAGCTAAGAAGGACGGGAGCAGATAAAATTATTATTGAGGAAGTAAATGCCGGTAAAGTATATATCGGGGAGTCCGCAGGGTCTATAGTTACATCGAAAAATATTGAATATATAAAAGATATGGATAGCATTAAAAAAGCTCCGGACTTGGTGAACTATGATGCTTTAGGTTTAATAGAGTTTTATACAGTACCACACTATACCAATACGCCTTTCAAGAAAATTGCACAGAAGATAGTAGATAGCTATTCCTCTACTTTGAATTTATTGCCCTTCAGTAATAACGAAGCAATCCTGGTTGAGAATGACGATGTATGCGTCGAAAGGAACTAACAGGAACAATTGTTTCACTATGAAATAGTAGCAATGAATAAAGACAGTATCAGTAGTAATTAAAACCGTTGTCAAACGGCAAAATATATCTGCACATACAGATAGCTTAAAGGCGGTTTTGAAATCAATCAAAACCGCCTCTTTTATTTCATGTAACCACCTTTCATCGGGGATACCGCATGCTCTGCAAATATTTTCAAAACACCGGAGGCATATCTTGCTTCCTTTGGTTTCCAGTGTGCTTTACGTTGCTTTAATACTTCTTCCATTTCCTTTTCTGTCTTATGCTCCCCATTAACACCAACAATTTCCAGTCTTCTATTCTCCACGTCAATCTCTATCAGATCATTTTCTTCCACCAAAGCAATAGGCCCACCTTCCGCCGCCTCGGGAGAACAATGTCCGATTACCGGTCCTTTGGAGGCTCCTGAAAATCTACCATCTGTAATCAATGCAATGCTTTTTCCCAATTGTTCATCCGAAGAAATTGCCTCAGAGGTATAAAACATTTCCGGCATTCCGCTTCCTTTTGGACCTTCATATCGGATAAATACAGCATCCCCTGGCTTTATCACATGCCTTAGTATTGCTTCTATCGCAGCCTCCTCGCAGTCAAAGGGCTTTGCTTTCAAAGTGGCTTTTTGCATCTCTTTCGGGCAGGCACTGTGCTTAATCACTGCTCCATCCGGCGCCAGATTCCCTTTTAAAATTGCTACTGTGCCATTCTCTCCAATGGGATTCTGAAAGGTTCTGATAACATCCGTTCTTTTTAAACCGGTTTTAATCATATATTCATCGCATTTCTCATAGAACCCGCAATTTTTTAAGTCCTCCAGATTTTCTCCCAGAGTCTTGCCGGTTACTGTCATGGCTTCCAGATGAAGCATACTCTTTATCTCTTCCATGACACGGGGAACCCCGCCAGCGTAATAGAAATATTGTGCCGGCCACTTTCCAGACGGTCTGATATCTAACAAATAATGGGCTCCTTTATGTATCCTGTCAAACATATCACCATCCACATCAAGATTAAATTCGTGGGCTATGGCAGGAATATGCATCAGCGTATTCGTAGAGCCAGAAATTGCGGCATGTACCAGAATTGCATTTTCAAAGGATTGCATCGTTATAATATCTCTGGCCGTTATCTGTTCCTTTGCCAGCCTTACGGATAACTCACCTGCTTTTATAGTCACCTCTTGTAAATCAGGACACATCGCTGGCATCAAAGCACTGCCGGGAATCATCAGTCCCAGCGCTTCGGCCATGATTTGCATCGTAGCGGCTGTTCCCATAAAAGAGCAGGCCCCGCAGGAGGGGCAGGCATGCTGCTTATAAAATGTCAGTTGCTCGTCAGTGATTTCCCCCCTCTGGCACATTGCACTGTACTTTCCTATCTGTTCCAGTGTTAGCAGTTCTTTCCCATAGGCGTCCATGACACCGCCTGTCACCATAACCGCCGGAAGATTTGTTCTTCCGATTGCCATCAAATGCGCAGGTACCGCCTTATCACAGCTTGCTATAAAAACACCGGCATCAAAGGTGGTTGCATTGCTGTGAATCTCAATTAAATTGCAGATGGTATCTCTGGATACCAGTGAATAGTTAATTCCATCATGCCCCTGTGCCATACCGTCACAGATATCGGTGGCATAATAACGTGCTCCTTTTCCTCCTGCTTCTGTAATTCCCTCTACAACACCTTCCACAAGTTTGTTCAAATGAGCGCTTCCCGGGTGACTGTCTCCATAGGTACTCTCTACCAAAATCTGAGGTTTTTCCAAATCTTCAAGCGTCCAGCCCATCCCTAACCGCAATGGGTCCATTTCCGGTGCCAATTTTCTGACTTTCTGACTTCTATATTCCATAGTAGATGCCTCCTTTTCTATCCTATCGAAACCTTCTCTGGTTCTCCTCAATTATATCCCATTATATACTTCTTACTATTACTAATCAAACATTTATACAAATTTCTATAGCAAAACGCACCCATCTCTGAGTGCGTTCCAACTATTACATATTCAATTTTACTTCACTATATAAACAGAAATGTATCTGTTATTTAAAGGCTACAGGATCAAAGGTGATAACCGTATAATATGTGCCTTCTCCTAAATCATTAAGCGCCTTCTCCAAGGCAGACTTGATGGTATTCTCTTGTCCTCGCAGTTCTGCCGGAAATGTAATGTCAAAAATTAAATTCGTGTGTTCCGTACCAGGAACCATCCGAAAATCATGAATAGACATTCGTTCATCCTTAACTTTCAAAATTGCTGTCACCAAATGGTACAGACGTTCTAATTCCGGATTATTGGTGACCACAGGATCATAGTGGATTACCAAATGAACACCATGGTTTTTGAGACATTCCCTCTCCATATCATCGATTAAATCATGACAAACTAGAGGATTTTCATCCTTGTCCATCTCCACATGGATGCTAGCAAATCGTTTACCAGGACCATAGTCATGAACCATTAAATCATGACAGCCAAGAACCTTAGGGCAAGAACTAATATAATCTGTAATCAGCTCCTGCAACTCCGGGTTTGCACCCTCACCTAATAACGGTGAGATGGTTTCTTTAGCAAGGTCAATACCACTATAAAGTATGAACAAAGCAACAGCCAAACCCATAAAGCCATCAATCTGCCAAGTGGTAAAGTACTCCACTACTGCTGCCGTCAGAACAGCACTCGTAGTAATTACATCATTTCGACTGTCTGCGGCCGTAGCTATCAAAGTGGTAGAATGAATCATCTTACCCATTTTACTATTAAAGAGGAAAAGCCAAATCTTTACCAGAATGGAACCAAACAGCACACAAGCGGTTAAAAACGAAAACTCAACAGCAGTAGGATTCAGTATTTTACCCACAGAACTCTTCGCCAACTCAAAACCAATAACAATGATCATTACTGCTACTGCAAGGCCTGACAAATACTCATACCTAGCATGACCATAAGGGTGATCTGCATCGGCAGGTCTCTCCGCCAGCTTGAATCCAATTAGAGTGACAATTGAACTTGCCGCATCAGATAAGTTATTCAGCGCATCAGCAGTAATTGACACGGATCCTGACAGGAATCCCACAACAAATTTACCTCCGGCAAGTAACAGATTACAGACAATTCCCACCAAACCAGACAGTTTGCCGACAGCTGATCGCATTTGGGATTTTTGAATATCACGGCTGTTTTTTAACATAAGACGCAGAATATAATTCGTAATACCATCTTTCTCCAATGAACTATTGTCTATTTGTTGGTCTAAATTTTGATTGTTTTGCTTCATTGATAGTTGCCTCCGTTTTACAAAAGAAACTCTATACCTCATACATATATGATTAATTTATATAATAAGAAAAACACCCATAGAACAATTAGTAAACTACTGTCCCACAGATGTTGTATTTATCTGTTGCCATATGATGGCCCGGCTCTCTGGAATTCCCATCGCCTGTTCAGTTTGTACTGTATTTTATATGCAGTGCAAAGAGTATTGTAATTATATTATTATATCATCATGTATATGTCAACAGTAACTTCAAATTTGTGCTAGCATTACTATACAATATTAACTAAGGAGTGTACGTAATCAAATTCTTAGCGTCATGGAAAAAAAATAATTAAGGATTTGACAAGGATTTGTTTAATTATCGGAAAAGACTATCGATATCTTCCTGTGTTATATTGGTAACAGAAAAAAAAGAAAGGATTAACAAATGAATAAATCAATTTTACAAGCAAAGCAATTATGTAAAACATTTTCGTCAGATGGACAACAACAGCACATCCTTACTAACTTAGATATTGATATTTATGAAGGTGATTTTACCATCATAATGGGAAGCTCTGGTTCAGGTAAAACCACTCTTTTATATGCCTTGTCCGGAATGGACAAACCTACTTTAGGTAAAATTATCTTTCGAGGTACCCAGATTCAGGATCTTAACAGTGATGAACTTGCTGGCTTCAGAAAAAAACATTGTGGCTTTGTATTTCAAAGCATCTATCTTCTGGAAAATATGAGTATCATGGATAATGTTCTAACTGCCGGATATCTTGTAAGCAATAACAAACCTGAAATAATCAAGCGTGCAAAAGAGCTATTTCTACAGGTCGGATTAAGAGAAGAAATATGGCGCAAATTTCCCAGCCAATTATCCGGAGGTGAAAAACAACGTGCTGCTCTTATTCGTTCCTTAATTAATAAGCCTGCCATCCTATTTGCAGATGAACCTACCGGAGCACTTAATTCCTCTTCCGGTAAAGATGTCCTGGATATTCTCACCAAAATAAACCAGAACGGTCAGAGTATTGTTATGGTGACTCATGATATAAAAGCAGCTATCAGAGCCAATCGTATCATTTACATAATGGATGGAAAGATATGCGGAGAACTTCATCTAGATAAATATATGGAGACAAATCTAGATGATCGTATAAAAAAGATCAGGGACTTTCTTCGCGAAAATAATTGGTAAAGGAGACATTTTAATGATTTCATTTCGTTTGGCGCTTACAAATATAAAGCGAAAGCATAGTGGCGCCTTTTCATTCGCCATTATTGTGATGATTGCAGTTTGTTTTTTTAATATGATTATATCTACTGGAGAAGTTAATAAATCTTTTGAATCTCAAAGCAAAAAATTAAACGGAACGGATTACTATATCCTTTTTGCACCTAACATGTATTATGATGATTTTGCTACCTTTTTGGAATCAAAGGAACATGTTACCGGTGTTAATGCAGAAGATGTCATTACATTTTCCGGTGAATACTACACACCCGATACGAATCCAAGCACCACCTCCATGTTCATTCAGAACATAAATACAGAACGTTCAATTTCTAAAATTGACATAATAAATCCTCAAGAGAATAAAAGCGGTATTTATTTACCCATTGCTTTTCAGGCATTAGGGTATAAGATTGGATCCTCTTTTATATTAAAGGATTCCACTGAACAGGAATACACATATGAAATACTAGGTTTTTGTAATGTATCGGAGTTTGGAGCGGTCAGTAATCTCTCGCAGGTAAGAATTGTTGCAACTACTGATGTTTTTCATGAATTATCCTCCAATTATGGTACCAAAACTTTGCTAAACTTCACCGTGGATGATTACAAAGCAATCCATTATATCGAATCTCAGTTCACTGACTATTCTTCCGCTTATACCAGTAATACCCAGTGCATCGAACAGGCATCTGGTCGTGCCGATTTTACCACAGCATTTACCTTATTTGCATCTATTATATCAAGCATTATTATTGCATTTTCAGTAGTAATTTTTATAGTTGCTCTAATTATGGCAATTTATAGAATCAAATCCGGTATAGATGAAAACCTTACAGCAATTGGCACGCTAAAAGTATTGGGCTATACAAGCAAACAAATTGCCTCAAGTTATGTCTTCGAATACATAATAATCAGTTTTATTAGCAGTATATTAGGCACCATATTATCCTATGCTAGTGCACCGTTATATCATAAGATACTCATCTTAATTACTGGTGTATTAATAAAAGGCACTGTCCACATAGGTATAGACATTATCATAACCTTAATTATTACATTATTAATTGCTATAACTGCTTATCTTTCCACCTTAAAAGTAAAAAAAATGCATGTTGCCGTGATACTCCGAGGAGGACTTTTATCCCACAACATTAAAAAAAATACAGTGGAGTTGGAGCACGCGAAAGGTTCCATTAACCAGATTCTCTGTTTAAAACATTTGCTTATGTATAAAAGGCAGAATATATCTACCTGTATAATCCTTACTATTATAAGCTTCACCCTGTGCTTTGGATTAATACTATTTGAAGGGTTCGGAATCAAAGACACTTTTATCAAGAACGTACTCGACAGTGAACTAACAGAAGGTAATGTTACCTTAGATACTCATGCAGACATAGAACAAATCTCTAATATCATCAGTAGTAATAAAAATGTACATAAAATCATTAGGATTGGATTTGAAGGCGTAACAGTTAATAATACCTCTTGCAATGCACGAATACTTGATAATTTTGAAAATCTCGAAACGATTAGTCTTGCAGAAGGAAGTTTTCCTATCAATGATAATGAAATAGCTGTTTCTATTCATGTAGCAAGCTTGTTACACAAGGATATCGGCGATGTTATAACCGTAAATTCAATTGGTGTCAAAGCAGACTATATCATCACGGGTATTACCTCTTCAACTATGTCTTACAATACCTATTTTAGCGAAGATGGCTATAAACGCATCTATGCCGCATATGCTCCCAGCACCATATGTGCCTATCTTGATAAAGGTTACACCTATGAGCAGTTTGCCGATTTTATATTTAGCAAGTTTGGATATACCCAGAGTGAATTATTATCCGGTAAGATATCCTACGACACCGATGATAAATATTCGGCAATGAAACATTTAATTGATTCAAAAATGATTAAACTAAAACAAAATTTTAATATTGACAGTATGGAGTATGCGCTGAATATTGATGGCAATACAGTCTTAAGCAGTGGTACTTCTACCTATCCCATCAAAGAAGTGTATTCAACCGCTTCTCTGCTGGCAGGTTATCTTAATATTTTTAAACTAGCCTTTGGACTACTGGCAATTTTCATTCTAATAATTACACTAATTATTATTACCGTTGTACTTTCTATTATGGTGAAACAAACAGTGAACACGAAAAAGCTAGAGTTTGGAATTCTAAAATCATTAGGATTTACTACCAAGGATTTAAGAAAGCAACTTACCTTCAGCCTTCTACCATCTGTTATTGCTGGTGCTTTCTTAGGTTCCGTTATTGCTTACCAAACAACCTTACCTTTTATCAGTAAGATGATATCTCTAATCGGGTGGTCCGGCATACGATATGAGTTACCTTCTGTCATTACATTAATATCTGCTGCCATGACCGTAACCGTATTTACTTATATTGTTTCCTATTTACTTACTTCAAAAATCAAGCGAATCTCTACCTATGAACTAATAGAAAATTAAAAGGAGGACGATCCATGAAAAAACTATATTTAAAAGCATTCATCAGCCTATCCCTCCTTATGGGATTAATGCTGCTACCTGCTCCGACCTCTGCAGGTAACAGCAAGAAAAGTAAATCTACAACAGAAGAACAAAATTCCAAATCGCTTCTAACCGCAGATGAAAAGATATATGGCATAGGTTCTATCAGTAAAACAGTTACTGCAACAGCCATCCTACAACTGGTAGACCAAGGGTTAATTGAATTAGATTCCCCGGTGTCAGAATATCTTCCAGCATTCACCATGGCAGATGAACGTTATAAAGAAATTACCGTCCGTATGCTGCTGAATCATTCCTCAGGTCTTCTTGGATCCCTATATTCAAATTCTGACCTATATGGCTGCATTGATACTTCTAATCATGATCGATTTTTACAACATCTTAGTACACAACGTTTAAAAGCTGATCCTGGTGCTTATTCGGCATACAGTAATGATTCTTTTGAACTGGCAGAACTTATTATTGAATCGGTAAGCGGACTTTCATATACAGATTACATAACTAAGAATATAATGATCCCGTTGGGTGCTAAGGATACCATTACCATGCATTCTGGTTTTGACAGCTTAAAGATAGCTGATACCTATAAGAATAATCGACTTATGCCACCTGGCATGACAACGACCCTCGGCGATGGAGGTATTCTATCAACAGTGGCAGACTTAAGTTCTTTCTCAACTATATTTATGAAGGATCACTATTCCATACTCAGCAGTACCAGTGTTGCCGAATCAATAAAGGAACAGGCAGCAGGTACTCATATCTATGATGACAATTATGGATTAGGATGGGATGATGTAAATGCATATCCTTTCAACACTTATAACATTCAAGCGGTTGAAAAAGGGGGAGATACGGATAATTACCATGCAGCACTTACTGTTCTTCCAGATTATAATATGTCCGCTGCTGTTGTATCTTCAAAAGGAAGTAGTTCTTATGCATCGCTCTTAGCAAATGAATTACTCTTAAGCGCACTAAACTTAACCTCCAATCTCCCAGAAGTAACGGAAGAAATCTCATTTTCTGGTGAACCGGCTGCTATTCCTAAGGAATATCTTGAATATGCAGGTTTTTATGGTGGTGCCGCTTCCTTTTCCTTAGATTTTAAGAATAATAAAATGTATTTAACCTTATTATCCACACCAACCTCATCAACCAATAAAATGAATAAGCGCTTTGAACTTACCTACCTAGATTCCGGTTATTTTGTCTGCAATGACGATAACATATTAAATACGATTGTACCTGTTACACAATGTTACATAACGGAAGGGCTTCGTTTATTGAAAAATGGTGATGAGTATGCTGTACAAGTAGAATACTACTCAAAATACTTCGGTATATCTACAGACTTCTCCAGTCTGACCCTCGCAACCAAGCTCGATGACTTCCAAGCTTTAGCAAGCTCTAAAACAGCGTGGAATAACCGAAATGACAAAAAGTATTTTCTTCTGGACGAACATTATGCCAGTGCAGGTTATCTATCACAACCATATATTTGGGGTGAAATTTCAAATCATAACGATAATTATTTTATAATAAACGGATCTCTCTATGCCATGACCAGTGATAATTCTCTTTCAAGCGTTGGAAAGAAACGTGATATAGTAGATATCAACATAATCAAGAAAGGAAATATAGAGTATCTATCAGCCACCAATGGCTTTCAATATGTAGGAGAAGAATATTTATCTGATCTAGATATAAACCAATCCTATACCATTGGTTCAGATGGTTTTACCAGATGGTATCGTATTACGGATTCAGATGCCGGAGCTTATACTTCCATTGATATTTTAGGAGAAGGCAATTATTATATATATAATCAATACGGTGCCTTGATAGATTCCTCTCTATTTGCAAACGATACCAAGACTTCTTACTTGATAAAAGACGGTTATATTGCATTTGCCGGAAAAAAGGGAACCATATTCACAATCAACTAGCAAACTTCGATTTTATCCATACTTCAACCGAATATTAATGTGGAAAAATTAGTTAACTATCCAAATTCTTATCGTATAGCCTCTGTGCTTTGTAAACTCACAAAAGACAGAGGCTATACGAAAGAAGTTATGCAATATTTAAATTAAGCTAATTCTAATTCTAGTTTAACAATAAATCCATCCTCAACGTTGCGAAAGGTTACGCTGCCTTCCATTTTATTCATAAGGTCATGAACTATGTAAAGACCAAGTCCACTGCCGTGCTTGTTTTCCGTACCCTTAGCACGATAATATTTCTCTTTTATCTTATGTATCTCTTCTTCTGGTACTCCATTTCCCATATCTTTTATGCGAATCAACAAACGGTCGCCTACAATTTTACTTTCAACCCATATTGAGGTATCTGCATACTTATATGAATTATCAATAATGTTATTAATAACCTGCTGCATACGCACTTTATCAGCCTTAACAATACAATGTTCCAGCTTACAATTCAATATTTTGTTCTGGGTGTCTGCAACGATAAACATAGTACTGATATCACTGCTAAGGACCGAAGCCATTGTTACTTTTAACTCTCCTAATTCCTCAAGCTGACTGTTTAACAAATCCGCTGTCATAAGATTAATCTGCTCTGCCTTGGAGGAAATGGATACAATCTTAGCGAGTTGATCTTCATCCTTTATAATTACACTTAAGAATTCACATACTACCAATATAGACGTAATCGGTGTCTTAATATCATGGCTGATAGATGCAATTAGCTCCATTTTACTTTTCTCTGTTTTTTCTGCTTTCTCTCTGGCATTCTTCAACTCCGTACGCATGATATCGAAACTTTCCGTAAAAATCCCAAAGATATTTTTCTTATCCATCTTGAGATCCATCTCTAGATTTCCTATCGCTATCTCTTTCGCAAACTCCTTCATTTCTTCAAATGGTCTTATGATTAATCGATTGATATAATAAGCGAATGTGATAGCCATTCCCCACATTACTATCAAAACACAACATAAAATGATACTTATCTTTGTTCGGTAATTATATATCGTCTTCTCATAAGTTGGAGCAAGAACTACAGTACCAAGAAGTGTATGATCCACGATAATATTCTGCATAGCACTCGCATATTTTATTGCTTCTACCATCGTTTTGGCATTATAACCATGACTGTATATCATATCCCCGTCTATATCATAGATTGCAAAAGCTCCTATATCTGGCTGTACATTCATATCTTCCAAATGCTCTAAGTTCTTACTCGCCTCAATTGTTATACGGTTAAGGGCTACCACATCATTACTACAGTCCAGTTGCTGTCCATCTAAAATAATAATTCCTACTATAGCTATTACGGTCACAGCTATCATACTCATAAAAATATATTTTATCTTTTTCATATTAAGTAGGTACCTTTACTTCGAACACATATCCCACACCCCAGATTGTCTTTATGTACTTAGGATTCTTCGGATCTTTTTCAATTTTCTCACGAATGCGACGAATATGGACATTTAACGTAACATCACTTACATATACATCCTCCCATACCTTCTCAAACAATTCCTCTTTCGAAATGACACGGTTACAATGTTTAATCAAATATGCCAGTAGCCGAAATTCCTGATTCTTAAATTTCACTATCTCTCCATTTACACTGACCTGCCGGTAATTATGATCAAGGGTGATGTGCGCAGGAACCGATGAAACTATCGGTTCTTCCTTATTCATACTAATATAGGTTTGGTAACGTTTTAGCATGGTCTTAGCCTTAGCCAGTAAAATATTTAAGGTAAATGGTTTAATAATATAATCATCTCCCCCAATATTAAGTCCTGTTAATATGTCTCCTTCGCTATCCCTTGCACTAATAAACAATATTGGAATATCCGATTCCTCACGTATGCTTTTACAGAAATTAAACCCGGAGCGTTCTCTCAGATTAATATCCAATATAAGTAATGAAACTTCATTCTCCTTAAATAATTTCATTCCCTCCTCATATTCTGTAGCATATGTAGTCTTAATACCGAACATTTCAAAATATTCCGCCGTAGTCTTGGCAATATCTAATTCATCATCTATAACTATGCAATCATACTTCATATACTCGTATCCTCTAAATGACTTTTCTCAATATTTTATACCTATATCCAATTATATCTAATTACAGTTAAAGAGTAAATACGTTAAAAAAAGTCTATTTATTACTATACACCAAAACCAAAATATTAACGAACGCGAAAAAGGCAAACCAAAAATTTTTCAGCTTGCCTTCCATACACTTATAACCTCAAAAACTTTAGCATCTACAAGTGATGCTAAAGCCTTAGCCTCTTACTCCAAATTTATTTATGCCCAGGACAAAGATTAAGATACCAATCTTATTGATACTGCCTTATTTATGATTTTTAGGCAAAAACTTAGCATAAGAAGTATTAATATTATATTTTTCTTTTAATATATTAAATCTTTCGTGTAAATTACTTTTATATTCAGGGTCTGCGGCACCTTTAGGGTATAATTTATTAAAAGCATCATAATGTTCCGGAAACTCTTCCTTAATGAAGTTCATAAATCTTTTTCTGATTCCACCTGACATATAAAGTATACCAGTAAGCATATAAGTTACTTCTGCCTCTTTTGCCCATTTGCACATTGTTTCTAATGTTTCATTATCGTCAGCTAATATTGGTATAATTGGCATAACATGAAAGCCAGTATAAGCTTTCGTTTTTGAAAGCTCTTTCAATACTTCAAATCTTTTTTCCGGCGATACAGCACCTGGTTCAACTTTCTTTGATATATTGGGGTCAACCGTTGTTATACAAACCGGAATATTAACATATGTAACGCTTGCCAGCTCATCAATTAGATCTATGTCTCGTAATATTAGATCTGATTTAGTACTAATTATAACTGGTGTTTTATATTTTATCATTAAGCGAAGAATATCAGGCATATATTTATAATTAGCCTCACATTGTTGGTAGCTATCACAAACCCCACCAATGTTAACCACTTTTCTTTCCCACGTAGGAGCAGCAAGTTCGCGTTCAAGAACTTCTACTATATTCGTTTTAACTATAATATCATTCGCTTCACCAAGATCCCTTAAAGATTTTTGGCTATAGTATGCATAACAATATTTGCATTCATGCGTACAACCCCTATAAATATTTAAATCATATTTATAGGGGAGTGATTTCATATTAATTTCATGCATAGCTTCTTCTGTTTTATATTCAATATATTTCAAAATAATATTCTCCTTATATCAAACGTTAGATATCGTTTGGAACAACAGACGTACAATTCCTGTTCCAAACGATATAAAGGAATAGTAGCGTTGCTACTTATTTATCCCTATAATGATAATCCAGTTACTATACATACAGTTTTACAGCTTCAACAGGAAACATAGTACGTGCAGCAACTTCATCAATCGTCATGCCCTGACTTATAAAACGCTTGATAACTGTTCCCATATCCTCTGCAATTTCCACAATATGCTTGTCCGGATCATATACGCGAAGATCGCGTTGCCCCCATGGATATTCTTTTATTTCATGTACCCAGAGTACATCAGACCGCTGCTTTAGTTCGGAATATACCTCATCTAAATTTTCTACTTCAAAGTAAGTTTGGAAATTGTGTGCTTTTTCCTTAACACTATCAGCTGGAACACCTATCAATTCAGCATACCCTTGTTGCAAAGATATCCCCTCAAATATAACGTGTGCGCCGATATCCATTTGAACTTTCTGATGAAGTACATTTTCATAAAAATCCTTTGATACTGCCATATCTTTAACTGCTAATAAACATCCTTGATATTTCATTGTTTAATCCTCCTTTTGGGATATTGTATTAAATAACTCAGTTCCATCATAGTAAAAATCCGACATTTTTTCAAGATATGTTTTCGGACTAACACCACTAATCGCTCTAAAATCTTTATCAAAATGGGATTGATCGAAATACCCTGCCTGTTGTGCAAGAGTCGAGAAGAAACATGGCGATTGGTGCATGTGTTTCAACACATAGTTAAAGCGGGTAAGTCGAGTATACCCCTTAACATTCATGCCAATTTGCATTAAGAATAAGCGATTTAATTGCCGGTCACTATACCCCACTTTTCTGGCAAGCTCTGTAACAAATATTTGTCCATGACTATCCATAATTGTATTTGTAGCAACGAACAGAGCATTCGAAACTACGTTGTTTTCCATGCGACGATATAAAATCCGATCACACATGCAAAATAACTCCGTGATGTTGTTGGCAGTTTCAAAAGCCTGACAGAGCAAGGTTGAAAGTTCTTTATCAACATCTTTTAATGATATGCGCTTGTCCGTAAATTCGGCTTGATGAAAATTAGTTAATTGATATAATCCATACGGTGAAAGCTGAATTAATAGAATAACAAGGTATTGATTGGGTTCGCCACCAAGCAAATTAGGCGTTGCAGAAGCGCCCCATAGTTCGGTTAAAACATCATTTCCATTGTAGGCAATAGACAATGTGCCACAGGCGTTAGGCATAAGTGTATAGTGTTCTGCAAACATATTTTGCTTGGGAAATACTACATTATAGTAAAGAACATATTTCTTTAACAAGGCATGTGGTGGACTTGCGTTAAAGTCGCTGTCACAATGAAAGTACATAGTGAATCCCTCTCTTTCGTTTTATTATGCAGTTTATAGTATTGTTACTTAAATCATAATAATTAGAATATGCCCCGTTTTTCGGTGGCTTCTTTCGTTGTAAAGTATTACATGGTAACACCTCTTCCAATATTATACTTCGTTTATCCGTATATCACAAGGTAAATTGCATATGATAGACTACACTATATATCTCGTGTAGTCGCTTAGGTTTTCTATGAGAATTGTAAAATGACAAAAGGTGATGTAATTCTTAGGAGAAGTATTATATTCAGTGCAGATAATAGAGCAGTGCATTCTTCAAATGACACTGCTCCGAGACCATTGTACCTCAAAATAAGAGGGTGCGTTCACACATTGCAACGAAATTAAATCAGTGCTTCTATCGGTTAGATTTACATATTATCTCTAACGATTTTTTAAGTCTAATGATTTGTAGTACTCAATACTACTCATAATTTTTTCATATACTTCGGCATCCCCTGCGATTACATTATGATGTTCAGCATGAGGCCGCATCCACAAGACGGAATACTTAACTTTTTCACTTAACAGCTTTGAAACACCCGGATGTGCTATTCTATCGTCTTCACTTGATATAATTAAAAAGTGGCAATTTAGCTCATCTAAATAGTCACTTAAATCAAATGTCATAAGTACAGAATTAATGCTTGCATACCTCATATACAATTCAAAACTTAAATATTGATAAATAATATAAGGTGCCAGTGTATCCGAAACACCGAATAAAAGTGCTGGATCTAATAGCAATTCATAAATTTCTCTGGCTATCGTTTCATTTTGTAAAGAAGATTGTAGGAAACTCAAAAACTGTTTTTTATATGAAGTCATAGGAGAATCTATACCCATATATATATCCCCATGGCAACTGCTAAGTGTAACTACTTGCTCTTTAAGTTCCGCAGCAGCTACAATTGCAATCGGCACACCACCGCAAACTCCAATAAGATGTATATTTGAACGTTTAAAATATCGCATCATTTCTTTAATACATTGAATATCATCTGTCATTGACCATTCTCTACCTGGGATTTTCGAATGAAATAGAAACGGATTCTCCCATGTCATTACAAAATATTTCTCGTGTAACTTTTCAAGTGCAAGAGAGAATGCTTCTACCGGCATCCCACATGGTGCGACAAAGACAATGGTATCATTTACTGGTTCTCCTTTATAATATGCCGTAAATCTAACACCGCTCTGTGTTGTTAGATCAACTTGATCCCATCCCATGGGAGATAATGCAGAGACGACCTTTTCCAAATCAAGTTTCAATTCAACCTCATTATACTGTGACAAATATGACCATTCAGCATAATCAAATTTTAATACCCGATTAATCGCAACATCAATACAATTGGTACCCTTTGGTTTCAAAATGGTGAAAGTAGGCGCATGAATATACATTTTTGCTGAGATTATTTGTAGAACTTGATTGCATTTGGTTTCATCACATTGTTTCTTAATTTCATCCAGTTTACTTAAACAAGTATATAATTTTATATGTTGAGACTCCACACGAAATAATTTAAGATAGGATGTCAGGATAGATATTAGTTTCTTAAGTGACTCAATCTTCTGGGGTTCCATTTCTTTTTTTTTATCAATAATTTTATTCATATTATTTCCTTATCTATTATAATAAAACATTTTTTTGCTATTGCTTCTTTCTATCACTGTTTCTTTCTATCACTGCTTCTAGACTATTAATGGTTATTTCATCAATATCATCAAGACCAATATCTATATTAAATATTTCCATAATTTTTTTCATCATTCTTATCATCATGAATGAAGTTCCACCTAGATAGAAGAAACTATCTTTTTCATCAATTTCATTTTCTCCCAAGATATCACTCCATATATTGTAAATAATTTCTTTTGTTTTCAGTCCAGATATATCATTGTCTTTTTTCGGTTCCTGTATCATCTGTAGTTCACTTATACTAAATTTCCCATTTATATTCATTGGAAATTTATCCACAACCGTATAAGTTGATGGACACATATATTTAGGAAGCTTTTCTGCCGCATATTTTCTCAATTCCTTGAGAATGGATTCTTTATTTTCCTTATTATCCAATATGATAAATGCTCTAAGACGAACACCATTTTCCCCCTGGTCATTTTCAACAATAACACAATCCGTTACGCCTTTAAATTGTTTCAAATAATACTCAATTTCCTCCAGTTCAACGCGATATCCGCTAATCTTCACTTGTCGATCGTTTCTTCCGATATACTCAAACTCATTTTCAGAAATTTCGACTGCTATATCACCTGTATCAAACCACCTTATTGGTTCTCCATCCTGCCCTGTCCTGGTAAAGAACCTCTCCGTTGTTAATTCTTCTCTATTTAAGTAACCTCTTGCCACTCCATCACCACTGATAAACATACGGCCAGCATTTCCTTTAGATACTTTTTGTCCCTCTGAATCAACAATTTCAATTCGTAAATCCGATATTGGCTTACCGATTAAACTTTTTGTATTATTACAAACATCCGCATGAGAAATAATTTTCCAAGTAGAATGTACGGTTACCTCTGTAATCCCATACATATTTACCAAAACAGGCATAGAATCTCCATACTCTTTAATCCAAGGATTTAAGATTTCAAAATCTAATTTTTCTCCCCCAAACACAATGTATTCTAATTGTTCCAGTTTACGTTGTTCTTTTCGTAAAGCTGCCAAACAAAAGTTTCTAAATGCAGTTGGTGTGAGACTCAATACTGAGATTTTTTCTTTTTTCATCAGACTATAAAAAGATTCCGGATTTAATGCAACCTTTCTTGGAACAATTACCAGCTTCCCACCAAACAGCAATGCTCCCCATATTTCCCACACTGAATAATCAAATGCAATGGAGTGAAATAAACTCCAAACAGTGTGTTCATTAAAGTGAAAGATTTCATCTGTCTTGGTAAACAGCCTTATAACTGATTTATGTTCCACCATTACCCCTTTTGGCTTCCCTGTCGAACCAGAAGTAAAAATAACATATGCCAAGCTCTTCTCGTTATTAAGATTTACAGGCTTATCACCATTGACTTCACTCTCTGGTATACAATCCAATAAGATATTTATACAACTTATATAACGCAAGTCCATCTTAGAATCACTAACACAGAATGTAGCACCTGAAATATCAAATATATCTTTGATACGTTGAGAAGGATATTTCGGATCGATTGGTATATAGGTAGCCCCCGCCTTTAAGATTCCTAATATACCAATAATCATATTTACATTCCGAGTTGTATAGATGCATAGCAACTCGCCACTTTTTACTCCCTTGTGAATTAAATATTTCGCGAGAGTTGAAGATTTATGGGATAGTTCCTTATATGTAAGCTCGATGTTACTATCAGTTACAGCAATTCTATCTGGAAATCTTTCAGCTACCTTCTCAAATATTGAATTAAGAGAATTAAGGTCTTCCTTCTGTGGATTTTCTTGATTTCTCATAATACACCCTCTTTCTTACTTTTGTTCACAAATGACATACAAGAATAGTGCCTCCGTCATTTCAGCTCCCTATCATAATGTCAAACCTACATATACCAGCATTCTTTTAATAAAACTCTTGAAAAAATCATCTTATCTTTTCTGAATCTTACTTTCTATATACTGTAGTAGATAATTAAAATTATATAAGTTTTCAGGTGTTAAATGTTGATCCTCAAACTCGAAATTAAAGGATTCCTCAATCTTAACAACCAAATTAATAGAATTTGCAGAATCAAAACCAATCTTACGCAAATCATTTTTCCAGTCATTGATATCATTTAAGTTATCGCATTTCAATATATCTTTTAAAATACATAATAATTTATCTTGAATTATGTTATCGGAATGACTTGTTTCAAGCTCAAGTTTGTTTCTCTTACAAATAGATTCCTGAACTATAATGGATAATTTTTGTTTATCTATTTTTCCATTTATGTTTACTGGAATTTCCTCAACCCTAATTATATAAGAAGGAATCATATAAGTCGGAAGTATATCACGTAAATAGCTATTTAACGCATTTAAATCAATATCTACTTTAGACACTACACAGGCATTTAATGAGCTAATCTCTGCATTAAATAGAACCACTGCAAGATCAATACCGGTATAATTCATCAAAGTATTTTCTATTTCTATTAAGTCTACTCTATTACCTCGAATTTTAATTTGGGTATCTTTTCGCCCAAAGTAGTAATAATTTCCATCGGAATTCAGGGATACGATGTCACCTGTTCTATATGCTTTTTCACCAGCTTCGGAATCATAAAAAAAGGATTTTTGAGTTTCAGCTTCGTTGTTTATATAACCTCGTCCGACACAAACACCACTTACCAAAAGTTCCCCTTTCTCTCCCACCTGACATCTCTCACCTCGCTCATTTACTACCGTAAAATTTGCTTCTTTAATTGGTATTCCTATGGGAATTTGATTATAGCCTTGACCCTTATACAATATAAAATGAGTTATATCATCGGAAGTTTCTGTCGGTCCATAAGCATTAACGAGCGGTATATTTTCGAAAACATCAAACCATTTTCGGCAAAGGGAACTCGTTAATTCCTCTCCTGTTGATAGAACATACTTTAAGCCTATAAACTCCCGTTGATATTTTTTTAACTCATCAATTAAAAGATTAAGATAGGTCGGAACAGCCTCGAAAATAGAGATTTTTTTATCATATAAAAGATTATTAAATTTTCTTACATTCATAATGGTATCTTCAGAAAAAACTACTATTGTTCCACCGACATATAAGGGTGCAATAATCTGCCAAACAGATATATCAAAGCTAATTGAAGCATTATGTGCAACTATACTAGTACAATCCATCTCCAAGATACGGATTTTTTCCTTTATATGATTTAACATCCCCCCATGCTCAATCATGACCCCTTTCGGTTGCCCCGTTGATCCGGAAGTAAATATTACATAGGCCAAATTATTTGGGGCGATACTTCTATGAAATAAGAGGCTTTCTTTTTTGTAATTCAAAATTTCTAATACATTTATCTGGTTTATCCCAAAATCAATATCTCTGTCTGACAATACAATTTTAGCTTTTGATAAATTGATTATTTGCCGAATTCTTTCGAGTGGAGTTTTGGTATCAATCGGTAAGAAAGCAGCACCAGACTTCAAAATTCCTAACGTTGAACATACTGATAGATAGGATCTCTCCATATATATTACTACAATATCTTCAGTATCAATACCATTATCATTTAAATAATTCATAATAGAGTCTGACATATTATTTAATTCATTATAAGTAAATGATTTATTATTATCAAAAATTGCAACCTTACTTCCATATTCATTCATTCTAAAATTAATTGTTTCAAGTACATTCTTCATTATTTTCATTAAATAACCGCCTCTCTGATACTTTTGCTATATTGATATCAATTCCAGAACGAATGATATGATGTTAAATTGTTTAGTTGGCTTTTTTTCCTGATATGATAACTTCCATACTATTTGTAAATATATAGGTTGTATTATCTAATTCATAATGATATCTTTCCTCTAAAAGTTTAAGGGCCAAATTCAGCTCATTTTCTTCAATTCCGCATATGGCTAAATATTCTTGGTTACTGAGTATCACTTTTATATCATTGCTATGTACTGCTAATTGCTCTTTTAGCCACTGTCGCCTTATATCTTTATTTCTATAGTCATCTGGTGAAAACAACGGAAAAAACCCATTTATTTGGATGTCTTGAATATTGAGATTTTTGTACCTTTTCATCATTAAATAAATGTTTAATTCATTACCTTCAAGAAACGATCTAGGAAAAATATGATCTTTATAAAATTTATAAACCTTTTGTTGAATTTTTAGCAACTGATCAAATTCGGGATTATTAATAGCTCTGGATGGCGGATAATAATTAAATAAGAAAGTTGATGTAGAAATGCTTCCTCCTTTTTTTAATACTCTGAGCTCCTCCTTAATAAATCGATCCGGATTATCTAGATTAATGAGTAGGGTATGGTCAGTTATGGAATCAATGGTTTCATCTTCAAAAGGAAGATTATAAACATCTGATTCAATGAAATCTATGCAATCAACTAAATCCTCTTCTACCACTTTTTTTTGAGCATATTCGATATATTGCCTATCTGAGTCTACTCCAATAACCTCACATTCTTTTCCTAAACCTTTTGCCAGATATCTTGTGAAGGTACCTGTCCCACAACCTAGGTCGACAAGTTTATCTCCTTTTTTTACTCCTATATATTTTATTAAAGAAGGTAATAAATCATCATTAAATATATATTTCCTTGATGATTCAATTGTCTCTGGAGGTTGTATTTTAGACCATTCAAATTGTGATGTCATATTTCATCATTCCTTCCTTACAATATATTATTTTTGCTCATGGATAACTAACCCATATTTTTTAAACTTGGAAAATAAAAAGCAACCCAACTTAAGAAAATCACGATTATTATTGCTGCACTTTTTATTTTACTAAGTTTCGATACTTTATAAAAACCGATTCCCATCATAATATTTTGGTATATAGAGAATACACAAAAACCTCGTAGAATCCCATATATGGCTGTTCCTTTTGATCCCTTTATAAAGATGGAGGGTGAAAAATTCATTGTTAAGTTACCAGTATTAAAATAGCCTACAGTCATTATTATTAACATTGGAATAACTGCTAAGTACGCATACCCACTTGTAGAAAGAAACTGCTTAAAGGTTCCACTACCCTTCATTAATTTTGAATAAAGATACATTACTGTTGTGTTAACAATCCAGACAGCAAATAGCATACCAACATCAAAAAACATTCCCATCACAGCTTGTTGGTTCAATAGTTCATCGTTTGTTACATTAAACATTTCTTTAACAAAGTCTAAATATCCAGGATAGCAAATTAAATAATAAATTGGTCTAGCTAGTAGTAATAATAATACTGGAAAAAGGATGGTGGGATATTTTTGCAGATTCTCCATAAGTTTTCCTGGTTGTTTATATAATGATGATATTCTTTCTCCTAAACTCATTTGTTCACTATAAATTTTTTCGTTATCCATAATAAATCCTCCACTATAATTTTTTTAGAAAGTAAATAAGGTAAAATAGTAACTCTTCATTAATTAAATCTTTAAGTGCCTCACTATATAAAAAATATTGAAGCTTTTTATTTCTATTCTATCAACTAATGCATTTTTTCACTATCACCATGAGTTCTTGCTCCATATCCAGTATAGGTTTATAAACATATTCAAGTTCATTAATATTCTTTAAGTTACCTCTCAACGCATGTAAATAAAATAGATCCTTAAATTGAGCCCAACCACTTATAATCTTTGATATATGATTGTTTATCATACTCATTTTTTCTTCATCGACAAATTCAGAAATCAAATCTTTTACCATGGCCAAGCATGCTCTTTTGCTACCAAAAAAGATATCTAACATAGCTTCTCTAAATTGTTCATCCACGGCTTTACTACTTACATCTAATTTAGATATATTAGATCCAAAGACACTAATTTCTCGAAAATAAGAGGGGAGTTGTTCATATGTTGAAAAATTTGCAAAATATTCTAGTTTTTCTTTATTGGAACTATAATAAGGTTCGCTAACAGGTTTTTCTATTGTAATAGCTTTATCAAGGTAATAAGAACCTAAATAATAAAATTCATCAAACTCATGTAAGGCCTCCCAACAATCGACTAAAACATTCATTGGTAATAGGAAGCTCGTAAAACTTTCAGATGTTTTATTAAAATCAGGAATTGATTCGAAATTATGCATACAATCTTGAATTGAATATAGCCCTAGCTCTTCATTGTAGCCTTTAATTAAGAATATATGTAATCCATCAGTCGTTTTATATGACCAGGAATAATACAAATTTCTGAGATTACCTGGTACTAAAACAGGTTGTCCAGCATCTATTTTATCTTTAATAAATTTCTTAAGCTCTGAAGAGTTCTTACATGTTTGTTTATCATATTTAAAACCTAATAAATTAGATACAAATGGATGGACATCAAATGCCCAATTCTGACCTTCTTCAAAGTTATGGCAAAACCCATAACTTTTTGATAGAGCTAAATAATAGAGGTAAGAATCATATAAACCCTTATTGGGTAGTAACGATTCAATAGCAAGTGCATGCGGTTTTGTAAAACAATCAATCTCCCTAATTGACCATTGATCTTTATTAGTCTGAACATTCTCAAGAATTTTCCACATCATTATTTCTCCTTTACATTTTCAATTTTCATACGAGTTATCACATAATTAGAAATAGAATCAACGCTTTTAAAATTATTTAAATCTAAGTCATCGTCTGGCACTGTAATATTAAACTTTTTTTCTACCTCAACGATTAATTTAATTGCTTTGATTGAATCCATTTGAATTATTGTACTTTTAGAAATTTCTTCATTTTCATCAATACTTTTAATATCAATTTTGTCTTCTCTGTCTTTGTTAACCAAATCAGTAATTATTTTCTTTATCTCCAAATTAATATTCATTTATTTCCTCCTTGTTCGTGGTGGTAGGGTTATTGATTATAGACTACTTTGTTTCAAACTTTTCATAATATCAGCTAATTCACTTTTCAGCTTAAAGCTATCTTGTAAAAAAACCTGATCAATTTTACAAATAATTTTTTCCAATCTATCACTACTAAAATCAACCAAAAGTTTACCAATCATATTTGCAATGACTTCACTTTTTTTACGGTTCTCAAGAAATTTCTCATAGTAATTATTAAAGGAATATGCCGTTAATTCTTCAAGGGCTTTTAATTTAAAATATAAATTACCATTAAAACCTAATCTTAATTTATAAAAATAAATTCTTAAATTGTTTAAATAATCATTTGATTCTTTACAAAAATTGAGCTGTTCTAATTTATTAATTACTGACTGGTAGCAATTTATTTCATCTTCCCAATTAAGAAGTAAATTACTCATATCCTGACTTATATCAGTATAAATATCATTTTTTACTATACTCTTCTTATTTTCTTTACTTAAGTAGAATACATTAAAATCCCTTGTTTCAGCTTTCAATTTGGAAAAATACTCATACATAATGTCAAGATCTTTAAATCCAATATTATATCGCCCATCAACTAATACAATATAAACATTTCTTTTATCGTCATAACCAGTAAGCAATGTAGAATGATATACTTTCTTTTTTTTAACCGTTCCAATATCATTTATCGAATCATGGTAATGGCTATATAATACATACACGAATTTATTACTATACAAAGCATTTGTTATAAATTCATGCATACTTTTTGTACCTGAATCATTAAAAGTGATAAATTCAATTCCATAATAATTTTTTAAATTTTTCCTTAATATTTTTACGTTTTCTTCAGCAAGTTTAATATTAAAGGAGGAATTAATTTCATAATCATATTTTAGAAATGCTCTTGTATTAATTGCTGCTTTATAGTCATTTACTCCACTTTGTCGCATAACTTGCCAGAGATTATATTCATAACAATTAAGAAACTCAACACCGAGAAAATCTGAATTGGCAGTATCTCCAAGTAGGGTTTCAATGTCAAAGTTTATTCTATATGACATTAGTGTTACCTCCTCAACATCGCTTATTGCTCTCAGAAATAAGTACCTATTTCATATATTTCTTGACTAATCTCTCAATCTCATTAATACTTTTGAAATTATTAAGTATCATGTCATCATCTGAAAATTCAAAACCAAATTTTTGCTCCAAGCTTTTTATAAATAAGACAATGTTTATTGATCGAAGTCCATAATTCAATAAGTAATCATCATTCTCAAGATCAGTAATTGGTATGGATAATATATCCATATGATCTAATATATCTCTTATTTTCGCTTTAATCGTCTTCACCTCATTTAAATCTGGGAATAATTCCGTAATTGGCCAAAGAATCTAATGCCTCAATTGTTACATCGACTCTCTGAAATTCTCCATATCCAGTACCAAAACCACCATCGTCTAATTGACCTTCCATTAATATTTTTAAGGCTTTTTGTACAATTGGTTCATACTTGGATAAGCCAATAAAATAACAAGACTCCAATGTCCATATTACATCTGCCAAATCATATCTGCTAATATTTTTATTTAGGTTATTAAGACAATTTTCCCATATCAATTTCTCACTAGGATCTTCGCTATTGAAAAAACTAACAATACCCATCCAGTCATTATGATCATAACCTGGGAACCTATCTCCCAGCCAAAATGACTTTAAATAGTTCTTTGCTCTCTTTATCATATCCTCGTCTGGACATCTAGAAATTACATAACGCAGCATGCCATTGGTAAACCAAATTTGATTCTCTTTAATTCTTGGATAGTACCAATAGGGTGGATCAAAATCTAAAATTTCAACAGGTTCGTCCCACAAGCCATCGCATTTTTGATTTTTTTGTAAATATAGCTTTGATTTATCAATTAAAGGTGACTTCATAATATTTAATCGTTCCAGCTTGCCAAAAGCCGTCATTGTGCAAGTTATACTACTAACAGTTCCCTTGTAATCCGGATCAATCTGGAACCAGCCCCCATCAGCATTTTGAAATTTTTCCAAATACATTATGGTTTGATCGATATTGTAATTTCCAAATAGAGACCTATAATATTTTTTTTGAAACTCATTTCCAAAAGTATTAATGAATTTAACAGCTTCATTAATTCTCAAAAACATCAACAATTCCCTCCTTTCTTATAAATTCTATGAATTTATATAAAATTTCACTGCTTTCAACTACGAAAAACTTATAAATATTCTGGGAAATTCTGCGGATTAGATCATTAAAATATGCTTCGTCATCATCTAGGATTACAGCTGCTTTTCTGTAGAGATTTGAAATAATAATACTTTGCTTTCTGTTATTAAAAAATTCCTCTTCAAAATCATATGTACTAACGTTATAATTTTCAGAGATTAATCTCAGTTTAAATATAAAATTACCATGCATTCCTTCCATAATGGAATTAAATAGTAATCTTTCTTTTAAAGCAAAATCTTTTTTGTTCTCTTGAGTAAAAGATATAACTTTATTTAATTCAATAATATATTGATTGAAATATTCAATTTCTTCTTTCCAATCGTTTAGGGTATTTATAATATCAGTTTGAATAATATTTAATACTTTTGTATCATTTGGATAATTAAACTTTGAAGTTTCCAAATAAAAACAATAATTTTCAGCTTCACTTGATACCTCTATATATTCACGAAGCATTCTTTCTAAATCGACAAACCTTACTTCATATTTACCCGGTAGTAGACTTAAAAAAATGTCTCGCTCATCATCGATTCCAGTGACCGGATGTCCGTGTAAATCATGTACTTTGGGATCACTTACTAATGTATCATAATAGAAGTCGTATAATGTGAATATAAATTGTTTTTTACTAATTCCATCTTTAATAAAGTCAATAAAATTACTTTTGGTTTTATCAAAATGTACAATTTTGATATTATAATACTTATCTAAATTATTTTTTATCTCTTTTAGATTCAAATCCCTATAAATTCCAAAACCAATTTCGTCTATATTTGATTTATTATTATAAAATGCCTTTGTATTTAAAACAGGTAAAAAACTTTTGATGCCAGCCTGCCTAATTAAATACCAAATTGTATATTCATTACAATCCAACAAATCAATGTATAGACCATTAAACGATATAATATCTCCTAATAGTTCCTCAAAATCAAAATTAATTTTCAACATATACCGCTCCTCATCTAGTCAAATGTATCTTCCCTGAAAATTTCTAATTGACATTTCTAGCTCAATTCAATAACCCCAATAAATTCTTTATCTCATTCTGGTCGGTTGATGTCTTTAGTGAAATTTCTTCCAACGTCATACCACTATTAAAAAATCTTTTATATACGCCAGCAATTTCTTCTGCAATTTCAACAATATAACCATCTGGATCAAGAATTCTAAAACTTTTTTGTCCCCATCCCTGTTCAATTATTTCATGTATAAAATGTAGTTTTAGTTCTTTTATTTTATTAAACATTATAAAAATATCATCGGTTTCAAAATATAACTCAATCGGTTTTCGATTCGATTCATTATCAATATATTTTGTATGATTATTAAAAATTGTTCGATTTGCATGTTGTATCTGCCATATAGAAAAACCGTGCTTAAAGCCAATACATAGCCCATGTTCAGACTCTATACTTTGTCCAAGAATATCGTTATAAAATCTCTTAGATTCTTTAACATTATTAACAAATAATGTAGTCGTACCAAATTTAATACTCAATCAAATACCTCCTTTTCTATCATTAATCTTCAAGCATAACAATACTTTCATAAAGTCTTTTTTGCTTCAAAATCAAATTATTTATTTTATCAATTATTTTGATTATGTAGTCTTTTTTAATATCCATGGAAGATCTATAGCACATATTTCCAATAATTAACCATAATCTTTGTAGTTCAATAAATTCATCTGCTAAATTTCTGTAAACAATAGTATCTTCCCGCAAAAAAATTCGATTTAAGTACTCCCCCAGTAAACCACATGTAACATAAGGTCCACCATAGTTTGTTATCAGCAGATGGACTGCTTCAAGGATCGTTTTTAGTATACTATCCTCATAAATCTCCAACCACTTCTCAAAATCAACAGAAAACTTATTTAGAGCTTTTATACCAGTGTATATATTTCCATCGATAATATTGTCATCTAAATTTTTATTTGCCATATTGATTAAGGAGCGATTCAATGTTTTTATCGGAATTGAGTTAAAAGTAACTCGACTATTAGGATATATTGCAAATAATCGATATGGAGTTGTCATATTAAAAACAGCATTACTCAAATTCAATGATTTTATAAAATTATCCATCAACATTTTACCCTTGTAATTCGAGATTGGTTTTGTTGCTAAATAAGTATCCGTAACATATAACCTATCATTGTCATCATCAATACCATATATCGTAATTGTGTGAGAAAAATTATCTACTTTATATCCTGGACAATATTCCAAGTAATAACGTAAAACCAGCGATAATATCGGAATATCTTTACTAATATATTCATTAATAATATTGTTAATATTATCACTCTCTTTAAAAGCATCAATATTAAGGCCTATGGATTTTTTTAAAACATCAAGAATTTGCATTACATCATACTTCATACCTCCCATTCTAAATTCTCGAATAAGATTAGTATGATTAATTTCTGCGGTTGATAAATGTTCAATGCCTCCATAATAAAATAAATTTCCTTCACAAAGTCCAAATAGATCACCTTCATTTAGATCTACATCATAATAATGAAGTATATCGACTAATGCAGACATAAAGCATATTTTTCCAATACCAACAGGAAAATCAGATATGATTTTTTTCATTCTCAGTTCAACCTCCGTATGGATCTGCTACCAAGAAACTAGGTAAATATCTCCATGGGCATCTGCTACAAACTCCAAAATTTTTATGATCTAGAATGTAGCTTCTTAATTTCTTGATTTTGTTACCATTCCAGATTTCTTCTAGAGTATCTGTAAAAATATTACCTACTGGGTAGTCAGTCCAATCGCTACAAATGATAACCTCACCATCAGATAATATATCAAATCCATACCATGGCTTCCAACAGTAGTCTTCAGACCATGTAAAAATTTTTTCTGGCTCAGTATAATAAAGTTCAATGTCATCTACTTGTTTCAATGGCGGAAATAATACAACTCTTTTATTAAATTCTTTATATTTTACTTTTTTATATATTTTTTTAACTTCATTATAGTTGATATCTCCTAAGCAATTAACAAAACCTCTCCATGAATCTGCTTTGGTATCAAAATATTCAAGTAGCTGTTCTGAATATCTCTCACCTAAAGATTGAGTAGTAAAGGTTCCCAATACCACGAATATGCCATCAATTCCTTCAATGGAATCCAGATAATTTAGGTAATCATATAATTCATAATTATTATTCTCGCTAATGACAACATTAATAATAATTTCAGGACTTACTTTTCCCGTTAGTTTTTTGTATTGACTAAGCTTTTTAATTCCATCTATTGCGGAATTGAAACAGCCTACCTCACCACGAATTTTGTCATGAGTTTCAGGAAAAGAATCTAGAGAAATATTGATTCTTGCTATCTCTAAGTCAATTAATTCCCTATAAAAATAATTGAGATATACACCATTTGTAGTAATAAAAATATTAATATCTTTTTGTTTAATATATTTTATAATTTCAATAATGCCTTCATATAATAATGGCTCTCCACCAAGTAGCGAAATTGTTTTTACACCAAAATCAGAAAGTTTATCTATAGCATCTTTCCAAACTTCTACTGGCAAGTCTTCTATTCTTGAATTCTGAATTGCCTTATTTCTTGCAAAACCACACATTGAGCAGTCTAAGTTGCACTTGCTTGTTATTTTTAAAGAAACACTGTCAATTAGATCGATTGATAATTCTTTATTTTCAATACATTTCATAATATTATAAACGGAAGAAACATGACTCATATAATCCCCTTCTTTTTTATAAATTTAAATACATTATTATCTTAGCAATTTATAACATCTTCCAACGTCTCTTCCTGGATAACCGCCTGGAATCTTTTTTTATATTTTTCCAGTAATGATTCTATCTGAATCTGACGTATTGGCTGCCTATACAGACATTCTAAAATCTCCCACATGCATTCAATATCAATTCGTAGACACATTTTGTATCTTCTTATATAGTCTTCTTGAATGGTGCCATGTACTCTGTAATAATCAAACAGATACTTTTTGTTAAACCCAAAGTACATATCTGCAATCATTTTATTCCACGTCTTCAATGATTTGTGAAAAAATGTAATTTCATCACTCTGATAATTATAGCCCACATCTGTACCGGATAAAATATTCTGCTTGCTTAAATAACGGTGTATTGGGGTATCTTCCAATACAATCAGAGGTCCAAGACTACTGATTAGTTCATGACCTGGCTCAGAGCTATCAACAAATGGTGAATCTCTTAAAAATTGAAGGTTTACTTTCAACTCATCAAGTGTCGTAAAGGGGTCTAATAGAATAAATCCCATATCAAGCCATAACCCAGTTTCTCTAATAATCTGTAATGCTCTTCTATTCACTTGCGGATTTAAGTTCTTCCCATACAGCTTTAACTGCCGCTCAAGCATACTTTCCACACCCACTACAACTCCTGTAAGGCCAACAGATTTTAATTTCATTAAAATATCTTTGTCTACTTCATCTGCCCTTGCAAAAATCTTAAATTTACACCGTACATCCCGTAGTTGCATCTGGGCTACAAACTCATCTATCCACTCCGGTTGAAATTGTAATACGGAAAAGAAATTATCATCCATCATCCATATAATTCGGTTTTTATATTGATCGGTAATCTCTTTTAATTCTTCTACTACTCCTACAGGACACCTCTTACGAATTCTTTTTCCAGGCACTTTTTGGTAGTAATCTATAATGCTACAAAAAGTACAGTGCCCATGGCATCCTCTTCCAGATACAAGCGGGAACCAGTAAGGGGGTGCACTTGCCAGATAAGGTCGTGGTAACTCATCCAACTTCTCAATCAGTAAATCCACCTTATTTTGAACTAAATTATTTTGCTCATCCATATAAGACAATCCATTTATGCCACGCCAATCCCGCTTCTCCATCAAGGTTTCTATTAATTCCTTAAACACATATTCACCTTCTCCAATGCAAATACAATCGATACCAGGAATATCAAATGTTTTTTTGGGGTGCAGAGTCGGGTAATAACCTCCCAGTACGATAAATGGTTTTCTCTTTTGCTTATTCAAAAAACGAACTAATTTGAATACTTCTGTAAAATTATAGAAATATGTGGTAATGCCAATTACATCGTATTCTTCAGCCACTGTTTTCTTTTTCATATCTTCTGCATTAATATCCTGAAAAGGGCAGTCAATAAGATCTGTCACAGCATTGGGAAAAGAATGTTTCAGCATACCAGCTATGTAAGCAATTCCCATATGTGGCAAGGGAGCTCTTCCATACTGACTGGGGGGATTTATAAAGCATATTTTCATTTAATCACTTCCTTTCAAATTTATCTGGTATATTCTGGTGTAATCATTCCCTTTTATGGGTATTCATCTGAGGTTTGGTTATACTCCTAACGCTCGGTAGATTGTATTTCCATAATTCTAGACTATTCTTGCAATTATTTGTTTAACCACCAATGCTATTTCATCCGTTTTTTCATAGATGAAAAAGTGTCCACCTTCATAGCCACGCAACTGGCATGTCCCACCTGAAATGCAGCCCCATCTTCTCACTTCCTCTGTAATCAGTGGATCTTGAAGACCATATAATACGGTAATATCACAGTCCAGACATGGTCTGTTTAAGTCCGCTGCATAACATGCTGTAATCTCAAGGTCGGATCTAAGATACGGCAGGAACATATTCCTGAATCTTGGATTTGAAAATATTTCTGAATTTGTATAGCCTAATTCCAAAATGCTCTCAATGATTTTCTCATCTGTAAGGTTGTGTATCCCCCGTTCCTCAAAATGCGTAGGAGGGGTATTGTTGCCAGAAAAAATAACATGTTCTGGTCCTTTAATCCCCCATAATCTGAGCTGATAATATACCTCATAAGCCAGCCAACTCCCCATACTGTGTCCCAGTATAATATAGGATTCGTCAGGACTATGCCATATGTGTTCTGATATATCAGTTGCCACATCATATACTGCTTCCATGAAGGTATTATACAATGGAAGCTTTTCCTTAACCCCTCTCCCTGCCAATTCAATACCAATCACCTCTACAATCCCCAACAGACTTCTTTTTAGAGGAACGAATGAAGCGATAAGACCACCAGCATGTGGTATACAAAATAATTTCATGTCATTTTTTCCTTTTTTTATTTAATTATTTAAGCGTAATAACGGAATGAAAACCTACACATAATATAACTGTTTTTTAGCCCGTAAAAAACCATCAATAGCAATCATTTAATATACCTTTCGCGTTATCAGTGTTGTTATAATAGATTGGATTGACGCGCTGTCACTTTTGTGACAATTACCAATGGCGCGTCATGCGCAACCTGCAAAGCATTTTTTATGGTATAGGACGCAATTCCCTATATCATAAAAAAGATGCTGCGGCGTCAGCCACAACATCTTTTTAGTTATCTTCAATTTTCTTATTGCATTATCGATTAATAAGTTTCTGCCCTAATTTTAAGATCTCACGTCCCAGCTGATATTGAGCTTTACGAATTTGTTCCATGCTTTTTTTAATTTGATGATCCAGTAAAGTTTTTTCTTTTTCAACATCAAATGCTGTGGGATCTTTTAGTAATCTCATAAAAAACTTGATATTGAATTTGGCCATTTCCTTTCTCTCTTCATTAACAAAATTTCGAAAATTCTCTATTTTGTCAAAGGTAGTTGTATTCTTATACTCTCTTCTAAGTCTCGTGATAAACGTATGAATTACAATATCAAATATCTCAAAATCCCAAACAGATTCAAGCTCCAGCAAACTCTTAAAGATATTAGGAAACACATTTACCCTACTGTCTATAAACCTATATTGGTACATCCCTTCAGTAATATCATACTCTTTTGTAAGAAGCGCATCTTTAATAAGTTTTTCTTCCATCAGTGTCCCTGGATATACTTCTAGCTGCCAAAAATAATGTCTGATTACCTGTCCGATTCCCGTTTTATATAAGAATCTCGCATTATCAGCAAGATCTTCCATGGTACTGTAAGGATGAAGCATAATAAAGCCAAATGTAATATAGATATCAGGAAAATCCTTTATAATCTCAATTGCTTTCCAGTTATCAGACATTCTTGCTTTTTTATTTAATATTTTAAGTCCACGGTCATTTCCTGACTCAAATCCGATGTTAACCTTTTCCAATCCAGAATTAATTAATAACGCCAGTAATGGTCGATCTTCATCTTTCCAGTTTTCTGCTCTAAAGCAGCAATTATAATAAATATTAAGCTTTCTGTTAATAATTTCTTTTGCAATCTCACCTATTCTTATCTTACCTTCTTTTCCTGGATCTTCAAAGGTAGAGTCTACGAAATCAAACGTATGAAAGTCGTAGTCCTTAACCAGTTGCTCTAACTCATCAACTACATTTTTAGGACTTCTCCCTCTCCAACAAGGGCCCTTTTGCTTTCTACCAACAAAAGAACTGCAAAATGCACAGTTGCCATAACAGCCCCGGCTAGTAGATATTCTTATATATTGAGTGTTTTTTTTATTATGTAGAAATTGATCTCTTGCCGGAAAAGGAAGATCATCCAGATCAGCAATCAATTCTCTGTCTTCATTTTTCTGTACTCCATTTTCATTACGAAAATAAATTCCTTTTACTTCAGATAAATCGGAATTATTCTCCAAACAAGTTACCAGTTCATAAAAACTAATTTCCCCTTCCCCTGAAATGATATAATCAATCTGGGGAAACTGCATTAGTATTTGCATACCAGAAAAAGTTGCCATATGTCCTCCCAGTACAATATTCAGCCCATTGCGGCATTCTTTCAGATGCTTTGCAACAGTAAGTACATCTGTTAAAGTAATGCAGGTAGTTGTAAAACCAACTAGGTCATAAGATCCTGGCAGCAAATTCTCATAATTCTTTTTTTCCTTTGCATTTTTTATCTCCAATAGACTTACTTGATGTCCCTTTTCTCTTAAATAAGAAGCAATCATTCCAAGTCCAACATGCTCTGCCGAGCGAACTAGATCTCCTCCGAGCACTGCAACTAAACATATCTTCACGCTTTCACCAACTTTATCTTAATATTTGTTTTAATTTTACCAAATGGTTTCTAATCGATATAAAACTATAGAGAGGAACTTGAATTAACTCATCAAGGGATATCTTATCCTCCATATACAAATTAAATATATCCCATGGTGTATAACATTGACTACATTCCTTGGGAGGATTATTGGCATTGATAAACTGATAGCACAGACTACGATGTCTTTCCTGTATCTCCATATTGCAATTATTATCCAAAATGTTATTCATTTCAGTAAACCAATAATTCGGACAAGGCGTTCTTCTACCATCATCAAATAATCCGTTTGCCACCTTGGGAATATAACATCTTTCTCTTCTAGATCCTGTCTTGATAACATATAACAGCTCTTCAAGATATGCCTTGGGTGGAAGAATCTCTTTAAATCTTTCATACTCAGAATATAACCGTTCCACACCTTGGTATTGATTCTTAGCTGAAATATAGTTTTCTTTTTGATTTCCTCTTATTGGAAAAGGAAGAAGCATAACTGACTTTCCTATATATTTTATCAGATATTCTGCAAACTCTTTGAGAACAGGGGTGTTTTTATCTGTCAATACACAGTTAATTTCAACAGGAATATCATAGTGAACTACCAGATCCAAATTCCTTAGGATCTGATCCAACTGCTTTTTCTTCTTTGTTCGATAACCATTCCCTTCTAAAGTATGGTGATCTAAAGACAACTGGATGCAAATACCAGGTATTCTGCTTAACTCTTCTAACAATGTTTCATTTAATAAAAGACCATTCGTCAAAATCTGAATCACCTTGTAGTTTGCAGACTGTTTTTTAATAAAATCCAGCAGGTTATTAATTAGAAGTATTTCTCCTCCACTGATTTTTAATATTGCAGTATCATAATATTGACACATTCTTTTTAATATCTGATCTAGGTCTCTTTGAATATCACTTCCTTCTTCATAAAAAAGCTTATGATCTCCTCCATTTTTAAAAATACTAGTTTTAGTTAGACAATAATCACATTGCAAGTTGCAAATATCTTCTCTAATAACAAAATCATCCATTAAGTTAATTTTCTTAAGAATGTGATTTCCCAATTCTTCAATAGACTGCATCAGTAAATCCGGTTTGGCTCCTTCAAGTACTTCTTTTTCCTGATCTCCCCATGTAACTGCAATACTAAAAACACTGGCTGCTTTTGCACATAAAATATCATTGACAGCGTCTCCAACCATCACCGCATCTTTTGCTTCTATTTGTAAATTCCTAAGGGCGACAGACAAACTGTCCGGCGCAGGTTTTGCATGCTCCACATCATCAGAACAAACAATCGTATCAAAATAGGACAATAATTTATGATGCGTTAATATTTCTATGGTTCTTTCCCTGTCCTTACCAGTACATATACCACATTTAGTCCCCTGTTCTTTTAATTGCCCCATTAATTCATGAATACCATCAAATACATGGATATCATTTACTCTTTCCCTGCTCAGTTGCTGATATAAAGGGATCATCTCCTGTGTTAACCCCATTATTTTAAATATATTTGTTAAGGAGTTACCACAGTGTTCAAAAAATTCCTCTATAGGAGGTTCCCTGTATTTCCCATAATATGTTTCATAACTTTTTATGAATGCATACTTTTGAACCTGAGATGATTGAATTATCACCCCATCCAAATCAAAAATAACCGCTTTTGGCAATATCTCACCTTCCTTTTACGCATGACTAAAATTTCTCTATTGTGTTTTAACATTCAATTTGATTTTATTAGTTCTTTGATTTTATGGTTCATTACATAAAATAGCCTCTACCACTTCCTTGTACTCTTTTGCAGCAAAGTATTTGAATGCTTCCGCATATTCGTAATCCTTTTTTGTGATCAATGCTCCGCGGAACCTATGTAATGATACATCTCGATTTATGATATTATAGTGGTCTAATTGTGAATTATAACATTTGATTGCAAGACTTTTTTGACTATAAAAATCAGAAACGTTGATATATAAATTGGGATATAAAATAGGCGTCCAGACCTCATACATACAAATAGTAACAGGCACATCAGCTTCTAATACATTTGACAATGCTTTCACTACTGCCACATGATCTTGATTTAAGTCAAAGATATAAGGAACAAAAATCATATTGTAATGCATTTTCTCCTGCAGTCCCCTTATCTTTTTTTCCAATCTTAAAAATTCCTTTTCTTTCCCCAACTCACCATCCTTAAATTGAAATAGATATCTATTCTGGCAGGATAATATATCTAAGGCATGGTGAAATTCTTTCAATCTTTGCTGCTCATGTGTCAATAATGCAATATCTACAGGAATCCCCTGATTTAATAAATATAAGATAGTTCCACCACATCCTAAAAGCTCGTCATCGGGATGGGGTGCTAACACCAAAGCTTTTGTAATATGAAATGTATCGCTATTAAATTTTACTCTTGGCAATGGAGAAGTCATTTTTTTGAATGCTTCTTCCTTTCTCATAACATACCTTTTATTTTTAGAATGGCTAAAGTAATTTCCAGCAGATCTGTATCATCACCTAGCAATGTATAATGAGGCAGCCATACGACTTCTTTTGAGACTTTCACCGCATTAGGAATTAACTCTTCCTTATATTCTCTTGTAATATTAACTCTGCCCGCAAACGCCCGTGCTTTAAAGAAGGAAGTATTACAGATGGCAGGGTAAGCTACAAAACAAGGTATTCCCTCTGCATTCATGTGTTCAACAAACTCTTCTCTCGTCATATTCCCAAATAATTCCTTTTTATAACAAAACATATACATATAATGGGAATTTATAGTTCCTCTCGGGTCAAATATTTGTGGAACTATCCCGTTAATGCTGGATAATAAATCATTTAACCTTTTTGCGTTTTGTTCCCTTCGCTCATTAAATTCTGGTAGTCTTTCTAATTGTGCAAGCAATACTGCTGCCTGAAATTCATTCATCCGATCATTGCTCCCTAAAACTTTATGCTCATACACTGTATCTCCTTTGGGTCTTCCTACACCATGAATCAAGTACGCCTTTTCATACAGATCTTTGTCATTTGTTACAATTGCACCCCCTTCTCCGCATGTAACAATCTTTCCGTTTTGGAAACTAAAAGTGGCCATATCTCCAAAAGAACCTATTCTTTTATGATTCCATTCTGTACCATGGCCATGTGCAGCATCTTCTATAACTTTAATCCCATATTGTTTCGCAATATTGCATATAGTCTCCATTTCACAAGGGTGACCCGCCATATGGACCGGTATTACGGCTTTTGTTTTTGGTGTAATAGCTTTTTCAAAGGAAGCTGGATCCATGCAAAATGTCTTGGGATCTATATCTGCAAACACCGGTTCCGCATTACAATAAAGAACCGCCGTTGCCGTTGAAATAAACGTAAAAGCAGGTACAATTACTTCATCCCCTTTTCCGATCCCCAATGTATTCAAGGCCAATTCGATTGCATGAGTACCATTCGAAAGACCTAAACAATATTTTACGTCATGCATCTTTGCAAACTTTTCTTCGAATTCTTCCACTTTGCTACCTGTCATACGCCACCAATTGCGGCTATCTAAAACTTCTTTTAAATTATGAAGCTCTCTCTCATCGGCATATGGCCATTCATGAAATTTCTTCGTCCTTACAGGTACTCCTCCGTTTTTTGCTAAAATGTTTTTCACATCTACTCCTCCGTTTTTCTATTATTTTCACTTATATAATGACACATGGCTCTTACCCCTGACTCATATATATAATCTTTCATTCCTGCCATCACAGCTACTGCTTTTGAGGAAAATATAGAATCAGAATGCCAGCGCTCCCTTGCATAAATATTTGATAAATGTACTTCAATAAAAGGCACCTTGGTTGCTATTAATGCCTCCAGCATAGAATACCCATAACAAGAAAGTGCCGCCGGATTTATGATAAATCCATCTGCCTGTTGATAATTATCTTGAATAAAGTCTACAAGCTTGCCTTCGCTGTTCGATTGAAAAGTCTCAATATGTATACTTAGCTCCTTAGAAAGTGTGTATAGATTTCCCTCAATTTCCTTCAACGTCTTATTACTATATAATTCCGGTTCTCTGACACCCAGCATATTTATGTTCGGTCCATTTATAATAATACAATTTATTATCTTATCCATCTAATCCCCTTTCATTCTTATATAAATCTTCAATTAAGCAGACATTCCTGACAGCATCTTCTGCACATACTTCTTTTCTGACATTACCTTTTACTTTATCAATAAAACATAAAAGCATATGATAAAAAGCATCATCTGCACATTTTGCCGAGTGCTCTTTTAAGATTTTTTCTTCTGGCTGGCCATCAATCATCACGCTGATAGAAGAATCATCCCATAACTTATTCGTGCTATATCCGAACAATGTTCGTAATGCTATCTTACCTTTTGTGCCATTAATATAGAAATAGGTACAATCCCCCGCAACAGGTGCATTCCAGCTTAAGGCTATCCGCAAACATTGACATTGTGCCTTTACGGTTGCAAAAACCGTGCTTTCTACATCCATAATTAAGTGGTCATTTGACTTTCTGTTCTCAAACCATGTCGCACTATTTCTTTGACTTTCCTTTTTATAAACAGATTTTAACGTCACTTCTTTTTCCTGAAAGGAAGTTCCAAACATCATAAGGCAAATGTCTAATATATGTGAACCCAAATCAAAAAGAACACCTCCTCCTGCCAACTCTTTCTTCGTAAACCAGCTTCCAAGGCGTGGAATACCTCCCTTGCGCAGCCATCCAGCCTGTATATCTATGACTTCTCCAATTTTCTGGCTGTCTATTAATTCTTTTACGGTTTTCACATCATGGCGAAATCGATTGACGAACCCCGGCATATAAACTGCATTCCCTTTTTGTGCTGCTTCTATGACACAATTGATTTCTTTTTCAGACAAAGCGGCAGGTTTTTCACATAATACGTCAAGGCCTTTTTCGAGTGCTTTTACTGATAATTCCTGATGGGTATAATTAGGGGTTGCTACAATGACACAATCAATATTTGATTGTAAGAAGTCATCATAATTTCCGAAAAATCTATATCCCCTATGCCGATATTGATTTTCCATTTGTTTTTTTCTATCCTCTATAGGCTCGTAGAAAGAAACCAAATTTGTACCATCCAGCCTAGATAGGATGGGTATATACACTTTTTCCACAATCCAACCGGTTCCAGCTATCCCGATATTAATTAGTCTACTCACTTCTATCCCTCCTTTTTTATAAAAATTAAATCTGTGGTAATTTCTCTCAAATAAATACTTTTTGATATTTGCAACCCACATTGACTTACTACTTCTCTTACATTCTCAATGTACAGATGATTGGTTCCTCCATGGGTTATCCAATCTAATAAATACATATAATTTTCACACTCTTCATCTTTTAAAAACATATCTGCAATACAAAGCAAGGAATTTTCATTCATCTGCTCTTTTATCATCAATAAAGTTTTTTTCAGTTCCTCTGATGAATAGTAATGTACTGTATTGTACAGATGAATGATGTCATAGAATTTGTTTACTTTGCTATATAAGTCCTCCGGACTATAAATTTCCACCTGCTTATGCATTTTTTTATAAGTTAATTTCAAATCATTACTATTGATGAATTGATTGGATACTACGATCGTTATCTTTGCATCCGTATAAAATTTAGCTATTATAGTACTCATCTGCCCTGCACTGTTTCCCCATTCCAGATATGAAATAGGGCCATTTTTGCGGTATTCACGAATCATTCGCAAACCAATTATTTCTAAGTTCTTGCCATTCATTGCGCTTAAATATAATTGCCTGTCCTCCTGAGAGAATGTCTTTTTACTGTTTTTTAAGCTTTCAATTATATTCTGACTTGTATTCCAACACTCCATGATATTTTGTTCGTGCTTGATAATATTTTCGAACTCTTTTAACCTAGCGCAATCTTCCTCTTGCATATACCAGACATTGTTTTCCTCTTTAAGGATGCCCATGAACTTCCAGTACATAAGGAAAAGAAACAGTGCTCTTTCTCCAATTTTAAGTATTTCACTCAATTCTTTTATGGATCTAGGCTTGGATAAAATCTCGGGAATATTCATTTTCATACCTGCCATCAGAGCCACCGACTGTTTATAACCTGTTATTATCCTCATTAAATCAACAGCCATTTTTTACACCATCTGTTAATATCCTATACTGCACTTTTCCCAGCTCATTTCTCGGTATATTTTGAATAAATTCTATCATGGATGGCACTTTATAGTTTGATAACTTGATCATACACTCTTTTCGAATGGCTTCTGGGGTTAATCCTTCTGCAGCTACAAAAGCTTTTACTTTATCTTTGCATTCCATGACAACACAATCTTTCACTTTAGGAATGCTAAGTATTACTTCTTCTACCTCTTTTGGATTGACCTTCTGACCACCAATATTAATGATTCCACACTCTCTTCCGCAAATAAATAACGCTCCACTTTGGTTCATATAAACAATATCATGCATGGGAAACCAACCCTCCTCATCTTTAGGTCGTTTGGTCATCCCCAAATATCCTGTAAACATATTTGGACATTTCACCCAAAGCTTGCCTTGTTCTCCAATAGGAACCGGTCTTTTGTTTTCATCTAACACCTTAATCATTACACCTTCCATAGGCTTTCCAACAGAATTATATGGTCCTTTTTCGACCCGGGATATGATTGCTCCTGTTTCTGTGCTTCCATAATTACTTAGTAGCGTAATTCCATATTTTTGATAAAAATCTTCGTATAATTCCTTTGAGATAGCGCCTGCACCCACAATTGATAATCTCACTGATTTCAACTGCTCTTCGCTGGCTGTATAGGAATTGCATAGCAATTTAGCCATCACAGGGACTATGATTAATATGGTTATTTTTTCTTCCTGAATTACAGATAATGCTCTTCTCGGCACAAAAGTATCAAGGGTATAAAGGCATGCTCCGGTCACCAAAGCGCTCATACCACCTGCCCCAAGAGCATAAGAGTGATATAAAGGCGGTAATGCCAGAATCTTATCTGACTCATATAGTTGAAATGTTTTCTGATACATTTCTCCTTCGATGGTTAATTGCATAATATTTCTCACACAATATTTTTGTTTTCCAGTAGTTCCTGATGTCATATGAATAATACCGCCTGTATTAGATTTAGATGGAAATGCTTTCTCTGACGGTTCCACATGTATATATTGATCAACGACGGCATCCGCTTTTGTATCTGCTTTGACTGTTTCCAGTTCATAGTCTGTTATATCAGGAGAGACGGGAATAACCAGGCAGCCTATGGCCAGCAGACTTAAAAATGTTATGAACCACTCCTGTCTTTCCTTTATTTTCAAAATAACCCTGTCACCTTGATGGCATGTATTGCGTTGCAGATACTCACCATATGTATTAATCTGAATCAGCAGTCGGCCATATGTAATGGAATTTTTTTCACTTTTTAACGCCATCCGTTCAGGGCTTTTTTTGGCATGCATAAATATATAGTCAAAAATGGTCATCACATATTTCCTCCTCTATTTTTTCTGCAACCCTGGATATATCAGATATATCCGTTATATCCAGGGTACTAATTAACATGGCATTTTCAAATGTGTGCATACCTGTCAGCAAACTATCGGTAAAAATATTTGATTCTCTCATATTACTTTTTAAGTCATATCCATTAAAGGGGTGAACCACCATATTAGGACCAGTTTCTTCTTGCATTCCTTGGAATATCTCTTCTTCAAAAAATACGTTTTGAATGACTTTATGGCCGGAATCTTCTAATTTTAATAGTTTTTCCTTTAATTGCTGTTTTAATATTTCCTTTTCTTTCGCTTCGGAATGAATATAGATCCTTCCCGGTGTCAGTGAATATAGTTTGTCCGGATGAAAATAAGCCTCTTTTTTTAACCATGTATTTAATTGGACTTCATGTTGAATACCACAAAATCCATGATCTGAGAGTATGGTAAACCCGGTGTCTGGGGGAAGATGACGAAGTAATGAATCAACGTGATTGTCTAATGCTTCAAAAAATCGGTCTACTTCTTTGGAATATTCATCTTCCTTCTCACCTGTAACAGAATCCCAAAAGAAATGAAACAGCCTGTCCGTTTCCATGATATGTAGATGAAAATAATCCCACTTTGTATGCTCCATCAATTCTATACTAAGTTCTGTTCTTATTTTCATTGCTGTGAACAAATCTTCAATAAACCTTGGTTTGTCTTCTTCACTTGAAGGTGCTTCAACATCGATTATATATCCCCTCTCCGCCAAATTCTGATAAAATGCTTTTGGATAAGTCGCATTCTCTATCTTCGGACATAAAAAACAGGAAACCATGATGCCATTAACTGCTTCAGGTGGATAGGTGAAAGGAACATTCAAAACCACTACCTTCTTTCCTTTTCTTGATAATCGGTTCCAGATGGTTTCTGCCTTTCGATCAACCGTAGTTGGTATGTATAAACCCGAATGACGTGAATCTTTTTCAGTAAATCCATATATACCATGTTCTTTTGGATATTTTCCGGTAGCATAACTCGTCCATGCGACAGATGAAACTGGTGGCATAACAGAATCTATAGCTTTAAAGTTAGCCTTTTCAATTATTTTTTTACATTTTGGCATCTTATTGCTTATTAATTTCTCGTTGAATAAATCAAACGGCATTCCATCGATACCCAAAACAAAATGTTTTTTGTTCAACTTACTCCCCTCCTACAGTTAAGAAATAATACCATAGCCACAGATATTATTGTTACAAATGAGTACAAAACGTCCCAGACTTTCTATTTCCTCTACCGAGCACATTACTAGCTGCTTCTTTGTTTGGATTTCCACCTCACACATTTCCAGTGAACGAATACATTCATCATCATTTGTAATTGCTTCTAAGGTAGATGTATTAATCTTGTTGAAAATGCTAGTTACCTTACATAGAGTACTCTGTGTTACACATTGCAGTTGTAGCTTGGTCTCGATTGTCAACGGGTCTTTTGCAATCCAGAATACATTTGCTTTATATTTTTTTTCTGGTAATAATCGGCTGTCAGTGTGTATCAGAATATTACCTTTTTCCAAATATACGGGCGTGTCTGTTGTTATCCCTACGCTTTCTTTGGTATGAGCTTCTGTAAGACTTTCCTTATATTTTTCAATTGTACGGATACTTGCCTTATGCATGTCGGGCATGATCATTACTTCATCCCCTACTTTCATAACACCGGATTCAATCATCCCCACTGCCATTCTTTGGTCATTGACATAATACACATCCTGAACTGGATAACACAGTTCCTTCTTGTCTTTCTCACCAAGTGTAAGCTGATCCAATGCTTGAAGTAACGTTTTTCCCTTATACCAAGTCATGGTTTGAGAAGCAAATGCCACATTATCCCCGAAAATAGCAGATATAGGAATGCAATGCAGCACATTTATTCGGGTTCTGCCAAGAAACTGCACACATTCTTTTACTGTTTCTTCAAACCTTTCTTGTTGATAATCTACTACATCCATTTTATTAATGAGTAAAATGATATTATGAAATCCCAGCATCGATAATATAAAGGCGTGCCTTCTGGTTTGTTCTTGACACCCTTCCTCCACATCGACTATTAGTACTGCAGTATCCGCTTTGGAGGCGCCGGTTATCATATTTCTGACAAATTCTACATGTCCTGGTGCATCAATGATGACATACTCTCGTTTTAATGTTTTAAAAAAAGTCTGGGTCGATTCAATAGTTATCTTTTGCTCTCTTTCTTCTTGTAAATGATCCAAAAAATAGGCGAAATCCAAATGCCCGCTTTTGCAATTTGCTTTAACTTCTGTCAATTTATCTTCTGATATTGATTTCGTATCATACAAAAGTCTGCCAATCAGAGAAGATTTCCCATGATCTACATGTCCCACAATAACTATTTTTAGTTTTTCCATACTACCTCCCGCTACATATAGCCTAGTGATCTTAACTTTTGCATCATATAATCAGACTCTTTGTCCTGAACTCTTCCTGATCTTTCAGAAATATTAGTTGTTTCAAGTTCTTGTATGATTTTTTCTACTGTATCCGCCTCAGAATCTAAGCTACTGCAGCAAGTTTCACAGCCTATACTTCGATATCTTTTATTTTCCTTCGCAAAATATAGATCTGTTATAGGTATATTCTCCCGCTTAATATATTTCCAAATGTCTAATTCCGTCCAGCCAAGTATGGGATGAACACGAATATGTTCTTTCTCCTGAATTCCTGTTCTGTATTGTTTCCAAATTTCAGGAGATTGTTCTTTATAGTTCCACTCAAAATCCTCATCTCTTACAGAAAATACTCTTTCTTTTGCCCGAATTCCATGTTCATCCCTTCGAATTCCCAATAAAACGGCCTCTAGCTTCTTTTCCATAATGACTTTTTTTAATGCCATTGTTTTTAATTGATTACAGCATTCAAATCTTCCTTTTTCTGGACAGATTCCCAAATCCAAGGCTTCTTGATTTTTATAGACAATCAAATCTAAGTCCCATTCCTTGGCATATCGATCACGGAACTCATATATTTCCTTGAATTTATAGCCTGTATCAATATGTATGACCGGAAAAGGTATTTTTCCAAAAAAAGCTTTTCTCACCAACCATAGCATTGTTGTTGAATCTTTTCCAATGGACCAGAGCATAGCAATGTTTTTGAATTTATTATATGCCTCGCGAATTAAATAGATACTTTCATCTTCTAGTGCCTTTATTTCATCCATATATAACTACCTCTTTCTTATTTTTAAAGATTGCTTTCTATTATTTTCTTCAATTTCTGCTTTCAATTTAATTAATATCTCCCTTACTTCCTCCACTTCAAACATATAATTGTTTGAAGACAATTCATCAATGCTCATAGATCCATTTAAATACAAATTGTAAATGCTGCAGAAATTATAGCAGGTTTTGCAAAGAGGTACCCATTGTTTTGTATTCACAAGCAATTGCTGAAACTTTGTCCTTCCGAATCTATTCATGATATCCTCATGCTGGTCAGTAAATACATTTCCGACATTTAATACATTCTCTGGTAATACATTTGTACATCCCTTCACTTCCCCTGTGTCAATATAATTTGCACTAATAATTGGATTATAACAATAGTAATTTAGCTTCTCTCCCTGCATTAATTTGTAAAAATGCTTCATATATTGTATCGGGGGCAGAATTTGACTGTACTTATTTTCAACGGTTAATTTCTCGATTTCCTTTATATCTTCCGGACTCGCCTTAAACTCTCCCGTTTTATCCATAAGTAGAATAGGAGTGGCCTTTAATGTATTAGTCTTTTTCCCCCCAGGCAACTCATATAAGTAATCTAAAAACTCTGCATACCTAGCAGTATTTAATTTATTTAAAACACTGGTCAGTTCTATATATATATCATTTTTTTTAAGAATCTTAATAGCATACAGCAGTTTATCCAGTATATCTTGTGTCTCAAATCTGTACCTATTCATAGATAGAAGGTGTCCATCCATGGATACTTGCAAAAATACCCGTTTATAATTAATAATCCATTCTAATGTTTCATCATTTAGATGTTTTCCGTTTGTTTGAATGAGTACATATGGGTACTTATCTAATAGCTTTCCCACAAGTTCTTTTAGATTGGTCATTAAGAATATTTCTCCACCACAAATCTTTATAATTGGACAATTAAAGTTATTACTTGAGAATTCAATAATTTGATCAATGTTATCTTTTAACTCGTTTTCATATGTATATTCAGAGCTGTTTTCCGTATATCCTTCTTCTTTATTATGATAACAATATTTACAAAAGGAATCACAATGTCCTTGTTTTATCAGCAAATTAGTAAGTAATATATTTTTCTTTTCATTTTCTCTCATATTTCATCTCCTATTCTTAAATAAATAAACCACCATCTATTTTTATAACTTGTCCTGTAATATATGCAGCTTCTTCTGATGATAAATAAGCTACTAATCCTGCTACATCCTCTGGTGAGCCGATCTGGCTTGTAGGAATGCTTTTTTTAATATCATCATAATTACCTGCTCCCGTATCAATGACACCAGGAGCAATGACATTACAGGTAACTCCCTTTGAGGCATATTCTTTTGCAATGCCCTTGGTTAAACCAATAAGCGCCGCTTTGGATGATGAATAAAGAACTTCAAAGGGAAGGGCGTTCGTTCCTGCTATAGAAGAAATATTAATGATTCTTCCATATTTATTAAATATCATGTTTTTCAATGCATATTTACTACAATGAACTGCTCCTAATAAGTTCGTTCTAAACATTTCATCATAATCTTTTTCTGTGGAAGCAATAAATGATTTTCTGCTTGTCATCCCCACATTGTTCACCAAAACATCAATTCTTCCATATGTTTTAATAATTCTTTTAAAAATGTATGAAACATCCTCTTCTTGTGTTACATCACCTTGAATATACAAGTAGTTATCTCTTGATCTTAATTCATGATGCACGTCCAATTCCTTTGTTCGGGAATTGCCAATTACCATACATCCTTTATCCAACAACGCCTTGGCAACTGCAAGACCTATTCCCCTTGTACTACCAGATACAAATGCAATTCTTTGCTTATCCACGTTGTCCCCCTTCTATTGTTTGAATTTGAGTAAATATATCTTTCAGCTCTTGAACCTGCGATAATTCCTCTTTATCAGTCCTTAATCCGAATCTTCCCCAGACACTTTCATTTCTATGCCATCCAGTCTGACTATGTCTGCTGACTCGATCCGACCAGTAGGTATCTCCATAGGGAAGATAGGTCCAATCAAATGGCTCCAGAACAATATCTGGTGCTTCTATATTAGAATCGTAAAATTCCTTTCCAGGCACTACTTTACAAAACATAGGGTTGTCATTATACGGATTAGGCATTTTTTCTAGCTCTCGTATGACATCTTTGATTAAGCAATCATATTCGCAATCTTTCACCATTCCCCTTTCATAAATATGTTCCCTATTAATATTAATTCCGTGACTTCCCTGTACTGACTCAAAGGCAATTGTTTTATTCCAATCTGGTATTCTTTTGTTATCTGACCACTTTAATAACTTTTTCTCGGCAAGATATTGATTGATTTCTACAAAGTGATTCAGCTGTCCAAAACCCACTGAAGAAAACAAAATCAATTCACCATTGCATTTTTCTACAAATTCTAATATATCACCTAGTATTTCATCACAGTATTGATACATGTTAAAAACTGCTTTATCCTTTAAATCCATGGTCTTATCTAACAACTCATTCATAAAAAAATGGCACACCCTGTCAATGCACGTATAATTGAATACATACATATCCAAATCTTTTCGAAGCAACTCTTTACAAACTTCATGCCTCATTTTCTCTACTTTCAGAACTTCATGAATAAACGCTTCCTTGCCTTGATTTTTATAAAAAGCCCCCATATCCTGCACATAAGATAAACCCTTTTTGCTCAATTCTCTCATAAAATCCACTGGATAAGTGTATCTCAATGTTCTATTCATTGCATAAGTAATCAAATAACCATTGATATCATACGCCGGATGGGTTCCGAATATATTGACAATTCCCTTTCGATGCTCCTTGAATTTTTCTTGCTGCCAAAAATGGTATTTCTTTAAATCTTCTCCATTATGGACTTTGGGAATATAATCTTGGTTATGTACATGCCAATATGAATATAGTCCGTGTTCACTGTCGGACATGCCCGAAAGCACTGACATTATTCCAGAAGATTCATAGGGTATTCTACTGCACTTTATATTGCCTAAATAACCTTCTTGCCTTAATCTCTTGAAATTTTTTAAATGACCGCTTTCTATCCAGATATCGATCAAATCAGAATTCATTCCTTCAAATGATAAAAGAAACAGTTTTTTCAATTCTTTTCCTCCTATCCTATATTTCCCTGCAAACAGTGATAACCGTATAATGCACTTCCAATGGATGTGCCATTGTCACCACATGCAGGTGGTATGAATATATTTTTAAATAACTTTTCTTTATATAATTTATAATTAGCCACGCTATTGAGTACAATGCCTCCAGCCAAACATATATTATCCATCTTTGTTTCCACCTTAACATATCTGCACATATCCATTATCAATTCTTCCAAAATGGTTTGTGCCGCCCAAGCTAAATCCGCTTTCAATTCAAATTGCTTTTCTTCACCTTTTACTTCTGCAACCATCTTTTTCAATTCCAGAAGCGCTTTTATATCCTCCATTTTCATTTCAATCTGACCTTTACCTGTATAGCGGATATACCGCTTTATGAGATGATAATATTTGCTTGTTCCATAAGGCGCAAGCCCCATGGTTTTTCCTTCCTGATGTTCCCCGAACCCTATGATTTCTGTAATAATGGAATAAAAAATACCCAACGAGTTCTCTACATAGTCTGTCTCAGGGTAATTATATCCTTCAACCTTCCCGAGAAATCGAATCTCTTTTCCTGTACCAACACCATAGGAGCCGCTTTCATATTTATTATTCTGGAGATTCTTACTTCCGACTGCATCAAGCACTAATATCGCTGCCTCATTCATTTGTGACACATAATATGAACTTGCTGCATGTGCTAAATGGTGGTTCATCATCTCCACCTTTTTATTCAATCTTTTGTACATAACTTTGTTGATAATATCATTGGCTACAATCATATCCACCTGATCAATATCTATACCCTCAGCCTTCAGGCAGTAATTGAGTGAAAAACCTTTAGCCAATTGCAGACCCAAACCTTTTCCATTTTTCTTTCTTGTAATTCTTTCATCTTCAATCATACATCGAATTTCTCCGTCCTTTACTAAACATGCTGAGAAATCATGATTTGAACCTCCAAGTCCTAATATATACATATCTTCTAATCCTCCATAAGGAAAGCTCCCATTTATCAGTTCTCACTCGTAAATAAACTCATACCAGACTACTTATACTCTTTTAATATAATAATGTTCTATATAAAGTTCATCTATATCTGTATTCAAAAAACAGTTAATTGCATCATCTGGTGACTCTACAATTGGCTCTTTATTTACATTAAAAGAAGTATTCAAAACAATGGGCACTCCCGTTCGTTCATAAAATGCATAAATTAACTGATGATATTCAGGACTTAATTCTTTTAATACCGTTTGAATTCTTCCTGTTCCATCAATATGTGTTACTGATGGTATTTCTGCTCTCTTAATAGGCCAAATATCGGCAACCATTAACATATATGGTGATGGAATATCTAAATCAAAATATTCCTGTTGAAATTCAAATAACACAGAGGGTGCGAATGGTCGAAAAGCTTCTCTGAATTTCACTCTATTATTTAATATGTCTTTCATCTTAGGATTTCTTGGATCTACCAATATACTTCTATTCCCTAATGCACGCGGACCTCCCTCTGAGCGTCCCTGAAACCATCCGATGATTTTCCCCTCAGCAATGGATATTGCTGCTTGCTTATACTGGTCATCACATTTAACCGCTATTATTTTAGTATCATATCTTTTAATCGCCTGACATATTTCCTCTTGTGTATATGTTTTTCCATTATAAGGATTAAACATTTTTACCTCCCTTCCTTTTATAAATAACCTAAAGATTTTAATTTCTCAGCTACTTCCTGACTTTCCTCTCGTGTGTACGCTTCTTCTCGTGTATAAGCTTCTTCTCCTTTATATCCTCCTGATCCTTCATTAGGTATCACAAAATCCTTCCAGTTTTCCTGCTCGTCATTGAACTGAATCATACTTTCCCCATCCATATAAGAAGGGGTACGGATGGCAAAAAGATTTAAAATGGTGGGGGCTATATCTTCCAAAGCTATTTCACCAGATTCCTTTAGTTGAATATTTTCTCCGTATAATCCAAAGATTGCATCTTTATCATGCATACCTTTTTGCTCTGGTTTACCAAAGATTTTATCCGGATGGATTTTATGATGCACCATGGTACTATACTCGTAGGGAACCATAATAATATCAGGTGCCTTGTTAAGAGATGCACCAGCATATACTTCTTCTCTTTTCAACACATCACGAAACAGAGGGGTCTTCTTGTTCGGATGGAGAATTTTCTTCAACAGACTGATAATCTTGTCTCTCTCTTGCTCATATTGCTCCTGTTCGATAATCCCATGGTTCTGCCTTCCTTTTAGATTAATATTAACTCCATATGAACCAGGAGATGCCATATAAGCTGTTGTCTGATTCCAATCCACTTCATATTCCTTGCCGGCTTCTTCCATATAAAACCAGGAATTTTCTTTTATAGATTTTTTATCTATTTCTTTCACTGCCAACAAAGAATGTTTCATTAGAAATGTTTGGACATAGAAGTCCACTTCTCCAACTGTAAATCCATGATCTGACAGAAGCATCAACAGAGCATCACTTGGCAGCATTTCAAGTATTTTTCCCAATGCCAGATCTGTTTCACAATAGATATTTTCAATGGCTAATTTATATTTTTCTTCTACCTCATGGTTATACACCGGACTTGATTCATCCATGAAATTCCAATAATAGTGAGATATTCTATCAATCTCTGTAAATACAGAAATAAATAAATCCCATTCTCCATTCTTTAGAAAGTAGTCGATGGTTTTAACTCTTTTCTTTGTTATTTCGATGGCTTGGCTGATATACTCTAAATTATTTTCAAACATAATATTAATGTCAGAAGCATAATGCCCCCCAGCCTTGGCTATTTTAAACAACATATCTTTGGGATACGCATATCTCAATGTATTCGATAATGGCCATGATATCATCACTCCATTAACCTCTTTGGGCGGATATGTCATAGGAATATTAACCATAATGGTTTTATATGAAAATTGATTTAATATTTCCCATACGGTTGATACCCCCACATGATTACTCCCCATATACTCTCCATAATAATTAGGAGACTGGGTATCCCAAAACTGATAGATCCCATGCTTGCCAGGCTGTACTCCTGTAAATGCATTTGTCCATCCAGGAGCTGTATGTGGCGGGTTTGTTGTTTTTAGTTTTCTAAAAATACCTTCTTTTATCAACTTCTTAAAAGAAGGAAGTTTATCTTCTTCTACAAATCGATGGATCAATCTGTATGACGCTCCATCTAATCCAAGTACAAATAATTTCATCTAACCCTCCTTCTAGCTCTGGTGCAGTGGATGATCTACCACGCCATTTTCTGCTATTTTTATATATTAGATTTTCTTTGTAATAATGATTGACGTAGGAATACGCTCATATTGAACCTCTTTTATGAATTCTAATCCTACCGCCTCAACCCATTGTTTAATATCCTGAGCATCCGCATGAAAGAAAGATCCTTGCATCATCCAGTCCAATGTATAAATCGATGATACTGGCCTCTTTGCCTTATCCTCTGAGAGAAAGAAATCATGCATAATCAATATTCCACCTTTATGTAATGCTGATGCTAATTTTACCAAGAGTTTTTGATTCATTTTATCGCTAAACAAATGAAGAACATTGGATTCCAAAATTCCATCATACTTCTTCTCCAAAGAGATATCTCTGATGTCTCCCGTTAGAAAGTGAATTCTATCCTCCATCCCATGTTCTTTTATATTCTTTATACATTGCTCTTTCATTTCTGCTTTATCAACAATATCAATATTCAATTGTGGATTAAATTGACAAATTTTTATGGCATGCGTCCCCATACCTCCTCCCACATCCAGTATGGTTCCTTTTTTGACCTTGTTAAATTCCCTTGCAATACATACCGATGAATATTGTCCTCCAGCATCCATTACACAGCCATATACGTTTTCCTTTCCTTCTTTAGCATTTAAGTTTAAATCGTCACTTCCCCTACCGCTTATAAGAACATCTTTGAATCTGTCTTCGCCAGTATGCTTAGTGGACAGATAATGCTCCAACTGTATTAAGGAAATCATGCTGCTTTTTGATCTGCTATCTAGCAACGGCTTCCACTCAGCTTCAAGAATATACTTTTTATCATCACTTTTTCTTATCAGGTTCATTGAGCAAAAAACATCCAATATGATTTCTAACGCTTTGGGATCTACAGATAATTGATTTGAAATTGTTTCTACACTGTTAACACCATCAATATAATCAAATATTTTTAATTCTGCTGCAATAAATAATGCATTTGACAGTTTATATCCATTGATAAACTGCAATAAATTATCTGTATGATTCATGATCTGCCACTCCTTCCTATTGTGCATTGAGCCATTTAATCAAATCTTTCACCATTTCAATTGTTACTTCATGACCTGTCTTTGCATAATCTTTGTATATTATCAAATTTTCTTTACCATGGGTCTTATATATCTTTTTTAACTCATCATGAAATTCTTTACGTGCCTCAATTGATACAGTGGTATCAAGCTTTCCATTCATAAATAATATTGGTCTTGCTTTTTCTTTGAATAAATGATTGGTTATATCCAGATTTTTCTGCTCTTCTTTGGCTCTTTCATAGTCAATGACTGGTGTAGATGCTGCAAATAATTTAAATGAATCTAGCCTTTTATTTTCAATAATATATTTTAAATCGTATGTACCGGCTAAACTTGCCATACTGTCAATTTCTTTCATAAGCATGAAACAGGTTAAAGCAATCGTACCCCCTATAGAAATACCTACTACTTTTACACTCAAGTCTTTCAACCCATATAAACTGTTAAATTCTTCATTGCATAGTATTATTTTTACATCTGACACCGTTGCCAGTATGTCTCTTACCAGATGATTAAATTCATATCGCTGACTGGTATCAAAACTAATTTCACGCTTGCCATGTCCATACATATCCAGTATAATAACAAAATATTCTTCTTTGGCTAATTCATAGGCCAAGGGCAACCCCTGTTCTTTATTATTCAATAGTTTATGGAATAAAAAAATAACGGACTTTGCCTGCCTGTTTTCTTTAAACACTAACAGTACTGGTATTTCTTTAATTCTCTCTTCTTTCACTACAATACCCATAATTATTTTTTTGTCTCCTTAACCTCTTTGCTGATTTTTCCATTCCAAAAGGCTTGAATATTCTCCTCGGAAGTATTGATTTAGCAGTCGGATACTTATATCCGGATGTTTTTCTATAAAGTACCTCATAGATTCTTCATGTATTTCCTTAGAATCTTTTCGGTAGTGATCTAAATGATAATTTTTAGCCTGCATTTCATATGCAAAAAAATATCCTTTCTTATACAATCGATACCCTAACTCAAGATCTTCACATCCCCATAAAAGTCCCATGCGCTGATCAAACATTCCAGCATTCAATATGTTTTCTTTTCTGATAGAAACATTCCCACCATTAAAACCAACCCACCTGAAACAAGAGTCTTCCTCTGTTGTTTGCTGATATAAATCAAATATTTCCTGCTCAAATTTACTGATATGAGCATTCTCCTTTAAGTAGCTTTCTATTTTATCAGATTCAAACATGTCGATCTGAATGGTTTTATCGAGCAATTTTTTTTTAGTCACCTGATCATTCATCATTAACCCTGTGATAGGATCCTTGAAAAATTTCAAATAAGGTATATGATTAATCTGTCCATGTACTACTAAATGTGTATTCTCTTCATGCCTTTTCTTATGTTCATGTATAAAATTAGGATTCAGTATTAAATCATCATCTGTAAAAACGATGATACTACCTGATGCTTTCTTAATTCCTAAATTTCTGGCATAAGATCTTCCTTTATTGTTTGACATGATAACTGATACCCTGATGACTGCTTTACTACATCTTTCTATAAAATTTCTCAATACCACTTCCGTGTCATCTGTAGAACCGTCATTAACAATAATAATCTCCAGGTCATCTACGTCCTTTAAATAAAAAATTGATTCCAGCACTAATCTTAACCGACTGCTTTTATTATAGGTGGGAATAATTAAACTAACTTTCACTTCTTTTCTTAACATGGACTTACCTTTACGCTTCTAACTTTTTTTCAATATAACATCCTAGTGTATCCAAGGATGATAGTATTTGTGAATTTAAATCATCATCATCAATAAGTATTTCAAAAGTATTCTCTACCCAGACTAATATTTCCAAGGCATCTACAGAATTGATACCTAACTCTGTAATTAAATCATCTCCTTTTATTTCTTCAGGTGTACATTTTAACTCCATACTTTCAATAATAATTTCTTTTAATTTTTGAATGATTTTATTTTTCGCCATTTGCTTATCCTTTCTTTAATTATTATTTTATTTGTTATGATTAATAGCGCTACTTCATTGGAAGGAATTCTTTACTTCTTGATAATCAAAAATCGCATATAAGTGACCAACTATTGATTAGAATAATAAGTAAGCCCGTCATTATAATGATGATTTTTTTCGGTAGTTTTGTGCACAAAAATGCTGCAAAGGGGGACACGATGACTCCACCAATAATTAACCCCACAATTGGAACGCTAAATCTCATAAATGCGTTTCCCTGCAAGAAGAAGAATACGATGGACTCTGTCACAGTTATAAAAAATTCTACCGAATTAACAGTACCAATTGTTGTTCTCACGTCATGGTCAGAAGCAATTAGCGTTGATGTCACAATAGGCCCCCAGCCCCCTCCACCTATAGCATCTGATGCACCGCCAACAAATCCTAATATTGGGTTTTTTTTAAACTTATTTACTTTCTTTTTTTTAGTCCTTACCTTTGATAATATCGAGATTCCTATGATGATTAAGTAAACATCAATAATAATCTCCCACGCTTCAAGATTCATTCTTGACAGTAATACTGCTCCTGTCACTCCCCCTATTACTCCTGGTAAAAGAAGTTTATAGAACATCTTTTTATCCACATTATGAAGCTTTATATGTGAAATTGCTGAACTACACGTTGTAAAGATTTCAGCAAAGTGTATACTGGCGCTTGCTGTAGCAGCTGGCAGACCTGTAAATGCACGTAAAAATGTGCTGCAGGTTACTCCATAAGCCATTCCCATGGAACCATCAATAAGTTGTCCCAACATTCCGATTAGTATATATAAGATAAATAGTTTCATTGACCATTCCTCAACAATTCTATCACTCCTAATATTCCGTTCTTATTATAAAGCTTTGACTTTTCTATACTATAATTCCTATGGTCGGCTTCTTTGTACTGGTTGAATATTGAAACTATGTACTGAAAAAGATTTTGATTATATTCTATGCGTCCTCCACCCACAATGACTTTTGGAATATCCAGAATATATGCCAGTTGATATAATATATCAGCTATATGCCGTCCTACTTTTTCTTCCATATGCTTGTCTGTTATTATGCTCTGAAGACAGTCCGTCTTTCCACAGCCGCATAGTTTGTGTACTTCAGGTATAGATAAATGTCCCAGTTCTCCTGCCATCCCATACTCTCCCTTATGCAGTCTATGGTTTAAGATAATACCGCCGCCTATTCCTGTTCCTATGGTACAGTAAATCAAATTTCCCTTATAATGCTCATCACCATACTGCTCCATACTCTCTCCAACAGCCGCACAGTTTCCATCGTCTTCTACAATAACAGGTGTATGAAAATACTCGCGAATATAATTATAAATCGGAAACCCTTCCCATAAATGGTGATTTGGCCATCGATGCACACAGCCTATATTCTGATCCACATTACCAGCCATGGATAGGCCTATTCCCTTTAGGGAATTCAGTGATATCTGTTTTTGATACAGAACCCTTAATATTTGCTCGCATATATTAGCCTCTATTTCTTCTTTTGCTGTTTCCCCTTGAATAAACGATATTTTGTTATATTCAACGATCATTTTCTTCTCAATGGAATACAAACCGGTACGTACATGTGTCCCTCCAATATCCATTCCAATTAAATAGTTTTTCATTTTTCCCCCATTCATACCGCAAGACTACCTGTGATACTCTTTTTGCCTAAGTATCGCAAGATGTTCTTTGCCTATTCTGCGCCATCTTTAAAATACTCCTTAATCATTTCCGCCTTATTAGTTTCTTCCCATGGGATATGTAAATCGCTTCGTCCAAAATGTCCATATGCTGCAAGCTGCTTATAAATTGGGGATCTCATTTCAAATTGTTCTATCAGAGCGCCTGGTCTTAGATCAAACAATTTCATTATCATTTTAGTAATCTCTTCATTGCTTATGGAAGATGTTCCAAAAGTGTCTACATAAACTGATACTGGATTAGCAACCCCAATTGCATAAGCAATCTGAATCTCACATCTATCAGCTATCTTTGCAGCTACAATGTTTTTTGCAATATATCTTGCTGCATAAGCTCCGGTTCTATCAACCTTGGTAGGATCTTTGCCCGAGAAAGCGCCCCCTCCATGTTTACCCACTCCTCCATACGTATCTACAATGATCTTTCGCCCTGTAAGTCCTGTATCAGAGCATGGACCGCCTTTTACAAAACGTCCAGTTGGATTGATAAGAATTTTGGTCTCACTGTCTATTAGATCTTTGGGTATAACTGGATTAATAATATGCTTTATTATGTTATCATGAATTTCTTCCTGCGTAATATCTGACCGGTGTTGTGTAGAGATTACAATCGTATCGATTCTTTTTGGTTTGCCATCGCAATATTCAAATGTAACCATTGACTTACCATCCGGACCTAAATAGTTTAATACTTTGTCTTTTCGCTTAGCACTCAATGCGTAGCAAAGCTTATGTGCATAATATATGGGAGCCGGCATAAAGTCTTTCGTCTCATTGCATGCAAATCCGAACATCATACCCTGATCTCCTGCACCAACTCGTCCTTTCTCCTCTTCTTCCTGAATATCCTTATATTCTTCACAGATATTCTCATTTTTCTTATGTTCTAGCGAACTGCTAACACCTAGATTGATATCTTCTGATTGCTTATCAATCGCTAAAATAACTGCACAGGTACTAGCATTAAATCCAAAATCTTCACCTTCATATCCAATCTCCTTTACCGCCTCTCTTACAATTTTTGTGATGTCGATTGTTGATTTTGATGAAATCTCACCCATTACAGTAACTATCCCAGTTGTTGCTGTGACTTCGCACGCAACTCTTGAATTTGGATCTTTTTCTAGATACGCGTCTAATATGGCATCAGATATGATGTCGCACATTTTATCTGGATGACCTTCTGTAACTGATTCTGATGAAAATAAATAATTTTTATTCATTGCTTCCTCCATTATTTTGTATTTTTTTACTGTTTTCTGTCCTTATTTTCTGTACCCATTCATCGTTGTAAACGGTATTCAGATACCTATCTCCTCGATCAGCGAACACTACTACTACATTTGGATTTTGAACTGTCTTATGAATATCAAAGTATTTCCTAACCGCAGTATATACAGCCCCAGATGAGCCTCCGATAAGCAATCCATATTTCCTGAGTAAATAACGACACATATTAATTGTATCCTCTTCATTTACTATCATTATCTCATCGATTTTAGCACTTTTTAGATTGATGGGAATAATACTTGATCCGATACCTGATATATGCCTTGTCTTTGGGGGGCTTCCAAATATGACTGAACCTTCTGTATCAACTGCAATAACCTTGCATTTAGGATTATGTTCTTTTACTCTTCTTGATACCCCTGTTATCGTACCACCCGAGCTGACACCTAGAAAAATGTAGTCAATATTGGTAATTTGATTACATATCTCCAACCCTAAGGTATTATAATAGGACTCCCAATTAAGTACATTTTCATATTGATTAATCCAATAACTGTTCTCTATCCGCTTTTTGAGCTCACTAACCTTTTTTAACCTATTCATTAGATATCCACCATTTTCATCTGGAATATCTATTTTTACGATTTCAGCTCCTAGATGATGTAATATGCATTCATTCTCTTTTTGAATATTTATATCTATAACGCATATAAATCTTAGCCCCTTTCTATTACAGTACGTTGCTAATGCAATACCGAAATTTCCTGAACTGGATTCTATAATTGTAGTATCCTTATTAATTACACGATTCATTAATAGATTATCAATTATATAGTTTGCTGCTCTATCTTTCACACTTCCGGATAGATTATAGCCTTCTAACTTTGCATATAAGTTAATTCCTGGATCTTCGATTTTTACCATCGGGGTGTTGCCAACTAGATCTAACATAAAATACTCCTCCTTATAAACTTGACACGATTATTCTGAGGATGCGTCGTATTAAGTGGATAAGTTTTATTCTAATACTGTACCAATATTGTTTTTTTCTGCTAGATTATAATAATAATTTCCAGTTGCAATGTCAAAAACTGCCATTCCCATTGGATTAAACATTATCGTTTTATCCTTATCACATTCAGCCAAACAATTATTACATACAACATCAACAATGGATTTCGTACATTCCTTGTTTAATCCTAGTTTCTTATGCATCAATTCAATATCAGTTTTTTCTCTGCACACTTCATCCCAATCATCCACGATTATCAAATCTTCTTGAATATTTATTGCTTCTGTTTTGTAATCTCTAAGGGAGATATTTAGCAAAAGTTTACCTTTTTTAGACCGCATATCTATATAAGGTTCATTAGAAACAGTACATGTAATTAATATATCTGAATGTTCATAAACCTCTTGCCAATTCTCTGCAATAGTAACTTTGCATTCTTTTGTAGAATGGATATCTTCCTTGTTGATCCCACGAATATCATATAGATATATTTCCTCTAAATCGCCTTTGAAAACTTCCTTACAAATAGCATAGTGGTACTTCCCAATAGGACCATATCCGATAATACCAATTTTAATATTCTTAAGTTCCCTACTTTTTTTGTAATAACTCATAAATAATCCACTAACACCTGCAGTTCTTATGTTACTTAGCAGAGCTGTATTAATGATACATACTGGCTGTCCAGTATCTGCATTATTCAATACAACAATGCTATGGGCCCTAGGTATTCCATTATTTATATTATCTGGAAAACTAGCAATCCACTTAATTCCTGATATGTTTATGTCCCCTCCAACATATGCTGGCATAGCAATAATTCTATTTTGGATATTCTTATACCTCAGATAGGGTTTAATAGGTTGCTCATACTCATTTTGGTTCAGGTAATTTACCGTTTTATCTAAATGATCTATGATATTACTCCAATTAATACCCAGACTCATAATATCTCTTTCATTAATGTATCTCACACTTGCCTCCTTATATTTTCTTGTCCTACACTTGTCGTTTAGTGAGGCTTTTTCTAATTAACTATACTTTTATAATAATTATATATGTCTGCTTCATCTGTATAGATATACTTATACTTTAAATCATAACTTTTGGAAGATAAAGAAACTGCATAACCGTTCAACGTTGTAGAAGTGAAGCAATATTTTCCCTTTGACCTCTGATGATTTAAACTTATATTATTCCCGATTGCAAACTCAAATGAATTAAGGGGAATATTAAGTCCCTTTCCGATTGCCTTAATATAGCTTTCCTTCAGTGTCCAGTACATGTAAAAGACATTCCTCTTATCAACCTCTGATGCCAAGGATTCAATAAATGAATACTCATTCTTAGTAAAGAATCGTTGAGCAATACCCATATCAATTTCTCTTATCTTTTCGATGTCTATTCCAACTCCATATTCACTTACGGCAATTACCACGTAAGAGCCTGAATGGGATACATTAAACTTAAATTTTCTAGCATTAGCGATATAAGGCTTCCCGTAGGGATTATAACTAATTTTCACCTTGTCAATAGGTATCATCAATTTCTCATATGCAGCTTTTCTTATCAATAGCTCTGCTATTAAACTCCGCTTTTTATCTGCTTCATTTCTAAGCTTAGAAATTCTTACTCTTCTTTCAAATGAAGTATGTTTTATAAGTTCACTATTGAAAGGCACATCATCTGTTAGTTTTACAAATGTAATTTCTACCATATTCCCTCTCCTGCTGTCTGCTTTAATAATAAATTTCTTACTCAACTACTTTCTGAAAGATTTCAATACACTCATCAATAAAATAGAATAGTCTACATCTTCTTCATATCCACTTTCCAAAAAGTATCACATACCAACTCATATTACATTCCAAAATCTCCATGTTTCCTAACTTATACTCCAAATTATTTATGAATTGAAATTTTATATAATATCCCAGACTATATGATGATCTCATAAATAAGTTTTAATAATTCCTCTATTTTTACTACTTGTGAATTATTAAAAAGATTTAATGTGTTAATAACTTTCCCATCATATATGTATTGATTATTTCCAGATAAAATATATTCACTTGAAACTGCTAATGACTTCGCAATTCTATATAACGTATCTGCTGAAAATCCTTTTTTTCCAGTTTCGATTTCATATAAGAATTTTGGAGAAATTTCTGCCAGTTCTGATAATTGTTCCCTTGTGTATCTGTTAGTTTCTCGTAAATCTCTAATTCTGGCTCCGACATTATCATAAAAGTTATTCATTTGTACCTCCTCCTAATCATTTTACATTTTTTATTAGAATTCAAAACCTCCTATTGTACTAGAGGGATATACTTAAAGCAGTTTTTATTCTCTGTATTTTGTTATATAGATACCATGTGGGATACTTATAGGATAATTACTACAGACATATTGCTGCATATAATAATCTATCCGTCTGATGACATTTTTCCTAATAAATCCACCATTGTATAGATAACGTTTTTATCTCTTTCTGATAGCTTATCCAATTGGACAATACAATCATAATATTTATCCAATAATATATCCTTTCTATTCAACACTTTATGAGAATGTTGTGTTTCTGAAATGTCCAATAAGTAGTCCGTAGACACACCAAAAAATTTCGAATACAAAATGACCTGCTGAAGTGATATATTCTGTTTACCATTTTCGAGAGCACTAATTGTTCCTTGGTCAATTCCAATCCTACACTCTAATGTACATTGAGTCATTTTTCTCTTTTTTCTCAAATCTTTAATTTTTTCTTTGGTACCCATACTATGCCTCCTTATACCTCCCCTATATACTCTTACTTTTCCTCACATTTCATTTTTTTCAGAACCTACTCCACGGATATAACCTACATTTAATGCTTGGTTTAAGGAATTTTGGGCACAACAAAAAAACGTCTTCCTTTTTGTATTTGAAGGCCCTGCGATTAATCGCAGTGGTAACCCAATTCCTCCAACAGTGCTCCTTTGCTGAGTCATCTTTGTGCTCTAGTGGTGAAAAATTACGACTGACTACCGGCTCTTATTTATGTTTTTGTGAGTATTCCAAGGTCTCTTAGCATTGATTTACAATGGACGTTTCACCAAGATTCCTTTTTTAGATTTTTATGCTGCCTGTAGGTCTACAGGTCTTTTTATATCACTGATCATCTTATCTGCATCATATAACTGACCAGTAACACACCTATTTTACTATGGGGTATTCTTTTTATGCAAACCCGTGTTTTATTGATTACAGGAATGCTACTTGTTATATTTTACCAAGTATTTAAAGGAAAAATAAGGAATTACAGAATAATGAATATTGATATTTAGCATAATTTGTAAACACACAATAATAGAGTACCTTTTAAAAATAATCGGGATATCTTTAAGGAAGATTGGTAAGGGCAGAAAAATCAGAAATGTTCCACTAATGGCAAAGATAATAAATCATTTGCAAGCCTATCTAAAGGAGTTCATCCCATATTACATAAAAATGTACCTGCCAAACAAGGCAGGTACATAACCAAAAAGCCCAAATATTTCATTGTCCTCTTGACGGGGAGCACATCATATTTAGACTCGTAAACTCCAATATTTTATTCTATTTTATAATAAAAAACACCTCCAAGTGCCAGTCCATTACAACAATCACTCGGAGGTGCATATAAATGCTATCTTATATCAATAAATTACTAGATTTAAAAATGTTTAAGTTAAAAAATTACCCAAGCAGACCATTTTGTTGAGATTCACATTGAAACAGAATGCAAAGACTTGATTATTGGGATTGGATTAAGATTGCTGAAAAGTGTGTATTCCTGACTATAACTCATCTGGTGAAAGTATCGTTTTATCTATAATGAAACCTTCTTCTTTTTTGGTCTTGGCATTGGAAGTTCTTCACAAGTACCAGCTATTAGATCTGCTAAAAACTCTCTATCATCTAATGTTTCTATTAGGAAATATGGCTTTGCATTCGCATATGGAGGTGCCTCCCCTGCATCACATCCTAACCTGTTTTCACCGAAACTTGTCTTCTTTAGGAAAAATTGGTCTTTACAAATCATTCCGATTACTTTATTATTACAGTAAACTCCAAATTCTCCAAACATCTTTTTATATGAGATTTCTCCTCCCCCTGCAATCTGTTCACAAACATATTCCACAAATTCCATACTTGATGCCATATCCCTTTACCTCTTTTCCATTTTTTGTATTAGTATAGCATAAATTAATTTTGATTTCTATAACTATTTCGATACTACAACAAATATTTATCTATTCTTATTAAGTGGAGGTGTAAAATGAAAAACATCATAATTTCTGTTAACAATGGTTATTATCCAATATCAATAAATAATAACTTTAAAGCCTTAATTAACTATATTTCAGAATACGAAAGCTCACAAATTTTTGTTATAACAGACTCTAATGTAAATATATTGCATTTTCAAGCATTAGAAGATACATTAAAAAAGTTTAAATTAACAAAATTTATTATACCTGCTGGCGAGCAGAGTAAATCCTTTCAAGAGTTAAAAAATATATATAATTTTTTGATAAAAGGTAATGCATCAAAAAAAGATATTATTATTGCTTTTGGTGGAGGGGTCATTGGTGATTTAGTTGGCTTTGCTGTTGCAACCTTCTTGTCTGGTTTAAGGCTTATACAGGTCCCCACTTCACTACTATCCCAAGTTGATAGTAGTGTTGGTGGAAAAACTGCTCTTAATTTCTTAAGTCATAAAAATAATATTGGATTATTTTATCAACCAATACAAGTTTTTATTAATACTAGTTTATTAACCACCCTGCCAGAGCGTGAATTTAATTGCGGAATGGGCGAAGTTCTAGTTCATAGTATTTTAGATAACAGTAAATCTCTATTTACTCTTTTAACTGAAGAACATGAGAGAATTAAAGCTAGGGACTTAATTATACTTAATGAACTCGTTTATTTAAATTGCAATATAAAACGTAAATTTGTAGAGGAAGATGAGTACGAGCACGGAAAACGCCAAAGCTTAAATCTTGGTCATACTATTGGTCATGCAATTGAAAGTTTATATAATTTTGAACTGAAACACGGCGAATGCGTTTCTTTAGGTTTAGTTGCTGCTTGCTATATCTCTCTACAAAAAAATATATTATCCAACGAGATCGCCGATAAAATAATTAAATTAATTGAACTCTTCAATCTCCCTACATATATTTCCTCTTTGCCCCCATATGAGATATTAGATTTAATTCAATATGATAAAAAAAGAAATTCAAACATTAATAATTTTATTCTTATAAAAGATATTGGCGAAGTACAAATTGTTCAAATAGAAGATTTATATACAGAAATTATTCCTGTTCTACTTCGATTACAAAAACCATATTATCGCTCAGAATCTCCGATAAATGCTGCTAAACTAATTTAGAATGTAAATTAATTATTTTTCACTATACATAACTTTTAGTTTACCTAACTTACTTTTATATTTTTAATAAAAAACTACCAACTCAAGGCCGATAGTTGGTAGTCAAGAAATACATATTAATTTATTACCTTGGATTATACTCATTTTACTCTGTATCATCTATGACATCCTATATTTTATAGAGTATTATAAATAACTAAGCGAACAGCCCCGACTCTTTACAGAGTAGGGGCTGTTCACTTAGTTATTTTAATATAGAACTATTACTCCACAACTTCGCCGGTTTCTATGTCCTTCCTTTGATAATTTACCACTACGAAATTACTTTCCCATTCGAATATTTTTAACTTTTCTTTTTTCTATTGTCAAATCTTCATATATACGAGCTCCACCTACACCGGTAGGTGCCTGTGCCAGCAGACCTACTTTCAATGTTTCTCCTGATGGTAAGTTAAAAAATCGCATCATATAATAATTATTTCCATCTATTGAATAATGAAATGCGAAAGATTGTCCCAGGCGACATAACTGAAGCCAAACAGAACTTTCCTCTATATTGCAACCATTTGCATCATCCGACTGCCCATTTGTAACAACACTAACAACAGCATGCGTGTTAAAATCTGTAAGCTCAAAACATGCTTTTGCCCAATGAGTCATATCCTGCATTACCATAATAGAAGAAGAATCATAAATATCTTTAAAATCAAGTGACACTTTTACTTTCATCACGAAATCTCCTGTGACTTCCGTATAATAAAAAGGAGCATTATTAAGAGATTCCGGAGTAACTCCCTCTTCTCCAACAGTCCCACCATTACAGAAAAAATCACTTTCTTTAGGAGCAAAAATTTCGATTCTTTTTCCTGATTTGTTTATTGTACTTTGATTTAACCACTTAAACTCCATAACAACCTCCCAGGTAATATTTTGAGCTGGTTTACGAATCCACTGCGGATTGTATTTCAAAAAGCTAGCCATGTCTTTTCCTCCTAAAATAGATAATTATTTACTAGCTTTATTGCATTATATCTCAATTAAAATCTTTTTTCACTACATAAAATCGCAAATATATAGTACAATATAACAGAGGTGAAAATTATGCAGTTCTACAAAACAACTACCGATGAAACATTAAGAGAAATCGCTACTCACGGCAACGACAAATACCCTATCGCATATTATGTTGACGACATCTGCCAATTCGACCTTGGATTCATAGACTGGCATTGGCATCGAGAGGTTGAGTTCGTGACAGTCTCAAAGGGTACTGTAAATTGTCTGATTGGGCAAAACAGAATTTGTCTTGAGAAAGGTTGGGGAATCTTTATAAACAGCGGAACCATTCATCGCTTTGAAACCGATGATGGCGGTATCATGCCCAATATAGTATTTGCACCGGAACTAATTGCCACGGAAAGAAGCCTAATTCATGATACATATATCTTACCTGTGCTGTCATCCGGTCCCTCATATCAGATACTGGACCCGAAAATTTCATGGCAGAATACAATACTGATGCTATTGGATAAAATCTATGATAAACAGGAACAGAATGGGGATTCTTTATCTCCTCTTAATACGCTTTTACTAACTACTGAGCTATGGAAATATCTATTTCAAAACATAAATATTGAAACAGTTCCTGCAAATGGAGTAAAATCTGCCCTTCACTCTTCACGTTTACAGATTATGCTTCAATTCATCCATGAACATTATGCAGAAAATATAGGACTTGAGGATATAGCAAATACTGCTAACATTAGCAAAAGTAGTACTTTGGAAACTTTTCGTCAGGGAATCGGCCAATCTCCGGTTTCTTATCTTATTGAATACCGTTTAATACAGGCAGCAATTTTATTGAAGAACACAAGAAAAACAATTATTAACATATCATTAGTTACTGGTTTTTCTAGTGCTGCTTACTTTTGCAGAATGTTCAAATATCACTATAAAATGACTCCTGCCGAATATAGGAAACAGACATTACATATTACCCCCTCACTATAACTCCATCCCCTTCGTTGTGTGGATAACATAATCCAATGGTTTAAGTCCTCTCTCTATACACACTCATCCTTTCGCTAGAACGACCAAAACTGTTTATAGAAGTTATAAACTAAAATATGATCCAGAATCAATCTAAAAAATCCGTTAGTTTATTATTCAATTATCTCAGAAAACTAACAGACAAGTTGAAGTACTCATGATTTACCGTATACGAAAAAAGCCCCCAAATCGTTTGATCTAAGGGCGTTGTTCCATCCATTTATTATCGAACATTTCAAACTGATTCATCTCTTCTTGCGACAAAGGGATGCCTAATCGTTTCGACAATAATATTGCCTCTCGCAAACGATATACCTTTCCAGCAGATCTTGCATAGCTTCGCCAAACTTTTCGAAATGTATGGTGCCTTGCATAATTTTCAGACATTGCTATAAGCTCTGCTCAATTTCTCTATAACGCTTTCTTGGAAGAATCAAAGAAGATATCCTTCCTGTTTTGCTTTCATATAAAATATATATGTGAATCGCTTATATAACCCGAAAAGTCTCCAATAAACGCAAATTTAAATTTTTAGCAATCCCCTGAATCCTCTTGAAGCATAATAAGATTCCGCCCCATTATGGTATACAAAGACCGTATCATAACGATAATCACAAAAAATAGCCCCTCCGAGCTTTCTTATATTATCAGGTGTTTTTACCCAGCTTGATGTTTTTACATCATACTTCCCAAATTCCTGTAGCTTCCTATACTGTTCTTCTGTTAAAATTTCAATACCCATTTCACTTGCCATATCGATTGCGTTATTTTTCGGCTTATGCTCTTTTCTTGAATCTAGGGCCTCACGGTCATAACAAATACTTCTACGCCCTTTTGGTGTTTCATCTGAGCAATCGACAAAAACATATTCATTTTTATTATAATCAAACTCAATAACATCTGGTTCTCCGCCTGTTCTTTCCATCTCATTTAGTGACCATATCTTTCCGGGGTTTGCTTCCAGCTTTAATTTTATCCCGTCCCATTCAAGTCCCTTATGCCGCTCCATATTTTTCAAAAAGCGTGCCTTTAACACATTAAATAGTTTATCTCGTTGTTCTATTGATAACTCCCTTTTTTTGTTGTCCATATTGGTACCTCCTACAATCCTTTTTAGTCTTATTCCTTCTTAATCAGTGTTAGAGCAATCCTTAAGGCGACGATGCAACGCTGCTCAAAAAGAATCTGCTGCGGCTTGCCTAATCTCGTGACATCTATGTTTTTTTTTATCTCATTGGTATTTCTAGAAGTATTGTATAAATCCTACGTTCTACTATCTGTGGTAAAATATCGAGTAGCTCATTGCTGCAAAGGATTCTGAACCAATTGTCATTAAATTAGTTAATGATTCCTTATAAGTTCCTATCCACAATTTCTTTTAAAACAGGTAAAACATCATTTTCAAACCATGGATTTTGTTTCAACCAGCCAAGATTTAAAGGAGAAGGATGAACCAATGGAAAATATTCCGGTAAATATTTTTGAAAATTCCTCACTGTTTCAGTTAAACTTTTCTCACGTCTTTTATTTAAATAATATTTCTGTGCATAGCTACCTACTAGAATTATGATTTCAATATTTGGCATGTCATCCATTATACGTGGATGCCATTTTTCTGCAAAGCCTTTTCTAGGTGGAACATCACCGGTTTGCGCTTTTCCTGGATAGTAGAAATCCATAGGCAAATGAGCGATGCGATTCGTATTATAAAATATCTCGCGAGAAACTCCCATCCACTCTCTTAATCGATCACCACTTAAATCATTCCAAAACAATTGAGTTGCTTCTGCTTTACGTCCAGGTGCTTGACCAATTATGGCAATGCGGGCATCTACAGAAGCTTTAAATAATGGTGGGATTCCCATTTTTGTATAGGATTCATTCATTGGGTCAGCCATAATTTCTTGTTTGATTTTTTCGAATAATATCATATTTCACTTCCATTATATTTAATAATATTTATTTTCTATTCTCTCCTTATTATAGATAAGCAAAATCCCTCATATTTTAAACGTAAGAATTATATTATTTTATTTCTTTCGACCAATAATCCTATGAGTAATATCAAATATGAAAGAAGTAATGAGAGAACTTGTGCATGCAGTAAGCAGTAAGATCCCCATTACAATTCGGCCTAATTAAGCTTTTTACACTATACATGGTAATAAAATTGTATATCATAAAAGGTAACAATTCAACTGCTGGAAAATACTCCACAAATCTATTTTTTTAACAATAGATTTAATATAATAGTAATTTTTATCTAAAACGCTCGGATTTCAGAAAAAAAAACTATTCCATATCGAATTGTTCATACTCTACCTTAAAGCGCCCTAACAGTTCTTTAATGACTTGCTTTTACTAAAGCTTGTCGGTACTGCCACATGAAACAACCACTACTCGTTTCTTCTTCAGCCAAAACCTTAGTACCCTTTCATGATTTTAAAACTTCTTTCTTCACTGCATACAGTGTTAATTAACGACATTAAGCGAGGTTGATATAACTCTTATTTATTAACCTAAAGATACACGTATAGAGAACAAAAAAGAGCCGTGTTCAGTTTTAAACTTTACATCAACTCAATTTATTAAATGAGAGTACTATTAATTATCTACTTGTTTAAATTATATAGTAATACGTTAAAACCGCCATAGAATTCTACTGAGCAATTATTTTCCTCTGTGTATTGCATTACTACTTTGTTTATAGCTTCAGATTTATCTTTTTTTATCTCAAGAGGAACATCAACGCTTGAATTTTTCTTTCTCATCCTTACGTTCCTCCTTTATAGTAGAATCTCAAATACTATTATAGAAGTGTGGGAGGGAAAACAAGTACACAAGCATGGTTGGTATGTTTAGAGACATAGTTGGTTAATTCTTACGGAAGGTAATACGCAAACTATCCTTTGTAATTTATTATTAGAAACTTATTGCGTTTTTATTCCTATTTTATTTCTTGTTGCACATAATGTCTTAATAATCCACTCACACTATCTTTTGATTTATCGAGACATTCATATGATCCAAATACCCAAAATGCATCTTTTGCTCTAGAAAAGCTACATTCATAAGACTTCTATTTACATTAAACGTACTTCGTCGTCTTCTTTGCAATGATAACCAGATTGTATTCCAATGCCTGTGTGATAAATTCCGAAGCATTCTTACGGGTAGGATTCTGAATGTAATCAAAATATTCATGCATCCTGTCAGCCTCTTCGATTTTTAAAAGGATATCCTGAATCAGTTCTTTTTGTCTTACTGTGGCAGCAAGGCGTTTGTTTCTGCAACTTTTTCCACCCCCTCCCTGGTTCCAATATATTGTATCAAATTGTGCAGATATTCCGGCGGGGCGTTTTTTAAGTAGTTGCACCGTAAGATTAGTTTCGCCATGATCCCCCTATCATTTCAATTGTATCTCTAATTTCTTCATTATTTTCGAAAAGTAATCACGCTCTCCAATAAAATGCATATTACCAATGGCTCCATGAGTATTAAGAACTTTTAAAACACTTTCAAAATGTGCACTGTTATTCTGATTGTCTATCATATCATTTACCACTTTCCGGAACTTTTCATAATCATTTTTGTATGTAGCCAGCATCATTTCTAAATCTTCTATTGTCATAATGTAGCATCTACTATCTATCTCAAAAATCTCTGGTATTGAAGACATGATAAGTTGTGTATTTGTCATACATTCATACAAAAGAAATATTTTTATTACCGGCTTTTCTCCCTGATATTCTTCCTCGGAGTTTTTTAACTGCTGATAAGCTTCCCTTATATTTCTATCAGAAAATCTATCAATCTGCTGGATACTCGGATTCTGTTGCTTTGCTCCTATTCCTAATAGACCTGACTTTAACTCAAATAAAAATACTGCATCCTCAAACTCCATAAAATAATCGGCACTCTTTTTCTTTTGTTCCGGTATCTTATTCCACGCATTTTTTCGCAAGTAAATATCTGCTATTTCCTCAAAATACTGTTCAAACATTTCTCCAAAAGTGTTTACAAATCTTTGCCCTCCATCATTTTTCAAATAATAATCCCTGACAAGCCAGTATAATCCATCCCCGATAAGCATCCATACCAAATAATGACTGATTGCAATATATTCGTTTTTCCTATCTGTAAGTACAAACGGCTTGCTATAAAAAATCTGTTTACCTATGATTGATTCTCTTACTTCATCGTAAGTAACAGTATAATATTCCAATATTTTCTGTATGTTTTCTTTCGTCAGAATGGTTTCATCCTTTTTTCTATATAATTCTTCCGGCGCACTTAATATATCGGCATGCTGGCTGCACAGCCATAAGATAATCAACTCAACAGCTAGCAATTCATCTGCATTGAGACCAAATGTTTTTTGCGTGATCTCATCTACGCTGACTATTTTTTCTCTGTAGATTTTATCAGAGCCAATCAACATATGATAATTCCTGTTAAAGTTTTGCATTATCCATGAAATGTTTTGAAATTTAAATTGTTCATAGGTAATACCCGCCAGATATTTATATACATCTTGCAGTTCTGCATCTCTTAAAAATTCACTTCCGGAATGTTCATTTTCATAACCCCGGTAAAGATTAACCACTTTACTTACTTCATCCGCCTGTATCATTTTTTTCCGATAATCAGTTGATTCCTTGATAGAAAGATAGGCCATGGCATGTATATCCCATGCTGACAGCATTACCGATACTTGTCTGTGTAAAAATCCATGTTGGATTATATCTAGGGGAAAGCTCAAACAACAGTTTAAACTTTCTATTGGTAATTTCATTTGCTTCTTAAACATTTCTATCGATAATTCCGCAAAGAAATATATAAAATCTCTTGTAGCATACTCTTTAATAAAAGATATAAAATTCTTCATTCCACTAACCTTTTCCTCTCCGATTATTTTCTCAAACATCAAAATCATAATCATCGGCTTCACCTAAAATATGTGCTGTAATGTATTTTAAGAGATAATTTAAAAGAAATATAGCCGTCTCTTCAAAAAAGACAAAAAGAAATACGAATAAAAGTCCTTCTACATTATTTATCTCTGTATACAAAGACAATAGAATAGCTTCCATACACAAAAAAACGATTTCAAACAAATCTGTTTTCTTTTCGACTCCAAACCAAAGTTTATAAGCCAATCCTGCAAGTATACAAGTAAAAGCAGCTCCTGTAGCTGTTCCTATTAAGGTTTGAAAAGATAATGCTGTAACAAATACACCTTTTACAATTAACAAAAGACTTTCTGTTGTTCCTCCTATATCCTCACAATCCTTTGCTATCCCGTAAAAAATATATACCATTGTCAATGCAAATACCATCACTCCTGCATTATCCTCTAACTTATTCTCATTCATTAAATTCCATGCCAGAGATAGCAATGCAATAATACCTATGTCTCTAAGAATTGCTTTTACTCTCAGTTCTGAATCTAAAATCTTATATTTAAGAAGTCCAAACCGAAAAGCAAAACCAAGACCTGCCGGTAACCAATACCACCACATACTAAAAAACCATATCAATGCCTGCTCCATTTTCTGTTATATTCGGCACACAAATACTCCCCAACAAATTCCCTAATGATTTCAAATCCTAGTTCTTTGTCCTCAAAATCTTTTGGGAATGATATGATCAGGTGATACCCTTGTCTGCCATCTAGTTTTTCATACGCTTTCTTAGTGTCTATCATCTGTTGATAAGACATCTCTAGATTTGGTAAGCAATTTATAGCAGAAACGTATTTCCCCTCTGTTTTAATTGCGTTAAGTATGTACTTAATAGAGCTATACAGATACTGGTGTCCATTTCCTTTTCCTCTATTCTCACTTAAATAAAAGATCTTACTTACTGCCATCTTTCTGTTACCACTTCCCTATCTACATCGATTTATTGTAGTAAGTAACTCCATGATTTTCTTCATGTAATAATCCAACTTCTCTTTATCCATCTCCTGGTAATTACCACTATTGTTATTCTTCGAAATTTGATTAATCGAAACACCAATCTTATTAACTTCATTGATTAACTGGCGCATATCTAAATTCTGAACCATAAATGGTTTCTTTTGATCCAAGAGCAAATGCCCATTACCAATAAGATAACGGAGATATTCACTTTCATCTATCGATCTACCATTGGCATAGACAGTTGCTCCATCTAACAAAAGATTCTTGTCTCGTTCCGATAAACGAATCTCTTTTCGATACTTCTTAGCCGCCATGCAAATCACCTAGCCTGACGCTTACTCATATTCTGTTGCATTCGTGTTAGATACTGATTAACAACCTGCATCATGTTCTTACCATAAATCGTCTGTTTAAACAGTGAATGTAGGATTACTTCTTGTTGCTGCAACTGCAATAAATCTCTTGACGTAGACAGATACTGATCTAGTCCAAATGAACGTTTATTCTTTTGTCTAGTGCCGACTAATTTCTCGTAATTTGATTCACAAGCAATATCAATCAGTTCATCAATCGTAATACATGTTCTTACACTATCACTTGATTCCTTGACATAGAGCTTACTGTCTTCTTCACTTAATTGTTTTTTACTGGATTGTAATTCTGATAATAATAGATTTGCTTGCACTGAATCCATCTGCATCAGCAAGTCAGTTTGTTCGACAAACTGAAGCAGGGATTGTGCATCAGAAATGATTTGCTCCATAGACTTCTCTCCTTCCTTGAATATTTAATATAGTAGTTTCAAGGTTATTATAGGAGAGATGGAGATTTTATTGAATTGTCTGTAGACTAGTATTTTATTTCCTTGATAACCATCATTTTTAAGGTAACTTTCTTGTTATACAACTAGCGCATATGACAAAGAAATCTTTATATACTTCAAGGTTAAGAGTGTACATAAAGATAGTTAAATATGTGACTGAGCACCTACTAGTATATTTTCATACGAAATATGAATAAATTTCCATTTTGCTAACTCTTTAGAAATCTGCCATTATTATAAGTTTTGAAATCTTTGATTATATCACTTTTAACATATGCTTCTATAACATTGTTCTTCATTTAATTATACCATTTACTTTGAGCATAAAACATATCCCTATATTTTCCCTCTGTATTAATCAGAGCATTATGGGTACCATCTTGTAAAATTTGGCCGTCTGAAAATACGAGAATTCTATCAGCTATTTTAGCAGCTCCTAATCTGTGAGTAACAATAAAAGAAGTTTTACCTTTTGAGATTTCTTTAAATTTCTGGTAGATTATTGTTTCCTCATTAGGATCAATGGCCGCTGTTGGCTCATCTAATAAAATCATATTATGATTCTTATACAAACCTCTAGCAATTGCTATACGTTGCCATTGACCACCTGATAAATCAGTACCATCAAATTCTTTTGAAAGTATTGTCTTATATCCATCAGAAAATACTTCATTTGTTATATTCAAATCTGCCATATTTAATGCACACTCTACTCTATTTTCATCAATTACTGTTTCTGTATCACTAATAGCAACATTATCTTCCAAGGATATTTTATATTTTTGATAGTTTTGAAATACACTAGAAATATTCATAAATAAATGTGAAGTATCAATTTCGCTAGTATCATATCCCCCAATAGATACCTTCCCTTTGCTAGGCAAATAAAGCCCCGAAATTAATTTAACAAATGTACTTTTTCCAGCACCGTTTTCACCTACAATAGCAACGGTTTCACCTGAATGCACCACTAAGGAAACATCAGAAATTGCCTCTTCATTTCTATTTGGATAATTGAAAGAAGCATGGTCTACTATAATTTCAGGTGCTGAATCAATTGTTATTTTATCTCCTGATTTTTCTGGCTGTTCAAGAAAAATTACAAAGTTTCTCACACTACCACTTTCCTTCATTACTTTTCCAATTGTTATGCTTATAAATTCATTCATCATATTTGTAAGAAGTTGATATGAAGCTAATACTGCACCAAATGTACCTATAGTGATTGATCCATTAAGAACATTATTAGTAAGTAATATAAGAGTAATTAAATAACCACTTATAGTAATAACTTTAAGTTTTAATTCCATAAATGTAGATTTTTTCTTTACTTTAAAGTTTTTTTGATTTAGTATTACTAGTGTCTTGGAGTATAATTTGTTAAAATATTGATATGCTCCAAGTATTCTAGTTTCTTTGAAATATTCGCGACTTGTTATACATTGTTCATAGTAATTATACTCTCTTCTAATAGGAGCAATTGTATCCTCAAGATTATAGAAAAGTTTTCCCTTAACTATTTGAGCTATTAATGAAGGCAAAAATATTACCAAAATTATAATAATCAAACTAGGTTTGATATTATATAAATAGATGCCAACTATCACAAAATATGGTAAATAAATAAATACAGCATCCATTACACTTGTAACCAAACGAACACTATTAATTATACCTTTTTTAGCTTTATCTATTTCATCAAGTATACTTGTATTTTCAAAATCTATAGGATTAATTTTTGAACATTTTTGGTTAAATAAATATTCAAATTTTAATGTTACCTTCTTTTCAAAATCACCATATATAATGGTGTTTATGCAATTCAAAAACGGATTGGCTTCAATACAAATGAATAAAAAAATGAGATCTATAATAAGTTTACCATACATCCTATCATCAGTAAGTGAAATTGAGACTTCATCAAATAGTGATTGAAGTGCTATAATATTTAGCGCTAAAAACGTACCAAGCATAAGTTCAATGAAACTTTTGAAAGTAAAATATATAGGGCATGCCTTGAAGGTATTAATTATTAAACTAATTAACATTTTAAATAAAGACTTAGGATTTTTACTTTTCATTTTCGTACCAACTCCTTTGACTTTCAAACATCCGTGAATAAGTTCCATTATTCTTCATTAAATCATAGTAGTTTCCTTTTTCTATCACAGAACCATTTTCTATCACATAAATGATATCTGCTAATTTAGTAGACCCAAGACGATGACTAATAAAAATGGTAGTTTGTCCTTTACTAATTTCCTCAAATTTTTCATAAAGTTTGCTTTCGCTAATTGGATCAAGAGATGCTGTTGGTTCATCCAAAATTCTTATAGTAGCACAACTCATCATTGCTCTAGCCATAGCAACTCGCTGCCATTGACCACCTGATATATCAACGGAATTATGATGTATTTTTCCAAGATAACTATCAATTCCATTTGGAAGATTATTAACAACATTATTTAAATCAATTATATTCATTATATTTAATATTTCAGAGATTGAATTTTCTTGTATATTTCCTAATAAAATATTATCTTTTAAAGTAACAGCATATTTAGCATAATCCTGAAATACAACAGAAAACATAGACTTAAGTTGACTTTGAGTATAATTTTTAATCGATATCCCATTAATTAAAATCTCGCCATCAAAATCTTCATATAGACCCAATAATAACTTTATAATTGTAGATTTACCAGCTCCATTAATTCCTACGAATGCATAATGTTTTCCTTTTTCTATCTTTATACATAAATTATTTAAAATAAATTGTTTTGAATCAGGATACCGGAAAGAAACTTTCTTAAATTCAACAGTTTCAATACAAATAGGATTTTTATCCGGTAAATCAAGATATTCACTATTATTATCTAAATTTATAAATGCACTTAAGTCTTTCATATATTCCAAATTCTGCGCAAGTACTTCAGCACACTCTGGTAATTCCCATGATAAATCAGGTATTAATGATACTACATTATTAATAATAGATATAAATAACCCAATTGTTAAAACACCACTTTTAACAGGGAAAATAAGTAATATTACAATACTTGCTGTAAGTAATGAAGTGGCAAAACCACCCAATCCTGCCTGTCTTGCCCAATTAATATTTGCTTTACGCATTAGTTTTCTAGATTGATCGAATTGACTATACCAATATTCATTAACCTTATCACTATAATTAAAGAGCGCACGTTCACTAACTGCATCTCTACCCGTTAATACTTCTGAATAATAGTTAGCTTTTCGATTATATTTCTGTGCTTCCCGATAAGCAGCATAATTAACTTCTCCACCTTTAATTGCTATTTTAAATACAGGAATAGCTATTAAAAAAATTATTATAGCAGCCCACCATATTTGAGTAAATAAAATGATTAAGATGCCTAGAATTTTCAAAATAAGATAAACCAAGTCAAAAAATTTACTAAAACCTTTTTGACATTGGGTCTCAGGCTCCTTAATTACTCTTGATATTAAATTACAACTTTCAGCATTTTCAATATAGTTATATTTAAGAGAAGCTATTCTTTCTACTATAAAAACCCTAAAGGTTTTACGCAAATTATTTTCAAGCTTTGCTTCTGCAAGCTCAATTAACTGTGTTGAACACCATGAATAAATAGCGCAAATAACTATACATACTAATGGAATTACAATAGATATATAAGTATCATTATTTTTTTGTAATTTATTTATCGTTGCATTAATAAAACCTGCAGTTGCTAGCATACTTATAGTTGGTACAATACCACCTATTACTTTTAAAATTATTATTAAAAAAGAATAGAACGGACTATATTGGAAAGGAATTTTAAGAATATCTTTAATATCATATTGCTTATCTTTTAAGGTCATTTTAGTAAATCCTTTCTTTATTATTTGCTAAAAATTTGATAAATAATTATCTATAATTATCTGAAACTTTTCTGGAGTATCTTTATAAATAGATACTAACTTTATGAGTGCATATTCATATAATTTCATTTTAAAACAATTTTTATCTAGATAAGGTTCTTTTTTCATTTTAAGTACATAATCGGCAGTACAATCTTTACATAACCCTCTTGCCCAACAATTAAGGCAAGTATCATTGTTCTTTGAGTTTATTACATCAATATAATCATTCGCTAAATTTTTATCAATAAATCTTGAACATGGCACCTTATTTCCATTATAATCAAAAAAAGCATTAAATTCTTTTTCAATATCATAGCAAAATTTATCAAAATAAATTGGTTCTATAAGTACATCAATTACTGCACATGCATATGTACTTAAATTCCTATTAATAGAATTTTTGTATATTTTTTCAAATGTAGAATCTATATTTTTTTCTGAAATAGTTAAATCAAGACTATTATCACTATCCAATTTTAGCCAATCTATTTCTGTTACGACATCTGATATATAATATTTTATCCCTAAATTTTGGAAGAAATTATTTAGTTCATTATATGTTATATGCTCTTGATGATATTTTGTATAAGTACAATTAAGTTCTAGTAAATCACCTATTGAAGTAATACGTATTTTATTAATAATCTTCATTATATTATTATAAGAACAGTTTAATCTCAATTTATCATGGATATAATCTGGGCCATCTAGACTAATTGTTATCTTAAAGTGATATTTATCAAAAAAAGTAATCATATAATCATCAATAAGGGTTCCATTAGTAACAATAGAAAATACATCTACGTCTATATTACCATCTAATCTGTTTACAATATACTTAATTAAATCAAAATTTAACGTAGGTTCTCCACCAAAAAAATTCACATTACCTATACTTTTAAAATTTCTTAGTATATAATCTATAATTTTATCTGCATCATCTCTATTCATTAATGTATTTTTTCGCCCAAAATTCCCACCTTTTTCGTAGCAATAAATACATTTACCATTACAAGTATTTGATATAATTAATGTCACCTTATGTAATTTATTAAATTCATTTATAAATAGAGTTTTCTCATTATTTTCTACATCACCTGGTATAAAATCTTGAAACAACTTTAAAGTTTCGCTATTAAAAAAATAATTTATATCATCTAAAGTAAAATTAAAAATCATAAATATATATTCCTTTCTTTAAGCAAGCAAAATTTCACTCTGCTTCATTATTAATTAGTTAATTATTAATTTTGAATTCACTTGTAATTATTATTTATTATGCATCTTGTAATATAATAGTAATCTACATTACACTATTACTTCAGTAGTAAATATTTAAACAAAGAACCTTTAAAGAAATTTAAAACTTAATAAAATTATTTATTAGCTTAATACATTCCAAAAGACACCAAGTATTAATACTTGGTGTCTTTTATTTTTTAACAATATGCTAATCTAATAAATTAACCACAATTAATTTGGAGTATGACTTCCATTAGCATGTACACCACAATTACTTCTAACTGCAGTTTTCTTTTTGCTTGTTTTAGCTATAATTTGCATATTAATACCTCCTTTCTTGTTATTTCTTACATATTATAACTCTATCAACCTTTTTTTTCAAGTAAAATTTTTCTTTTTTTCTAATTATTACATTATTATTAATAATATGTCATTTTTATCAAATAAAGTATTATTTTTTTAATATATATTTAGAGTTAAGAATAAAATATAAAAAATAGTGAATTTTATTGTGAAAGTGGTATAATATGTAATATCGTCCATAATATAGGAAACATAATTTAATAAACTAAAACTATTAAGAAATATATATTAATTTGGCAATAAATAATTTTATACAGATATAAAACCTACAAAAAATTATTAAAAGGAGATGAAATATTGGATATTTTAAAGTATAGTTCAATGCTTCAAGATAATATGGATATAAGATGGCATTGTAATTGTAATCAATCAGTATCTATTTTGAATGGAGGTATGACACAAAATAGTAGTGAAAAAAATCAAGGAATTAGTGTTAAAATATTTAGAAATGGTGTGCATGGATTTGCTAGTTCATCTGATACAGATCATAATACTATATGTCGTGTAGTAAAAGCTGCACAAGAAAATGCAGCGCTATTAGATTCAAAAATCGGACGTAGTATAACTTTACCAAAACAGGTCAATTTGAATATTCCATTATATTATGAAATAAAAAGAATAGACCAGAGATATATTATTGATATTGCTAAAGAAATAGATGCTTATATAATTAACAATTATCCTAATTTAAAAAGCCGTACAATAATTATAACAAACGAATCTACAGAAAAGAAGTTATTAACAGCTAACGTAAAAAGCCATACATTTCGACCAAGAGCTGTATTTCATCTATCAATGACAACAAATGATAAAACTGGACTTCCAGTTACATATGAGAATCATCTTGGTGAATTCGGAATGATTGATGAACAATTCGAAGATAAAGAAAAACTATATAGCCTTGTAGATCAGACTTATGAATCTCTCATGCAAAAAAAAGAGGGTGGATTAGCTGAAGGTGGATTTAAACAAGTTATATTATCTCCTGATCTTGCAGGCATTCTTATGCATGAAGCAATAGGACATGCAGTTGAATCAGATAGCTTTCAAGCAAATTCAATAGCATACACAATGCGGGATAAATTATGTACAAGTGAACTAATAACATTAGTTGATCTAGCTAATACTTATAATGGAGAAACACTGCCAGTACCAATTTATGTAGACGATGAAGGTACTAAGGCTGAAGATGTAACCATTATTTCAAACGGGGTTATGAAAGATTTTCTCTACAATAGAAAATTAGCAGTTGAATATAACGGAACCCCAAAAGGAAATGCTAGAGCTAGTGAATATAGCGATATACCATTAGTGAGAATGAGGAATACTCTACTTCTACCAGGAGAAAATACTATTGAAGAAATGATAGCTTCTGTTGACGACGGATATTATTTTATGATGCCAACCAATGGACAAGCAGATTTAAATAGTGAATTTATGTTCGGTGTCAATATGGGGTATGAAATAAAAAATGGTAAGCTTAGTCGCCCTATAAGAGATACAACGATATCCGGTAAAGCATTTGATGTATTAAGTACAGTAACAATGGTAGGAAATAAAATTAGTTGGAGCGGTGCTGGTTACTGTGGTAAAAACCAATGGATTCCTGTTTCTATGGGTGGTCCTGCAATTAAATGTATGATGCAAGTTGGAGGTAAATAGCTACGATAAACGTAAAGGAGAAAATTATGAACTCTTGTCAAAATTTAGCAATATATATATTGAAAGAATTAGTTAAAGCTGGAGCAGAAAAAGCTGAATGTAATATAAAACATGAAAAAACGGATGAACTAAGTATCTCAGATAATCAGATTGAAACGTTAAGTTCAAATATTTTAACTTATATAGAAATGAAAGCTATAAAAAATAATAAAGCAAGTATAGTACGTGTTTATTCAAACGATATTGAAGAAATAAATACAACAATTAAGATGTGTATACAGGCCGTTGAGAATTCAATTGTAGAACCAGGGGAGGATATTTCTGAAACGTGTTCTTCAATATTATTAATTATTCCTGCAGAAAAGGATGAAATTTTAATGTATAATAGACTTAAGAATTTTATTGACGATGTTCATACACAATATCCAAAAGTTATATTGTCAGAAGGATCTATATTATATTCGGAAAAAGAGCACATATACAGAAATACCAACGGCGCAAATCTAGTAGAAAAGTACGGCTATTATAACGTATGGAGTGGATTTAATGCTAAAGATGAAGATGATGTTTCTAGTAGTTTTGGATTTACTTATAGATTTAAAAAGCTAGATAAACCAATAATAGAATGCTTTAATGCCCGAGAATTACTACAGAGCGCTACAGATTCTATACGACCATATTCAGCAACAGATAAGTTTATTGGAACAGTTATATGTACTCCAGATGTTGTATATGAGATATTTCAACTTATATGTAGCTTGTTAATAAGTGATCAGCCCCTTATTCAGGAAACAAGTAGATGGAAAGAGAACCTTGGAAAAAAGGTAGCAAGTGAAAAATTGACAATATCTTCTATATATTCCAATCCAGAATTTTGCCTTGGGGGAGCTCACGTTTCTTGGTCAGGATTTATTAATAGAGATTGTACATACATTGAAAAAGGTGTTTTAAAAAATTTTATGGTAAGCCTATATGGCTCCCGAAAAACAGGCATAACACAAATACATAACGAAGGAAAAGGAATAAGTATTACGCCAGGCTCAAAAAAACTAAATGAGATTATAACTGAAATTCCCAAAGGTATATTATTGTATGGTTTTTCTGGTGATGACCCAAACGAAAGCTATGAAATAAATGGTGTAGTACAAAGTGGGTTCGCTATCGAAAACGGAAAGAAAACATATGCTTTAACAGATACGATGATATCATGTAATTTACTTGATATGCTAAATAATATACATGAAATTTCGTCAGAAGTTTGGCAAGATGGTGAAAGCAGTATACCATATATTTCATTTAACAATATAACCATTATTAAAAAATAAATTCGAATGCAAAATAAGTCTTTTGATATTTTACATGTTTAAGGGTGTGTAATACACATGTTTCAAGAAAGTACGTTGAAGTAGTTTATTAACTAATGAGACTTTCTATGACAAATATAAAATCATAGGAGGTATTAGGAGGTATATAGAAAAACTTTCACAGACTCAATCCTGCTGTTGTTCCCAAATAGGATGAAGTGCGTGTTAATATTGTTCCATACACAGAATATTGACTCATTTTCTATACCCGTAGATGATGTCACTGACAATATTACGATGTCAATCTGATAATTTCTAACAACTTCAATTGTGATACTCAAAAAAGAGCTATGCTGAGGGAGACGATAGAGAGTGTAATTGATTTTGTATAAACCTCTTGAATTGAAGTAAAATACTCAAAGTGGTTTAAGAAGTTACAATAAAATATCAGTTGCCTGTATTTTGGCACAAACCAAGTAGCCTGTCAATATCTCAAATTGCCAGGCTACTATTTTTATGTACAATTTAACATCTATTCTATGTCAGATGGAGATATACGATCAGAAAAGTATATACATATTTGATCAAGGGTTTTCCCCCAATCCCAGCTCTTTCCCGTCCATTTTTGGGTTATATCCATCATAGCTAGGTAAAGCAGCTTAAACAAAGAATCATCAGTTGGGAATATTGTTCTGCTTTTAGTAACCTTGCATAGCTGTCGGTTAAAATTTTCGATATATTAGTAGTGTAGATAATTTTTCGAATCTCTGATGGATATTTAAGGTATGTTGACAGTTGCGTCCAGTTGTTCCGCCAGGATACAATTTAAGATGTGAAAATCAATTGATGGATTATGTACCATTTCAAGAACAGTTAAAAATGGAGGCTAATGATAGTAATCCATCTTCCACAACTTGCTAACACTATTTAGTATGTGACTATAACCAATTATTACACTAGAATACACATTAAGCCACTATGCGATAGTGCAATTAATATAAAAGTGATAGCACATCACATATCACATAGTAATCTGTAATAGTATCTTATTATATATCTTAAATGATCATAAAACGATATTACTTTGCTATTCAACTATATACATTTTCTTTTGCAAGATACGCAGTCTGTACGTACAGATTGCAAACTTGTTAGGGGGCTTCCCTAAAACCCTACTTTACAAATTAATTACCTTTATAAAAAGTACCAACGGAATAAACACACATTTTAAGTAGGACGAATTATAATTCCTTCTTTATTTCTGTCACAACAACGCCATAGAATGGTGCTATATCCTGCATCATTCTATGGCATTATTTGAGTTGATTTTAAAAGTTTTATACTCACATACGTCGGTATAAAGCAGTATATAACTATTCTTTTGAATACAGTTCTAATGTAAATCTTTCATTATTATAATTTTCTAGGAATATCTCATTACAAGTAATATAATATTCATTTAATTCATTTTTAGCCTCTAATAATAACTGTCCCTGCTTTGTGTCTTTACCAACTTTATCAATCTGTACATTTAGTTTATCACGTGTACTTTTTAGAGTTTCACATATCCAAGCTAAATTATGTATGGGACGATACAACTTAAGTTTATTAATCATATCTCTCCCTTTTATATCATCAGATGCAATCCCACCAGCATCATTTCGATAAAAAATTTCTCCATAATCACTTTCAACAGGATTATAAAAGTATTCATTCTCTATTACTCGCTTAGATATATTGCCTTTATAATAACTACTCTTAGCTAAATTACACTTTTTACATGAATAAACTAAATTTTCATATAGAGTTTCACATTCGGGCCATTCATCTTTAAAGGTATCTCTCGGAATAAAATGATCTACTTCAAAAGGAGTGGTGATTCCCGAATCAATCAAATTACAATAAGCACATCTATGAGAAAAATCTTGTTTTAAATAAGGTTTGTAATCTGGATAATTTTTATATTTCTTAGTACAAGTTCTTTTTATTGTATAATCTCTAAACTTTCTACTCATCAGTTACTCCAACATATTATTTGCTTTTTCTATAAGTTCTACAATTTTTTTTACCTTACCTTCATCAAAAACTCTATCAATTTGTGATTGATCTGATGGTAAAAAGTCTGCAATTTCACTTTCTACTTTTAGCACCTCTTTAATCATATCACTTTCATTACCTTTGGCTAATTTCTCCTTCAAATCAAATAATGTTAATTTTAAAGAATCTCGTTGTGAAACATATTTACGCATACTGTCAAAAATATTGTGTACCTTATCCTTGGAATACTCTTCTTCTAATTTAAAAAAATCTCGTTTTCTATATACTTTATCAGCATCTATAAAATCCGGTTCTATACTTTCTTCAACAACTTCTGTTAATATGATAATAGGAAACTTAGGAACAACTTCTTTTATTTTTCTAAAAATTTCTGTTCCTTGTATCTTTGTTGTCCTAACCATGATTTTGTAGTCAATTATTAAACAGCCAATTTCTTCATTAACTATATCATGCATAACATCCCTGAAAACTTCATCAACCAATTTTCCGCTCTCTTTTGATAGCGAATATGATTTAAAATCATATTCCACAGAGCGTGGTGCATTAATCTTTATTGTGCGTCGCATTGCCTTCAACTGACTTTCTTCGTCATCTATCAAACCTATAGTATACATGATTCCACCTCCTAACTCTTCCAATACGCTCGAAGCATAAAGCCCGAACTAATAGGAATTACTTGTAGCCTTCCATCATTTCTTTCCACTGACTCACGCGCTACCCAAAGACCTAATCCTGTTCCTCCAAATTTGCTACTTACCGTTGCATCTAGTACTATATCTGGGTTTTGAAGATTTTCTTTTGCCAATTCAGGGCCGTTATTCTCCATATCTAAGTATATCTTCTGTCCCTCTTTATATACTTTAAACTTAATAATTCTTTCTCCTTCACACTCTTCTAAAAAGTATGCCGAATTTAACAAAAAATTATTCAAAAGCAAATGAAGGTCAACAATTGGTAATGACAATTTTATATCTTCTGAACAATTTATATCTTCTATTCTAATATGCTTCCTCGCCAGTAAGGTACTCCACTTCTCTACTATATGTACCAGAAATTCATTTATAAATACTTCCTGCGTATGAAAATTTTCTTTATTAACACAATCCATTATTAAATTTACCCATTCGGATAAAAGTATATCCGTACTACTTAATTCCTCCAACATATCATAAGGATTAAAATCTTCATCCCCTATATACGGCTTATAATCCAAAAGTAAATTAATAGATTCCTTTAAATGTTGCCCTCTACTTCCTAAATTAGTTGCTATTCGACTTATTTCATGAGCAAATGTCTGCGCCATAACCCCTGCCGAACTAAGTACCATCAAAAGCTGATTAACTGTCATTTCATAATCTTTCTTTTTTCCAATTGAATAGATTACATCTTTCAAATCATCTTTTGTATAATCTTCTCCTTTTTTCTCCTGCTTGTCTTTCGTATCTGCTTCTGAAGAGTCATCATTTTTTTTTAACTTTTCCCTCTCTTCTTTATCTGCCTGCTCTTTCATTACTTGCTCATAAATTTTTTGCCTTCGATCTTCATGAGCCTTTTCCTTCTCATTTTTCCAAGCTGCATATTCTCTTAATGGATATTGTCTATCATATTCAAATTTTGCTATAATCCCTTCCAACAACTTAACAAAAGCATTATACTCTGAATTTATACTCATCCCTTCTCGATTGGCTGTATCTTCAAGTTTGGGATTGGTAATTCTGCTTATTGAAACACTTCCAATTAACTGATTAGGAGAGACACGCCAATTCCCTTTTTCGTGAGATGCTGCCGCCGGACTACTTTGAACTCGCTTACTTAAATCAATCCAGTCATAAAAAGCTCCATCATCTCCGTATGGGCGTACTTTAAAATCATCGCGATATATTTTAATGCCAGAGAAATCATTAAGCATCTTTTTCCGAACACGTACTTGAAAATCTCTTATTATTTCTACTGTACTTTTAGCACTTTTTAAATAATATATCTTTAACTTAAATGCCCCTACATTTGTATATTCCACTAAATTTTCATCTTTCAATTTGGGGATAATTTCTTTTAACTTGTACTCAAATTGGACATTTCCATTAAACTCTTCTCTTCTATACTTATCTTATTGAAAACACTCAGCTCCCCAAAACTCTTTTAATTCATAAGTCTCTACATCACTTCTGGTCTGTTACTGTAAGGAATATTTCCTATAGTAACCTTCTTACCTAGAAACTTTCTCATTCCATGATGGAACATAATATATCCATACTTTATTTCATCTTGTAAGTCACTTCTCACTATTACTACATTGCCTACTTTTAACATATTTTATCCCCTTTCTTAATTAAGTAAATCCTAATTAGCCACAATTCTTATATTTGAAACATCACAGTCTGTTTAAAGTAGGAAACCTGTCCCCCTTTATCACTTGCAAGCGAAATTCTCCGCTGTCAAGTTGTCCAATGACCTTGCCTATTCTACCGTCTTGTAACTCCACATTGGTATGCTACACATTAATCGTTACCATATCTATATGGAGTTACACTTGCATAGGTCTTATTAATGTGTCTGTAAATCATATGGGAAAAATGTAGAATCTAGCTGCTCAATTGTAATTAATGTATAAGGGTTTCCCAGAATATCCCTTATTTTAAATACAATACTACCCAGTGCATTATAATATAACTTTGAATCCTGCGTCTGGATTGGATTCCTTATTGCAGTTATTACAAATCCTCTTTCTTCTTTAGTACAATCTACACAGGCAAGCAAACGTTCATCTATTGCAACGTTTATATAAATAGATGATTTTTGATACTCTTCTAGTATCGCTTGATTCCAGATATCTGCAATGTACTCCTTTTCTGGTATTTCTCTCCCAATGAAAGCAATAAGAATTTCATATTTTTCAGTTAAATTCATAATATTTTTCCTTTTTCCTTTTTATTTATATTATGAATTCTTTATATAAACGTTCTACCTTTACAAGTACTTAATATGATACCTTCCTTTCCTTAATCCTAATTTTGTTATGCAAAACTAAGCTGCTGATTACTATCATCTATCCTCATATTTAGCATACGCTCGTATTTACACAACTCTGGTAAGTTAGCTCTCACAAGTGCATTTGCAAATGGAGGAGGTACCGCATTCCCACGTCTCTTTACTTGCTCTGTTCTGCTATATTTCTTATTGTTGTAATCACGATCAATTATATAGTCACTTGGAAACCCTTGTGCATTATACAATTCTCTTGGTTCTAACATTCTCAATCCAATATCAATGATCTGGTAATCAACTCCGTGTATTGTAACAAGTCCAAAACGATCATTACTTGTCACTGTATCAAGAGGAGACTTTATATCTTGTCCAGTTCCTTGCCCATAGTACTTAATCAAAAATGCTCTAACCTCTCCGAAGTGTCCTGCACTCGTTGTAACCGTATGAAGCGGATCACGTAAGTCTTGCCCAATACCTGTCTTGTAGAATTTGCTAAGGAATGAAGTTACAAGTCCATACCTATTACTACTATCTAGTGTCATTATTGGTTCGTTGATCTGCTGTCCTCTAACTCCATCTTTTGTAGTTTCAGAATGATACTGTATCAATGCAGGTGCTACTAAAAAATTATGATCTACGGTTGTTATTGTATGAATTGGTTCATCAATCTTACTACCAGATCCTGTGTAATTACCTCCATATGCTTTCATCAAGCATGGAGTTATCAAGCAATGTTCATTCTTGCTTACTATCGTTGTAAGCGGATCATATATTGAATGGTTTCTATCTTTTGCAAAGCCTGTCTGTCCAATCTGACATATGAATGGTTCAGGATTATCAATTACAAATTTCTGTATTCCCCTAGCAATTCGATTCATTGTCTTTTCTGCTAAAGGTCTTACGGCTCTAAGTCCGTACTTTTTCATTATATCTTCGCTTGTATCAAAAATACTAGGACAAGGCAATGAAAAATCTATACATTCGCTTGCTGATACATATGGTTTGCATAAACCACCTTTTACTTCTTCACTATCTACATTTGCATGTGAATGATCTGGCCATACAATCGGTTTACCATCACATCGAGCAATCAAGAAGAATCTCTTACGCATTGTTGGTGCTCCATAATCAGCAGCAATCAGCTCTTTGTGTTCTACCTGATACCCAAGAGCAGTAAGTTGTTGAACAAACTTCTTGAATGTAACTCCTTGCTTTGATTTTATAGGCTTATTGTTACGGTTTAATGGTCCCCATGTTTTAAACTCTTCTACGTTCTCTAACATGATTACTCGTGGTCTAACAAGACCTGCCCATCTGCAAGCAACCCAAGCAAGACCTCTAATAAATTTATTCTTTGGCTTACCTCCTTTTGCCTTGGAAAAATGCTTGCAATCCGGACTAAACCATGCTAGTGCTACTTGTCTTCCATTACATGCTTTTATAGGATCAACTTGCCACACATCCTCACAATAATGCTTTGTACTAGGGTGATTTACCTTATGCATCTTAATAGCTTCTGGATCATGATTAATTGCTATATCAACACTGCGACCTGTAGCTAATTCAATTCCTGTTGAAGCACCACCCCCACCTGCGAAGTTATCCACTATAATTTCACCATTTATCATAATATCTATTGGAGTAAAGAGCTCTTTAATGGTGGCCACCAAACCTCTTACTCCTTTCATTTTTTTCACAAAATATCAATTTATACTTCTTCGCAACTTCCTAAAAATCCATCATTTTCGGCTAATGTCAGCTCATGTGCATCATTAAACAGTGCGCCAACCTCTACGCTATCACACCCATCATGTAAGCATACTTTATCACTTTCTCTTAATGTGCCATCTGCAAGATTTTCTTCGATATACTCAATTAATTTTTTAATTGTTATAGCCATAATTAATCCTCTCTCTCTTCCCTAAACTATCATTATCACTACAAGTAACTATTTGTTTATACTAAGATAGTTATAAAACTCACTATCTATTGTCCATAGATTATTAAAAGTAGCATTTACAACGAAGCCAGTGCATAGGAAGTTCTTGCATATAACATCATATTCATCTTTTCTGCCATTAACTTTTCTATACATTAGATGAATACCGCACTTTGGACAGTAAGCTTTACTTTTAAATGGTTCAATAATAACAAAGTTATTAAATATATTTGACATAGTTATTCCTAATTTAAAACTTTCACTGTTTAAATCATGCCCTAATAATACACCTTGTGTTAATAAATATAAAAATATATCTTTCTGATTCATTTTAGCCATAATTGTTTGTAAATGACTTAATTTTTCAGAATTAGAAATATTTAATTCATCATCAGCATGGTCAATGATTATAATACTGGTGTGATTACGAGGTACGGTTTCATTTACAATATTTATTACACGATTAAAAAAATGCATTAAATTCTCATTTTCTTTTTGCATTATTACATCTGCGTCATTATATACCCCTAATACATCATACACAAATATATGTACATCGCTTGGTTTTTGATTTATAAAGTCCAACGCATAAGTTGTTTTTCCAGAAGCTGGTTTTCCTTTAATGATTACATTCTTGTTTTTTATCATAAAGTCTCCTTTTATACTCTAATGAGTAAATCCTAAATTTCTAGCATTCATTAACTTCCACTCTCTCAAGTGCATACTTAAGTAACATATTCACTAATTCACTCTTGCTACGACTTGTTTTAACTGATAAATTATCTAGCTCTCCAAAAATTGCAATGTCAAAGTCTATAGACTACTTTTTCTTTGTTGGTTTTGATGATTTAATATATACACTTAATTTATCATTTTTATCTTTTAGATTAGTTTTGTCTATCAATTTTTCACCAATTCCTTTCCCAAATATCAACTTTAGTTGAATGGCAACTTCTCAACTATATTTATAACAGTTCCTTTATCTACAAATTCTGTTTTAAATCCATTTCTCCCAATCGTCAAAACAGCCGTTTTATTGATTGCGTTTAAAATTCGAATTCTATCATCATCTACACAAGTAATAATCGGATTTTTTAATTCTAAAATGGCTTCATTTACTACATTTCCCCAATAATCCTTACTTTTACAATGCAGATACTCTTTTATTTGCTCTAAATCTGCAATAAGTAACTCTCTATCCATAAATTACCTCCTATAAATATCAATTCGTACTATATAAGAGTAGAGAATATTGTCTCTATTCTTATTTTTTTGTTATGATGAGGTTGATTGGCTGACGTAATCTATCAATTGGGACACCACGCCCGTAGCTAAACTTGTCAGCCAGCTCTCATTATCTTACATTCGCTTCAGCAAGTTGGGACGTTGCTCCCGTGTCACTAACGAACATGAGTTGATTATGAGATGTTGGAACCAATCATAATAATACATAAAGGAGGACTATCATGATTGCTGTCGGTGTTGATGTTTCTAAATCTAAAAGTATGGTTGCTATTCTTAGCTCAGATGGCGAAATTGTTGCCGAACCATTTGAGGT
>NZ_FRCP01000028.1 GCF_900142955.1 Anaerosporobacter mobilis DSM 15930 | reverse complement strand
AAACTTTAGGGATTCTGATGAGCGACTTCTTCATACTACATTTTTGATTGATAATGTGAATGCATTCATAAGTGAGCCAAGGTACCTGGCATATCAGGAGAAACTTGCGAAGTTATGCAGGGATGGGTTATCAAAAGGGATTACGATTGTTATGACGGCGGTTGATACTAAGGGAATCACCTCCTATCTTGGAGGATTTAAACAAAAGATTGCATTTGAGATGCCTCAGGATAAATATTCAGAGATATTCAATGGAAAAGTGGACGTGATTGGCAATAATCCGGGGCATGGATTTGCGAATGTCACCGTTAAACCAGATGGTGTGACAGGAACCTTTCGAATGAACCTACCTTATGAAGTGCAATGTACGTACCCTTATGGAGACAATGATTCCGCCCGAGATACAGAAAGTGAATTCCTTCAAAAGGTAAAGGATAAATTCGAGTATTCTGATGGTCAGTATGTAAAAAGAGTGAAAAAGTATCAGACCTTCCCAAAAGAATTGACCAGATCTGAATACGATTACCTTCTACAACATGTTAAGGAAAACATGGATTATGCAAAGACCGCAATTAGTGTTGGATTGGATTATGTAGATTTCTACCCGGTAACACTAGATTTTGAACACTCACAGGTCGTTGCAATCTACGGAAAGAAGGAATTTGGTAAGACGAATTTACTTCGATTGCTAATGAATGGTCTATGTGACAAAAAACCAGATGCGAGAGTGGTTTTCCTTGATGATGGACGTAACCAGTTAAAGCCTATCTACGAGAGTATTAACACGCAGGTGGATTCTGTAATGATCCATCAATATGAACAGGTAGAACTGTGCTTCAATGATGATACAAATAAAAGTAAAAAGTTGTCTCCCCTTCAGCAGTTCTACGTGTACCTGAATGAGAATTATGTAACGATAGATAAACGATTTTTGGCAGGGATATATGGTGTTAGCAAAGAACTTTCCAAGGAGTTTGGTAAAATTCCAGATTGTAGCCTAGAGCAACAACCATTTACGGGTTTGTAATACAAAGCAAGCTCGTGTATCTGAATGCAAATGAGAATAAGTTCTTTATGAATGCCCTTCTTCCTCAACTAGCTGCGGTAGCAGAAGAGAGAGGATATCTGTTCGTATTTACAGATGTACAGAAGATTAATGATTCTGAGCAAAATTCCTTTTTTAATAATGCGATTTCCTCTTCTTTCTTACTTGACAATATCGCGGAGTTCGCAGGGGAACGAGGACAGAAAACAATCTTTGGAAGTATGGATGTCAAATCATTAAAAGAGGATTATGCAAGATGTGAAAAAGGCGATGGCTACTACTATGATGTAGAAGCAGATCGCTTAATGAAGTTAAAGTTTATCAAAACAGAAGAGTAAGAGTAATTAAAGTTTATCAAAACAGAAGAGTAAGAGTAATTTCAAAATACATAAAGACTACAACAAATAAAAAGGAGTAGATTTATGGCAACGATTGCGTTATACTCGAATCAAATAGCGCAGATGTCTGGAATGCTTGGAGAGACAAAGAAAACAGTCAGTGATTACAAATCAGAATTATTTTCACTAAAAACAAAGGCACTGGCGATCAAGCAATCCATATGTAATATGGAAGATGTTATAAGCTCCATACAGGCATCTACAAGTGTACAGCAGGCATTTTTTATGGATTATCAAAGGCGTTTAAGGTGTTGAAGTTGAAGATGATTAATAAGGGTGGAAGTAAAACGGTAGAAATTAATAATCCTGTTTTAGATAATATTAGAACAGGGAGTGCCTTAAAAGATGATTCTTTACATGCGTTTAATGATATTATTGATAATTATGCTGGTGATGCTACGAAATTTTCATTAGTAGGTGGAGATGGAGTGGAACGCTCATTATATCAGATAGAAGGTTCTCTAAATGGTAAGCAGGGAATATTTGAGTGGATTGTGGATCCTGATCCAGCAAAAGGAGTGACTCATCGTAGATTTATAGAAGGTATTGGTATAACAGGAAAGCCTAATGCTAGACCATAGGAGGATTGTTTATGTATAAAATTGATATTTTTGAGAGTATAAATATGCCAATAGACTGGTATGTAGTTTATTGGGGAATAAAAAATAAAATATTAAGTGTTGACACAGCTCAAGATTACGTCTGTAGAAAAATGGAAAAAGATAAGGCTGTTTCAGAAGAAGAATTAGAACTATCTTGGAAGGTGGATAATTTGATAGATGTTTTAGAAATTATAGAAAAAATACCAAAATTTCAAAATAATATCGAAGAAAACATGGAAAAGGCAAAGGAAAAAATTCGTGTAGCAATAATTATTTTTTATAGAAAGACAGAAAAAGACGTTGCTAAATTGTTTGCACAAATTGAGATGATATATGCAGATTTTGATTATCCACAGGATATGGAAAACTTTATTTCATATATGCCTATGGATGATGAATATATTTTAAAAGAGCATTCTTTGGAAGAAAATAGAAGTTATTTATTAAAAAAATTGGATTGCTATATTTGTGAACAAGTGAAAAAGTATAAATTAGAAATTGAATAATTATATTTAATTATGGTTATACTTTCAGACGCCCACCTCCCTCACCCATTTCAAAACTAAAATTACTATCGCCGAAGGCGAAAAGGATGGGTAGGGATGGATAATAAAGAGACTTTAGAAAATATTTCAGTTGGGTATACAATCGAACCTTACAAAATCAAAACTTCATATTGAGTTCTAAAACACTGATTTTAATGCACTTTTTTCATAACAAATTTTTATTGCGAAAGAGGTGCGTTTTTATGCGTGTAAGAAAAGTAAATTCAGATGCTGTTAAACTATGTAGTCGAGCAAAGTAAAATTGGTGCCTTGGCAAAATAGCAAAGATAATTCCAACAGTTTCAATAGTATCTGGTGTAATATCATTGGGGATGTTTGGATTTGACTTATTATCTTTGGGTGTTGGTATTTTAAATCCTGAAAGTACTTAATAAAGTTTAATCAAAAGCTTCATTCAAGTAAGCTATACAATGGGTTCCAAATGACTATAAGTGTATTGGCTGTGTTTACTGATGGTTTTACTAAGGGAATGAAGAACCCAATATGTTTTGTAGCAGGAACGATGGTATTAACCGCGATGGGATTGAAAGCGATTGAAACCATTCAAGCAGGAGATCAAGTAATAGCAACGAATCCAGATACATTCCAGACAGAAGAAAAAACAGTAGTTGAAACATTCATAAATAAGACAACATGTATCGTAAAGATCTTCATTCAGAATGAAGTGATATGCACGACAATGAATCATCCATTTTATGTGAAAGGACAAGGATTTCTAGCAGCCGGTAAACTTTCAATAGGTGATGAGATTATGAATGCATCCGGCGGTAGTTACCCAGTAGAATGTGTTGAACTGGAAGAAAAACAATAAGTCGTGTATAATTTTCAAGTAGAAGATTATCATACGTATTATGTTGGGGAAAATAGTGTACTGGTACATAATGATTGTGAAAATCCTGTAATTGATAATATGGAAAGCAGAGTCCCTGATAGTGAGGTTGAAATTCCTAATAAACGAGGAAATGCTCCAACAAGTAAGAAGGATGGAAAACCTATAGAGATACATCATGATGAACAAAATCCGAATGGGCCATTTAAGGAGATGCATCCGTCAGACCATCGTTATGGAGAAAATTATAAGAAAAACCATTTTAACTATAATCAAAAATCAAAAGTTGATAGAACTCAGTTTAGAAAGTGGAAAAATGAATATTGGAATTCTGAATGGGATAATGGAAGGTGGAAATAGATATGAAGAATTATAAATACTTTTGTAATGTTAAGGAAAATGCAGATTTTACAAAAAAAAATTGTCAGTTCTGCGGCAGTAATAATAATTGCTTAGAGGGGGTATATTTTGAACAGGATAATGTGGAGTCTATATGTTTAGAATGTTTTGACTTAAAAAAAGCAGTAGTTGATATACCTGAATATATAATAAAAAGAGTTGGATTTGATTATGCTAAAGTAGAAGAGCTAGCGTCTAATCCTCCAATTCCTTGGGTTCAGTCAAATGACTGGCAAGTCTGCTGTAATGATTATATGCAATACATCGGTGAATGGGGACAAGAGAATTTTAGAGAAAACTCAAATAATGAAAATGCAATAGCATTTTTTGAAAAAAACTTAGATGAAGATACTTTGAATAAAGTAGATGATATTAATGTACTGTGGGAGGACTTAGGATATAATACTGTTGCATATGTTTTTAAATGCAATGTTTGTGGAAAAATGAAAGTTGTATGTCAAAGTTATTAATTATTATAGGTGATCTAATGGGTGGATTATTCAATTTTGCCGTAGTTGGAAAGTGAGTAATAAAATGAACAAAGAAATTATGAAATTAACACAAACTATGAAGTATAATTCATTCTCTTCTGAAGAAACTATAAAAAGTGTTGAGTTAGAAATTGATATGATATTTCCCACACAATATAGAGAGTTTATGCTGGAGACTAATGGTGCAGAAGGGAATATTGGACAAAATTCATATCTTGCAATTTGGTCTATTGAAGAGATTGTTTCACTTAATATTGATGGGAAAGTTGAAGAGTTCACCCCTGAATTAGTACAATTCGCTTCCGATGGAGGGGGAATGGCATATGCCTTCGATAAAAGAGATAAGGAAATATCAATAGTGGCAATACCTGATGATTCAATCCATATTGAAGATGCAGAATTTTTAGGAAAAACTTTTCAAGAATTTTTACAATATTTATATGATACTGAATAAGATATTAGTTATGCAATTGACATGGAAAAGAATTAAGAATGTATTGTGATTGCAACTCTGTGTCAAAATGTTTGATAATATTGAATAATGATATTTTTTCTATAGTAAGTATGAATCAAATGTAGGATATGAATAAGGATTTAGATTAGATTCATTAAAATTATGGATAATAAAAATAAAATCAGTATAAAAAGTACTCAAAATAATGTACCCATTATAAAATAAGCCCTAAAATGTCTTAATGTTCTAAAAAGCATCTTAAGTAATACACAATTCATCACTTAACCTAGTAAAATCAACTCCTCACTGTTTTTATTAAAGAAGCTGCAGAGGATCGTAAATTCTAAGAAACCTTTAAAATTAAGGGCATGTCAGCCACGAGATGATTGACATGTCTTTTTTAAATAAAGAAAAAAGTAATTGAAACATATATAAATAAGACAACATGTATCGTAAAGATCATCATTCAGAATGAAGTGATATGTACAACAATGAATCATCCATTTTATGTGAAAGGACAAGGATTTATAGCGGCTGGTAAACTTTCTAAGGGTGATGAGATTATGAATGCATCCGGTGGTAGTTACCCAGTAGAATGTGTTGAATTGGAAGAAAGACAAGAAGTCGTGTATAATTTCCAAGTAGAAGATTATCATACTTATTTTGTTGGGGAAAACAGTATACTGGTACATAATGATTGTCCGGAGGGTAAAGCTCCTACTGAGGATGGTTTAGATACTGTTATTAAAAATGGTAAGATAACAATAGATGACATAAAGTCTAATCCAGATGCTTTTTCAGGAAAGTCAGCTAATGAAATTGCTCAAATGCTTAAAGATGCAGGTTACGATGTAACTGTTAAAGCTTCACAACGGTCAAGTTCTGGTGCTAAAATAATAAAGATTAATAATCCTGGTGGAGGAAAAAATATTACCCAAGTTCAAGTTTCACCAGGCGGTGGAAGACATGGAGCAAATCCATACGTAAAAATAAGTACTAGTGATCAAGGAATAATTAAGATAGTTGATGGAATTGAAGATGTTTATAAAACTGATGGAAAAGAAACTTCAACAATTATATTTACAGGAGGTAAGTAATAATGATTAATTTGGAAGCACCTATTATACCATGGATTGGCATGGGTGGAATAAAGCTATATAGTCATATAAGTGAATTGAAATCATTGCTTGAAAGTGAAAAAGTCGAGTGTTTTTTGTATGATAAATTTCTTGTTCGATATGAAATTAAGGGGAAAATATACATGTTTTTCAATCTAATTAATGGAAAGTTATTTAAGATAACAACTTTAGAAGAATATAAAGGTTTATTATTTGATGAAATATATGTAGGGCAAAAAACAGAAGAAATGTTAAGAGTAGATACTAGTTTTGAATATGATGAATTTGAGGAAGTATATGTAAGCGATAAAGGTGTATTTGTTGAAACGGAGCCTGAAACGGATACGGTAAAATGGATATCTGTATATATTAAAGAATTAGAAACAGAAGAGTTTGATAGAGCATTATGGTGAAAATATATTATTTTATAGGGTTAGTGAACATTAATTAACATTAATTATGTTTTACTTTAGGGCTTCCAACCACCTAAATCTAGACTCTTAATTCAATATCATGACTCTCACGAAGTGACGTCATCTATGATATGAATTAAGAGTCTTTAGCGATAAACTTTGTCTTAGGTATACAATTGGATTTTTAGGTGTAGTTCCAATACGCTCATATAAACGTGCTTTTTGTAGCAAAAAAACTTGTTGCGAGAGGTGCGTTTTATTATGCGATTTAAAAAAGTTGATTCAAAATCAATTATGCTCCACGAGGAGACCGAAGTAAAATTAAAAACAGCGGGAAATATGAGATAAGCTCAATTTTCTGCAGGAGTTAACAAAAGGTGTCCACAAGTTAGTAAACCTGACCCTTACAGATGTACAGAAGATTAACGATTCCGAGCAAAATTCCAATAAATAATTGAACAAGGTCTAATGCAATTAGTTGATAGAGTAATACATAGACAAACAGGTCATGATGGTGGATTTAGCATATAGGGACCAAGTAATAATTAAAGGAGGGAAAATTATGTGTAGGATAAGGTGGATATGTGAAAATGATAATGTTGAAATTAAAACTATCTCAAAAGTAGAAACAATATTGGGGGTGAAATTTCCAAAAGATTATATTGAAATCGCAGTGAAAAATGATGGAGGATATCCGAAACCAAATAGGTTTGATTTGGAAGGTAATGAGGAAGTGTTTGGTAATCTCTTAAGCTTTGATGAAGGAGATTACAGTAATATTATAAATACTTATAGTGATATAAAGGATAGACTAATTGAAAAAGTAATTCCGTTCGCTGAAGATCTATTTGGTAATATGATATGTTTTGATTATAGAAACAATAGTCAACCGTTGATAGTATTTTGGGAACATGAAAAAGCATTCAGTGATAAAGGAAGTGCGATTACCCATATATGTAATAACTTTGCAGAACTTTTAAATATGTTATATGAAACCCAAGAATAAAACTTGAAGACTAAGATGACTGCACCATTATATTATTAGTCTAGCAAAGGTTGAAATCAAACAAGGAAAACGAGTGGAATACCAAAATGAAGGGGAAGGTAGTAATCAGCATTACAGATTACTGTAAATCACATAGTCTAAAATTCCTTTATATTCAAAAAAGGGTCATAAGAAATAATTTAAGGGAATGAAGAACCCAATATGTGCTAGAACACCTTGGAAAAATAGCCAAGATTGTTCCTACAGTTTCCCAAATATCTGTTGGAATATCACTTGGAATGGAAGGCTTGATTTGCAATTTTTGAGCGTTAGTCTTTTTAATCCTAAAAATCCTATAGTACAGTTTAATAAAGAACTCCATTCAAGTAGTACATACAAAGGGTTTCAAATAACTATAAGTATAATGGCTGCGTTTACTGGTGGTTTTACTAAGGGAATGAAGAACCCAGTGTGTTTTGTCTCTGGAATTAATACAGACTGACAGTGAAAGTTCTAATTTTTTCTATGTATCCAATGTGCTTGGTGTATCATATGCCAGTGAATCCACCCTAATTTATGAATTAAAGATAAACTTTCCCAGTCTTTTTATTGACTACATATAAAAAAATACTTATAATTACATATAAAGGAAAAGATAATAGAAAAACCGAGAACAGTAAAACAAAAAACAATTTTTGGAAGTATGGACGTCAAATTTTTAAAAGGGGATTATGCAAGATGTGAAAAAGACGATAGCTACTACTATGATGTAGAAGCAGATCGTTTAATGAAGCTAAATTTTATCTAAACAAAAGAGTAAGAGTAATTTTAAAATACATAAAGACTACAACAAATTGAAAAATAAGGAGTAGATTTATGGCAACGATTGCATTATACTCGAATCAAATAGCGCAGATGTCTGGAATGTTTGGTGAGGTAAAGAAAACAGTTAACGATTACAAATCAGAATTATTTTCTTTAAAAACAAAGGCACTAGCGATCAAGCAATCCATATGTAATATGGAAGATGTTATAAGCTCCATACAAGCATCTACAAGTGTACAGGAAGAGAAAGTTGACTCTCTAGAGCAGGCTAGAGGAAGCAGCGAACAGTTTATAGAGGATACCTATCGCATTGACGGTAATGTAGCGGATCTTGTGAATAAACGAAAAGACGATTTTTATGATCAATACAAGTACCTTAAACCAGACTGTGAGAAGAATGGTTGGGAAAAGTTCAAAGATGGCTGTAAGAAAGCAGGGGAATGGTGTAAAGAACATTGGAAAGCAATTGCAACGGTTGTATTAGTGCTTGCAGCAATTGTAGTAATTGTAGTATGTCCAGCTGCTGCTGGTGCTTTACTAGTAGCTATGGCAAAAGCAGTTTTAGTTGGTGCCAGTATCGGAGGACTGATCGGAGGAACAATCAGTGCTCTAACGGGCGGTGATTTCTGGAAAGGTTTAGAAGATGGCGCATTTATGGGAGCAATCGCTGGACTCATAAGTGGTGGAATGGGATTCGCTTTTACTGGAGGTGTAAAAGGTGTATCAATGACCCTAGGACAAACATTACTAAGTGGTGGAGGTTCTGGAATAGGCAGCATCTTGCTTAGTGATTTGGGCGATATTGGAATCAAGGGAGAAGTAATGTCACTGAAGAAGATAGTAACTGATGTAGTTGTTGGCGGACTTACAGGAGTTGTATTTGCAGGCATTGGTTATGGAATTTCAAAGGCGTTTTCGGCATTGAAGTTGAAGATAATTAATAAGGGTGGTACTAATTTAGATGTAAAAGGTTATTCAAATTTTGCTGATGGAATGTCTCCGGAAGATGCTGCAAGGTACATAACTAATAATGAAGCAAGATTCTTTGAAGAATTTTCTGAACGTGCAAGTGCATCTGGATTAAATAGTACACAAATAGCAGAGGCATATAGTGCCATGAAGGTTGGAGATTATAGTAAGATGGCATCTTATTTTGATACATCATCACCAGTTGATAGTGCTGTATTTTGGAGTGGCAATAAAGAAGGTGCTGCGGTATATGCTAATAGCGTAGGTGGTACAATAATGGAACAAACTCCGGGAGGGCAGGTCTTTGATGGTTGGAGAGGATTACAAGGAATGTATCCGCAGTGGGAAACCGGAGCAACTCCACAAAAACCAATCTGGACAGCATTATCAAGTCAATATGCAAATGGAGTAGAGGGGTCTGTTACATATGTACATCCTGATGGATATATAGGAAATGTATGGAAGGAAATTGAGCTGCCAATTGTGAGTGATGGAATAAAAAAAGGATTGATAACAGGTATAAAGGAGATTAAGATTGATGGAAAATAGCAAAGCATATTCATATTTTATAGAGCAACTTAATGCGGTTGGTACTAAACGAATGGATGGGTATTACCCTAAGCTTATGGAAGAGATATATGATTGGGAAAGAGATGAAATAGAAGACATAGTGTGGAAACAATTCTGTGAAAAAGAAGATATTGATGTGGCAGCATTTTTACCAAAACTAAAAAAATATCAAGGTGTTGAAAAATTAAAAGAGATGTTATTAACGAGTACTGTACCAAGTGAACGTAGTGTAACTCTTTCGATAATTTTATATGAAATAAATGAAGATAAAACCTATTTAGAGATAATTAAGAAAAATATAGAATTAGAGCCAAATAAGATGTCTAATGTTTCAAAGCTGATATATTGTAAGCCGAATTGTAAAATATATGAATTGTTGGTAGAAATATATATTAACAGTGAGAGTGATATTATAAGAAGTACAGCAGTGACTGGTATATTATATAATAAAGGGATAATTACAAATCCGCTTGATTTACAAGAAATAATAAAGAACATAGATTTGGAAAGAAAATTTGATTCAGATGATCTTACTGAAAGAAAAAAAATAATAGAGAAGTTTGAAAAGCATCAATTATAATAAGATTTATTATGGTTATACTTTAGAACTCCATAAAACTGAATTATTTTATAAATACTGAATCTATTTTCTATCTGCGTGACAAATGTCATTAGCACCATAGAAGATAGATTCAGTTGCTATATCACCTGTGGGGATGGAGCACTGAGGGCGAAATTTGTCTTTGGGGTAACCTTGGAATAACAGGGGGAGGTTCCCTCATTTTCAGAAAGACTTTGGCGACAAATATGTATGTGAATAATCATCACAGACACTTCAAAAGCTGCTCGTAAGTCTTTTGTTCTTTACAGATATCAGCAGACCTACAGAGCTTTATTTCTGGTCACTGTATCCATCTCAGAATTATGTGGATATCTATCCGGTAATACTAGATTTCGATTGCTAATGAATGGTCTATGTGACAAAAAACCAGATGCAAGAGTGGTTTTCCTTGATGATGGACGTAACCAGTTAAAACCGATCTATGAGAGTAATAACACGCAGTTGCATTCCGTAATGATTAATCAATATGAACAGGTAGAACTGTGTGTTCCTAAAGTAGAAGCGGGGTGGTTTCAATGAAAAGATGTGATTGTGATGAAAGAATTGGTATAGAAATTAAATCATGGAATTTATTTCAAGAGTTAAAAATGTTCTTTGAAGAACAAGTAAATAAAGGAATATTTCTAGAAGTACTAGTGGAAGCACCATATTTTCAAGGTTATAACTTAGAACCTGAAGAAGTTAAAGAAGAATATAAATGGTATGCTGATAAATGGTATAAATGTAATGAATGTGGAACTTTATGGGAAATTAAATATCCAGATTTTCCTGCCAAGGGTTTTGTTAGAAAATTTGAGGCTGGAAAATATCAAGTAAAGGAGTAGATATGAACATTAATGAACCAATTGTAAATCCAGAATTGGTGGATGCTATAAGAAGATTAAAAGAAAACAATGCTACACAGGAAGAAATATCTGATGGCATTCACTGATTGGACAGAATTACGAAAGTGGAATAAGGAAGGAGAACAACAGACACTCGTATTCAATTGCGAAGATTACAAATTGATTTTAGGACGCTCGAATTCAGAATATTATGGTATGGTCATAAATCCTTTAGGGGAAAATATTATAATAACGCTAGCTATGTTTGAAACTGTTATGAATTATGAGCAAATTATTTCTAAAGGTGAAGAGGTAATGGTAGGAATAACGAGAGAGTATCCGACTAAAATGGTTGATGAACTATGCAATTATTTTTCGAAGGCTAATAAGATAGACAAAGCATATTTATTATGGATGGTAAGAGGAAAAGAAGGAAGTTATTTATTGGTCTTTGCTTCGCCAATACATCCAAAGCAACTATATCCTCAGATAGCAGAATTTTGTAGACCATTTCTAAATGGGAAATTTTTTGATATAGTTTCAGCCAGTTCAGATTTTGGGAAAAATGCAATTGAAAATCAATAACCATTTTATATCAAATAATGCTTATACTTTCTGGCACCCCACACTCCTATTTCTTAATGAACCATCAGTGATCTCATGAAGTGGTAAATTAATAATATAGAGACATTAGGGGGAAATTTACTATCTGGGTATACGAACATAGCAGAATCAAAATCTCATATTTAGTTCAAATCGATGTTGTTAACACACTTCTTTTAAAACAGATTTTTGTTGAGAAAGAGGTGTGTTTTTATGCGTGTTAAGAAGATTGACTCAAATATCATCAAAATATACGAGTCAAGCCAGGTAGAATTCAAACTTTCCAAGGAATTTGGTAAAATTCCAGACTGCACCATAGAGCAACAACCTTTTACGGTGTTTGTAATACAAAGCAAGCTCGTGTATCTGAATGCAAATGAAAATAAGTTCTTTATGAATTCCCATCTTCCTCAACTAGCTGCGATTGCAGAAGAGAGAGGATATCTGTTCGTATTTACAGATCTACAGAAGATTAACGATTCCGAGCAAAATTTCTTTTTTAATAATGCGATTTCCTTTGCTTTCTTACTTGACAATATCGCTGAGTTCACAGGGGATCGAGGACAAAAAACAATCTTTGGTAGTATGGACGTCAAATCATTAGAAGAGGATTATGCAAGATGTGAAAAAGGCGATGGTTACTACTATGATGTAGAAGCAGATCGCTTAATGAAGCTAAGGTTTATCAAAACAGAAGAGTAAGAGTAATTTCAAAATACATAAAGACTACAACAAATAAAAAGAGTAGATTTATGGAAACGATTGCGTTATACTCAAATCAAATAGCGCAGATGTCTGGGAAGCTTAAAACTCCATGAAAGTAGTTTATACAATGGGTTCCAAATGACTATAAGTGTATTGACTGTGTTTACTGCTGGTTTTACTAAGGGAATGAAGAACCCAATATGTTTTGTAGTAGGAACGATAATATTAACCGCGATGGGATTGAAAGCGTTTGAAACCATTCAAGCTGGAGAGCAAAATTCTTTGAAGAATTTTCTGAACGTGCAAGTGCATCTGGATTAAATAGTACACAAATAGCAGAGGCATATAGTGCCATGAAGGTTGGAGATTATAGTAAGATGGCATCTTATTTTGATACATCATCACCAGTTGATAGTGCTGTATTTTGGAGTGGCAATAAAGAAGGTGCTGCGGTATATGCTAATAGCGTAGGTGGTACAATAATGGAACAAACTCCGGGAGGGCAGGTCTTTGATAATTGGAGAGGATTGCAAGGAATGTATCCTGAATGGGATATGGGAATAACTCCGCAAAAACCTATTTGGACAGCATTATCTAGTCAATATGCGGAAGGTGCATCTGGAAATGTTACATATGCTGTAAAAGAGGGTTATGCAAATCCTAAGAGTGTATGGAAGACCGTGGAATTTCCTATTTTAAAAGATTTACAAGATGATGGAATTGTTACTAATATAACCACACATGTTATTAAGGAGTGAATGAAATGCAAAAAAGTAAAGCATATGAAGAATTATTATGTCAGATAAATGCGACTGGTGCGGATAAATTAAGTGGATATAGTATAAATATACTAAACTCAATCAATAATAATGAAAGGGCAGAAGTAGAAAAAGTAATTTGGAATACATTTATTTATAAAAAAGATATGGATATAGCAGTACTTTTACCTAAATTACAATTATATGATGGAATACAAGCATTAAAAAATACAGTTTCCGAATGCAAGATACCAAGCTATACAAGTATGCTATTGTGTTCTTTGATATATGATAATACAAAAGAAAATGAGTATTTAAAACTAATGGAAAAAAATATAGTACAATCAAAATTTGATTATACATATATATCAATTTTAGCAGAATGTCATCCCTGCGAAGAAGTATATGAATTATTGGTGACTATTTATGAGAAACCTTTAGATAGAATTGCTTGTGGAAGCGTTATAGATGGTATTTTATATAATAAAGGATTTATAAAAGATATCGACGATATTGAAGAAGTTTCTAGTAAAAAGGAATTGAGAATAATACTTAAAAATGCGCAAAAAGATGAAAAAATAGATATGATAAAAAAACTTGAAAATGGAGAGTTTGACAACTATAAAAACTATAATTGATTTTTATTTACGATTATACTTTAGGATTAAATAATCCTTCAATTAAGTACTATTAGCTGTATGACACAAATGACATACAGCTATTGGAGGTGTTTACTAATGGAAAATAGTCAGGCATATATTGATTTTACAAATCAGATTAAAGCAACAGGAAACCAGAAAATGGCTGGATATAAATCGAAAACATTGGATGAAATATTCGAATGGGAGAGAGAAGAGGTAGAAAATCTCATTTGGCATAATTTTTGCAATAATGATATAGACTTGGCAATATTTCTTCCTTGGTTAAAAAAATATAATGGCTTGGATTCGCTTGAAAAAAAGTTACAGGAACTTAATGTTCCTAGTGGTGGAAGTGTGTTAATATCTCGAGTGTTATATGAAAACACAAGGGAAACAAAGTATTTAGACAGCATAATGAGAAATATTGAAAAAGCGCCAGGTAATATTTCGTTTGTTTCAAACTTAGCATATTGTAGCCCTTCAGAAAAAGCATATAGTTTATTAGTACACATTTATATTAATAGTGATAATGAAGTTATACGAAGTACAGCTGTTACAGGAATTTTATATAATAAAGGAATTATAAAAAATCCATATGATTTGCAAGAAATCACTAATAATATTGGACTAAAAAGGAAATTTCTTTTGAGCGATATAGATGATAGAAAGAAAAATATAAAGTTATTTGAGGAGGGAATGCTATAGGATATAAAAAAAGCTTATGATGAGAACAGACTTGAAAGATACTGTAGAGACATTGAGAGGTCCAAGAGAACCCACCACTTTTTGAAAATATTACATGCTTTCCAATACTAGCAATAAATATTGTTATATCCTTGCTATAATTAACAATATTTCCATATATTGTAATACTGTTTATATAAATAAATCAGAAAAAAATACGGTTGTCATAAATAAAGAAAATTACAGTGAGAGTCAGATTCCAAACGGCTCAGCTATAATTGTATATGATAAAGCAGGCGAACGTCTTTGGAATTCTTTTGTTGGGATTCGCTTTTACTGGAGCTGTAAAAGGTGTATCAATGACCCTGGGACAAACATTACTAAGTGGTGGAGCTTCTGGAATAGGCAGCATCTTGCTTGGTGATTTAGGTGATATTGGAATTAAGGGAGAAGTAATGTCACTGAAGAAAATAGTAATTGATGTTGTAGTTGCCGGGGTAACAGGAGTAGCATTTGCGGGTATTGCTTATGGATTATCAAAGGCATTTTCGTCATTGAAGTTGAAGATGTTTAATAGGGGTGGTAAATCTTCCGTTGTATATGGAACAGATGATATAGCAAATTATCAGTATAATATGATTGAAAATCCTGGACCATTAGCTGAAATGCCAAACCAACCTGCAAAGAATTTTTATGGTGGAAGATATAACATGGAAGTATTACAAGAAGGTATAATAATGTATCGTGCAGGTAATTCACAAAATCCTTATGGAAGATGGTTTACTAGTGAACCGCCTGCATCTGTTAAATACCAAAAGGAACGACTGTGTATACTGGACCTGTCGGACCGCAAGGGGGCACATATGTAGGAGGACATGACATTATGCAAACATATATAGATTCACCGTGGTTGTTTGAGATTGTAGGAAAGACACCATTGCAATAGGAGAAAAAAAGAATGTTGGAAAATGATGAAATTTTGCAATTGCGTACATCATATATAGAAATAGGTAAGTTAGTACAAAAATATGGGAATGGACAGTATAACGGAGTATTAAATATACTTATGGGACAAGTGAATTGTATTGATTCAGATGAAAATGATGATGAAAAAATGCAATACCTTATAGAGAGTTATAATCGTCTGTTTGTATCTAGAGGTGGACTGAGTGATTTTGTTATATATGACGAAAATGAAGTGAGAAACCAGTTAAATGAAAGATATAACGATGAAGTAAAAAAAGTATGGGCAATTATGAAAGAATACTTTTAATTATTTTTTAACAAGAAAAAATTTAGTTCGAATATGCTGATATAAACGCACTTCTATTAAAACAAATTTTATTGTGAAAGAGGTGCGTTTTTATGCGTATTACAAGAATGACTTCAGATGATATCCAACTGCATAATTTAACCAAAGTTAATTACGCTATTGGCATAAGAAAATTAGGATTGCATTGTTAATTACAGCTTGTCACGTTTTATTTGCTATGGCGAAAGCAGTTTTAGTTGGTGCCAGTGAATAGGCAGCATCTTGCTTGTGTAGAAAACATTACGAACATGCTTTCCAATACTAGCAATAAATATTGCTATATCCCTGCCTATAATTGACAATATTTTCTTATATTGTTATACTGTTTAAAACTATATTTGCTTTGGGGGGATTTAATTTGAATAACATGGAGAATTATTTGGAAGATATACCGTATAAGAGAAACGGTAAAAGTGCGCGGTTTTATAATGACCGTGTAGAATTTAACAAGAAAATTATTCGCTATGATGATATTGCGATATTAATGGCAGGTTGCGGAGGAACTACGATTCATACTTATTGTGGCATTCCCCTTGGTCGAAGCTTTGACGGTGCGGTAGTCTTTTAGATGAATGACGGTAAGACACACGGTATCAATATGAATTCGATGTCTATGTTCGGAATACCATTCATTAGAAATCCCCGCAAAAGCGCAAAGCTTTTTCCACCGTTGTTTGATGCGGTTCATTCTATTGTAGCATGGAAAATGGCACAAAGATATGTAGATGCGATAATGAGGGGAGACACTGTTGCGGTTGGTGGGCTTACTATTAATAGTTTAGAGGCTAAGTCAATAAATAAATCAGGAAAAAATACGGTTGTCATAAATAAAGAAAATTATCGTGAGAGTCTGATTCCAAACGGCTCAGCTGTAACTGTATATGATAAAGCAGGCGAACGTCTTTGGAATTCTTCTGTATGGAGTAATAAGAATAATCTGCTTATTCCATATATCCTTGACACCATCTTTGGTAATTAAAGGAGTAACTTATGAAAAAAATCAAATGTCATATTTGCAAAGCAAAAAACAATGAAATGATTTGCAAACGATGTGGTGTAAATCTTAGCGATGCCATGATAGAACAGCTTATGCTATTATCAGGTGGATACATTTATTATAATGATAATAAGAAGTATGTCGATAAGTTTTCAAGCTGTAGATTTTCCTTCACAAACAAACGATTAGTTATATATAAAATTAAACCTCAATCTGAAAATCAGGCAATTGGACTCTTTATAGATTTAGTTAATACCGTCATTAAAATTCCCTGTATATCTATTAATCTTGATGACATTGAATGGGTGAGACGATACGATACAAGGCATTTAATAAAAACAAACATCGATACATGTTACATATGGTCTCACTAAGATAAGCAGATCGATGAACTATTTGCTCCCTATAAAAACCAGAGAGAAGATAAGAATAGTTTTTTTGGAGCATTCGAAGAAGAAAGATTTTGATAAAATTTCAATTACCGATATTGATCCAATATGGTGATATTGAATTAAAGGGATGCTATACAAAATTTAGCAAGAGATGATGCAAGAGAGTTAGTAAAGGGATTATTAAATGATAAGGTGAGCCTTAGAGATGGCGCTTTGCGTGATTTCTAAGGCTTTCTTTTGTCATATAGTAAAATGCCAGGGGTGTATGCTCTTAACAGCATACAGATGTTTTTATATAATCAAGTATAAAACGTAAATCCTAAAATATGGATTGAGTAAATGTACCTGGAGTTGCCCTAGAGAGTAAAAGTCATTTGTATTACCACCTTTACTTTAGTATGCTACTATGGTATTATGGTAAATAAACAAAGCCAAGTATATAACAGGAGGAAAAATTATGAAAAACAAAATAGCAATTACACTCATTCTAGTTTTAGTCATGAGTTTAGCACTTGTAGGCTGTAGTAAGAAATCAAAGAAAACAAGTAGTGATGGGGGAAATATTGTATATGCAGTAGAAGCTGGTTCTGCTGGTGAAGCAGCAGCAAAAGAAAAAGGATATCAATATAATTCGGTAGCATCCCAGGCAGATGCATTAATGGAAGTAGCTTCAGGGACTTCCGATGCAGCCATCATTGATTTGTTAATGGCAGGAGCCATGATAGGAGAAGGTACAAGTTATCCAGATATGATACATACCAACGAATTAACAACGGAAGAATACGGTGTTGGTTGCCGTAAGGGATCTGATCTTGCATCTTATATCAATAAAGTATTTGCAGACACTTATGCAGATGGCTCTATGGAAGAGGTCGCTAAAAAATATGGTGTTCAAGAATCTCTTGTTGAGCAAAAAGAGGTAGAATACATAGAGGCAGAAGATAGTGATGTATCTTATATTCAAGGAAAAGGTACATTAATCGTTGGTATTACGGATTTTGAACCAATGGATTATAAAGATGGTTCTGGTGAATGGATAGGTTTTGACGCAGATATGGCTCGTCTAGTAGCAGAAAAATTGGGTGTAGAAGTACAATTTATTGAAATTGATTGGGATAACAAAATTATGGAATTAGAATCTAAGAACATTGATGTTGTATGGAATGGTATGACATTAACCAATGAAGTGCTAGAAGCAATGGAATGTAGCAATGCTTATTGCAACAATGCACAAGTCGTTGTTGTCATGGATAAATAAACACTTCGTCTTATATTGGATTAAAACAAAGGAGAAATTGTTATGTTTTTTACTGTAACGCAAGCATTGCTTGACGGTTTATGGACCACCTTTCAGATTTTTATACTGACTCTTTTATTTGCTCTTCCATTGGGGCTTATCACCTCGTTTGCATCAATGAGTAAATGGAGATTATTACGTAGTGCAATACAGGTCATCGTCTGGGTGATTCGTGGTACACCGTTAATGCTACAATTAATTATTATCTTTTATGGACCAGGGTTATGGTTAAAACATAATATATGGAGTGGTGATGAGACTGGACGAATGATGGCTACTGTGGTGGCATTTACCATCAATTATGCGTGCTATTTTTCAGTTATCTTTCGCGGTGGTATCAAAAGTGTTCCAGCAGGACAACGAGAGGCTGGGCAAGTACTTGGTATGACAAAGAGTCAAATATTTTTTAAGATTACCTTATTGCAAATGGTAAAACATGTTGTTCCACCTATGTCCAATGAGATTATTACGCTTGTCAAGGATACTTCGCTAGCACGAATTATTGCAGCGTATGAACTTACATTTGCAGGATATTCCTTTATGAAATCAGCAGGACTTACTTGGCCACTATTTTATACAGGAGTTTATTATTTACTATTTATAGGTATACTTACGTTACTATTTAATTACATTGAACGAAAACTAGATTATTTCAGATAAGGAGGACAAATATGGCGATTTTAGAGGTAAATGGCATACAAAAAGATTTTGGTAGTACTCAAGTCTTAAAAAATGTTAGCTTTACACTAGAAGAAGGAAATGCATTAGCCATTATTGGTTCTTCTGGTTCAGGCAAGACTACGTTATTAAGGTGTCTGAATTTTTTAGACTCACCAAGTAGAGGAAGTATTGAAGTAAAAGGGGAGACTTTATTTGATGCTAGTTGGCAAGCCTCACAAAAAGAGAAGAACTTGAGATTAAAGCGACTTCATTTTGGTATGGTATTTCAATCCTTTCATCTGTTTCCTCAATATACGGCACTTGAGAATGTTACTTTAGCAGAACGGTTGTTAGCAAAAGAAAGAACAGATTTTAAGCAGCATAAAAGAGATATTTATGAGGAAATAGATGAACACGGCAAAGCTTTATTGGAACAAATGGGATTAGCGGATCGTATATCCCATTATCCTCATCAACTTTCTGGTGGACAGCAACAAAGAGTTGCTATCGCTAGAGCATTGGCATTAAAGCCTGACATACTTTGCTTTGATGAACCAACTTCAGCCTTAGATCCGGAGCTTACAGGTGAAGTATTAAAGGTGATAAGAGGGTTAGCGACGCAGAAGACGACGATGATTATCGTAACTCATGAGATGGCATTTGCGAGAGATGTTGCAGATCAAATTATATTCATGGATGATGGTATGATTGTGGAGCAGGGGGCATCAAAACAAGTCATTGATAGTCCGAGAGAAGAAAGAACCAAGCAATTCTTAACGAGATATATGGAAGGGTAAGAACCTTCTGAGATTGTAAGAATAAACCCTTTGGAATTTAAAATAGACCGGTTGGAGTGTAATAGAAGCATTCTAACCGGTCTTTTGCGTGTTACGATATTTACTTTTTAGTTAGTAGGATGTTCCCGTTCAAATGGAAGCTTGATATCAATGATGGTACCATAGTTTTCCTTGCTTTCTATGGTTAGGCCATATTCTTTTCCATAATAACTCTGTATACGATGATGTACGTTCCGAATACCGATGGAGTGATGTTTACGCTCATTCAAATCCTCTAAGGAAGTAGCAGAGAGATTATCTTGAGATAATCTGTCTTGAATCTGTTGCAGTGTTTCTTTCGACATACCAGAACCGTTATCCACAATAAAGAAATGAAGAATGTTATTTTCTATATTGCAACTGATACTGATATAGCAGTCAGTTTCTTTTTTTCTAAATCCGTGTTCAATGCTATTTTCCACAAAAGGTTGCAAGATAAAGGCTGGTATATCCAGAGTTTGCAATTGCTCCGGAATGCTATAGTCACAGATAAACTTATCTGGGAAACGGATATTTTGTATGGTCATATAACGATTAATTTGTGCAATTTCTTCTTTTAATTTGGCAATTGGAAATTTGTCCAAATTATAGCGAAGAAGATCAGACATACAGACCGCTACTGTCTCAATAGCAGGGACATTGTTAATGTTTGCTAATGATTTGATTACATTTAGTGTATTATAGAGAAAATGATGATTAATTTGAAACTGAAGCATCTGTATGTGCATTTGCTGTTCGGCTAAACGAATTTGATAATTTTGTTGAAGGCTGTCTGTAAGACGTTGATTCAAATTATTAAAACTGGTAACAAGCTTTCTAAGTTCTTTATTGGAAACACAAGCTTCCATACTGATAGCACTGTAACTATCCGTATTGTAGGAATCCATCTCGTCGCACAGCTTGGAGATAGAAACAGTCATTTTTTTTGATAATATAATTGCAAGTACTAGTCCCAGAATAAGAATAAGAGAAAAGACACCAAGATAATTTAGGAAATTATTTTGATAAATCTGGTTTATGATATGGCTATCAAGTAGTTGAACTAGATGCCAGCCAGTTGTTTTATTATATACCCCGTTTATCAAGTAGGTTTTTTTCCCAATCTCAAATTTCTGAGTTTTGATGGAATCACTGTCTACAATAGATTTATTAAATTCCGATAAGGATGACAATAGTTCAGTATAGGAGGATTGGTTTTGTATGTAACTTTCATTGGAGGAAAAGGTAAGATCTCCTTCTGCGTTATATATTAGAATGGTATTTTCTGCGTTTTGGGCAGAAACAAGAATGTTTTCTACTGATTCAAAGTTTATTTCTGCATAACAGATACCAATTTCCTTAAAGTCATAACCATCAAATAGTATTTTAATCATGGGTAGTACGTTTTTCTGGGAATCAATAGATGTCTGTTGAAGAGGTGCAAAATATGTATAGTTAGGAGCACTCTGTGCAATGCTTTTCCAGTTTCTTATATTTTCAGTAATTTGAGTCTGGCGTTGGACACCAATAATATTATAATCAAATGTATAACCAAAGCGGTTTTTAAAGACACAGGTAACTAGGTTCTGATTCAGCCTATTTGTCTGACTAAAAAGAGTCTTGAACTTAGTTGAATCATGAGAGTAGGCGAGATAATTATCCTTATAATTAGTAACCATTGCTTTTTTAATATCCTGATTTAGAAGTGGTAAATCAGCAATTTTTGTAGCATCTGCTAGTAAGGTATCAAGGGCTAGATTAGCTTGTGAAATAATCGTTTCCATCGAAGTGTTGTAATCGGACACTAGGGTGGATGCATTGCGCTTTGCTGTAATGACACCGACTAAAGTAATTGGTATAGTGACTAACAGCAAGGCTGCCAGAAAAAGTTGAGTACGATAGGAAAGATTTTTAAACTTCATTGTAGTCTCCTTTGTTGATTATTCTGTTAGACTTTAAAGTTATTATACCATAATGATAATCAATTAAATATGAAAAAACTAAGTAAAGTACCATAGGACACCAAAGTAAAGTTCTATTTTACTCCGAGATGATTCGATATAATAAGGTTGTCTTAAGAAATACATGAAACAATTGATTCATTAAAAAAAGGGTGTGTAATACACAGATAGGAGAGGTGTTAAAATGAATAATGTAGAGAGAATACAAGCAGTGATAAAAGGGGAACCAGTAGATTATGTTCCAGCAGGGTTTTGGTTTCATTATAGCTCTGATTACACTGTAGAAGAGATGATAGATGCCCACATGAAACTCTATAATGAAACGGGAATGGATATCATCAAAATAATGCAAGATTATAGTTACCCAATTAGCGGAAAAATAACTTGCGCACAGGACTGGTACAACATTAAAATCAAAGGTGTGGATTCAGAAGAGTTTGAAAAGATGGCGGCTGTTATCAAAGGGATTCGTGCTAGAGCAGGCGAAGATGTACTTTTAATCCAAACAATGTTTGGACCTTTTAAAGCCGCATCTATCGCATTTGGTGAAGATGTTCTTATGAAGTATAGTAAAGAAGCTCCAGAGGCAGTCATTGCAGGTATCAAGATTATTGCAGACGGATTGGAGCAATGGGCAAAAGGGTATCTTGAGATAGGAGCGGATGGAATTTACTATTCTGCTCAGTATGGTGAACTAGGAAGATTTACAAAGAAAGAATGGGAAGAGCTTGTAAAGCCTTTTGATCTTCAAGTTCTCAATGTTTCAAAACAAATAGATGGAAAATATAATATTCTACATATATGTGGTGAACCAGAATATGATTTTGAAACACATATCGATCGATTTGGAGATTATCCAGCTGATTTAGTGAACTGGTCGGTGAAGGATAATGGATACAGCTTAGAGAGAGGTAGAGACTTCTTTCATGCAGGTATTCTTGGTGGTATGGATAACAAAGGAAATGTTTTAAAAGGACCGAAAGAGAAGATTGAAGAAGAAGTTAAGTTAATCTTAGACAGATTTGGAACCACTGGAATTATGATTGGTGCGGATTGTACAATACAAGGAGAAAACATCCGCCTAGATTATATAAAAGCTGCGGTTGACGCCGCTCATAACTACCACAAATAAACAGGAGGTAAGAATCATGAAAAAGAAGTTAGCACTAGTATTATGTGCGATGCTCACTGTCACCAGTTTAGCAGCATGTAGTAAAAAAGGAACAGGAGATTCTACGAGTGAAACCAAAGGGGATGTACTTACCATCGAATTCTTCCAACAAAAAGGGGAAGAGGGACCACAGAAGGGGTATAAGACTATTATTGATAAGTTTAATGCAGAAAATCCTGATATTAAAATTGAGATGAATACGGTTCCAGACCCTGGTACAGTACTGACCTCTAGAATTTCATCTGGCGATATACCAGTTATCTTCTCCGATTATCCTACACAGCAACAGTTTAAACAGAAGGTAGCGAATGGATACGTTCAGGATCTCTCTGGTCAAGAGTTCCTTAAGAATGTGAATGAGTCCTCTCTAGATATGACAAAGCAGGACGATGGCGGTTATTATGCATTACCTTATAGCCGAAATTACATAGGTGTTTACTACAATATGGATATGTTTGATGTAAACGGATTAACTGTACCAACGACATGGGAAGAATTCGTAAATGTATGTGAAACGTTAAAAGCAGCAGGTATTACACCAATGGGTCTCCATGGTAAAGATCCTGGTCGTGTAGGTCACATGTTCCAATGTGCAACCGTTGCTTGGGCACCAAACGGAATTGAAACCATAGCAAAAGCTACAGCTGGAGAGGCCAAACTTGAAGGCGACCCAGAGTTTACAAATGAATTTAATAAAATGGCAACATTATTTACTTATGCAAATGAGGATGCACTAGCACTTTCTGATACTGCTTGTTATGAAAACTTTGTAAATGGACAGTATGCAATGTGCATTACAGGTTCCTATGCAAGAGGTACATTATTATCTAGTAATCCGGACATGAAACTAGGCGTATTCCCACTTCCAAACGATACGAAAGAAACAACACGTACGCTTTCTGGTATTGATGCCGCTATCTGTGTATCTGCAAAAGCAAGTGATGAAGAAAAAGCTGCTGCGTATAAATTCTTAGCGTATCTAGCAGAAACAGAGAATGCACAGACGTTCTGTGACAATGATGGAGCACCTTCTTGTATCAATGGAGTTGTTAATGACGACAAAGGAATTGCGCCTATGGTCGAACTCATTAACAATGGACAGACACATGATTGGATGGCATCAACAGTTAGTAATAACGTTATTTCAGACTTGTACAATGTAGTACAAGGATTCTGGGCTGACAAAAATGTAGAAGCAGTTCTTAAGAATATGGATGAATCCATCGCAGTAACATCCGCAGAATAATTAGTAATAAATTCGTAACTATTCAGAACCGCTATTCCGCGAGGTGTTTTTATGCGTTTTTTGCATAAAAATCCCGAGTTCTGATTGCGCCAAATTGCGTTTTTTGCAATTTGTGTGCATCGTTTGTGACTATGAAGGACAGAGTCCTGAATAGTTACGATAATTCCTTGTAGAATAATTCCGAATAGTAATAAAGGATAGCGGAAGTGTACACGATACTTCCGCTATTTTAATAAAAGACATTTTGAGCAATGACAAGTTTTCTTCAGAGAAAGGAATGATGAGATGAAGAAATTTAAACCAAACAGGTTGGCAACATCCTCAAGAGCAACCTACTTTGGATTTACGATAATACCAGTATTACTGTATACGTTCTTTTATGTGTTTTCTGTCATTAATGGCATTCGATATAGTTTCACAAACTGGGATGGTATGGCCCAAAACTATGATTTCGTTGGATTTAAAAATTATATTTCATTATTAAAAAATCCGTATTTTTGGAATTCTATGAAAACAACCTTGTTATATAGTGTTATGCTTGTAGTTTGTGTTATTTCGATTTCTCTTACACTTGCTATTTCACTGAATTCCTTAAAGTGGTTTAAAACATTTACAAAATCTTTATTTTTTGTACCAGCCATGATTGGTGGTGTGACAATCGCTTTAATTTGGGATCAGATGTATTATAGGGTGGTTCCTGTAATCGGGCAGGCATTAGGAATCGATTGGCTTTCCCAAAGTCTTTTAATGACCGGGAAAACGGCACTACCTGCAGTAGTATTTGTTCATGCATGGCAGGCAGTGGCACTTCCTACTATCATTTTCATAGCAGGATTACAGCAAATTCCAGATGAACAGTATGAATCTGCACAGATTGATGGTGCAACGCTTTTTAAGAGATTCAGATATATCACATTGCCTTACATACTACCTACAGTAACGATAAACCTAGTACTGATCATCAAGCAGGGATTTACTTCTTTCGATTTCCCATATGCACTTACTGGTGGTGGACCGGTGCGTTCTACAGAAGTAATAGGTATTCTTATATATAATGATGCGTTTAAGAATCTCAAATTCTCTACAGCCAATGCAGAGGCGTGTCTTTTATTTGTTGTAGTTGCTATATTCTCATTGACACAGTTGAAACTAACCAGTAAAAGGGGGAATGATTGATGAAATTAAAAAGAGAGGGATTGGGATGGAGAATTTTAAGAAATATCTTGGTTCTTAGCGGACTCATTCTGATTTTATGCCCATTATATCTAGTAGTAATCAACTCCTTTAAAACGTTAGAGGAAGCAGGAAAGAATTTCTTTGCTCTACCATCCAGTTTGAATTTTACGAATTTCATTGAATTGTTTTCGAATAGTAATTATTGGGTCTTCTTAAGTAACTCGCTTAAAATTACCTGTATATCAGTGGGATTAATTTTAATATTCGTACCTTCTTTGTCATATGCTATTGCAAGAAATTTTAATAAAAAGTATTATAGAAGTATTTATTACTATTTATTAATGGGATTGTTTATTCCTTCACAGGTTATTATGTTGCCAGTTACTAAGATGATGACAGGTCTTAACATGCTCAATCATACTGGGTTGATTATTCTATATCTAGCTTTTAGCTTGACACAGGGAATATTTCTTTTTGTAAATTATATTAAAGGACTTCCCTACGAAATTGAAGAGTCAGCACACATTGACGGATGTAACGTATTTCAGACCTATGTTAAAATAATACTACCACTTGTAAAGCCGATGATTGCTACACTTCTTATCATGGATACATTATGGATCTGGAACGATTTTATGTTGCCGTTACTTATGTTAAACAGGTCTCAGGATATTTGGACATTACCATTATTCCAGTATAACTTTAAGACAGAATATTCATTTAATTATACGATGGCATTTACGGCTTACCTAATGGCAATGGCACCAATGTTAATAATATATTGCATGGGCCAAAAATATATCATCAAAGGCTTGACCGCAGGGTCTGTGAAAGGTTAATATTTTCCCGGGTTGCAGAGGAGAATTCTAATGATTACTATTTTAGTTGTTGAAGATGAAGAATATGCAAGGCAATCACTGATTAAAAAAATTAAAGAATATGATGTGCAAAAACAATTTCAAATTTTGGAAACGACAAATGGAGAACGTGGATTCGAAATCTATTGTGAGTATCTACCTGATCTTGTTATTACTGATATTCGGATGCCAAAGATGGATGGTTTAGAACTTTTAAAGGTTATTAAGAAGAAGAATCCGAAAGCTCAAGTTGTTATGCTTAGTGCCTATTCGGAGTTTGAATATGCCAGAACGGCACTAAAGGACGGAGCATGTGATTATATTCTAAAACCTATCGAGGATGAAAAACTCAAAGAGTGCATCGATAAATCTCTGAATAAAAGTCGAACAGAGAAAAGGGAAATAATGATGACCGGTAAGGATATAACAACTCGGTATATCCTAAAGTGCATTCAAAATGATGGAGAACCTGATTTTATAGAACAAAATATGTTTCAAAAGGTATTTCATAAATTTCAGGTACTCACAATCTTTTTACCTAGATATCAGGAGATAAATAAGGAAGATATCTTACAAAATATTGGGAATATATTAGGAGAAGAAATGTGGACGGGGTTCCGTTTTGTAGAAACAAAAGGGAAGGTATGGACATTAGTAATTAATATTACTAGAGAAAATTTCTTTATCCCAAGAAAGATTCTACGTATCTTTACTGATGCTGGTTTCGAAGTTTATATTGGTGTGAGTGGGGAATATACCGAGCCCGAGAGAATTAAGGAAGCATATCAAGAAGCGATGGAATTATTGGAATATAGAATATTTATTCAAGGGCAGCTTATCACTGGTAGCCAGATTAATAAGGATATGCTGAAAAGCTATTGCCTGTCAAAAGATAAGGAGACGCTTCTTAAGGATGCATTGGAAAGGAAAAATACGAGCAAGACGGAATACATTCTGACACAGATATTTGAAGAAGTGCGAGAACAAGGTTGGATAAAAATAGACTACCTAGAATTACTCTTATCACAAATTAGTATTATCATGCGTCGGGCATTGCAAATTAGTGGAGATGACCAGCTTCGTCTGAGAGAAAGCAGGACGAGTGTTATGGATTTTTCTGATCTTGATGAGATGGAGAATTATTTTCAGTCAATCGGAAGGAATATCTGTAAGTTGAGTGAAAAAGCTGGTGAAGAGAGCACTAGAGATGTGGTAGCTATGATGACAGAGTATGCGCAGGTACATTTTAATCAAGATATTACAGTAAAAGAGCTGGCAGAGAAAGTATTATTCATGAATCCGACCTATGTAAGCCATGCATTTGTTGAAAAAACAGGAATCAGTTTTTCGACTTGGTTAAGAGGACTTAGAATGGATCATGCTAAGAAGCTTCTTACAGGTAGTAAGCTATCTATTACGGAGATAGCTTCGATGTCAGGATATAATGATACCTCCCAGTTCATTCGGATTTTCAGGCAGGATACGGGGATGACACCTAAAAAATATCGTGACTGGATTCAGATGGAAAAGTCAAAGAAGAGAAAGGATTCAAACAAGTATGGCTGAACTGGATCAATGGCTAAACGATTTGGAAGAAGGGTTTTTAGAAGATATTGCACAACTTGTAGAGATACCAAGTGTTTCGAACTTGGATGAGGATGAATTCCCCTACGGTAAGAATTGTGCCAAAGTGCTTCAGAGAATGCTTTCCATGGGAGAACAGTATGGTTTCGAAACACTGAATTGTGATGGATATTGTGGAAGAATCAGCTTTGGTGAAGCAGACAAAGAAATTGCAGTTTGGGGACATCTCGATGTAGTGCCAGCTGGTGACGGCTGGGTTTATGAGCCTTTCTCCTGTACTAGAAAAGGAGACTTTATAATTGGGCGAGGTGTACAAGACAATAAGGGACCACTTATAGCGGTACTGTATGCAATGCGATACCTAAAGGAAAAGAAAATAAAGCCAAATGTCAAGATTTCTTTGATTTTTGGCTGTAATGAAGAGAGTGGCATGGATGATGTTACCTATTATCTAGCACATCAAAAAGCACCGGATTGGTCCTTTATCGCAGATTGTGGATTTCCAGTATGTCATGGAGAAAAAGGCATCTGTCATGTGCATATAAAATCGGAAAAGATGGAGGGAAATATCCTTAATTTAGATGGAGGAAATGCTCTAAACAGTGTACCCTCAAGTGCCCAAGCTATTCTTAAGAATGGAGAATTGACAGAAACAGTTTGTATTGAAGCAGAAGGAGTTTCAGGTCATGCAGCTTTCCCAGAAGGAACAAAAAACGCTATTGGCGTATTAGGTGAGAAACTGCAAAAATTAGATATTGGTACCAATGAGAGAAGAGTAGCAGATTTTTTGAAAGAAATATGTAGTGATGGATTCGGAACCGGACTTGGAATTGCCTGCGAAGATAAAGTATCTGGTGCATTAACTTGTAATCCTGGAGTAATTTCAATGCAGGATAAATGCATTCATATTGGTATGGATATTCGATATCCGGTAACGGTTAATATTGAGACAATCTTAGATAAATTAAGAGCCTATGTTAACAAAGAGGGCTTTAAGGTTACGCAAATAGTAGATAATCCACCGAACTATATCGAGCCCAGTCATCCGCTCGTAGAAGAACTGATGAATGCGTATAGAGAAGAGACCGGTGATGACAAACCAGCATATGTTATGGGTGGCGGAACGTATGCCAGAAAGATTCCGAATGCGGTAGGATTCGGGCCTGGTCTTAAGGTAGAGTATACAGAACTTGGTTTAACGAATGGTCATGGAGAATGCCACTGCGCTGATGAGGCACAGTCAATTACAAACTTAAAAAAAGCTGTGAGAATTTATGTGCGCGCACTGCAAAGATTAAATAAAAGATGATGCTGTACAGAGAGATGTACGGATAGGAGGATTCATATGAAAACAATTTCAATAGGCAATGGGAAAATACAAGTTCCAGAAATCGGACTTGGTTGTATGAGAATTAATGGATTAAAGGGAAAGGAGGAAGTTCGCTCCCTTATTGATACAGCAATGGCAGAGGGAATTAATTTCTTTGATCATGCTGACATCTATGCTGGTGGAGATGCGGAAGCAATATTTGGAGAGTGTGTTCCAAGCAATCTTCGTGAAGAGATGATATTGCAAACAAAATGTTCAATTCGTCCAGGTTGTTGCTATGACTTTTCTAAAAAATATATTATAGAATCTGTAGAGGGAAGTTTAAAAAGACTACGCACAGAATACATTGATATTCTACTTCTTCACAGACCAGATACATTGATGGAAGAGGAAGAAGTAGCAGAAGCTTTTGAGGTATTGGAAAGATCAGGTAAGGTACGTTATTTTGGCGTAAGTAATCAGAATTCCATGCAGTTAGAGCTGATGAATAAATACTGCAATCATAAGATTTTGATTAACCAGTTACAGTTTAGTATCGCACATTGTGGTATTATCGATTCTGGTTTGAACGTAAACATTCACAGTGACGCAGCAGTTAATCGTGATGGTAGTGTCTTGGAATACTGCAGATTAAAAGATATCACAATTCAGGCATGGTCTCCGTTCCAGTATGGAATGTTTGAAGGAACCTTTATCGGAAGTGATAAATATGCGGAGTTAAACAAAAGTTTGGATCGTCTTGCTAAGAAGTATGATGCTACTGCAAATACAATTGCAATAGCATGGATTTTGCGTCATCCTGCTCGTATTCAAACGATTGTGGGGAGTACGAATGAAAATAGAATTAAAGATATTTGTAAAGCTTCGGATATTCATTTGACAAGAGAAGAATGGTATGAATTATATTTGGCAGCTGGGAAAATGCTTCCATAAAGATAACACTACTTTTTGCATAGCTGAAAATAACTGTTCTTACACAATAAGATGAAGAGGATTGAATATGGATAAAGTATTATATCAGAATTATCTGATGATTTTAAAGGAAGAATTGGTTCCGGCTCTTGGCTGCACAGAGCCAATTGCGCTTGCTTATGCGACTTCAAAGGCAAGAGAAGTGCTTGGTGAATTTCCGGATTATATGGAGATTCGATGCAGTGGGAATATTATTAAGAATATTAAAGGTGTTACAGTTCCAAATTCAGGAGGGCTCAAAGGCATTGATGCTGCGGCTATTTTAGGAGTAACAGGCGGAGATCCATCTAGGAAACTGGAAGTTTTGGAAAGTGTTACACCGGAGAATATTAAAAGAACACATGAATTGTTAGAAGAAAACTTTTGCGAATGCTTTTTGGAAGAGGGTGTCGAAAATCTTTACATATGTGCACGCTTAACAAAGGGAAGTCATTCTGCTGAAGTTACCATCGTGGATAAGCATACGAGAATAACACGTATTACGAAAGACGATGAAGTAGTTTTTGAATTACAAGAGGATAAGTCTAATTCTCAGGTACAGGGAGATAAGTCTCTTTTGAATGTAAAGGACATATTAAGATTTGCAGATGAAGTAGACATTGATGAGATAAGAGATGTCATAGGAAGACAGATACAAATGAATAAAGCCATTTCTGATGAAGGTCTAAAAAACCGTTACGGAGCAGAGGTGGGTAGAACCTTATTAAATATATACGGAGATGACATCAAGGTCAGAGCAAGGGCTAGAGCCGCGGCAGGATCGGATGCACGAATGAACGGCTGTTCCATGCCAGTTGTTATTAATTCGGGAAGTGGTAATCAGGGAATGACCTGTTCTCTTCCCGTTGTGGAGTTTGCGGAAAGTCTCAATATTCCCGAAGAGAAGATGTATCGCGCCCTAGTAGTGAGCAATCTGATCTCCATTCACCAGAAGAAGTTCATAGGTAGCTTATCTGCTTATTGTGGAGCTGTTAGTGCAGCTTGTGGAGCAGGAGCAGCAATTACCTATTTATACGGCGGAGACTATCAGAAGATATCAAAAACCATCACCAATACAATTGCAAATGTAGGTGGAATTGTCTGTGATGGTGCAAAATCCTCTTGTGCAGCTAAAATCGCATCAGCAGTGGAAGCGGCTATTATGGCTCACTTTTTGGGAGAAGAAAATCTCTGTTTCCATCCGGGGGATGGAATTGTAAAGAACAATGTGGAAGAGACAATACGAAATGTTGGTTACATTGGGAAAGTAGGTATGAAATCCACAGATGTTACAATTTTGAACCTTATGATTGATAAGATTGCAGATGTATGATAACGAAATAGAAATATTAAGTGGTAACACGGTTGTAGATCAAATAATTATTTTACACCTAATTCAATATGTGGTATCATAAGGTAGGAAACGGAAACCGATTTTATTAATGTGTGATACGTAAGAAGAGGTGAATATGAAACAATTTTTAAAAGAATTCAAAGAATTTGCATTACGTGGAAATGTAATGGATCTTGCAATTGGTGTTATTATCGGTGGTGCATTTCAATCGATAGTTAAGTCTTTGACTGAGGATGTGATTTCTCCTTTGATTGGCTTGTTTGCCAAGACAGATTTCACTGCTATGGTTGCAACGGTACGCGGCGTGGAAATACGATATGGTTCTTTTTTGACAGCTGTGATTAACTTTATTATCATGGCATTAGTTATATTTTTATTTTTGAAGGCAATCAATAGGTTATCTAATATAGGAAAAGAAAAGGAACCGAAAGAAGAAGCTCCCAAAACTAGAAAATGCCAATATTGTTATTCAGATATTCCAATTGCTGCAACTCGTTGCCCACACTGTACTTCTGAATTGGAAGCCATTGAGGAATCAAAATCTGAATGACTTTTTAATGTACCAATCCCATGAATCTATTAACGCAAACGAATAGATAAACGAAAAACTTAATAATTGTGTTTATTTAGAAAACAAATGAGCCTACGTTTCTGTAGGCTCATTTGTTTTAATATGAAAGGATAGTATTATCGAAGTAAATTTTTCAGTGTTTGGTTGTGGAATTGATATTCTGTGTTCATTGGGAGATCAACTTCTGGGATATCACCATCATCATAATTGTCTTCCATAGGAATATTTCCAAACTCATTATTATGAATGGATCTCGAAGATTTCGTAGGAACTGCTTTGGGATTTCTTGGATCTGACATATTAAATCTCCTTTCTGTTTCTTTAATAGTATTCCAGTTTGTAATGTTAATATATTAGTTTTAGTATGGTAAACCATCAATAAAATGCTATATTTACAAATAAGTATAGCATTTTATTTTATACTTTATTTTGAGTAAGATGTGACTATTAATATACAATAAAAGGAAGAGAGTGAATGCTAATTATTAAAGGTTTTCATAGATAGTTGACTTTAAGTTAGATATGGTAGTAAACTGTCTATATTTTTATTTTACGCTAGGAGGCATATAAATATGGACGAGAACGTTGCATGGTATATTGAGAAACAAATTGAGCGGACTATAAAGAACCTAAATAGTCGTAACATGGAAGGGTATTATGTTAATAATACAGAGCAGCTATTTCAGAAAATAAAAGAATTTATAGTAGAAGGTTCTACTATTGGTGTAGGGGACTCAATGACCCTGTTTGAAACTAAAATAATAGACTTTCTGAGAGATGGAAGTTTCAATTTTTTAGATAAATATGAAGAAAAGCTAACAAAGGATGAAAAAAGAGAGATATATATTAAGAATTTTTCTGCTGATACGTTTATTAGTAGTACAAATGCAATAACTGAAAATGGTGAATTATATAATATAGATGGGAATGGAAGTAGAGTTGCTCCAATGCTGTATGGTCCGAAACAGGTTATAATTGTAGCTGGTATTAATAAAATTGTTAAAAACTTAGAAGAAGCAGAGATGAGAGTAAGGCAATATGCGGCACCAATTGATGCAAAAAGATTAAATAAAGATACACCTTGTGCAAAACTCGGATATTGCATTGATTGCAAAAGTCCGAATAGAATTTGTAATGATTTTGTGGTTATTAAAGGTCAATTTATTAAAGGAAGAATAAAGGTTATAATCGTTGGAGAGAATTTGGGTTTTTAAAGTAGACGGTGCATATGTTTTTATTTAATGGAGTTGAGTAATCAGCTATGGAGCAAAAGCCCTTGTCAATTATAATTGGATTTTTAAACTTAAGAATTCTTAAGATATTTCCAAATAGATTTTTAATGTTTAGTATTTATACTAAAGCCTGATAATTATCAAAAATAGAACATTTTAAAGTTCTTGATTGAAAAGTACAGGAGAGAAATTAGTATGAAGCATATAAAATTTTTATTAGAATATCTTAGAGCACCAAGGACTGTAGGCGCAGTAGCTCCTAGTTCTGAAAGACTGGCAATGAAAATGATTAGCGATATAGATTTTGAAAATTCAAGATGTATTGTTGAGTATGGTCCTGGTACAGGAGTTTTTACTAAGAAACTTGTTGAAAGAAAAAAGAAAGATACTTTACTATTATTATTAGAATACAATAAAGATTTTTGTAAGCATCTACAAGAGATATATCATGAAGATGATACTATTATAGTAATCAATGACTCTGCGGAAAATATAGACATGTATCTAGAAAAGTATAGAATTAAGAATGTTGACTATGTAGTTTCAGGATTACCTTTTGCTAGCCTACCTAAGAATGTTTCAAACATGATTTTAAAGAAAACAAAAACCATATTAAAAAAAAATGGATTATTTATAACATTTCAGTACACTCTTCTAAAGAAAGAATTTATTGCAGCTCATTTTAAAAAAATAGAACTAGATAGAGTTGTACTTAATGTGCCGCCCGCTTATGTTTTGAAATGTAAGAATTCTTAATAGAAGGGAGCTAGTTTATGTCAAAGAGAATTCTAATAATTGATGATGATGCAGAAATAAGAAAAGTTATAGGTATATATTTGGAAAACGAGGGTTATGAAATACTTAAAGCAGAAAATGGTGAACAAGGCCTAAAACTTATAGCTGAAAATGAAGTTGCCCTTGTGCTTTTGGATATTATGATGCCTGGTATGAATGGTACAGAAGTCTGTATGAAAATTAGAGAAGATAGTATTATGCCAATAATCTTTCTATCAGCAAAATCAGAAGATTTAGATAAGATTCAAGGTCTATCTTCGGGGGCTGATGACTATATTACCAAGCCTTTTAGTGCAATGGAGTTAATTGCAAGGGTTAAGTCTCAGATAAGAAGGTACACTAGGTATACCACGGAGTCAAGAACTCCTAAAAATATTATTGAAATTGGGAATTTAACTATAAATACTGACACAAGACAAGTGTTTGTAGGTGATGAGGATGTTAGATTTACTCCTAAAGAATTTGATATATTACAGCTTCTTGCAAGCAACAAAGGAATTGTTTTTAGTATAGATAGGATTTATGAAAGAGTATGGGGGGAGGATTTTTACAAGTCTAATAATACGTTAATGGTTCATATTACTAAAATAAGAGAAAAGATAGAAGAAGATCCTAAAAGGCCGATTTATATTAAAACTGTTTGGGGAGTTGGATATAAGATATGAAAAAATTCAACATTATTATAAGTCTAAAATTAAAGCTTTTGACCGAGATCGTGTTTAGTTTTATTTTAACTATAGTTTATCTTGGTACTATAGCTTGGTATTTTCTTGTTCCTTATTTTATGAAACATGAAGATAATATAGATGTAGAGTTTGGTAATTTTTTGATATCAATATATTTAATATCAGCTCTTTTATTTTTTGTGATGTGTTTTTTATTAATGTCAAACAGGCATATAAAGTATATTAAGTATATAGCGAAAGAAGTAAATCTTATTGCTAGTGGGAATTTAGGGAAAAACCTTGAAGTTAAGGGTAAGGATGAACTTGGTGAGTTATGCATAAACATAAACTCCATGTCCAAAGAATTAAAAGATAAATTTGAGTATGAGAGAGAGTTAGAAAGAACAAAGTCAGAGCTTATAACAAATGTTTCTCACGATTTAAGAACACCACTTACACCAATTATTGCATATTTAGATATTTTAAGAAATGAAAAGTTTAGGACCAAAGAAGAGGAAAAGGAATATTTGAATTCTTCTTACAATCTTTCTATAAAGTTAAAAAAATTAATCGATGAGTTATTTGAATATACAAAACTGTCAAGTAAGGAAGTTGTTTTGGATTTGGTGGAGGTGGATATATGCCCAATTCTTAATCAATTAGTAGGAGAATATGCTCCTATGTTTGAAAGTAAAGAATTAAGAGTAGTAACACAGATCTCTGATGCAGAACTACCAGTAAAGATTGATGTTGAAAAAATGGTCAGAGTATTTGAAAATATTTTAAGTAATGCAGAAAAATACAGTTTCAAACCATCAGATATAATCGTTAAGGCAGATAATAAGGGAGATAATGTTGTAATATCAATATCGAATAAAGGTGAATATATAGAGCAGGATAAATTAAGTAGAATGTTTGAAAAATTCTATAGGGTTGATTTATCAAGGTCAAGTAATATCGAAGGATCAGGACTGGGCCTAGCAATTTCTAAAAAAATTGTAGAACTTCATAATGGGCAAATTGAGGCTGAATGCGATGGAGAGATAATCACAATAAATATTAAATTACCTATTAACTGTAATGTGGGGGGATTAAGGTAAACTATCTGAACACGTCAGCAATGTATAGCTAATCCTCGAAATCTTCAAGTTCGAAGTTTGAGTTATGGTTAGGGTGCCATTGCCTCTCGTAAAACTTGTCTTCGTCAATTTGCTCTATACTAGAACCAAAATCTGAACAAATTGACGAAAACAAAATTAGCTTTGACACCCTAACCAGTTATTTAGTTGTGTTTGTTAAGAGGATTGTAAGGGCTTGTTTTAAAGATGTAGGTTTATGATTTAATAAGAATTCTAAATCTGTATGCATAGCTTCTAAGCCACCTTCACGTGCACCTTTTTGATTCATAACTAACATTGGCAGATATGCTTCAGGGACCCCAGAATTTTTTAGCATTTCCTGATAAGAAGCATCATCTACCTCAATGAAAGGAATATCTTTGCCTATTACTTCGCTTAAAGTATCAACAAATTGTTTCTGTGTTAAGTTTTCACCAGATAATTCATAGATATGATTTTCGTGACCATCAGCTATTAATACATTAGCGGTTGCTTCGGCTAAATCTGGTCGATATACCCAGCCGATTTTTCCATCACCAACGGAAGTTACCCAAGGAGCACCAGACATACAGCCTTGTATTGTTCCTAGTTCATTTTCTACATACCAGTTATTACGTAATATAACATATGGAATACCTGATTCAATTAAAGCTATTTCACGTGCTCGGTGCATAGCCGCTAGATAGAAATCATTTCCATCCGCGCGTACCACACTTGGATAAACGATTTGTTTTACACCAGCTTTTTTAGCCGCTTCTATCGCATCTGAGTGTTGACGCATGATCGTTTCAAAATCACCGAAAGTTGATATGATGAATACGCGATCTACATCTTGAAACGCTGATGTTAGTGTTTCTTGATCTTCAAAATCTGTTACACGAACTTCAAGACCTTGTTCTTTGTAGTTAAGTGATTTTTCAGATTGTATATCTCGAACACCGACAATAATTTTTTCTTTTGAGGTTTTAAGTAATAAACTATCAACAATTTTTGATCCTAAATTACCATTTGCACCTGTTACTAAAATTCTCATTCTATATCCTCCAAGTTTGTTTTTATTTTATATATTTTCGTATATAATAATTCTTAGGGAATGATTTTACAAGTAGGCATTATTTTATAACCTAGTCACAAAAATAGTACCTTGGGCTGTTGCGAAACTCTTCTCCATGTCGACAACATATCTGTGTTTTAAGGCTACCTACTACACTTCTCTTAAAATTGTGTTACTTACCCATACAATAAAAATCATTGTATGGGTCGTTTACACAATTCAGGGAAATGGTAAAGGTAGACATAAAACACATTGATATGTTTGTCGACATTACTAAGAGTTTCGTAATAGCCTAAATAGTACCTAGAAGGAAGGAGAGTAATATATGGCGCGCTATAGCTATAGAGAGGAACCTATCTCAGAGGATTTAAAGGAAGAAATTTGCCCATTAACTGTTACTCAAAATGTTATAGCAGGAAGATGGAAAATCATTATACTGTGGCATTTGAGTCAAAATGAAATAATTCGATTTAATGAATTATTGAGAATGTTACCAGGCATCTCAAAAGGAATCTTAACTAGACAATTACGAGAGCTTGAGGAAGATAAGCTTGTACACAGAGAAGTTTATAAAGTTGTACCACCAAAAGTGGAGTATTCATTAACAGATCAAGGGAAAAAATTTATGCCTATATTAGAAGCAATGCAGGTATTGGGAAAAGATTTATTAAATAGTAAATTATCCTAACAACTGCAACCTCAGGTTGCAAATATGCAAATGCAGATTGGTGTTAACTATATGCAAAAATTATTATAATTTTAACATAATAATTAAGAAAAGAGGTTTGTAATTATGAGCTTTGCGGAGAATTTAAAGTCAATAAGGAAAGAAAGGCATTTATCACAGGAGGAATTAGCAGAAATAATGGGGGTAAGTCGACAAGCAATTTCTAAATGGGAACAGGGAAGTGGTTATCCCGAGATAGAAAAATTACTTTTGCTGTCTAAAAAACTTAATGTATCCTTAGACTATCTAATGTTAGGCGAGGTAGAGTCAATCGAAAGGAATAAAGCTAATAATATAATTGTACCAACCGGAAAAATTACGATTAAATCATATGATGGAAAATCAATTGTAAATTGCTATAAGGTTTTAGCATCACATGTGATGTATAAAGCAAAAGATGATGAGCCAAAATATTGGTTGATTGGTGTTAATAGCGGAGCAATATGGGGAGAAAAATCAATTGTACTTGGTTGGTATACTGATGAAGAAAATATAAAAAAGGAAATGGAGGAAATTGTAGAAGCTATTAGCCTGGGTGAACCAGCATATGAATTGAAGTATGCAATTAAAGTAAAAAATGAAATGTTAAGGGTAAAAATAGATAAAGAGTAGTTTACTGTATTTATAACTATTGGAGTCAATAAACTGACCTTAGGTTTATGGTTGGTTGATTGGCTTCTTTTTTATGGAAAAATCCAAATAATGGGTGACTTTAAGTGCATTGCTTTGTTAATATAATATAGGATAAAAAATGAGTAGTGGGGGCATATGATGTCAATATTAAAGTTATGATTATAATATATAAATAAAAAGTAACATTAAGAAACAAAGATAAGATAACACCTTAGGAAAGAGGTGATTAACATGAGACTATTTATAGCAATTAATTTTACACCAGAAGTAAAAGAGCAATTATATAAAGCAATACAGGATTTAAGTAAAGAAGCGGTAAGTGGTAATTTTACTAGAATCTCAAATCTTCATCTGACTGTTGCGTTTTTAGGAGAAGTATCTTCAAATCGACTTCATGATATAAGGAAGATAATAAATCAAACAGCTTTTGGGTTCGATGTTTTTGAGATAGAAATAGGCGGATTAGGTAAATTTATCAATCAAGGGGAGTTCCTATATTGGTGTGGAATTCGTGAAAATGAAACACTGGACAAGTTACAACAATCGTTAATTCAAGGATTAAAAGCAAATGAATTTTTAGTAGATGATAAGCCGTTTAAGCCACATATTACACTTGGACGAAGATGTAGAATGAATTCTAATTTTGATGAAAAAGAATTTGCAAAAATGATAGTACCAATACGTATGAAGGTAACAACAATTAATCTCATGAAATCGGAGTATAGGGATGGAAGTTTGACATATAGCAGTATTGGGGAGGTAAAGTTGAAAGGGTAGTAGCTCTACAACTGCATTCGCTAAAGTAGATAGATAATAGTATACGTGAAGGTTTTAGAAATATGAAAGGTTTATAGTCTTAACCATTGAAATTATTTGGTTAAGGCTATTTTAATTTACAAAAATACCGTATCATAAGTAATAGGTTGATTAGATAAAAGAGATATTTTTATAGAATAAGATTTAATAATTAAAAAATATAAAACCTTTTTAGAGTAACAGTCGTTATATTAGTGAAAGGGGGAGTTAATTTGGGGCAAGGTTCGGAAGCACTGATAAAAGAAATTTTAAAAGGTAATGAAGCTGCAATGGAGCTTTTGGTAAGGAAAAATTATAGTATGGTTCAAAGTTTTATTTATAGATTTATTGGCGACTACAACCTTTCATATGATATGACGCAAGAGGTTTTTATTAAGATGATGAGGAATTTAAACAAGTTTAAGTTTGAAGATGGAAAATTTGAAAGTTGGCTACTTAAAATTGCTAGTAATCATTGCAAGGATTATTTTAGGAGTAATTGCTTTAAGCAGAGAAATGAAAGTTCGAATATAGAGGATTTGGATATTGAAGCTAAAGAGTTTGTAATAGATATTTTAGAGAAAAATGAAAAAAGGAAAGCTGTTAAAAAAGCTGTTGATGAATTGCCGAATCTTCAAAGAGAAGCAATTATACTTAGATATTATCATGATTTAAAGATTAATGAGATAAGCAAAATAACAGGATATAAAGAGAGTACTGTGAAATCGAGATTATTTAACGCAATAAAGAATTTAAAGAAAGTTATTGGGGGTGATGAGGATGAATGGGAAAAAAGATTTATTAAATGATGCTACTTGGGAGGTAGAAATAAGTGAAATTTTAACTTCTTATACTGCTAAAGCCGTAGATGAAGAGAAGATAGATAAAACAGTTGATGTATTAAGAGAATATATGCCAAGAGCAAAAGAGAAATATAAATTATTAAAATTATTTAAAAACGAAATTACATATGTAAATAGAATGTATTGGATAATATCAATGTTAGTAATTATTTTTGGTTTTATTATTACAAACCAACAAAACTATTCTGTCTATGAAACATTATTATGTATTTCACCAATCCCAATAATCCTTGGTATATATGAAGCTGAAAGAGGTAAGAGAGAAAAAATGTGGGAGCTAGAAAAGAGTTTTAAGCATTCTTATAGCAAGATTATGGTTATAAAAATATTAATAATCCTATCGTTCAGTACCATACTTACCATGCTTATAAGTTTACTTATATGTAGCGGGCAGGAATCAGGTGAATTAATAAGGATTATGACAGCTTGGATAGCGCCAATTTCTATTATATTTTTGGTGAATATAGTAATATCAAGCAAGGTATCAAGCAATTATTCAATGATGATAACGACAGCTCTTTGGATTATAACTTTAGTATTAGGCGGTGAGAAAATAATTAATTTTATAGAAGGAGCTAAATTGTTATCATTAATTATTACAATATCAATTTCTATAGGGGGATTTTTACTTACAATATCTAAGTTTTACAATTATGCAGAAAAATATGAGGGGGAACTATCATGGAGTTAAGACTTGAGTCTATAACAAAGACTTTTAAGGATAAAATAGCGGTAGATAATTTAACTATTACTCTAAATAATGGAATTTATGGTTTACTTGGGCCTAATGGCTCAGGGAAAACAACATTAATGAGAGTATTAGCAGATGTGTTGAATGAAACTAAAGGAAGAATTTATGTTAACGGAAGAGATAAAAAGAATATGGGGGAAGAATATAGAGATTTAATAGGATATTTACCTCAAGATATAGGATTTTATAGTAATTTTACTGCTGAGAAATTTTTATATTATGTAGCAGCATTAAAAGGGATAGAAAAAAGAGATGCTATAGAAAAAATAGATGAGTTATTAGCACTTGTTAATTTGGAAGAAGATAGAAAAAGAAAAATTGGTAGATTTTCAGGTGGAATGAAGCAAAGGTTAGGAATAGCACAAGCTTTACTAAATGACCCTAAAATATTAATTTTAGACGAACCAACGGCAGGATTAGATCCCAATGAAAGAATAAGATTTAAAAATCTTATTGCTAGCCTATCTAGAAACAGAATAGTCATTTTGTCTACTCATATAGTGTCTGATATTGAATTTTTAGCTAATGATATAATAATCATGAAAGATGGGAAATTACTTGAGAAGAATACAACTTCAAAGCTAACAGAAAAAATAAGAGGAAGAGTATGGACTTTAGAAGTAGACGAAGATGAAATTGATATTTTAAATAAAGAGTACAAGGTAGCAAATACATGGCTAGAAGAAAAATGTATTAAAGTTAGAATAGTTAGTGATAAGAAGCCAGGTGATTTGGCAGTATTACAAGAACCAAATTTAGAGGATTTGTTCTTATATTATTTTGGGAAGGAGGACAGCAAGAATGATAGAATTAATTAAGTTCGAATTAAAAAAGATATTTAACAATAAACTGATTTATATTGCTGCAATAGGCATATCTATATTTGTTTTAATCTATCCCTTTTCAAGATATAGTAAGTTTAAGGAGACGTTCAATGGAAGAGAAGAGATAGAAGTGTTAGCAGAAAAGTATATCAGTAATGAATATACAGTTGAGGATATCAATGATATTCGTCAAAGTGCGATAAATAAGATCAATAATAAAGGAGAGTTAAGCAAAGATGAGGAGTTCTTGCTTTATTATTCAGGTGACTTTATTAAAGTTAATAAGGATATAAGAACAGAAGGGTTAAAAGATATAGATAATAGGTTGGAAGAACTTAAAAACAACGGCAAAGAAGATACCTCCGATTATGAGAGTTTATTAAAAGAGAAAGAAATGCTAACCAATTTAGATAAGCAGGAAAGCTTATATTTAGGAGATTGGAATACTGTTTTTGATTTTAATGTAGCAGCAACTATGAAGCTAATACTCTTAGTAGTGGGATTAGCAGGTGTTTTTTCTGAAGAATATAAATCAAGAGTAGCATATTTAAATCTAAGCACAAAGAAAGGTAAGACTAAATTAAACGCAGCCAAAATAATTTCAGCTTTGATATATGGAACTTTGGTATTTATATTTGTAAGTAGTTTATATCATATTGGAGGATTTACACTGGGATTACCAAATGGAAATAAGTCTGCAAGCTATATATTTAGTTCGCTATATAATATGAGCATAAACGAATATTATATAGGAACATTGGTTTTAAGTTATCTAGGAACTATAGCATTTAGCATATTAATTGTTTTATTATCATTACTTACTAAAAATATATTAGTATCATTTGGTTTACCATTAGCAATATTTTTGTTACCCGATATGCTAAGGCTACCAGCGACTATAATGAGGTTTGTTTATAATATAAACTTTACTCAATTACTTAGAGGAAAGTGTATTTTCGGTGAATATATTACCTTTAATTTATTTGGAAAGATAGTAGCGTATCCTTATGTAATGACAATAGTAGGTATAATAGCTTTATTTATAATGTTGATTATTTATAATAAGGTTAGCAAGAAGCAAACTATAATTTAAATTATAATTGATTAGGCGTATTGAAATATAATTGATATGTGACACATTTACACTGAATCACTAGAATTATAAGCGGAGATACTTTATAATAAAGAAAAAAACAATAGGAGGCTTAACTTGAAAAAAGGAATTTATTTAAACGATTCTATTCATGGACTGATTCCATTAACCGAATATGAAAGAAGAATTGTTTCAACACTTGGATTTAATCGTCTCCATGACGTATATCAAAATTCTACGGTATATCTTACATTTCCTTCTAACCGAACCAAACGATTTGAACACTCCATTGGTACGATGAAACTTTGCTCTGATATGTTTTTTCAATCGTTACTGAATACAACGGATTCCATGCTAGGTGAGTTCTTTGATATCTTTGATAGAGAATATGCCATGATTTTAGATAGAGTAAGACAGCAGACGGAGGTTTGTGAAGAAAAATTAGGTAGTAGACTACCACAGGCAATGCCACAGATTGAGCTAGATAAGTTACAACATTCCCTTATACCAAACAATATCCCGGATGAGTATACGGTTATGTACCTTATCCTCATTCAATCCATTCGGGCAGCAGCATTGTTACATGATATTGGACATCCTCCATTTAGTCATATTGTCGAATATGCGCTTAAGGATGTTTACCTAGAATATAAAGACAAAGAAATTAGTGAAAAGAAAAATGCAAAAGAATTCGTAGAGATTATGTCGAAATACTTTGAGGGTGATAAGAAATTACACGAACAAATGGGTGACGAGATCAGTGAGGGTATTTTAAGCAAAATTATTGCACCTATCTCAGAGGATGATGAGAAATACGATAAGAATTTATTTGAACTGCTTGTACTAGAGAGTGTAAAAAGAATATTTGCAGAAGATGGAGCATTCGGGTATCTTCATAGAATTATTGATTCTAGTTTGGACGGAGACCGATTGGATTATGCGACGAGAGATGTAATCAATTCGGGAAAGGATTCTGGAAAGATAGAGTATAGCAGAATTATTAATGATATGCAGTTGATTGTGGAGAATGGAGAGATTTTTTTCTGTGTTCCATTAAAAGCTGTAAGTTCGGTTGAGGATTTTGTTAAGCGTAGATATAATAGCTATAAAGATATTATTTATCATCATAGAGTCATCCAATCTGATTATATTTTGGAAGGAATCGTAAAAGATTTGGTGAAGAAATATTTGAATGAATCAGTGTTGGAAAAACATCGTGACAACGAAGTATTAATACCATTTGACATCTCAGGACTTTGGTTTCCACTTGGGGATAAAAAGTCAGCAATCAAAGCAAATGCACTTTCTCAATGGAATGATTCCTGGTTAACGACCGTACTCCGTCAGATTTATTATACCGAATATTATCATAATAAAGAGATTATAGAGGGTACGGAGGACTTTGTGTTAGCACAACGTCTGGCGGAATTGCTACGTAATAGCAAACGGTATCATTCTCTGATTAAGCGGAGTGAGAATTTTAAGATTATTGATGACGCTGTAAAACTGGAGTTAATGAAGAATAAAGACAAGATTGAAGTATTTCTAGAGAAAGAAAATGAACTATCTTCTGGGGAAAAGTCTACGGAGCTGGTTCATCAAATGTTAGAGAATACGGTGAAAAATTCTTCTGGATTTGTATTATCTTTTATTACGAGACATAGTAAGGAGATGAAAATTGAGTCTTTTGAACAAATGGTTAGTGAAATTGTCAAAGAGGAGACAAACCGTATCGTGACCAATCTTAAGACTTATGATACGGTTACTTTATTTAAACGGATTTCTCTTGGATTAGATTCTCCAATTTATTTCTATAACCATAAGGGAACAATCTCTACCTTAAAAGATATCAGTGGGATTGCTGATATTTTACAACTTGATTCCGATTATCTGCCTGTCTTCTATATTTACATTTTAGCAAAAGATGAGGAAGAGGTTCTTAAGGAGAAAAGAGAAGAGCTGTTAGTCAGCATCGGTAAACGAATCGGTGCTCAGATTGTGAAAAGATTTCAGATATAGCAAAGATAAAAGGAGCTGTGCACTGCTGATTTTAATCGGTTAGTGTGACAGTCCTTTTTTTGCGTTCGACCAGTATGGGATACAATAGCAACTAGAGTTTATGCGATTAAGTTATTAAATACAATTATTGTGCATAAAAGCATGCATAATATGGTTAAATGTGGTAATATAAAGAACAGGTATTTCCATTTGGGAATTATCATTATTAGGAAACATTAATCATAGGGAGGGTTTATTAATAAGATGAGTCAAACAAAGGTAAAAAAGTCAATATTAAAAAGATGGTGGTTTTGGGTTGTTATAGTTATTATCGTAGCAAGAATTGTAGGTGGTTCTGAACTTAATGATTATAAAGACAAAAACAATTCAACAGATGTAGCAGCTGTAGATACACAAGATACCAAAAAAGAAGAGAAAAAAGCTGATAAAGAAGAAAAAGACAAAACAAAGGAAAAAGAAAAAGAAAAAGAAGAAACAAAAGATAAAACAGATAAAGCAACAATGGGAGAAAAAAATGCACTTGATAAAGCAAAAGATTATTTATCATTTAGTGCTTTTTCAAAAAGCGGCTTAGTAAAACAGCTTGAGTTTGAAGGATTCACGAGCGAAGAAGCGGAATATGGAGTAGATAATTGCGGAGCTGATTGGAAAGAACAAGCAGCAGACAAAGCAATAGATTATCTATCGTTAAGTGCTTTTTCAAGAAGTGGCTTAGTAAAACAGCTTGAGTTTGAAGGATTTACAAGTAAAGAAGCAGAATACGGCGTTAAACAATGTGGAGCTGATTGGAATGAACAAGCGGCTAAAAAAGCAAAGGATTACTTATCAATATCTTCATATTCAAAAAGTGGCTTAATAGATCAACTTGTGTTTGAAGGATTTACAAGCGAACAAGCAAAATATGGTGTTAGTGCTGTAGAAAATTAGAGTTATGTAATTGTAGTGGATGAGCTTTACTTGAAAAAGACATTTGAAATCTTTGATGGTTTTCATATGTCTTTTTTCTTGTATCAACTATTTGTTCGATTTACATATTTTCTACACATCTATTTAATAATATTTATATTATCGACCAAAGTTTACCTGATGAAGATGATTAATTAATAGTGTGGTGATTTGATGAATAGAAAAAAATTAACAATAATTATTCTAATAGTAGTTGTTATAGCAGGAGGAATTATAGGAATTGTAGTTAATTCTGGAAGAAGTAATAGGAAGGTTGTATCAGGTTATTCTTTTGAAATAATTGAAAAAGATGTAATTAATAAAAAATACGATGGAAAATATTTAGACAGTTTTATTACCGTTGCTAGGGTTCAAGACAATTTTACTATTTATCTTGAAGAAGTAAGTTCAGATAGGAATGTATATATAATCGATCCTTCAGATGGAAGTATGATTCCTATGGAATATATAGATGATAAGTTTTCAACAAAGGCCAAATTAGATACAGATAAAAATTACGGAATAATAATTGACTATAGCTTAGTAGGTGCAATTAGAGTTGTAGAGGACATAAATAAATTCAATGAAGATAAGTTATTTGAAGAAATATTAATAGGAATAGGATGTGGAATTGAGAAAAACGAAAAATAATAACAGTAACAATAGGAGGAGATGTTTTGGAGAATATTAATTTTTTTATAGTTTTTGTAGAAGGGATTTTATCAATTTTTTCGCCTTGTATTTTACCTATATTGCCGATTTATTTAAGTATGTTATCGAATAGTAGTATAGATGATATACAGAGTTCAGATTTTAAGAGTAAAGTATTAATAAAGAATACCATATTATTCGTACTAGGTATTTCTACTACATTTTTTATATTAGGTTCATCAATAAGTGTTTTAAGCTCATTCTTTAATAATAACAAATATATTATAATGATTTTAGGTGGATTTATAATAATCATTATGGGATTATTCCATATGGGAATAATAAAAATTGATTTGTTAAATAGAGAAAAGAAATTAAATGTTAAGCATAATAAGATGTCTTCGTTTTCAGCATTTGTATTAGGTTTTACATTTAGTTTCGGATGGACACCTTGTATTGGGCCTATTTTGGCATCAGTACTTGTTATGGCATCAGGTTCAGACAATATTGTTACATCAAATTTATTAATATTAACTTACACGATTGGATTTATAGTACCATTTATAATTGCATCTTTATTTTATAGTAAACTTTATAAAAGGTTTAATACAATTAAAAAGTATATGAACGAAATTAAAAAGCTAAGCGGTGCTTTTATTATAATTGCTGGTGTAATTATGTTGATAAATGGAGTTACTAATATAAATAGAACATTAGCATATAAAAATAATTATCAAAGTCAAAGTAGTCAAACTGTAAATGATGAAGACGATGAAAAAGGTGAAGCAGATGAAGTTGATGAAACAGACGAAACAAATGAAGACAGTGGATTGTTACCAATAGATTTCACGCTATATGATCAGTATGGAGAAACACATACACTTAGTGAGTATAAAGGCAAGGTAGTTTTCCTAAATATCTGGGCAACTTGGTGTCCACCATGTAAAGAAGAAATGCCGTATATTGATGAATTGTATGAAGAGTATAATAAGAATCAAGATGATGTAGTCATACTTGGAGTGGCAGCACCTAATTTAGGAAGAGAAGGATCAGAAGAACATATTAAGAATTTCTTAGAAGAAAATGATCACAAATTCCCAGTAGTTTTTGATGATGAAGCCTCAATGGTTTATGGATATGGGATAAGTGCATTTCCATCCACATTTATCATTAATAAAGAAGGATTTATAACAAGATATATTCCAGGTGCTATGAATAAAGAAACGATGAAGTCTTTAATAGAAGAAGAAAGATAGTGGTATAATAATTTTATTAAAATGACACGGCCCTCCAGATATTAGAGGGTTTATTGTCTAATAAAATGTATGAATAAAATACAGGCGAATTTAATTTGAATATAAATATTATTCGTAATACAATAAAGGAAACTTTATAAAAAGGAGGTAACATGACTAAACATAATATCTATACAATGAGCGTTGCTAGTGTCTATCCCCATTATGTTGCGAAAGCGGAAAGAAAAGGACGGACGAAAACAGAAGTAGACGAAATCATCTGTTGGCTGACAGGATATAGCCAGGAAGGGTTAGTAGAACAATTAGAAAAACAGACTGACTTTGAAACCTTCTTTGAGCAGGCTCCTAAGCTGAACCCTTCTAGGGCTTTAATCAAAGGTGTAGTTTGCGGTGTCCGAGTAGAAGACATTGAAGAACCAACTATGAAGGAAATTCGATATCTGGATAAGTTGATAGATGAATTAGCCAAGGGAAAAGCGATGGATAAGATTTTACGGAAGTAATTAAACAAGATTGTTTATGTAAACAACGAACTAGGCAGTTATACGATATGGGGAACCGTAACACTAAGAAAAGAGCGCATGATAGCGCTCTTTTCTTAGTTATGGAGTGAACGGTAGAAAAGGGATATAAAAGAAGAATTATTTTATTGGATTTTGGATTGGCAGCGAACCCTGAGCACAGTATAATAGGAGATAGTTGGAAGGGGTGAGTTGAAAATATGGTTCAAATAGCACCAGTAAAAAATGAAGAAGATTATCAGTTACTACTTTCTGTTGAGAGTTTAATTTGTAAGGAGACGCCAGAGCGTTGGCACTGTCATTTTGGAGGGATTGGGATAGATCGATATTTCTTTGGAGACAAAAATGATGAGATTTATGAATATGGAAAGTTGATTTATCTAGAGAATAATCTAGTTGGGTATGCTCTTGTTTATCTGGAGGATTATAAATATAATATGTGGCTTTTATCCGGCTTTAGAGAACAGATAGTAGAAATTGTACCACAGATTGAGAAGCTGTTTAAGAAAGGACAAAGTATTCGTACGGTATGCAATGATAAACTAGTTAAGAAGCAGTTAATTGACTTAGGATACGTTAGTGATGGTGAAGAAACGTTTTCGGCTTCTATCGATTTAAATAATTATCGTCCAGAAGAAGTACAATGGGATTTAGAAGTAATAAGGATTATAAGTGAGCAAGACATTGACGAAAGGGTAAAGTATTCTTCCTTACCAACAGGGTCAATGATTACTAAGGATAGATTCGAGAAATATCTGAATACGGATGATGCGAAACACGTTATAGATTTTGTTGTGGTCGATAAGGTTGCAGGTAATCTTATGGGATATTATTCTTGGTGGCTAGATGAGGAAAGTAATACTGCAATGCTAAATCCAGTTGCTTGTATTCATGTACATCGGAGAAAAGGTATTTCGGCAAGGGCAATCCAGTATGGGCTTAACATCTTAAAAGAGCGTGGATTCCATTATGCATATGTTGATACATCGGCAAATAATGAAGCAGCTATTGGATTATATAGCAGTGTAGGATTTAAGAAATGCATAGATGTAATTGCATATAGCAAAGTGATTTGATAAATACTAAAAGTTATATAGGAATTTATTGAGTAGAAAAAAATATTTTTAATAAGAACTTATTTATAGAAAGAACTTCAAGGGTAGGAGCAGATGCTCCTACTTTTTTATTATCTATTGACAACATTACTAGTAAGTGATACTATATAGCGGTAGTAAGTATTACTGAATACAAGTAATACTAGATAGTGAAGAGGTGACTTATTTGGAAAATATTACAGAAATGCTAAAAGGTGTATTAGAAGGCTGTGTACTTGAGATAATCAGTCATAAGGAAACATATGGTTACGAGATTACTAGGAGGCTGAATGAGATTGGATTTACAGATGTTGTAGATGGGACTGTATATACTATCTTGTTGCGATTAGAGAAAAATAAATTAGTAGAAATTACGAAAAAGAAATCCGAGTTGGGACCGCCACGAAAGTTTTTTACTCTGAATGATGCGGGACGCGAAGAATTAGATAAATTCTGGGAGAAATGGGAATTTGTTGCGACCAAAATAAGTCAATTAAAAGAGGAGAGAAAAAATGATTGATAATTTCATCAAATTGGTAATAGGAGACTTAGATGAGAAGCGTGAATATAAACAAGTGATGAAGAGGGTTGATGCATTACCAAAAGAGTATAGGTTCGCATTAAAAGAAATACAAAAGTATATGTATACGGTTGGCGCACCTTGCGGTAGCATGGCAATATTTTCGAATATGAACACGTTTACGGATTTAGTAGAACTGTTTGAAGTTAGCGCGGCAGATGGAAGAAAGGTTATAGATGTTATTGGAAGTGATGTGGATAAGTTTTGTGATGAATTTATGTGTGCACATATTACTGATTCTGATACATTACGAGAAAAACTAAATAATGAGATTATGGAAAAATTTAATAAGGAGGGGCGATAATATTGATAAAGCGTATTCAAAAAATGATTGGTGACAAGAAAGAGTATAAAGAGCAAATGGCAAGAATAGAAGCAATGCCAGAAGCTTATAGGTTTGTATTTGAAAAAATGCAGGGATACATGTGGAGTTTCGCGGGAGGAGACGGTTCTGATATGTTGAAAACCCAACAGGAATTGATAGAGTTATTTGAGACTAGCGCAGCAGAGGGCAAGCATGTTCTTGAAGTGACAGGTGAAGATGTTGCTGGCTTTTGCGACGAATTTATACGTGATACGAAAAAATGGACCGATAATTATCGTGAAAAATTAAACCGTAACTTGTTAAATAAATTTGGAACAGATAATGATAAATAAAGGTGTTTGTTACTTCTGTCTAGGGATAAAGCACTTATAATCAGAAATAGCAACAATTCTTTGTAGAAATAAGGACATTATGAAGATAGAACATATTGCGATGTATGTAAATAATTTAGAGAATGCCAAGGTTTTTTTTGAGAAGTATTTTGATGCCAAATCAAATACTGGATATCATAACCCAAACACGGATTTTAAATCATATTTTCTAACATTTGACGATGGAGCACGTTTAGAAATTATGAAAAAACCACAAATGGAAGATGATGAGAAAACTCTGACAAGAACAGGTTATATACACTTAGCATTTAGTGTAGGAAGTATTGAAAAAGTTGATATGCTAACAATGAAATTGAAATCAGATGGATATGATGTGATAAGTGGACCAAGAACTACTGGTGATGGATATTATGAAAGTTGCATTATAGGAATTGAGGGAAATCAGATTGAGATAACGGTTTGATACTCAAAAGGTACATCTCAACACACATGCTAAGACAGCGTTTACTGATAATGAGTATCTAGATGAATATTATGAACAGTATTAGCATAATGCTAATGAATAACAAGATTAAGAAACTAATAGGTGAATAGGATGCTTCGAATGATTAATTTAGTTAATTATGATTCAGAACTTGAGCGTTTTGCAGATAAAGAAGATCTAATCCAATTTTATTCTAAGTACGGGATAGATGGAATTGAATTGCAGAAAGTTCAGGAACTACAGGATAAGTATCTGCATCAGGATATGATTATGGGGATACATCTTCCTTTTTTTAATACATGGGTGGATTTTTACAAAGGTGAAATGGATAAGGTATTAAAAGAATATGGAACCATGGAAGTAGTAGAACAAATCTATGGAGGCTCCGATAAGTCTGCCTTAATAAAATTATATAACGAACAATTAGAGTTCGCAGATCGCATTGGAGCTAAATATGTTGTATTTCATATTTGCGATGTATCGATTGAGGAATCGTTTACTGGTAAGTTCAATCATTCGGATGAGGAAGTTATTGATATATCTTGTAGTTTAATAAACGAGTTGTTAGATGGTAAAACATATCAGTTTGATTTCTTAATGGAAAACCTTTGGTGGCCAGGATTAAATTATAAGAATCCTTTCGTAACAAAAAGACTAATGGCTGGGGTGAACTATGCTAAAAAAGGACTTATGCTTGATACTGGGCATCTTATGAATACGAATCAAGAATTAAAGACACCAGAAGAAGCCTTACAATATATCAAAACAATTGTTAAGGAACATAGTTCATTGCAAAAATATATTAAGGGGTTCCATCTTCATCAGTCTTTGTCTGGTGAAAGAGTAAAAGGAATAAGTTATAGTAAGGTTGAACTGAAACAGTACTATTGGGAACGAATGTATCAGGTTTATGAATATATCTTTCAATTGGATGAACACAAACCTTTTGTCTGTGAAGGGCTGGAAGAGTTTATAGAGGAGATGAAACCTGAATATATCACGTATGAATTCATTACCAGAAACCGGGAAGAGCATGATGCTTATCTAAAGAAAATCAGTGCACTAAAACCGTATCACAACTAAGTGATACGGTTTTAGTAGGTCCAGTATTAGAGTGATTTGCAGTACTAATCATACCTTTTGTCTCATAGCATCATTGTAATCTTCATTTATCTTCTGATACATTATATTTGTCTCATAAGTTATGTGTAGTATTCTTTTATAAATCTTATCTTTATTCTTTAAAAACATTTGTAACACCACTGGACAAATTTTATTATTTTGACACATACCATTCAAGACGCTACATATCTTGTCTAATGATAAAGGTGATTTGTAACTTCTTTCTTGCGATAAAGCACTTACGATATCTGAAACAGCAACTATTCTTTGTGGCAATGTTAACTGACTACCAATGATTCCATATGGATATCCCATACCATCCAATGTTTCATGGTGTCTAATTGCAATCTGAAGAATATCATTATCAACATTGGTATTTAATATTTCTTCCGTAATCGTTACATGAGATTTCATAATTGCCCAATCTTCTTCGTTCAATTTTCCTGTAGACTCTAATATATGATGTGGAATTGCTATTTTACCTAGATCATGAAGCAAAGCCCCCATACATATGTTTTTATACGTACGCTCATCCACTTCGAATAATTTCGCTAGCATACTACTTATCTCTACTACAGTAGTACAATGCACAGCGGTAACACGACTTTTAAAATCAAAAGAATAAGCGAGTATCTTCAACATCTTATACTTTTGAATTGGAGAAAGTATCATATTTTTTAAAAAACATGCTAAATTATTTTCTATTTCTTTTTGTGACATTTCTTTTTTATTTTCAAAATAAGTATTCACTTTCTTTGCAATAGCAACTTCATAAGCATCCCATTTCATTTTACCTATATCTAATTGCTGTTTATATATATTGTATAAATCAATAGTATCTATTACTTTTAATGTCACTATTACATCTTTTATTTTATCATCGATGTCTAAATCTTTGAATTCTCTATATGCAGAATGATGGAACTTAATAATTTCATAGTACTCCGGAAACGAACTAAAATATTTAACAAATAAACATCCATATTCAGCATGAGAAAAGCCACCATTCTTTATTTCTAACTCTTCTTCTAATAAATCTCTAACAGATCGTTCCTCTAAAATACCAATATCATGATATAAAACCGTCCAAGCAATTTTACAAACTTCTTGATATGTAAACCTAGGATCGTCTTGTAATATACAAACTAGATTATAAGTCACACGCATACAATGCCCTATTAGATCCTTACTCATATAATTCATTGTTGTATTAATAATTGATAATAAATTTTCTGTCTTCAAATCATTCATTGTAAACTTTCAACCCGTTTTTCTTCAGTTATTGAATAAATAAAAATTTTCACTTACACATGATATACAAAGTTTTTTTTTATGTCAAGGATTATATTAAATATGATGATTTATTTGTGGAGTGAAGGAGAGAAAAGGGTTACAAAAAAGTTGACTTGCTAGAATTACTTTTGAGGAATATAATGGGTATAGTTTTGAGTGATATAGGAATTCTTTAATCATTCTAATTTAAAGCTAAAGGTAAAACAAATGAAAATAAATTACTTAGTCTTACATAATAAAAAAGAAAGAATATTGATAATTAAGAGGAAGATAGTACTTTGCTTACTTGCAGGTCTTATAGGAATTAGTGTTGGTTTATTAGATGCCTTTTTTGGAAGAATACTTTTGGGAATTACAGTATTTCGAGATGCCCATGTTTTATGGTTAATACCATTTTTGGCAGTTGGAGGTTTCATTACGATTTTTCTTTATCAGAAGTTTGGAGCTGAGTGTATGCAAGGAATGGGGCTAGTTTTTTCTGTGGGACATCATGAGAAAGAGAAGATACCATTTCGTCTAATCCCATTAGTTGTACTGTCAACTTGGATCACACATTTGCTTGGAGGTTCAGCTGGACGTGAAGGTGTTGCAGTCCAAATCGGAGCTACTATCTCTAGTGCAGTAGAGAGAAAAACAAAGATTGCTTCAAGACGTGAGATGATCGTTATTGGTATGGCAGCTGGCTTTTCTGGATTATTTCAGACACCGGCAGCAGCAGCCTTTTTCGCACTTGAGGTTTTAACAATAGGGAAGTTGGAGTACTCTGTATTAATTCCAGTTATGATTACTTCATATACGGCAAGTTATACAGCTCACCTTTGTGGACTTGAGAAATTTACAGTAGTGTTACAGGATACACTGAATTTCACACCTAATGTCTTAATTAAGTTAATTGTCTGTGGAATTTTATTTGGATTGGTGGGAGCAACCTTTGCACAAGGATTGAAATATACTAAGTCGTTTTTTTCAGAAAAGATAAAGAATCCATATATTAAGATCGCCACTCTCAGTTGTATTATTTCAATATATATAGTATTGTTTGGTATCGGTCGATATGCAGGCCTTGGTACCAATCTAATTGGTGCAAGTTTTACTGGACAGACTATTTACGGATGGGACTGGGCGTTAAAACTAGTAATAACTATTCTGACTTTGGCAGCTGGTTTTCAAGGCGGTGAGGTTACTCCTCTTTTTTCTATAGGAGCAAGTTTGGGCTGTGTGCTTGGTTCAATCATGGGACTTCCTAGTATGATGATTGCAGCTTTAGGATATGCAGCTGTATTTGGTAGTGCAACGAATACATTTTTAGCGCCGGTATTGATTGGAGCAGAGGTGTTTGGATTTTCTTATTTGCCATACTTTTTAGGTGTATGTGCAATTGCACATGTGTTTAGTGGAAATGCTTCGATATATGGAAAACAGAAAACCCTAGAGTGAATAGTTTTTCGTAAGCTACAAATACTATTTGAGGAATAGGAGGTATCGCGATGGCAAAAGCAGGTATGAGAAGACCAAGTCCTTATGACTCAAAAAATCATGGAACAGAGAATCAACATAGTATGCATCACCCTAAGAATGTTCAGGAACAGGTACCTGAGATCCAGGGAGCTGCTAAAACAGGGCATGCTAAGGCTGGTACTATTAATGCTCCAAACTGGGCAAGAGACGATTATAAGACATCAGGTAAGCATGAAGGAATTTAATATCGTGTAATGGATTACGACTTGATGATAAAAAATGTTACACAGGTAAATGAACTTGTGTAACATTTTTTGATAAATAAAAGTGAATTTTATTTCATATCTTCAGCTTCGTTTTGAGTACTTGATTGAAACTTGTGGGCTGTTGAAGTTGGAACCTCACCACTTACATAATTAGTAGTAGAATTCTTTGGGGCTTCGTGTTTGATTATCGAGTTACCATTTCCTTTACCTGAATTGTTTTTATTACTTACACTTGAGTTTTGGCTATCCATAATTTATACCTTTTCCTATTTTATTTTTATTATGGTTAACTCAAACTTCAAACATAAAAAACTTCGCTTATAGCTGTTAGCTACGAAGGGAAACTTCGAATGTGAAGTTTGAGTGAGTAACCTTAATCTACAAAGTTATTATGTACAGATCAATATGAAGTATACTTTAAGTTGAATTTATTCTAATCATGGAGGAAAATATAGTGAAAGAGATCTTTGTGTATTATCTGCTTTTTTTAATAGTTTTTACTATGCATGAATTTGAAGAAGTATTATTTTTGACCAAGTGGTTAAACAAAAATGGCAACATTTTAAAAAATAAATTTAGAAAGAGACCTATCAATAAGATTGTTAAAGAAATGGATGAAGTGAAATTTGGATTGATTGTGCTAGAGGAATATTTATTATTATTGGGTTCACTAATTTATGTAGTATTAACCGATAAGAATATTATTTTCGTTGGAGTTGTGATAGGATATACCTTTCATATAATAGTTCATATTATTCAAGCTTTAGTAGCCAAGAAATATATTCCGGGGTTAAGTACTGGAATTATATCCGGAGGTATTTCTATATATATAGCCTATAAGATGATAAATTTATATGCTTATCATTTCATAGATATAGTTGAAGCTACTTTTATTATTTTTAGTGTTATAGTATTAAATCTTTTGATATGTCATTTTGTAGTTAACAAATTATTTGAAAGGAATGATCAAATATAACAGAGTTTTGGGAAAAAAGCTTTATAGAAAAACAAATAATGTGGGGATTTACACCATCTGAATCAGCCATTATTGCCAAGGATATTTTTATTGAAAATAATATAAAAGATATATTAATACCGGGTTTTGGTTATGGTAGGAATGCAAAAGTATTTATTGAAAATAATATAACTGTTACAGGTATTGAAATCTCAAAAACAGCTATTGATTTGGCAAGACAGTATGGGATTAATAGTAATGTTTATCATGGTTCAGTCGCTGGTATGCCTTTTGAAAATAAACTTTATGATGGGATATTTAGTTATGCACTGATTCATTTATTAAATGAAAGTGAGAGAGAAAAGTTTATTAGTGATTGTTATACGCAATTAAAACAAGGTGGATATATGATTTTTACAGCTGTTTCAAAAAAAGCTCCTATGTTTGGAAAAGGCAAAAAACTTGATGAAAACTATTATGAAACAATGGCTGGAGTAAAAATCTTTTTTTATGATACAGAATCAATAAAAAAGGAATTCCAAGAATATGGACTTGTAGAATTTTCGGAGATCGATGAAATAGATAGTGATAATAAAGATAAACCACCAATGAAGTTTTTAATGATAAAATGCAAAAAATAGGGGGAATTGCATTGGGAATTGCTTTTTATTCAGTTGTAATTAAATAAATATATACTTTTATAATATAAATATATCGATTTACGATAAATTTATATTGTTTTTATTTTGAATTAGTGATATTATAACGTTGTAGGAAAAATAAAAACTGAGTTGTAGCACGAGATGCCACTTTGTAATTCGAAACGCAGTTTTTGTATTCGAGAAGTAAGACTTTGTAAACGAAAAGCCACTTTTGCAAGTGAAATGTAGAGTTTTGTAACTGAGAAGCCATATTTGTAATCTAAATGCAGTTTGATTTTCAGCT
>NZ_FRCP01000031.1 GCF_900142955.1 Anaerosporobacter mobilis DSM 15930 | reverse complement strand
AGAACTGATAAGGGGAGTATGGGTTCTGCTTAATAACTAAAACACAACAAGGGGAGGAAAAATAATGGATAATAAGGAGACAATGATTAAAGAGATACTTTTTGATATGAGCATGAAGTTAGGATCCAATGAGTTACAAATGCTAGAGAATGTACTAAGAATAAAATTGAGAAAGTGCAGGATAGAAGAAGAAAATACTGAGCTAAGTACATATGTAGATGATAATGATTATATCATAAAGCTTTTTGTTGCTAATAAAAGGCTTGAAAACTTATCTCCAAAGAGTATTGAACAGTATGTGAAAGCGACAAGGAATATGTTATGTTACATGAACAAGAATTATAAAGATATTACAACAAACGATATCAAGTATTACCTAGCGATGTATCAACAAACAAGAAATGTATCACAAAATACATTAGCCAATATAAAGAGATTTTTAAGTGCATTCTTTACGTGGGCATCAGATGAAGAATATATTGAAAAGAATCCTGTACGGCCCATAAAGGCAATTAAGCAACAAACTAAAAAGAAAGAGTTTTTAACAAAAGAAGAAATAGTTAATATGAGAGATGCATGCAAGACACTAAGGGAAACAGCGTTATTAGATTTTCTATTGAGTACGGGTGTTAGAGTATCGGAATTGACTTCTTTAAACATAAAAGATGTTGATTTTACTAAAGAAGAGGTTAACATTTACGCTACAAAGACAAGAGCGTATAGAACAGGATATCTTAATGAAAATGCTAAGAAACATTTATTAGATTATCTGAATAGTAGAGAAGATGATAGCGAAGCATTATTTATTTCTACACGAGAGAATAAGAGAATTAATACTCAAAGGGTCCAAAAAGAATTACAAAACATTGCGGAAAGAGCTGGTGTTACTAAGCATGTAACGGTCCATTTATTTAGAAAGACTTTTGCAACCAATCTATACAACGCAGGCTGCGATATTGTAATAATTAAAGAATTATTAGGACATGCCAATATCGCTACAACAGAAAAGCATTATGCGTCTGTAAATCAAGTAGAAATTAGAAGAGAACACATGAGATGCGCATAGACGATATGCATAAAGGCCACTCCTATGAGTTACGGAGTGACCAGGTACGAGTTTTGTCATGGTAATATAAGGACACATAGCGTTGTGAACCTGCTACAGTGACAAGGCAACGATATATAGTGCCGAATACGCTATTAGGCTTTGAGTACTCTATACGATCTATACTCACTTTTTCGGTGTCTCCATTCTCGTATGTGTATCGGAAACACAATGGTTTACACTCACCTTGCGAGTTATAAGAGCAAATTACAGGTATAGCGGTATTCTGGGATACATCAAGTGTATCAGTAGCAAATGGATCAGTACAAATAAATGGCATAGCATATCAACCTCCTACGGGAGATTATATCACGAACAAATGTTCTGTGCAAATGGAATATTTTGAAAGGAGAAGGACTATGAATAGCTTAGAAGAAAAAAGAAAATATTTAAAAAGTTATAGTATGATAACGTATGAGTTAGATATCAATAAAGAGGAAATCATTGAACTTATTAAAGAGATAAGAGGAATTAAAGCAATGGTATACACGGATATGCCAAAGAATAATAAAAAAACGGATCTAAGTGATAGAATGATAGAACTAGAGAATAGAAGGAAGATACTATTAGATGAAAAGGCTAGATTAATTAAAGAGAAGTGGACTATCATTAAAAGCATTGATAGTATACAAAATCCACTAGAAAAAGCATTTTTACGAGATGTGTATATAAACAATATAAGTATACCTGATATTGTAGAAAAGAGAAGATACAGTGCTTCACAAATTAATAGATATCTAAAAAAAGCTGTAACTAATTATAAGATACCTAAAGATGATATTGAATGATAATGATATATGTGTTATATTGCAAGTATAACAAAATGCAAAGAGAATGCCTAACGGTGTTCTCTTTTTTTATGCATTATATGTATAAATATTAACAAAAGATGAAAATAAAAACTATCAAAAATATCAAAAAGTATTTGTAACGTAAAAACATAGTCAAGTATAGATAAAATGTAGCTTAAAGCGTAGCGAGAAGTATGCAATATAATATTAGACTTATCTATACACGAGGAAAGGAGTAAAAGTGAATAAAAATGAAATGAAATCTAAGTTGGAAGAAATGTTACTTGATCTACAATTAGAAGAAAAGGCAAAGAATACACTAAAGAAATATAAGACCAATATAGAATCGTTTATTGAAATTCTTCCAGAAAAGGAAATCACCAAAGAAGATATTATTGAATTTAAGAAACAGCTGATTGAGTTGGGATATAAAACAGCTACTAATAATAGTTATATTGTATCTGTGAACAAATTTTTGAAATATTGTGGATTGAGCAATCTAACTGTAAAGCAAGTTAAGCAGCAAAGAAGATCATGTCTAGAAAGTGTGATTAGTATATCTGATTATAAGAGATTAATGAGGTATGCAAAACAATTTGATAGAATGGATATGTATTACATAATGATGATCCTTGCAAAGACAGGAATTAGAATTGGAGAACTGAAATATTTTACTGTAGAGAATCTTGAAACAAAGTATATTGATGTATCCAATAAAGGGAAAGAAAGGGTTATTGTTATTAGACAGGACCTTTACAGAGAGTTGAAAAGATATGCTAAGAAGAATCATATTACAACTGGCTATCTATTTCCAGGGAAGACAAAAGGAAAGATGATAAACGATAGCACGATTTGGAGACAGCTTAAACGAATAGCAGGAAAAGCTCGAGTGAATAAGGACAAGGTTCATGCACATTCCTTTAGGCATTTGTTTGCTAAGATGTTTTTAGAAGAGCACCCAGGAAACATAACAGAACTTGCAGATATACTTGGACATAATCAGCTAGAAACTACACGGATATATACAAGAACTACAAGCGAGGAAAAGAGAAAACATTTGGAACAAATTAAATTTTAAAAGATGATAGTAAAAGATATTGAATGATATTTTGTTATCTGCTATAGTTGTATTATAGCAAGTGTAACAATACATGAGCTATATGTTTTGGCTTTGTGGATTTCTTCCATTAGTTGAAACCTCCTTAACCAATTACATAACACAGTGATTAAAGAGACGGTGCGTTATAGAAATATAACTATTCCGTCTCGATTGGTGTATATAACCTTATAAACAAGATAGCATGTGCGTAGTAATAGGACGTATGTGCTATCTTTTATTATGCGAAATGGCAGGTGATCTTTTTTGCTTAGGATTAAGAAGTCAAGAGTTAAAGAAGAATGGATAATATATAATCCAGACAACTTCGAACTGCATACGCATTGTAGAAGTCAACGTGTTGCGGTAGCGATAAAAATGACAGTAGATAAACATAAGATACCTAAGTCGCATGATGTAAGGTTTATAGACAGTTGCATAAGGTTAACAAGAAATAGAGTTTATTTAAGACAGTTGCAAGAATATAGAGATAGCTTATAGATAAACTACAAGAAATGATTATATGCTAAAGAAAGGTATGTTATGATATATAGATTATGTACTGTGTGCGGAAGTAAAGTACCACAGTATGAGCTATGCCAATGTGAACATAAGAAAAGATTAGATAACTACAGAGACTATCAGAGACGTAGGATAGAGAATGAAGAAGAGAAAGAGAGAGTAGACTTCTATCATTCAGATGAATGGGAACGATGCAGGAACACAGTAGCAGCACATCAGTTTAACCTAGATCTAATCGAGTGGAGTAAAGGCAACATAGTACAAGCAGACCTATATCACCATGTGATAGAGGTAAGAGACAGTAAAGAAGATAGGCTAGACATATATAACATAATTGGAGTAACACAAGCTAATCACAATAAGGTACATGCATACATGAATAGAGGACAGAGGGAAAAGAAAAAGATGCAAGATGCATTGATGGATATACTAGACAGATTTGAGACGGAGTATTACTAAATGCTACCGGGGGAGTAGGTAAAAAGTTTTTATATATAAATAATACCGACATCAGCCTCTCAGTCGTAAATTTCCCCATTTTCAAAACTTTTCAGAAAGGTAGGTGAAGAAAGTATGCCAAACATAAAACCGATTGCACTAGCAACAGGACATATCAGTAATGAGGAAATAAGAGAACGTCAAGAAACGGAAGAAAAATTAAAGGGAAATACCACGATTGATGTTAAGCCGCCAAAAGAATTATCTGCAAATGGGAAGAAGTTATATAAGCACATTATATCTTTACTACCTAATGGATTTCTGAGCGGTGGAGATACATTTGTTGTTGGTATAGTAGCGGAATCTTTAGACAGAATGCAAAAGTGCCAAATTAAATTAAATAAAGATGGTTTGTTCGATGAAGATGGGACAGAGAATCAAGCAGTTAGAACGTATGAAAAGTATTCTAAGATATTCGAGAAATTCTCTGCTAAACTAGGTTTAAGTCCTAAAGATAGAGCGAGCCTTGCAGTATTAGTTATTAATGATAAAGATAATCAGGAAGATCAATTACTTAAAATACTAAAGGGCGATGATGATTAGTGATTTTAATAGAAAAGGCTCTTAAATATTGCAATGATGTAGTAAATGGAGAAGAAATAACTACAGATGAGGTAAAAAAACAATGTGAAATCTTCCTTAATGATTATAATATAAACCAATATGATGATAATTTTGAGTTCTGCTTTAGTAAAAAAAAGCTAAAAGTTATTAATGATCTACTCAAATTATTAAATTATGCTACTGGATTCGTAGCAGGAAAAAATGTATTAGATGGGCTTGTTGGATTTCAAGCCTTATTTTTATGTGCTTTATTTGGTTGGAGATACAAAAATGACCTAAATAAATTTAGATATAGGGATATCGTACTGTTTATACCTAGAAAAAATGCAAAGACATTTATAGTTGCAGTAATATTTATATTACTAATGCTAACAGAACAAAAATATAGCGAGTTCTATTCAATATGTATAGATAGGGATCTAGCAAGAGAACTTAGAAAGGCTATGGCGCAGATAATTGAAGCAAGTCCAGTTATAGCAAAACACTTTTTCGTATCTGAATCAGATATAGGCAAAATAAAATGTAAACTAACTAATAGCTTCTATTTACCACGTACAAGCAAGGCAAATAAGAACAACTCAATCAGACCTGCTTGTGTATGCTGTGATGAAGTCGGAGCATTCACTACTAATGATAATATACAAGCCATGAGAAAAGGACAATTAAGTGTTAAGAATCCTATCATGGCAAAGACTACAACAGCATATGCAGAATCAGATTCAGTCATGTTAGAAGAATTAGAATACGATAGAGCAGTGCTAGACGGAACGATAAGCAATCCTAGGATATTCTCTTTGATTTACTATTGCACACGAGAGGAAGCGTGGACAGAAGAAGGACTGTACAAAGCAAATCCACTAAGGATTGAAGAAAACTATCAAGAGATACGAAATGATAGAGAAACAGCCAAAATAAAAACATCAGAACAAGAAGAATTATTTACGAAAAATTTTAATATATTCCTCGAAACAAACGAAATGAATAAGTATATTAATATAGATTATTGGAAAAAATGTCGAGTTGATAAGGTTGATTTCGATGGTGAAGAAGTAATAGTTGGAATAGATTTATCAGTTACAACAGATTTAACCGCAGTAGGAATAATGTATAAGAAAAATAATAAGATATATTGCAACTCTCATGGGTTCTTACCTCGTGAAAGTCTTAAGACCAGAAGAGAAGATATAGATTATGTAGCATATGAACGACTAGACTATTGCGATATCCATGATGGAATGACAGTTGATTATGAAAAAGTAGAAGAGTATGTAAGAAGTATTGAGAAAGTACATAATTGCAAAATAAAGGCTATTGTAACAGATCCTATGAATGCTAAGGAAATGATGGGTAGATTAGGTAATGACTATGATGTAGTGCTATTAAAGCAAACTTATACTAACTTATCACCTGCTACAAAGGAATTTAGAAAGAAAATATATGATGGTCTTGTATTGTACAAAAAGAACGAATTGCTTGATTGGAATATGAGAAATGCTACTACATCTAAAGGTAAAGCAGATGATGAAATGCTTAACAAAGAAAATAAAAACAAACAAAGAATTGATATGGTTGTTGTATTAATATTCTGTTACACCGAATTAATAGATGATGGTAATAACTACAGTGCTATTGATATATTAGATTCTATGGACTGGTAAGGGGTGATTGAAATTAAATTATTAAATAAGATAAAGGTAGAGGTAAAAAAGAAGCTTGCAGATAAATTAGTAAAGGCAGACATACTAACAATAGCATCTTTCTTAATTATTTTCGGTACCACATTTTCATTGAATAAATATGTAGCCATGTATATACTATCAGCATTTTTATTAATAACAAGCTATTTCGTATCAAAATAGATATACGAAAGGAGAACATAAATGTTTTGGGACAAGATAGAAAAAAGAGATACAACGGCAAACGATTGGGAAAATCTATACAGTTTTGAAAATGGATATGATAATTCGGTAGGTGCAAACAGTGGATTAAACGAAAGCACATATTTTAGCTGCTTAAAAATCATATCCGAAAGTGTTGCAAAATGCCCATTCCAGGTAAGGAAAGAGACAGATAAGGGTGAAAGTGTTGCAACAGATCATTATCTGTACGATTTGTTAAGACTTAGACCTAATCCAAGTATGAGTGCTATAGATACATTTAAAACGCTAGTTGTATTATCTAGGCATTATGGCATAGCAGGATTGTTGATAGACAGGAAAGGCGGGAAAGTTAAAGCATTATATCCTGTTCGTATAACCAATATCACGATTGATGATGCGGGTTTAATCAACTCAACTAAGAATAATAAAATTCTTTATGATTATGAGGGAGCTAATGGAGAGTATGGAAGCTGTTTAGAAAACAACATTATGGTTCTAAGAGATTTCACACTTGATGGAGTGAACTCGAAAGCTACTAGAAGTATGCTAAAAGAATCTTTGGACACAAGTATAAAAAGCCAAGGATATCTAAATAAACTATTTCAAAATGGACTTACTAATAAAATAGTAGTGCAACTTACATCGGATATAAAAGAAGAAGGCGAGTTAAAGAAAATACAAGATAAGTTTGGGAGAATATACAGTAATAATAATAGAATTTTTACTGTACCTGCTGGATATAGCGTATCATCGTTAAATCTTTCCTTATCAGATGCGCAGTTTGCAGAATTAAGAGGAATGTCTAAAAAGGATATAGCAGGTTCAATGGGAGTACCATTATCTAAACTAGGAGAAACGGTAGATAATGCTAAGTCAGATGAACAAGACAATCTATCATTCTTAACAGATACCTTGCAAGTTATCTTTACGCAAATTGAACAAGAGGGAGATTGGAAACTACTCACTGAGACAGACCGCAAGAAAGGTTTTAAAATACGAGCGAATACTAATGTTATGTTAAGGCTTGATGCACTTACACAAGCACAGGTGATTTCTACATACGTTAACGACGGTGTCTATAGTTTAAATAAGGCGAAAGAAATACTAGGAGTAGAAAAGCTAGATAAAGACGTAACGACATTCCCTAGTGGTCAAGTAACACTAGAGCAGTTAATGAATAATGAGACTTCATACACAAAAAATACAGCGAAGAGTGAAGTTGATGAAGCAATTAAGGAAGTAGGTGATGATAGTGGAACTAACATTAGCTGATGCACAAGAGTATCTAAAAGTAGATAGCGATTACGACAAGGATTATATTACTGAGCTATTAGATACATCGCAAATATATATTGAATCTTGCGTTGGAACAGCATATCAAACTGATGAAAAAGCAGTGAAATTAGCCACATTGCTACAAAAGAAATTAATTGCTGATATGTACGACCAGAGGGGAACAGAAATAGCTAATAATACAAAGCAAGATAAAATAACTCAAAGTATTTTAGATAAGCTGTCTAATTACTATACAGAAACTTAGAAAGGGGTGATGAAATGCAAATAGAACTTAGAGAAGATAGTGTACTTATCAAAGGTTATGTTAATGCGGTAGAAAGAGATAGTCGTAAAATATCAACTCCACAAGGCGAGTTCGTAGAACAAATCAGAAGCGGTACATGGAAAAACGCTATTGAAAAAAGAGAAGATATACCTGCGCTGCTTAACCATGATAAGAACAGAAAAATAGGTTCTACGAAAGATAATTTAAGACTGCAAGAAGATAACATAGGATTATATGCTGAACTACATACAACTGATGCGGATGTAATTGAAAAGGCAAAGAATAAAAAGTTAAATGGTTGGTCATTTGGATTTATTAAAGAGAAACAATCATGGGGTAAAGCAGATGATGGTACAGAAAGGCGATATCTAGACGAAATTGACTTGCTAGAAGTATCTTTGCTAGACGACACAAGAACACCTGCCTATTATGGAACATCGGTAGAATCTAGAGACAATGAAGATGTAAATATCGAGCAACGTTACATGAAAGATGTAGTCGAATATGTAACAGTCGAAGGCAAAAACGATGATGAAATGAGAGAAGATCTAGAAAACAAACTAAAATTATTAAAATTAGAACTTGAAATATAGTTCTTTTTTTATACAAAAAAATAGAAAGAATGGTGACAAAATATGAAATTAAAAGAATTAACAGAAGCATTAGAAGCTAAGAAGGTAGAAATTAGAAGTTTTTTAGAAGAAAAGAAAGCTGATGAAGCAGAGAAAGCAGTAAAAGAGAAGAGAGAGCTAGAGAAATTAATCAAAGCTGCTGAGGAATTAGAAGAAGAGGAAAAAAGAGATCTTGAATATCAAAAGTCAAAGAAGGGCGAGGAGAAAAAAGTGGAACAAATTAACGAATTTAGAGCAATCGTAAAAAGCATAATGGGGAAAGAAACTACAGTAGAAGAGAGAGCTACTATTACATCTACAGATAATGCAGCTGTTTTACCAAAGGAGTTTGTAAATAAGGTAATTGAAATTCAGAAAGGTTTTGGTTCTTTGAAAGGATTATGTGATGTAATTCCTGTTACAAAGAATGAAGGAACTATTCCAGTTGTTGATTTAGACCAAAACGAAATGGCAGAAGTAGCAGAAGGAGAAGACATTGTAGATGGAACACTTGTTACTACAGATGTACCGTTTAAGTGTGCTAAAGTAGGACTTATTCAAAGCTTATCTAGTGAGCTAGTTGATGATGCAGAAGTAGAAATTGAATCATTAGTGAAAAAGAACTTTGCTAACATTGCTACTGCAAAAGAAAACACTAAAATTTTAAAAGTAATCAAAGACAACGCAACAGAGATAACAGGCACAACTGATTATGATGGAATCGAGACTGCAATTGATACTTCTTTGCCTTCAGTAAAATATGGTTTGGTAACTTTAACAAATGTTACTACTTACGCTTATTTAAAGAATAAGAAAGATTCACAAAAGAGACCTTTAAACTTGATTACAGAGATCAACGGTGTTGAATATTTCCACGGAAAACCTATTGTTTGTGTAGAAGACACATTACTTCCAGTAGTAACTGCTGAAAAGACATACATTGCTTATGTTGCAAATATGAATGAAGCGGTTAAATACTGCGAAAGAAAAGGTATCACAGTTGCTAGAAGTACAGAAGCAGGTTTTAAAGACGATACTGTAAAAGTACGTATCTTAGAAAGATTTATTCCTGTTAAGGGTTCTTCTAGATCCATTAAGAAAATTGAATTTTAATATAGCCTACATATCAAGGGCATGGACTAGTGTCATGCCCTTTTATTAAAGGAAAGGTGATGATGTGAAAGTAGATATCGGTACTTTAAATAAGCGCATAGAAATACTTACAAATGATAAAGAAATCTATCATAGATGTTGGGCAGCGGTTAATCAATTATCAGGAACCGAGATTGCAAAAAACAATATACAGTTCCAGCAAACAACTACACGGTTTTTAATTAGATATACAAAAAAGCAGTTTTACAATGATATGACTATTAAATTTAATGGTTTTATTTACGATATACAATACTCAAATGACTATAATTTTTCTCATGAATATATTGAAATCATGGCAATTAAGCGTTCATACATGGTGAGTAATAATGAAAATTAATCTTGATGATGCAAACCTTAGTGCAGATATAAATGATATGTTAAAAGCTATGAAGAATATGTGTGAGAAAGAAGAAAGATCGTTTTTAAAATCAGTAGGTGAAATAATAAGCAGAGCTGTAAGAAAAAACATGACATGGCGATCTGGTATTAAAAAAGCAGACTATACACATATGCAAGACGATATACAAGCAGTTGTAAAGAAAGATAAAAACGGAAGATTGTATGTTCGTGTACAAGGTGGTAAGAAAACAGGCCACAAATGGAGATTTTTAAATGATGGTGCAATTAACAAAGAAGGTACAGTGCTTGTACAAGCGACACATTTTGTTGAAAAATCAATTAATGATAGTCAATCAGAAGTAGATTCAGAAGCAGATAAATTAATTGAAAGGATAGTGAAAACAGATGGAAAATGAAATAAGAAATTTAATACTGAATACCCTTAATGTCACGGAATGTAAGCCATCAAAGACGCTATCTATTCCGTGTTTTATTTTTGATTATAGCTATTTAGAGACAGGTAATGTGTTTGGAAATGGAAAGTGTGAATATTCAAATCACTCAGTACAGATTGATTTGTATTATCTTAAAGAAACTGACTTTAAAAATGCTAGAAATATACTAAAAAATGTTCTAAAGGATAAATTTGTTTATCCAACTATTGATTCATATTTTGACACTACTAACAAATTTTATCGTGCTACTTTTCAATTTGTAGTACAAGAAAGAGAGGGTTAATATGCCTGGTTTAGGTACAATAGAGAATTCATATCGTATGAATGTTAAAAGACTTGTATATGCTAAATTATTAACTGATACGAAAACTGAAACTACATATGGAGATATTAAACCATTTGCAGATGCAAGACAAATACAAATTACACCTACTGTGGCAACAGGTGACTGTTATGGTAATGGATCTAAAAAGAAATCACAATCTAAAATCACTGGTTATGAAATAACAACAGATGTAAACAAGGCGCAAGTTGACGTAAGAGCTGATTTATTTGGACATAAGTTTACTGCAAATGGTGAATTAATAATAGGTAACAATGACAAACAGGCTGAATTTGCATTTGGATATGAAATTGATCAGACAGAAGGTAATCGTGAGTTAGTATGGTTATTAAAATGCACAGCGCAGCCTTATTCATACACAGTGCAACAAACAGAAGGTGATATTAAATACGCAAGTGACAGCATAAAGATAACAGCTGTAATGAGAGAATCAGATGAAAATTTTCAGTTAATTGGTGATACAAACAACAGCACATTTACTGAAGCTTTAGCAGAATCATTTTTGTCAACAGTACCAACTACAATAACAGCAGCAACAGAATAAAAAGGAGGGTTTCATATATGAAAAAGAAGATTATGTGTAAGCCCGCCACTGAATTAGAACTTGAATTTAGTGGCGGAGATAAATTATACATGAAATTTGATGTTAAAGCTCTTATGCATTTAAGCGAAGTAATGAATGTTAATGACATTAAAACAAGTGAAAACATTCCAGAAATATGTGCGAATATAGTGTATGCATCAAGTTGCGAATATGCAGATGATATGGCACAAGATAGAGCGCGATTTATTGTTTCCAACATGGATATTGGCACAATAACTGCAATCATTCAAGAATTTTCTGAATCAGTAGGAGTGATTGGAGATGAATTAAAGGAAATAAATTCAAAAAACGTAATGAACCAATTTCAGTCAAAGAAGATGAAGAATTAGACTGGGATTGGTTCTTTTATATTTATTGTATTAAATTACACAGATTAGAAAGTGAGTATTACAATTCAAGACCATCTAAAGTATTTTCTGTTATTAAAAAATATACAGATGAGCTTAAAGCTGAGATTGATGCAGCGCATGTAAATAACAATGTGCAACAAGTACGAGAAATAAAAAGCATGAGCCAAATAGGAGTGTGATTTATGGGGATATTTAATAAGACCATCAAATTAAGCATGGATTACGCTCAATTTGATGGTAGTATAACAGATATTAATCGTAAGATGAAACAGTTAGATAGCGAATTCAAACTTGCTAAAGAGAACGCAAAAGCATACGGCGATGAACAAACACAATTGGAACTAGATATGCAACATCTTGCAGAAAAGATAGAACTGCAGACCAAGAAAGTTAATGCATCTAAAGAAGCATACGAAAATGCAACAACAGGTGGAAAAGCGACAGACAAACAGCTAGATAAATTGAAACAATCATATTTAGATAATCAAGTATCGCTTGCAAAGATGAACAATGAATTAAAAAATTGCAAAGATAAACTAGACAGTAATACATCAAGTGCAGATGAAGCTACAGAATCAAACAATAAACTTGACGATAGCTTGCAAAAAGGAAGTACGAGTGCTGCTGACTATGCAGGACAATTATACATAGTGCAACAAGCTTTAGATGTTATAAAACAAGCAACAGAAGCCTATGTTGATTTTGATACCTCGTTAAGCAAGGTAAATACATTAGCGGATAAATCAGTCACAAGTATGAGTAAACTAAAAGCGGGTATATACGATATTGCGAAACAGACAGGTAAAAGTGCAACTGATATTTCTGACGCATTGTATGAAGCCATATCTGCAAACGTTAAAACAGAGGATTCGTTAAAAGTAACATTAGCAGCTGCTAATCTTGCTAAAACTGGTTTTACAGACACAGCGACAGCAGTTAATGTACTTACAACAATAATGAATTCTTACCAAATGAGTGCGGACGAAGTTGTTACAATATCAGATAAGCTACTTAAAGTACAAGATTTAGGTAAAACAACAGTAGGTGAGTTTGGGGATTCATTTGGTAAAGTAGCAGGTTTAGCTAAAGAAGCAGGTGTGCAACTAGATGAGGTTTTAGCATCTGTATCTACACTTACCAAAGTAAATGGTAGTGCGAGTGAATCAATAACGGGTTTAAAAGCGGCCATTAGTAATATTATTAAACCTTCTGCAGAAGCCAGTGAGCTAGCGAAAAAACTAGGAATTAATTTCAATGCATCGGCATTACAAAGCGAAGGATTTGCTGCATTTTTGCAAGATGTACAGAAAAAGTCACATGGAAACATTGAAACCATGGCTAAATTATTTGGATCTGTAGAAGCTCTTAATACAGTACTAGTACTGACTGGTAGTGGCGCTGACAGTTTTTCAGGTGATCTTAGTGATATACAGAACGCAAGTGGTAAAACAGAAGAATCACTCAATGACCTTAAAGGGACAGGTAATAATTTTAAGGATTCATTAGTTAATTTACAAACGACATTATTACAGATTGGCGATGCATTGAGCCCTGTAATCGATCTTCTAAGTGGTGTATTTAATGTAATTAGTAATATACCAGGACCAATATTAAAATTAATAACAGTAGGATTATTATTAGTAGGTGCAATTAAAGCAGTAACAGCAATTAAGGCAGCTATGACAAAAGCCAATATAGCACTTGGTATTAGCGAAGCAATTTTGGGAGGAGCATCTTTAAAAACAGCAGGTAGTATGATACCTTTATTATTAGTAATAACAGCGATAGTTGCGGTAATAGGACTTGTTATAGGTGGCGCAATATCAATTGGAAAAGCGTTAGATAACGCTGCTAATTCAACAAAAAATCTAGCTAATGAAATGAGCAATGTTAAAAATGTTGAAGCTAATGTAAAAACTAACTACACAGCTAGTCAATACAATGCAAGTGGTACGGATAATTTCCCAGGAGGAAGAACGTGGATTAATGAGGGAGGACCAGAGGAAGTTATATTACCAAGTGGTAGTAAAATTATACCTCATGATAAAGTAAGTAATGGTCAGACTAATATTTATAATGTCACATTAAATGCTAGTACAATAAAGGATCTTGAAGATATAAAAAGGCTTTGTGAACAGAAGAAACAAACCAACAGGAGAGGGGTGCAAGCGAATGGCTAGTAATAATACTTCACTTCTACCATCAGGATATACGTATACTAATTCATGGAAACCAACTACGAATTATGCTAATATATCTCCTATTGAAATTTGTGGAAGCAGCTTCAGTTTACATGGAGAATCTAAGATAATTCTTCAATTTAATGTGCCTTCTATAGTAATTGGCTCAAAGGTTAACAGTGCTACATTAAACTTTAGCATACAAGCATTATGGGATAGTTCACAAACTCCAGTGTCGGATTTAACACTAGTTTATCCTATGTACTATTCTTCAGCAATAACAAATGGTTACGTATATAATTCTATAACACACAATAACTTTACGACATTGATCTCACAGGGTACAAAAACACAGTTTAAATCTTTTTCTGGTGAACAACACTACAATAGTAATCAAATCGATATTACTAGCGTTGTAGCAAACAATATCAACAATGGAATATTGACTATTATCTTAGAAGGATACCAAAGTTATCAATCACAACAAATTAACGCTAGTAGTATAAGTTTGGCAATTTCTTATGAAGCGGTAGAACCTGTGACACCTTTAGTCGTCGGTCCAAACGGAACATATGAAAATCGTAAAAAGAATATTATGTTTGAATGGATTTATAAAAGTCAGACAGAAGCAACACAGGCAAGTGCAGAAATAGGCTATAAAGCTAGTTCGATTAGTTTATATACTACTGTAAACGTATATTCCAGTGATAACTTTTACAGCTTACCTGCAAACGCGCTAAATAGTGGAGTAATAGAGTGGAGAGTAAGAACTACAGATAGTGACGGTAAAATTTCTGATTATGCGTATGGTAGTTTTACTGTAATTGATTCTCCTGCAGTGCCAATAGTAACTACTATAGAAAATAAATGCATTAGCAATATTTCATGGAGTAGTGCGGATCAAGTGGCTTTTGAAATAGAAATATATAAAGGTAACAATTTAGTTTACAGTAATATATCAGCATCTAGTAGCAATACATATAAGCCTAATATGTTCTTTGCAAATACAACATATACGATCAAATTGCGAGTATGTAACATGTATGGCCTTTGGAGTGAATGGGGCAGCAAGATATACACATTTACATTTTCTAATCCTAGTCAACCTATTATGTTAGTTACACAAGGTAATAATGCAATTACCATAAAAACTGATACTGTAGGGTCAATGCTATATAAATCTAAAGATAATGGAGTTAATTATATTCCCATATACAAGTTTGATGATAGCAAAGAATTCATAGATTATAAAGTTGCAAATAATAAAATTTATAAGTATTTTGTTAGAAAGTATGAAGATGGATATGCAGATAGTAAGATACAGATAGCACAGGTTAGCATAAAAGGAATTATACTGCAGAATGATATAGAAGTAGTGAAAGCAGAATTAAGTAGCGATACATATATGCCTTATTCTGAATCACTTTACACTGAGAAAGCTTTAAATAATTACGTAGGCAGGGTATATCCAGTGTGTGAATTTGGAGAGCATATTGAGAGAACGCTAACTAGAAATTTTTTGCTAGATAAGAATAATTATGATACATTACAAAGTATCCATTCTTCATTTACAATATTAATGTACCGGGACGATTTCGGGAACATGTTCCCTTGTTCTATAGATGTTGTTCCAGGTGAAAACGCTATTATGGATACAATGTATAGCGTATCAGTTACTTTAACTCAAATAGATGAACAGGAGGAAATAAGCGTATATGAATAGATTAGATAAAAGTATATACACGCATAATCAAATTGATAAAATTCTGAAATCCAATCGAGCTATCAAGTATCGTTTCGAACTACTAGACAAAAATAATATAGCACTAGGGGAGATTAGTGCAACTGGGAACATAAATTTTAACGCAGAGTGTGAGATTATGCGTTGCTCAACTCTTAGCATAAAAGAAATTAAAGATATTGATTACGTTAATTCCAGAATAAAGATTTATATGCAAGTTAGGACACCATCAGGGTATGTAGAGTACTCTCTAGGGGTCTTTTTAATTGCATCTCCTATTAGACAATCTACTGGCACGAGTATAACACGAACACTTGAATGCTATGACTTTGCACAGATACTTAAAGAGGATAAGTTCATAAGTAGATATTATATAGCTAAGGGCCTTAATTATGTGCAAGCGGTAATAAGTATACTAGAATCTGCTAAGTTATTTAGCCATGATATCACAGTATCACAATTAACTACTAACGTAGATATAGAATTCGAGATAGGAACATCTAAACTAGAAGCGATTAACACGTTGTTAAAAGCTATCAATTATACTCCATTATGGTTTGATGAAAATGGAACAGCTAAATCAAGCGTTTATATATCACCAATAAACCGAATTGAGGAATACAGCTATATAACAGATAAAGAAAGTATTATTTTTAGCGGAGCTAGTCAAAATATTGATACTTTTAATCTCCCAAATTCGATTGTTAGGTATACGGAAAATCCAGAAACAGGCTTTTTGCTGGCATCATGGATAAATAATAATCCTAGTAGCAAACTAAGCACAATATCAAGAGGTAGAAATATAGTAGATATCGCAAGTGTATCTGATATTGCAAATCAATCAACGTTAGAGCAATATGTCAAAAGGTTAGCAGACGAACAATCATTATATGAACAAATCAGTTTTGATACTGCAACAATGCCACACCACACATATATGAATTGCTTAAGGATAGAAAATAAGGAACTAGGTATAAATGATACCTACATAGAATATGAGTGGGATTTAGAGCTTACAGTAGGTGGAAAAATGAATCACAAGTGTAGAAAGTTGGTGAGTTTATGATGTACGAAAGTGCAGTAGAAGAAAAGAAGGACGAACTTAAGTATGAACAGAACGATAGTTGCTACAGACTAGCTACAGTTACAAGTATATTTGAAGATGGATTTAGTCCAAAATTAACGTTTGTAGGTGAGCAAACAGAAAGCAATAAGAAGTTTAGCTATCTGTACAGTTATAAACCTGCAAAAAACGATATGGTTTTGTTAGCTAAAACAGATAGTACATTTATTATATTAGGCAAAGTGGCCTATGACGTTGCCCCAGACCCAGGTACTACAGAAGATGATATTATAAGTATTATAACATCGCAATTACTATTAAATAAAGTTGTTAAGTTTAATAGTAATGAGGTAATTAATGTTGATACAACAGTTTACTATAATTTTTTTAGATTGTTAGATTCTGAGCTTTTAAGGACTAACAGATTCGCAATGAATAATCAAACACCTATTAATACAAGAAGTGTACCTAGTCTGAGTACGAGTGCCGATTTGGGAGCAGTAATAACTAAAGTTAATACAATAATAAGCAATCTCAGATCGTTTGGTTTTTTTACAACATAAAGGGGGGGATAGTAGTGAGAAGCTATAATATAATTGTATCTCCTTATCAAAAAAATACTGTAGATACTCAATTTTATTTTAAACAAAATGACTATGGAATACCTATTAGCATAACCGTAGAGGATTACGAAACAAGCGGGACTACTGCTAAGATAGTATTTAGGCTAAACGATGGGGCAATAAGAGAATATAACATTACGCAGTCCGGTGACGGTACATACAAGTATAATCTATCAGCAGATGAACTGTGTAGTGTTGGAAAAGTAATAGTCGATCTTAAATTTTACAAAAATAACGCAAGAGAATCTACAGCAAGTTTTATCATCTATGTAATGCGAGATAAAGTAGGTCAAATATTTGATAGTGCAGATTATAGTGATAGTATAAGTAGAGCAATAGAAAGGTGCGATCAAGCAGTTGCTAATATACAAGCACAAGCCAATAAAGCAATAGAGGATGTAGAAAATGCTTTATTAGCGGAGTTAAATATCTATGATGGATATGATAAAACAACGGTTGGTTTTGCTGCCGACGCGCGACAATTAAATGAAAATGTAGTTAATAGTTTTGCTTCAAAAGTTAAAGAAAAGATTGATTCTAACACCAATTTAATTAATGCACTAAATAATAATTTACTAAATAAAAGTAAATTTAATTCTGCTAATTATTCTTATGTGTATTTGATTGGCGCATGTAGAACGAGTGGAAAGTGTGAATGTGTATTTTCATTCCCATTAACATATAGCACAAAACCAACTGTTACTGTCACTAGAAGCTTGGGTTTTTATGACAGAACGTATGGTAATGTACCAGTTACAATTGTTGTAACAGAAGTTGGATCTGTCATATTTGAAGTAACCCACTCTAGCTATATTGCTGGATCGTTATATTCGATAGGAGCATGGTTTAGCGTTGACGGAACAATAGTATAATGGTTTAATAAATAGCTATTTA